>JAFDYB010000057.1 GCA_018267655.1 Bacteroidota bacterium
ACAAACTAAGGTGTTTGTTGCTGTTACTGTGTTAGATGCAGGTGTACCGCTACATGAAGGTAATGTTATTACTGAAATATCATCAAACGATAAATACCAAGGCGCAGAACTTCCTATGCATTTTACAGCAATGTAATAAATACCGCTAGTTGGTGCTACAAACGAGCCTCCAACGCCAACATAAGTTGTATTTGTTAATGCGCGTAGTTGCTGATACAACAGTTAAAGCTGTTGGGGTTTGAGCTGTTCCATATAAAATTGAAAAGTTACTCCAACCCGAAAGCCCATCTGTTATATAATAAGCACCTGCTGAATATGTTTGACCTGCTGTTAAATACACGCCATTTGAATAAAAATAATCGCCTGAAGCGTTAGTACCATACCTAAACGATGCGTATTTACTGCCTGTGTGAGGGATTTGATTGTATGAACCAGTAGCAACAGTATATGTTCTGCACACACTGCCTAATGAGCTTGCTGCCCAAGAACAATTTGGCAATAGGTTATTTTGCGTAATGCCTTCAAAACCTTCGGCGTAAGGTATGGTGTTAGTTGTTGTGCCGGCAATATTTACCTGTACTACAGATGTTGTTGCGCTTAATGCACTGGCAGTACATGTTACCACAAACTGGTAGTACGTGGTGGTTGTAAGTGAAATTGTTGTTAAGGTAGGCGTGTTATAGCCACTTCCTGTAGATACGTTTGTCCAAGGACCAGATGAAGATGCTGATTGTTGCCATTGGTAAATTAAGCCTGATGCTGCTGTAGCTCCATTAGTTGAGATAACAGCGTTTGCACCTGAACAAATGGTATAACTTGGTGTAACTGTACCTGCAGATGGAGCTCCACTACAAAGCGATAAAGGCACAAAAACAACTGAAGTTCTACAGCTTGAATTTGTAGCGCATAAAGTAGGGCCACTAGCCGAAATGTGCATACGATATACCCCAACCGAAGGTATTGTAACCGCCATTAAGGGGCTATTACCAAAGGCAATAGGTGTGTTTGACGCATTTGTAACTGTGATGTAATCACCTGCTGCCGTTGTGCTAAAGCTAAATACCCCCGTTGTAGAAAAGGTAATAGTAGCATATTCGGCCGCATAATTGCAAGTACTGGCAGTGTATGAAGCGCCGGCCAATGATGAACTCACTGTAGCGGAGCCGAACGAAGACGACATTATACACTGTGCATGGCTTGTTTTATGCATAAATGCAAAAAACGCCATCATAAAAAGTAGTAATTTGTTTTTCATGATTTGTTAATTTATACATTCTGCAAATGTAAGCTAAAATGATTTAAGATATTTAAGAAAATTTAGCGGATGTAAAATTGTTAATAACTTTAATTAAACCTTTCATTAAAATGGGAGTCCGTAAAATATTTGTATTTTTATATGAAAACACAAATACCTGTCTTTCAAATTGTTACGTTTTTGGCAGTTTTAATTTATGAAGTAAATTTTTTGCGTCGTAAAAAGAATTGAAGTATTGCAAATGCGGTTAATAATAAAAGAGGAACTGCTACATTTATAAATTGCCATTTAGTTTTATGCAAGGCTACTTTCTTTTTATCGAGCAACCTTAATTTTACTTCTCTGGTACGCAATTGTAATAAGCCTTCATCGTCGAGCAAATAATTTACACAGTTTAATAAAAAAGTTTTATTAGCAAAAAACTGATTGGTGTATTTGTCGTAACCCATTTCGCGAAACTGTCCGGTTGAGTTATTTACATCGTTGCGTGCAATTTCGCCATTAGCTACAACAATCATTTTGGTGTTTTTTCCTTTATCAATGTATTTAAAATTTGTATCCCCTAAAAGGCTATTGGGCAATCGAAATTCAACAAAACTGTTAAATTCGCCTTCTAACAAGCAAGCAAGAGGTTGATAGCTATTATTATATAAGTTTTCTTGCGGACGAAATGTTAGGAGTTGTAGCGAAATTCTTGCGGGCGCAGGCTGCACTTTTGTGTAGCGTGAAGTTTTTAAAAGAATTGTTTTTTTAATGCCTTTGTTTTTAATAGTATCAATTGTATTGCAAAATTCTGTTTTTATTAAATCTAAATTGCGCGTAATGGGGTGGTTGCCTTCGGGCATAATTAAAGGTGAGAAAAAATTTGGGAACAATTTAAAATTTGCCTGTCCTTTTGAAAAGCCTACATTTATTGGTATTTGGGCGCATTGTAAATCTTGAACAATTACAGGATTAACCCTTACCCCATACTTAAACAACATATCTTCGATATTTAATTTTTTAGTTAATCCTAAGCTGTAGCCTTTTAATTTGAGCGTGTCGCGATTAACATTTACCATATCGAGTAACCAAAGCACTTTACCGCCTTTCATAATGTATTGGTCAATTATGAATTTATCTTTATCTGAAAAGGCGCTATCGGGTGCAGTAATTATTATTCCATCTGAACCATCTAAAGCATTAAGTTTACCATTAATAAAAGTTCGGTTTACATTATAATACTCGCTGAGCGACCTCATAAAATCATATTGCTCAAGCGTATCCAGTTCGCTATGACCTTGAATAAAGGTAACTTCTGTTTTTTTAATTCTTTGTAATTTTCTAATAGTGTTAGTTAAAGAATATTCGAGTTCTTCAACGCTATTATTGATACACTCATCGGCACTTATACCTATTTGTCTTTTAAAGATTTGCCAAACCCCTTCCCTTCCTTTATAATTAACTATAGCTCCTGGAAAAATTAAGTTTTGCTGTACTTTGTTATTCGCTCTTGTTGTAATTTCTTCGGGGATTAATCCTTTTTCATAAAGTTGTTTTTCGAGATTTGTTTTTTCTTCTTGTGTTAAACC
Organism: Bacteroidota bacterium; assembly: GCA_018267655.1. Classification (GTDB taxonomy): domain Bacteria; phylum Bacteroidota; class Bacteroidia; order B-17B0; family Aurantibacillaceae; genus Aurantibacillus. The sequence goes on from JAFDYB010000057.1 coordinate 2,827, forward strand.
GTCGCCCGGTTTAATAAAATCGTATTGAATATTGTTTTTAGAATAGGCTCTAAACTCATCGAGCATTTCTTTTGTTTCGTTTTTAAGTCGTGTAAATGCAGGGTTAAAATCGCCTTGTAAATACACTTTAAAATACACCTCATCATCGAGCGATGCGAGTAATTTTTTTGTTGTTTCGGCTAGCGTGTATTTTTTTTCACTTGTTAAATCGAAACGTTTAAACACTAAGGTTGATAAAAAGTTAAGCAATATAACTACCAAGAGCCAACCGAAAAAAACAAGAATGTTTTTCTTTTTAAGATGATTAAGTTTTTGTTTTTCGTTTTGGTTTACCATTTTCTGCTTTGCAAGGTGAGCTTTGTGAGTAAATTAAAAATAATTATAACACTAAAAAAGTAAACCACATCGCGTGTGTCAATAACCCCTCGGCTCATACTAACGTAGTGATCATTAATACCAAATTTTTTTGCCAGAGCATCGTACTTACCTAATACACCGCTTTGCGCAATGTAATCAAAACCAATAAAGCAAAGGTAGCACATGAGCATTGCAATAATAAAGGCAACCACTTGGTTTTCGGCTAAGGCGCTTGAAAAAATACCGATTGAAACAAACCCTGCACCTAAAAATAATAAGCCAATATATGAGCCCCACATACCTCCTGTATCAATGTTTCCTTTAGTAGCACCTAACTGGTGTATGCTATAAAAATAAATTAAGGTAGGCAATAATGAAAAAGCAACAAGCGTAACGCCTGCTAAATATTTAGCAAGTACAATTTGTAAATCACTCAGCGGACGCGTTAAAAGCAATTCAATAGTGCCTATTTTTTTTTCATCAGAAAATGAGCGCATTGTAATTGCAGGAATTAAAAATAAATACACCCAAGGTGCAGTTGAAAATAAAGGGTCAATGTTTGCAAAGCCATTATCTAACACATTTGCACCGCCTCCTTCTGATGGTATTATCCACATAAAAACACCAATTAATGTAACAAATACGCCAACAGTTATATAGCCAATTAATGAACTTAAAAATGATCTAATTTCTTTTAAATAAAGTATAAACATTAAGCAGCAAATTTAGCAGTATTTTTAATTAATTTAATCTTCATCAACATTAAGTTCTGAATCAAATTTATCATCTATCACCTGAAACACCTTATATGTTTGGTATGCCGATTTATTTAATTGATTGCTTAAAATAACAACGGTTACACTATCACTCAAACGCCTATGAAATGCGGTACGATAGCCATGCCACCAACCATTGTGGTACACTTCCTTTCTTAACGAGTCTTTAAAATTATTCATTCGCCAACCAAAGCCGTAATTAGAATTTATTTTTTCGCGGCTGTAGGGCGTGTAGGCTAATTGTTGCGTTTCTTTACTAATAATTTTATTTTCGAAAAGTGCTTTGCTTAATAAAAACATATCGTAGGCGGTGCTGTATGTGCTTTTATCGCCAAGCACATAATCACTAGCATCAAATTTAACAGGCCTCCATCTTTGATCATAAGGCTTTGCTATTTGCGTAGCGTTTAAATCTAAATCAGCAATTGTACATGAGTTTTTCATACCAAGTGGTGTAAAAATTTCATCTTTTAAAAATACATTAAACGGCTTGTTGCTTATTTTTTCAACTAACATTGCTAAAAGGGCATAATTAGTGTTGCAATAATAAAAACGCTTATTAGGTTTTAAATACTCTTTAGGATTTTTTGCAAGCATGTACTCGTACATTATTTTATTATCCATTTTTAAATTTGGTGTATATATTTCAGAATTTAAAAAGTATAGGTAGTTTGGTAAGCCGGAGCGATGATTGAGAAGGCATTTAACAGTTATATTTTTATATGGAAAATCGGGTAAATAAAATTCAATGTTTTTTTCTAAATCAATTTGTTTATGCTCATAAAGTATCAAAATTGCAAGTGCGGTAATAACCTTGCTTACAGAGGCTAATTGAAACTTACTGGAATCATTTAATAAAATAGCATTTTCTTTATTAGCGTAGCCAAACGAGTGTTGGTATAAAATTGTTGTTCCCTTGGCTACTAATACACAGGCGTTGAGGCCTAACTTGCTGTGCATGGTTTCAAACATTGTATCTAAATTAGTGCTTAGTTTTTTAAACAAACTGTTATTATTAGACTTGATTTTTTCAGTATAAGATGGTTTTTCTTTAATTTTTAAATTGATATTGCCTGAGTTGCCACAACCCAAAAACATTAATAACAATATCCATATAGCAATGTTCTTATTCATTTATCTTTTAATATCTTCGTCATCGTTAAACTTATCATATTCCAATTTATTGCCCCAAAAATCCATTTGTTGTTTTATCCAAATTTTTCTTTTTTGAATATAATTACTCGGTGGATTTATGATATATTTAAGCGGATTGGGTAAAATTGCGGCAATAGCTGCCGACTCATCTTTAGTTAGTTTATGGCAAGGTTTATTAAACCAGTATTGTGATGCAGCCTCAGCACCATAAACACCATTTCCCATTTCTATACTATTTAGATATACTTCCATAATTCGCTCTTTACTCCAAAACAGTTCAATTAAAAATGTAAACCAAACTTCAAATGCCTTGCGAATATAGCTTCTGCCGGGCCATAAAAAAACATTTTTTGCAGTTTGCTGGCTAATGGTGCTAGCTCCCCTAATTGTTTTTCCCGCTTTGTTTGATTCAATAGCTTTTTCAATGGCTTTAAAATCAAATCCAAAATGATTTATATAATTTTGATCTTCACTACATACAACGGCCAATTGCAATTTAGGCGATATCGCTTTTAAATTTCGCCAATTATGCTTCATTTTCATTTCTTTACCATCGGCTTTTTGTTGAATGCACCGTATAATCATTAATGGCGTTGCAGGCACCGGAACCCATTTAAATAAAATAACACCCGCCAATGAAAAAACAGCAAAGGCTATGAATAACCTAAGCAACCAGCGCAATATGAATTTAAGAACAAACATGCCTAATTTTACAAAACTATACGAATACAACATTAATAAATCGTAATTTTGAACGGATAATTAACTACCCACTTTTAATTTCTTAAATAAAATGAAACCCTCTAAAATACTATTACTCATTGCACTTTGCATTATAGCTCTAGTTGGCACTTATTTTTATCAAAAATTTAACACAGCGCCTACCATTCAACTTAGTACTTTACCTTTAAAAACATTAGACGGAAAAAATTTTGACATTAATTCCTTAAAGGGCAAAAAAATAGTTTTTAGCTTTGGCGCCAGCTGGTGTCCAAATTGCGTAAAAGAGTTAAATAATTTGACTAAAAATAAATCTAACTTAACCGATATTGAGATTATTTGCATAAGCGATGAAGCCATAGAAACTATTATTGAGTGGAAGCAAAAAAAAGCGTATCCTTTTTTGTTTTTAAAACTAGACGCTACATTTTCAACATATAGCATTAATGCTATTCCTACAAACTATATTGTTAACAAGCAGTTAGAAGTAAAAGCCAGTAAGGTAGGTGAAATAGATTGGAATGATTTAACCGTTTCAGGGCAGTATTTAAAATTAATGAATTAATTATTTAGTTATGAAATTAAAAATTGTTTAATAATTTTTCGTACCTTAATCAACTGAATTTTTTGAACTTATTTTATGTGTGGAATTGTTGGTTATATTGGAAGCAGAGAGGCTTATCCAATTTTAATAAAAGGTCTTCAAAGACTTGAATATCGCGGATACGACAGCGCAGGTGTTGCCTTGCTCGACAAAAAAAACAACCTTAATGTATATAAAAAGAAGGGGAAAGTGAGCGATTTGCACAGCTTTGCAAAAAACAACGATTGCACCGGCACTATTGGCATAGGCCATACACGATGGGCTACTCATGGCGAACCTAGCGATATTAACTCGCACCCTCATTTTTCGCAAAACAAAAATTTAGTAATTATACATAATGGTATTATTGAAAACTACGCTACCATAAAAGAGCGCTTGATAAAAAGAGGCCACGTTTTTCAATCTCAAACCGATACGGAAGTGCTTATCCATTTAATTGAAGAGATACAAATACACGAAAAATGCAAATTAAGTATAGCCGTTCAAATTGCACTTAAGCAAGTTATAGGCGCGTACGCTATTGTTATTATTGATAAAAACGACCCAAATATTTTAGTAGCCGCTAAAAAAGGCAGCCCAATGGTAATTGGCATTGGAAATAACGAATTTTTTATTGCCTCAGATGCCTCTCCAATAATTGAATATACAAAAAATGTTGCGTACTTGGAAGATGAGCAAGTTGCATCGCTAAGATTAGGAGAAGATTTAAAAATCAGAAATCTTAAAGACAAAGAAATTACACCTTACATACAAGAACTAACTTTAGAGCTAGAGCAAATTGAAAAAGGAGGTTTTGATCACTTTATGCTCAAAGAAATATACGAGCAACCCCGTTCTGTACTTGACAGTTTAAGAGGCCGATTAAATACCGGCGAAGGTAAAATTAAGTTGGGCGGAATAGATGATTATTTAAAACGACTTGAAAAAGCAAAGCGCCTAATTTTTGTCGCCTGTGGCACAAGTTGGCATGCCTGCTTAGTAGCAGAATATTTATTTGAAGAGTTTGCCCGCATTCCGGTTGAGGTAGAATACGCTTCTGAATTTAGATACAGAAACCCGGTTATTTATTCAGACGATGTAATTATTGCTGTATCGCAAAGTGGTGAAACTGCTGATACTTTAGCCGCTATTGAATTAGCAAAATCAAAAGGCGCAACTGTACTTGGTGTTTGCAACGTAGTTGGTTCTTCTATTGCAAGGGCTACACATGGTGGCAGCTACACTCACGCAGGTCCTGAAATAGGCGTTGCTTCAACCAAAGCATTTACTGCACAAATAACTGTTTTAACCTTAATGGCATTAGAGCTTGCCAGTATTAAAGGCACTTTAGTTGAAAGCGCTTTTAGAGAACTTCTATTTGAAATGGAATTAATTCCTAAAAAAATTGAAGAAGTTTTAAAGTTAAACGATAAAATAAAAGAAATTGCTTACACATATCGCGAAAGCCGAAATGCTCTTTACTTGGGCAGAGGAGTGTCTTTTCCTGTTGCGCTGGAGGGAGCCCTTAAATTAAAAGAAATAAGCTACATACATGCTGAGGGCTACCCAGCAGCTGAAATGAAACATGGACCTATTGCTTTAATAGACGATGAAATGCCCGTTTTTGTAATTGCAACAAAAGGGGCTAACTATGAAAAAGTAATTAGTAATATACAGGAAGTAAAAGCCCGCAAAGGAAAAATAATAGCTGTTGTTACAAAAGGGGACACTGATGTTAAAAAAATGGCTGATTACGCCATTGAAATTCCGGAATCGCACGAATTGCTAGTACCTTTAATTGCCGTTGTACCACTTCAGTTATTATCATACCATATTGCCGTAATGCGCGGGTGTAATGTTGACCAACCTCGCAACCTTGCAAAAAGTGTAACTGTTGAATAATTAAAAATTGAAATACGCTGATATTATAGGACAACAAGAGGCTAAATTACGCCTTGCTAAAATGGTTCATGAAAAACGAGTGCCCCATGCACTCTTATTTTCAGGGCCCGAAGGTTGTGGAAATTTACCAACTGCACTAGCATTTTTACAGCACTTATTTTGTACTGAACCCTTGGCCAATGATTCTTGCGGAACTTGTAACTCTTGCGCTAAAATTTCGAAATTAATTCACCCCGACGTGCATTTTGTTTTTCCAATTGCAAAGAGTAAATCGGTTAAAAACAGTAATGATCTTATAAAAGAATTTCGCGAAGCTTTTTTAAATAATCCTTACTTATCACTCAACGATTGGTTTAATGAAATAGTTGCTGAAAATAAACAACCAATAATTCCGGTTGAAGAAGCCGGAGACATTTTAAAAAAATTAAGTTACACAAGCTACGAAGGTGGTTACAAAACAATGTTAATATGGCTGCCAGAAAAAATGAATGCCGAAGCAGCTAACAAATTATTAAAGATATTAGAAGAGCCACCTGAAAAAACTGTTTTTGTTTTAGTTTGCAACCAAGCAGATGCATTGCTTTCAACTATTATTTCGAGAGTGCAACAAATTAATTTTTTTAAACTACCCGATAGTGAAATAGCAAACGAACTCGAAAAAAAATATAATATACCTAAAGCACAAGCTACCGAAATAGCATTGCTTTGCGACGGTAACTTTTCAGAAGCATTAAACAGTATAAATCTTAATACTGAAGACAACTCGCTATTGCTTTTATTTCAAAATTTTATGCGAACTGCATTGAAGTTTGATTGCTCAAAAGCCTTACAAATAGTTGAAGAAATTGATTCGCTTGGAAGAGAAAGACAAAAACAATTTTTAAAATATGGCTTAGAAATTTTTAGGGACGCACTTATGTTTAATTTTGGCTCTAAAGAATTAATACGTTTAGGAGAAAACGAAAAACTTTTTTTAGAAAAATTCTCAACGTTTATAACTATAAAAAATTACGAGCAATTGATAGAAGATTTTAACTCTAATTATTATTACATAGAGCGAAACGCCAATTCAAAAATAATTTTTTTAAATGCTTTGTTAAAAGCAAATGAGTTATTAAACACAAAATAAATAACAGAAAGTTTTAATAAGCTTTCTTCAAAAAACGAAACTTTCATACCAAAAGAGTTTAACCGTTATATAATAACACTAATTAACAAAACTGTAATTAAAAATTCTTTTTCTTAGCGAAACTCTAACCAATGAAAAAATTATCGCTTATTGCCCTTTTATCAGGGGCTTTACAATCTGAGGCACAAAACAGTGTTGAAGGAAAAATTATAGATAAAAAACGTGAAGCGGTACCTTATTGCCCAATAGCCTTGCTTAATAGTGCCGACAGTAGCATTGCAAAGGGCACAATAACAAATGAAAACGGAAAATTTGTTTTTGAAAATATTAAACCAAATAGTTATTTAATTAAAATAAATTATACAGGTTATACTGACACATTGTTCTCAATTGGTACTATTGACACTTTAAGAAAAGTAAATTTACAAGCTATCACACTAAAAGAAAGTTCGGTTAATTTAAATGAAGTTTCAGTTACTGTAATGAAAAAGCCAATGGAATTTAAAAATGGCAACATAATTGTAAATATAGATGGTAGCCCAATGGCTATTGGAAATACTGTTTATGACTTGCTCATGCGGCTTCCGGGTGTAATTGTAACTGATGGCGTAATTAGCATTCAAGGTAAATCGGGGGTTAAAGTGTTGATTGACGATAGAGTGCAGCAACTTTCTGGCATACAATTAATGGCAGTGCTAAAAAGCATGAGCGCAAATTCAATTTTAAAAATCGAGATTTTAAAAAACCCTCCGGTTAAATACGATGCCGCTGGAAATGCAGGAATTATAAATATTGTAACAAAAAAAATAAACATAACCGGTTTTAGCGGAAGCGCAAATTTTTCAAATCAACAAGGTTTTTACGATATACAAGCAGGTGGGATAACGCTAAATTATAAAGCTAAAAAAGTTACTTTTTTTAGTGGTATAAATATATACAACAATGGTCAGCGCAATGTAAATCATAAAGAAAGAGCTATAACCTATAATGGTAATACCACTATCGTGGACGAAATTTCATACACGCATGAAAAAGGGCCTTCGGCAAATATTTTTATTGGTGCAGATTGGTTTGTAAACGAAAAAAACACCATTGGCGTCAGAGTAGAGGACATACCCGGTAACGATCAATCCGTGCGCTATGGCAGTAGTGCTATAAGCGACAATTCATTGGGCTACAGCCAACTCAACTTTCAATCAAAAATTCCTAATTATTGGAATTATGTTTACACTAATATAAATGCTGAACACCGCTTTGACACACTAGGTACAAAATTAAAATTTAACGGCGATATATATAGCCCATATAATGATGAATACCCCGGTTCGTTTCAAAATAATTATATAACCGGAGCATTAGCTCCTATACCCCCAACCGACTTTAAAAACAGTAATACAATACGCTTAAATACTTTTATTGGGCGCTTAGATTTTGAAAAAAAGATTTTTAAAACCATTAGTTTTGAGACAGGCCTTAAAGGTACGTTTGATAATATGAGCAGCAGTTACATATTACAAAATTTAAATAACATATCCGGGGCGTATATTACCGATACTAATTTTACAAATACCTTTACATATAAAGATCAAATTTTAGCAGGCTACATAAATGCTCAAAGGCAGATTAAAAAATTTAATTTACAAGCAGGTTTAAGAGCGGAAAACACGAGCATACAAACATTAAGCATCTCAAAAGGCATTGCATATACACGGCAGTATTTTTATTTATTTCCAAATGCAAGCATTAGTTACAGTAAAAATGACAAACACACATTTCAATTTGCATTTAATAGAAGAATAGACAGGCCCGATTACAATAATTTTAACCCTTATAGGCAGTTTAATGGAAATATACTTAGTTATGGTATAGGCAATCCATTTTTATACCCTTCGTTAACCAGTAATATTGAACTCTCGCATAATTATAAAGGCGTTGTGGGAGGCTCTGTTTCATACGCTCGTACTACAAATTTTATGATGGGATACGCCACACAAAACGATACTACAAAAGTAGCTGTTGGAAAAATAGGAAACTTACAACTTTTTGAAACATTTGCTTTGTCTTCTTTTTTTCAAAAAGATATTGCAAAATGGTGGTCGCTTTCAATTAGCGCAACCGGTTACTTTTTTAAATTTACAGGCGTTTTAAATAATGTTGATTACACACGCTCTGCGCCATCAGGTTACGCTAACATGTCGAACACAATTATTTTTCCAAAGGGCATTAAGGCTGAAATAAGCGGCGTTTATATAGCTCCATGGTTATCTGGCGCAAATGCAATAAGCAGTAGGTGGGCTGCAAATTTTGCAATAAAAAAATCGATGTTTAACGATAAATTAAATCTATCGGTAGGAATAAACGATATGTTTTTTACACTAGGAATACGTAATACAATGTATGTGCCGGGACAAACTTTTAAAGTAAACTACACCTTTGATTCGCGCCGTTACGTAGTGGGGTTAATATACACTTTTGGAAAAATTAAAATAGAAAAAAGAGAAATTAAAGGGAATGATGAGGATAAAAAACGGTTAGGACATTAATCCACACAGTTTTAATTTACACTAAACCCAATTTTTCAATTTTATTTCCAACAGTTAGTTGTTTCATTTCCTTTTCTAACTTACCAAAATCTTCTTTTTGAACCGACTTAACAAAATTTCCATTGCTTAGTAGGTGAATTTCATCACATGTATCGCTTAAAGTTGAAAATATATGAGATGAAATAATTACTGTTTTGCCAAGACCTTTTAGTTTAAGAATTATTTCAGTTATGATAATATTACTTTGTATATCTACTCCGTTAAATGGCTCGTCGAGTACAAAAAAATCATTGCCCTGTAAAAGAATTGCTGTTAGCGCCAGTTTCTTTTTCATTCCTGTTGAATAAGTATGCGCGTACCTGGCTAAAGGCAAATCAAATATATTTCGACTTGTAATATCTGCAATTTTTACACTTCTTGCATTACACAATAATTGAATATACTCTTTTCCGGTAATTTTAGAAAAAAAGAATGGCTCTGTAAATAATATACCAAGATGGTTTTTAAGAGGATGAGGAACAGATTGTATTTTTCCTTCATAAGATTCTAAGCCTGCAATACAACGAAAAAAAGTAGTTTTTCCTGCGCCGTTTTCACCAACAATACCATAAACTTTCCCTTTTTCAAATTGAATGTTTATATTTTTGAGAACTTCATTTGTACCAAATTTTTTTATCAGATTTCTAATTTCTATCATTCTAATACTGTATTAAGTTGGGCTTCTGCTTTTTTGAAAAAATAGGGTATAAATATAGTAAGCAAAAACGGGAACATAATGCAGGTAGCAAATATAATCCCAAACCCAATATTAATTTCATTTGGGTATGTAGAGTATTTACCAAGTATCATTAAAATTAAAAAAGCCATGCCAATTAAGAAAGTAAGCAAGAATGTATCAATATTTTGGTGAAAAAAAACGCTAAGAATTACTAGTGCCGGTAAAATCAACAAGGTTGAAAATTGTAATAAAATTTTTATTTTACGGTATAAAAAGGTTTTTGCGTTTACATTATATATCCAAATAAAATATTCGTTTTCTGGTTTTTGATAATAACTTAATATGATTGTAAATATCACTATCATTGCAAAAACACCAACTTTGTAGTTTTCAGCTGCAAATACAGATATAATAGACATAAAATATGCAATAAAAAACAAATAAAATGTTTTTCTAAATCCAATTACAAATTCAAATGGTTTTTTTGAAAAGGGAGTCCAAATAGTAAAATTTATATGTGTACGAAAGTTTATAAGTGCTAAAATAATTATTAACACAAACAATATGCTTGCTGTAATAAACAAATGCTTATAAAGCATAAAAAATATAAAAGGTATAGAGCAAATGAGGTTTTCTAAAATTCTAATTTTTTTAAATTGTAAACTACCAAAACAGATTTTTAGAAATTCGCCCCTTTGAGTTTCTGAAAGTTTTCCTATGAGTATTAAAGCAAAAAACAAATAAATGTATTGAGCATATTCTGTTTTACGAAAAAGATAAATTGAAAGTCCCACAAAAATAAGGGTCAAAAGCACGTAAGCAAATAAAGGTGTAATACCGGTATCTTTAAACTTACGGTTTATCATTTTATATTGAAGTTTAAAATATGCTACCATGATATAGTTTACATAGTTTATAAAGCATCATGCTCTAACTACCAACTTTACGTTTTGCCCTAATTTGATAAAATATAGCAATTATAATTCCAACTACGCCACCTATATGTGTAAATTCGCTCATGGTAGCTACTGCAATAAAGTCATTTCTGTTAATGATTTTAGTTGGTACATGCCAATTAACGCTGTAGTGGGCCATATAAATCCCACCAAATACTAATCCTATTATACCTATTGCTATTGCAATTAAAAACACTAAACCAATTGAGTTAGCTACTATTTTCAACATTTTTGCTTGTCGTATAATTAAGCCCTCTACACCTAAAATAAAACCAATAATTAAGCCTGCCCACCAATTTGATAACCAGCCAATAGTGGCTACACCCAATAATGTAGGCGTATTAGAATCAATATTATAGTGTAAAAATTTATAATCAATAAAATACTCGGCATTAATTATATAAATAAATAAATTGTAAACAATTCCGAGTAAGCCGGATATAATTGGCGTTATTGCAACAGCTAAAAGCAATACTCCAAATTTTTTAGTAGTCATAAAAGAAATATTAGTTGAACGAATTAATTTTAATTTCAATTTGTTTTGATGCCTAATATTCAATTAAAAACTAGAACTAAACCAACAACAAAACAACTTGAATAATCACAAATTATGTGTTGATTTAAAGTTACGCAATAATTAAAAAACCAAAGTGTTTATTAAGCGAAAAATTATGTTAAATTATTTAATTCTTTACAAATCGTATTGTTTTACTTTGGTTGTTTTTAGAAATTACTTTTACAAAATAAATTCCATTTGAAAATCTTGAAACATCAAAATTTGCAGACTGTTCTCCATCAATAAAGTTTTGACTAAGTATAGATTTACCTAGCACATCAACTACACTAATAGAAGATATTTCACTTTGATTTAATGCTATGGTAATATTATCATTTGATGGATTTGGGTAGAGTAATACATTTTGTAAATCTATTCCGGTTGTTTTAATTCCGGTAACTGCATTTGCAGAAATATTAATGTCGTCTATATAAAGCCACTCGCCCCAATCAGATACGTTTACAAAAGCAAAAAGTACGTTTGATTGTCCTGAGAGTGCCGAAACATTTACCGCATCTACCCTCCACTGGCTTGATGATGCAGGTGCCCAGCCAACTGAGGTATTGGTTGCAGTTGGAGCGGTAGCTAAAACCGTTCCGGTTTTTTTATAAATCTGGTGCCATGTTGCGCCGCAATCAGTTGAATACTTAACTTCTAGTGTATCGGCATATAGTGTTGAACTGTAAGTCATAGGGGCATAGGCAACAGCAAAACTTAAAGATGCTGAACCGATGGAAGTAAAATCATAATTTTTAGTTACAAACCAATCTACCCTTCCTGTCATATCAGTTGTATTATCTCCATTAAAATTATTAAAAGCAATGCAGTTAGTTCCGGTATGTGCTACGGTACTATTTACAGTCCATGCACAATCATTATTTGGGTTGTATAAAGTCCAGCCATTCGGCAAACTCATTGAGCTTTCAAAACCTTCAATTAAAGGTAAGGCTAAAGGAGCTCCATTTATATTAAACAATACGCTTGACTTGTCATTTAATGGGTTTGCATCTGTTACACCATTTGGCATACTTGTAGCGCTTGTAAAGGTATGTGTACCTGCACCTGAAACAGCCATTGATGGCAATATTACATTTATGGTTGAGCCGGTAATAAGTACGCCTGTCCATGTATAAGTTGAATTTGCGGTATTATCAATATTATAAGTAATTAAACATTTTTTTAAAGTATCGGCACCAAAATTTTTTAAAATAACTGTGGGCGATATACTAAAAGAACAAGACGTACCCGATGGATTTACAATTGCACTTATTCCTGAATCATCATTGGTTGTTGCCATAGGCTTTATGCCTATTAAGGCTTCTTGGCCTTGAACAGGATTATAACCACTCGAGGTAGTAAGGTTTGAAAGTGGAAAGTAACCATCATCTTGGCCACCCCAACCCCAGTTCATGTGAAAATTATCGTTTGAATCAAAACCATCGCATACCCAAGTATGCCCGCCTTGGCTTGGGTCATTACCAACATATTGTATTGGGCGACCAATATTTAATTCGTTTCTTAAAAGCGCAACCCAAGCTGAATCTGTATAATTTGACTTTGATAATCCTTGTATTGTGGTGGGATCGTAGCTAAAATAAGTTGTGTAAGAATTTTGAGCGCATATAGGATTATCGGCAGAAATAACCCATGCGCCACTCCCATTAGGACCATAATCCATATTTACACTAACACCACATTGGTACATCAATTGCGCTACAGGTGGATTTGGACCACTTACGTTTAAAGGCATAGCAGACCAGTTGTAAGATGTAATTCCGAAATTTGCAGATAATGTTCCATACTGTGTTGAAAATCCAGAGCCTGTACAATCGCAATATGAAGCAGAGCTTGTTCCGGCAGCAGGATAATTCCAAAATTTCATTATTTGAGCCATTGCAGTAGCAACACACCCGGTAACAGCTTGATTGCTTCCTACGCCCGGGCACGAATCGTTATAAAAAGGTAATTGATTCCAAGTAGTTGAAATAAGAGGTGCAACACTCATGGTTGAGTTATTATTGTTTTTGTTTTTTAAATTTGATGTTTTTCCAAAATTTCCACTCCATTCATTTTTAATGGCATTGGTTGCGGTTATATTTGCAGATCTGATAGTTTCAATTTCATTAGCACGGCGTTTCATCCAATTACCTATAGTGCTACCGTTTACAGGTATAACATATTTTTTTTGAGTAGAATACCCGAGTATGGGGCGTGTTGCATCTTCAGCAGATACGATTACAAAACCATCATTTGTATTAACGTTAAACACATAGTAAATAGCCTGTCCTGTTTTTGACAATTCAGTATGAAATAGATTTAAATTATTTATTGGTTTGTTTGAATGTTGGTTGTAAAACATTGATGCCAAATTTTTTGCATCACTGATAGGCACCACCGCAGCTTTTGTAGTTATTGTTATTAATACAAATGCCACAATAAAGTAAATGTTTCTTTTTTTCATGAGGTAAAGTTTTAGGTTAATAATATAAAATCCTTACTACGAATGTAATAAATAATCAAACAAAATGCAAGTTAATTTACATAAGCGAGAATATTTGAAGATAAGCGGAAGTGAATTTGTTAAAAAACTAGCGTTGATTTTTTAATATTAAAAAATTCGGTATTTTATTTTGGTGATACTGCTCTATGTCTTATAAATTCAGAAAAGTCTTGTATTCTAGCTTTACTAACTTGCACTCGGGAGCCATCACCCAAAATAACTTCGCCGCCTTCATGGTTACTATACTCTTTAATAAAATTTACATTAATAAGTGCTGAGCGATGAATTCTAAAAAAATCAGTTGAAGGTAGAATTGCTTCAAATTCTTTTAATGTTTTACTGGCAACAATTTTCTTTTGACCATTTAAGTATATATTAGTGTAGTTGTCGCTTGCTTCAAGCCACACAATATCTTTTAAATCAACCAAGGTAAAACCTTTGCTGTGAGATATAAGCACTAAGTTTTTATCGCCCTCTTGTTTTGATTGATGTGAGGGTTTATTATCAAAATATTGAATTACTTTTTTAATAGCGCTTTGCAGTTCGCTTAACATCAAGGGCTTTAAAAGGTAATCGGTAGCACCCGCTTTTACAGCATTTATACCATGTTCGCTATATGCCGTTAAAAATATTACGCAAAAATCTCGTTCATAAATTCCCTCCAGCATTTGAAAGCCATTCATGCCGGGCATATTAATGTCAAGAAATATAAGATTTGGTTTAAGTTCTTGAATTTTTAATTTTCCCTCAATACCATTTGAGGCTTCACCTATAACTTCAACTTCTGGACAGTAGTTTTGAAGCATGCTTTTAGTGTTGTTTCTACTGTCTTCTTCATCATCAATTATTAATGTTCTATATTTTTGCATAACAATTTTTCACTAAAGTAATCATTAAATCTACTAAAAATAAATGACTTATCAAAACATAGCTTTGATTGAGTGAATCGACTTTTTGTAAAGATGAGAAAAATTTTAAAACAATTTGTTTGTGAAAAATACTGCTTGCAATTATTGAATTTTTATTTGCCCAATATTTATTTGACTAGGATAATAATTATGAAGTATGCCAAATAAGCCAAAGCCTATAACCAATCCACAAGTGCCTCCTATAACGGATTGTATGCGCCTTTTTTGGCGTGCTACGCGCTCGTATCCTAATATATATCCATCACTTTCAACATAAGCCGGATTACTGATAGTTTTTGCTTTTATTCTAACTTTAGGTAGCCCGCAAAGGGCTAAAAAGCTATAAGGTAAAATGGGCGAGAAAAAAGAACCCGCCATACCACCAACTATTCCACATATTCCAGAGCCAATAAGAGCACCCCTTGCAGTAAAGCCTTTATGAGCATCGCGTTCACCTTTCATAAACATCCACATTTCGTCGCGTGTAAACCAATTGTGTTTTAGTGAATCTTGTTCGTAATAAAATCGTTTAAAGCCATTTGAATAACGAACCATGTATAATTGATCCCATTCATAGTGAATGCGTTTTGGTTTGTTTTTTATGGTATCAATAATAGTAACAGCGCCTAAAAGTGTATCATATACATGATGCGGTACAATTTTTCCATTCATAAGATAAATGGTGTCTTTTGTTGATTGACTATACAGCGCTTTTCCGAAAAAAAGTAAACAAGTTATAAAGAAGATAAGCTTGTGCTTAAACATGTTTAAAGGGTTTAATAATTAATTACTTGTTCTACAATATTTTCGGGAAGTTGCCTTTCTTCGTATTGCTGGTTTCTTAATTGAGGTTCAAACCCTGCTTCTTTAATAGCTTCTTGAATTTGTTTATAAGTAAAACGATGTGGTGCTCCTGCAGCGCTTACTACGTTTTCTTCAAGCATAATGCTGCCAAAATCGTTTGCGCCGCCATGTAAGCATATTTGTGCCGTGGCTTTTCCTACGGTAAGCCAACTTGCCTGTATGTTTTCAATGTTTGGAAGCATCATTCTACAAAGTGCAATCATACGAATATATTCATCGGCAGAAGTGTTATTGTTTATCCCTTTTACTTTTTTTAATAAAGTGCCATCGTCTTGAAATGGCCATGGTATAAAGGCTAAAAATCCTTTTGCATGTTTTGGTTTTTCTGCTTGAACTTCTCTTAACCAAACCAAATGTTCAAAACGTTCGTATATACTTTCAACGTGTCCAAACATCATAGTTGCGCTGGTGGTTAAATTAAGTTGATGGGCTGCACGCATTATATCGAGCCATTCACGTCCTGTGCATTTTCCTTTACTTATGAGGCGTCTTACTCTGTCATTTAATATTTCTGCACCGGCACCGGGAAGACTATCTAAACCGGCATCAATTAAAGCTTGTAAAACTTTTGCATGTGTGCTTTTTTCAAGCTTTGTTATGTGAGCTATTTCCGGTGGACCAAGAGCATGTAGTTTTAAATTTGGAAATAAACGTTTTAATTCTTTAAATAAATCTACATAATAGCTTAATCCTAAATTGGGATGATGCCCGCCTTGTAACAAAAGTTGCTCGCCTCCATATTTAAATGTTTCTTCTATTTTTCGTTTATACGTTTCTATGTCTGTAATGTACGATTCGGCATGACCCGGTATGCGATAAAAATTACAAAATTTACAATTAGCAGTACAAACATTAGTTGTATTAGCATTTCTATCAATTAACCAAGTAACTTTTTTTGAATTATTTTTTTTTTGATTTCGTAATTCGTTGGCAACAAACATTAAATCAGCAGTTGCGGCTTGTTCGTACAAGAGCACACCTTCTTCAATACTTAAAAAATCTTGTGCGAGCGCTTTACTTAATAACGAATCTACTTCCATTTGCTAAAGTTAGTAAAGATTTTTAAGCTGCGTAAAATGTTATTTTAATTCGGCAAGCATTTGTTTTAGCGCATCTTTTGTGTCGTTTGTGCTTTTATAATCGGCGCTTTCTGGTTTTGCTGCTTTAGCTTTTGTTTCCCAAACCGCAGTTAAATCTTTTAGAGCTTTTAAAGCTCCAAATTTTGTGAATTTACTTCCTGATTTAGCAATTGATTTAAAATCATTAGCGGCCGATAGTGCATTTGCGGGATTATTAAACTTTTTAGCGCATTTTGAATAATAGCTCAAAAAGGTAACTGTTTCAAAGCCACCCATTTTTTTAAGATTATTTTTATAGAAGTCGGCTTGTGCATCGCCTCCGTTGCTTGCATATAAATCAGCTATTGGAAATAAAATAGTATTGCTTTCTTCGTTTTCAAACTGTTTTGCTTTTTCCATTCCCTCTTTTTGGTCGTTTTTTATGATTGCCTCTAATGCCGCACCTTTTATAGCGTAGCTTTGTTCACTTAAAGCTTTGTTGGTTAGCTCTTTTACATCGGCATCTTTTCCAAATTGAGTGTTAAGTGTTTTTATAATAATGGCCTTGTTTGTTGTTTTTTTATCTGTGCTATATGCGCTGATTAAAAAAGGTTTTAAAGATGATTTGTCATTTATTTGATCTAAAGTATTTAAGCAATTTCTACGCATGATAAAATAAGGGTTGTTTTTTGCTAAGTCTTTTACGGCAGATAAAACGGCAGGGTCGTTTATTTCTTTATCTAATTTTTTAAGTGCTTCTGATTTGTCTAAGTAAAGAGGCGCATTTGTTAATTGAAATAAGTACTCTTCTTTTGATTTAGGAAAATCAATGTTAGCAAGCAATTGGCGCTCTGCATCAAAATTAACAAGTTGAGGTACTCCGGTTGTTTTTATTTTGAAATTTTGTTTAGCTTCATTAATTAGTATGCGCGTACGGGTTGCTTTTCCATTAACATATATATCAATATCAATTGGTAAGGTATATAAGGGTGCTTTACTAAAATCTTGTGTCTGTTCAACACTCAACTCTACTTCATTTGAAGTTGCGTTATAGTTTTTACTTATTTTTAATTTAGGACGGCCTTTGTTTAAAAACCATTGATTAAAAAACCAATTTAAATCTAATCCGGTTGTTCTTTCAAAAGCAAGGCGCAAGTCATGAATTTCGGCTGATTTAAATTTATTAGTTTCTAAGTAATTTTTTAGTGATGTAAAAAAAGCGTCATCGCCAACTGCTTTACGCAACATGTGAAGCACTTGACCTCCTTTGTTGTAACTAAATTGGTCAAACATTTCTTCTTTATCGCCATACTCAAAACGAATTAAATTAACTTCTTTATCGCCTGCCATGTAACCTTGTTGACTTTGATAGTGGTGGCGGTCGGCGGCATCACGGCCATATTTATATTCTTCCCACAAATACTCGCCGTAAGTTGCAAAGCTTTCATTAAGCGGTAAATTACTCCAACTTTCGCAAGTTACTAAATCGCCAAACCATTGGTGAAACAGTTCATGGGCAATAATTGAGTTTCCTTTTTTGCCATCAATTGTATCGCGTGTGGTTTCATATACAGCAAAGTCGCCGTGTAGTGTAGCGCTAGTATTTTCCATTGCACCGCTTACATAATCACGCACAACAATTTGTGCATATTTTGGCCAAGCATAATCAACCCCTAGACGTTTTGAGAAAAAATCAATCATTTGTTTTGTATCACCAAATATTGCTTTTGCATGAGGCTCATATTCTTTTTCAACATAGTAGCTTACTTCTTTACCATTCCATGGCTCATCGGTTACTTTTTTAAATTCGCCTACAGCCATCATAAATAAATAAGGCGCATGTGGTAAATCCATTTTCCAGTGGTCGGTACGTGTGCCGTTATTATTTGAAATACTTTCTATTAGCAAACCATTTGAAAGGGTAGTGTACTTATTATCAACTGTCATGAAAATTTCTTCGGTTGTTTTTTGATTAGGGCTGTCAATTGTAGGGAACCAAACTGAGTTTGATTGAGTTTCACCTTGTGTCCAAATTTGAGGCATTTTATTTTTATCTTCACCTTTTGGGTTAATGAAATATAAACCTTTATCACTTGATATTGCTGCGCTTCCGCCTTCTTTTAATTCGTTAGGTTTAGAAATATAAGAAATAGAAACCATATATACTTGCTCGCGTGTAAAGGTTTGACCTAGGTTTATTTTTAAAGAATCGTGCTCGTAAACAAAACTTGCGTTATTTATTTTCGTATAGTTTTCTTGCATTTCAGGAACTATTTTTTTACCTATAGTTTTGTTTACAGTTATGTAATTTAGGTTAAATACTTCAAGGGATTTTATCTCCATGCCGCGTGCGTTTAAGTACAACGTGTTTGTAGGATAAAAATGTGGTTTTAATTTAATACTTGCCTTTCCATTTAAGTAAGCGTGTTCCCAATCAAAGCTCACTTCAAGTTTTGTGTGAATTAAATCGTTTGAAATTGGATTTGAGTTGCGGTAATTTTTTTTATCGGGTGCTTTGTTTGCGTTTACTGTAATAGTATCCATTTGTATTATTGGCGCATCAATAATTTGTTTGGCATTAGTAGCTTTAGACGTTGCGGTTGTTTTTTTAGATTTGCAATAAGATAGGGCAATAATTGCGATAAAAAGAGTAATAAATTTTTTAATCATAACATTAAAATAAAGCATCAAATTTGCTATAAATTTTAGCAATTTGCAAAACAAATAGTTAAAAGGCTAAATTTCTTTTTACTGTTTGTAAAACGCTATTTAAACGGATTATTGTCTTTAAGATAATGGTAAATTAACCTTATTTTTTTAACGTTTTTTAATGGAAAACGCAGCGATTTATGGATTCATTTTTTTCGCTTCATCTTGACTTATGCGTTTTCCGTTATACATAATAATTACAAAACAATCTGACATACCGCTTGAGCGAAGTGCTGCTTGATGTGTTGCGGCCTCACTCATGGTATTAAATTGCCCTGAAAAATATTTTAATTGGTCGCCTTGCTTATAATATTGAGGGTTAATGAGAGCGGCGTATTTTTTATCGGTAAATTTTCGCTCCTTATCACTTGATAAAAATTGAACACAATATGTAATTTTGCCAGCTGAATTTATTTTTTCAGATTTTTTTTGATTTTCTTGTTTGAATTTTTCTATGATAGTTTTTGCATTTAGTGTGTCTTCTTTTACAGATTTTACGGAGTTTTTAGCTGTGCTATCAAAAACTTTAAGCGTTGAATTTTGAGTTATTTGTTTATCTTCTTTTTCTTTAACGCTATCTTTAGGCTGCTGTGTATTTTTGTTTTTTTTAATTTCAGGACCTTCTTTTTCATCATCATCATCATCATCATCCACATCATCGTCGCTCATTTTTTTTCTAAGGCCCGGTAAATTGCCGGCTTTTACATTTTCATTTTCGAGAGGTATTTGATTTTCAATATCGTCATTATATGTTTTTTTAGTTCCTTCTACCTCGTCTTTGTATCTCCTTAGCCCTCTATAAATAGCTTTTGCTAAATAATCTTGTCCGTTTTCGCTTGCTAAAAATTCTTCTTCTAAAGGATTAGTTAAGTAACCAATTTCGGTTAAAATACTTGGCATGGCTGTGCGCCAAAGCACCCAAATACTTTGTCTATGCACGCCTTTATCAATTCTGCCTGCTTTTTTGGTGTACTCTTCTTGAATTTTTAGGGCTAAAGTAGCGCTTTGTAGAACATAAGCGCTTGTATAATTACTCATGATAATATAGCTTTCTGGGCTATCAGGGTCAAAGCCATCGTATTTTTTTTCATAATCATCTTCATAAAAAATAGCGGAGTTTTCGCGTTGAGCAACTTTCATTTTTCCTTCTTCATTTTTTAATCCCATTACATAAGTTTCTGTACCAAAAGGTTCTGGGTTTGTTTGTTCCACCGGCACCATTTTACCTTTTTTATTTTTGTACATTTTTTTTTGTTTTTTTCGAGTTTTTTTATTGATAACATACACGGGTTTCCCGGCTGCGTTGCAGTGAATGCTGATAAATAAATCAGCTTTAGCTTTATTGGCAATTTGAGCTCTGTCTTCTAACTCTACAAAAATATCGCTGGTTCGAGTGTAAATTACTTTAACATCTTTTAAATTATTTTCAATAAGCTTTCCTAATTTAAGGGCAACGCCTAATGAAACATCTTTTTCGAGATTTTTAGCACCGTGGCAGCCAGGATCTTTACCACCGTGGCCCGCGTCAATCACAATTGTTTTAATGCGGCCCCCATTATTATAGTTAAATGAACTTAATGTGAAATAAATAAGTGCTAAAATTGTAATGTATTTAATTTTTTTAACCATTACGCTATATATTTGATTTTTAGGTTAGTTAAACTATTGTAGCTTTGTGCGTTATGCCATTTTAGTTATAAATGTAATATGATTTATAATTTCAGAATGGGTTAATGCCAATTATATAAAATTATAAATATAAATTGATAAAAAGTTGGAGGATAAAACTATTTTTCTTCTTACAGATGTTAATATCTGTGGGGTTTAGTAAGTATTACGCTCAAACTAAAGACACCTTAGTAAAATCAAAAATTGATTCTCTTAAAACACCTTGGCAAAAAGAAGAAGAGCAGGAGGGAGGGCTTGATCAAAAAATTGTTTACGAAGCTGCCGACAGTGTTGTGGCACTACCTAAACAACAGCGGGTTTTATTTTACGGGAAATCAAAAGTAGATTATGGTAGTTTTAAATTACAGGCCGAAGTAATTGATTTAGAATACGGGAAAAACATTGTTACCGCTTATGGAATGCCCGACAGCTCAGGCAAATTAACAGGTAATCCTAAGTTTAATGATGGAAGTCAAGAGATGGAGGCCGAAAAAATTAAATACAATATAAAAACAAAAAAAGGTAAAATATATAATGCGCTCACAAAACAAGGTGAGCTGTTAGTAAGAGGGCAGCAAATAAAAAAAGACAGCACTAATATTATTTATATGAATAACATGGAGTGCATTCCTTGCAAAGAAAGTGATGCCCGCACTATTTTTAAAGCAACTAAGGCTAAAATAATTCCGAATGATAAAATAGTTACAGGACCTATGTATCTTGAAATTGGCGGAGTTCCAACGCCTTTAGCATTACCTTTTGGTTTTTTCCCTAACACAAAAAAACAAAAAAATGGTATTTTATTTCCAACTTTTGGAAATAGTACTTACGGCTATCAATTGCGCGACCTAGGTTTTTATTGGGGTATTAACAATAAAACCGACATGGTGGCATATACAAATTTATACACAAATGGTAGTTTTGCTGTTAGAACAATAAATAATTATAATGTTTTATATAAAGCCAGGGGTAGTGTTGGGTTAGAGTATAGCACTTATGTAAACGGAGATAAAGATATTCCCTCATCATATTCAGTAAATAAAGGATATAAAATTTCTTGGTTACATACCCAGGATAATAAAAATAATCCAAGTATTCGCTTTAGTGCGCAAGTAAATTTTGTAAAAAATCAATCAGCAGTTCGATTTAACTCAGGCACTAGCGGCGGATACTTACAAAATAGCTTTAACTCACAAATTAGTTTTAGTAAAACATTTAAAGTAGGTGTTTTAACACTTAGTGGCTCGCATAATCAAAGCGCTATAGGCACAAAACAAATTAATCTAACACTGCCTCAATTAACTTTTAATGCTAACCGTTTTTTTCCATTTAAACGAGCAAATGCCATAGTTCCAAATGTAATTGATAAAATTGGGGTTACTTATTTGCTTGATGCTAAAAATAATTTAGTGGATTATGATTCAACATTTTTGATGGGCAATATTGGAAAAAAACTATCGAATGGAATGCAACACACATCGAGTATTTCAACCAATTTTAATGTGCTAAAATATTTTACACTCACGCCGTCAATTAATTTAAGAGCAACCATGTTTACTCAAAAAATATCGCAACATTATTTAAGAGATAATACTACCCCCATTAACGGCTTAATAATATCAGATACTACATCAGGCTTTAATATGGGCTACGAGGCATCATTTAGTACTAATTTAAACACAAAAGTTTTTATTGACAATGTATTTAAAAAAGGAAAATTAAAACAAATCAGGCACATGATAATTCCTAATCTTACTTATGTATATCGCCCTGATTTTAGTAGTCCGCAATTTGGTTTTTATAAAAAAGTACAGCGCGATACCTTAGGCAATATGAATTTGTATAATAAGTTTCCTATATCAATGTATCCTGCACCGGCAGCAGGAGCACAAAATGCTTTAAACTTTTCAATTAGTGATAATATAGAAGCTAAAATAAAACAGAAAACGGACACAGGAATTTCGTATAAAAAAATAACACTTATTCAAAACATGGCATTAACAGGTGGGTATAATTTTGCTGCTGACAGTTTTCAAATGAATATCCTTGCGTTTACAGCGCGTACAGTTTTATTTAAATATATTGACGTGGTTACTAACGGCAATTTTGATCCGTACGCATATAATGCGAGCATAGGGAGGAGAGTTAATAAACTTCAATACGATGTTAATGGATTGCCGGCGCGCCTAGTTAACGCCGGATTAAACCTTGGTGCAACACTTAGCTCTGACAAAAAAACTGCCCAAAAAGATATACGGCAAGCACCCAATCAAACTAATGGTGCAGAAGCCGGAACAAACAATACTCCCGATTTTCAAAAACAACCTTGGAATTTAAGAATAGGTTATGCCTTAACTATTATGCCTGACTTTAATGGTACGTTGCAGCCCTTGCACACCATTCAACTAACGGGAGATTTTAAACCTACAAAATTTTGGAAACTAGGTCTTAGTACAAACTACGATTTAAATCATCAAAAAATTGCTTACACAAAAATTAGCATTCATCGCGATTTAAAATGCTGGGAAGCCAGGATTGATTGGGTGCCATTTGGTTTGGCAAGGCAGTATTTACTTACTATTAACTTACGTTCAAGTTTATTTACAACACCATTTAATTACAATAATTATAATATTAATAAACGCATTGATTTGTAAAAAACCATAATTTAAGGTAATATAAATGATTTGCTGGTAATAAAAAGGCATAAAGGCAATCGAAACATTGTTTAAACAAAGGCTTAGTTTTTTGTAAAAAAACTTACAGTTATGAAAGATAGGCGTTTGTTAAACTGCCGTGATAGTTTGCCTGAGAGTTTTCTAAAAATTAAACGTTCTGTTAAACAAAGATAATTTGCAATTAGTAGTTCCAATAAATTACCACAGTTCCGTTAGTTCCTGCAGTAGCATTACCTCCGCCGCTAGTAGAGCTTCCATTCCCCCCTTGTGCACAGCCTGCACACAAATCAGGGTCAGCATTATTTCCGGGAATTTGACCTGCGCCATTTGTAATAGTTCCAAAACTATTTCCGCCACCACCACCACCACCGCCGTAATCTGAAGATGATCTGTTTACTATACCGCCGCCGCCGCCATTAGTATATCCGCCACCGCCGCCACCACCTGCACCACCATCACCTGCACCTCTACTTAACCCAAGGCTACCTGTACAAACACTATTAGCACTATTTATGCCGCCGGTAGAGCCTGTTCCCCCTATAGAGCCATTTACCCCGCCGGCACCACCTGCGCCGCCTTTACAATTTCCAGATGTGTTACCGGCACCGCCTCCGCCTCCGCCTCCTGCTGCTACAGCAATAAGTACACCAGATGTACTATTTTTCACAGCTGAAGAAGCCCCACCTGCTGCACCGGCTCCTGAAGATCCTGAAGATCCTGAATTACCACCATTGCCGCCATTACAAAATCCAAAACCTCCTGCTCCTCCACCGCCGCCAGAAACATTACTTTGACCAATAGCTCCACCTTTGCCAACGTATATATTTAAAACGTCTCCCGGATTTACAACAGCTACAGCTGTTGAGTAGGCTCCGCCTCCACCATTTCCTCCGGGTTGGCACGCATCGTATCCACCACCTCCACCACCTGCACCCCATACTTTTACTGTAACAGTAGAAACGCAGCCTGGTATATTAAATATTTGCATTGCGCCTGTATAATTAAACGTTTGTGAGGTTAAGCCCACAGTAGGATAATTTGAACTTGCTATTTTTGACCAATAGGAACCATTCCAATATTCAAAAACATTACAATCAGTATTATAAATTAAAAGTCCTGTTGCAGGCGAGGCAATTGCATTACGCTGTGCTGTATTCATGCGTGGTAGCAGTAAACCAGATGTGGTTGACGACACATCAAGCATTGCGCTTGAATTAGGTATAGCACCCGTACCATTTACAGCAACATTTTGTGCCTTAGTTAAAAAAATAATTATTAAAAAATTAAAGAGAAAAAATAATCTTTTGTTGATAAAAGTCATAGTTTTTTATTTGAAAAATCAAATATAACTAAAATTTTAACAATATAAACTTTAATATGTTTTTAGTAAAATCCTATGCACATTAAAAAATGCAAGTGTCTTTCTTGAATTTTTAAAGAAAATAGATTTATGCTAATTCACTTGCACTAAAACTTTTTTGACTTGTGCACAAAATTCCAAATCTTTGAAAAATAACTCAAATAAACTAAAGATTGGTTTGAGCGCAGGTACAATATTTTAAAGAAGCAAAATTATTTTTGCGCCTTTAAAATAGCTCATATTATTTATTTTGAGTAAAACTGGCACCTAAATATTCACGGTTCATGCGAGCAATGTTTTCTAAACTAATTCCTTTTGGACACTCAGCTTCGCAGGCACCCGTGTTAGTGCAATTTCCAAATCCTTCTTCGTCCATGTGCTTTACCATATTTAAAACGCGATCTTGTTTTTCAACCTGGCCTTGAGGTAATAACGCTAACTGCGACACTTTAGCACTAACAAACAACATAGCGCTTCCGTTTTTACAAGCCGCAACACATGCGCCACAACCAATACAAGCGGCCGCTTCAAATGCTTTATCTGCTGCATCTTTAGGGATTAAAATATTATTTGCATCTTTTGCATTACCTGTATTTACGCTTATAAATCCACCTGCCGAAATAATTCTATCAAATGCACTACGGTTAACTGCTAAATCTTTAATAACAGGAAAAGCAGCGCTGCGCCAAGGTTCAACAATAATTGAATCGCCATCGCTAAAACTACGCATGTGTAATTGGCATGTAGTAACGCCTTGCTTTGGGCCATGAGGTTGACCATTAATGTACATGCTACACATTCCACAAATACCTTCGCGGCAGTCATGATCAAATGCAATAGGATCTTTACCTTCGGTAATTAATCTATCGTTTAAAACATCAAACATTTCAAGAAAGGACATGTCGGTTGATACGCCTTTCATTTCATAGTTTTCAAATTTTCCTTTTTCGTTAGCGTTACGTTGGCGCCAAACTTTTAAGGTTACATTTATTGTTTTTTCAGAATTTCCTCCCATACAATTAGGTTTTAATTATTTGTAACTCCTTTGAGCAATTTTAATATTTTCGTATTTAAGTTCTTCTTTGTGTAGTTCCCAATTACTAACATCTTTCATCTCCCAAGCGGCAACGTATGTAAAATTATCATCATCGCGTTTTGCCTCTCCCTCTTCGGTTTGAAACTCTTCGCGAAAATGTCCTCCACAACTTTCATTTCTATGTAAGGCATCAATACACATTAACTCACCTAACTCTAAAAAGTCGGCAACACGACCTGCTTTTTCTAATTCAGGATTAAACTCATCGGCTTTACCGGTAACCCTTACATCTTTCCAAAACTCTTCTCTAATTTTTTGTATATCTGTTATTGCAGATTTTAAGTCGGCTGCATTACGCGCCATGCCACATTTCTCCCACATTACCTTCCCTAAATGACGATGAAAATAATCAACAGGCTTAGTACCATTTACTGCAAATAATTTTTCGATTCGCGCCTTAACTTCTTGCTCAGCTTTTTCAAAAGCTTCGTGTGTAGTAGGTATTGGTTTTGTACGAATTTCGCCTGATAAATAAACGCCTACTGTGTAAGGTATTACAAAATAGCCATCGGCTAAACCTTGCATTAAGGCACTAGCGCCTAATCTATTTGCGCCATGGTCGCTAAAATTTGCCTCACCTAATGCGTATAGACCAGGCACAGTGGTCATTAAATTATAATCAACCCAAAGTCCGCCCATTGTATAGTGTACGGCAGGATATATTTGCATTGGGTTTTGATATGGGTTAACACCGGTAATTTGCTCATACATATCAAACAAATTGCCATATTTTTCTTTTATAACAGCTCTTCCCAAATCTTCGAGTTGTTTTTCGCTTGGATTTTCGATACCTTGAATGGTTGCTTCTACTTTACCATATTTAAATTTCATATTATATGAAAAATCTAAATATACAGCTTGCCCGGTTTTATTTACACCAAAACCTGCATCGCAACGCTCTTTAGCAGCTCTACTCGCCACATCGCGTGGCACTAAGTTTCCAAAGGCAGGATAACGACGTTCTAAATAATAATCGCGATCATCTTCTTTTAAACTATTTGGACTTAATTTGCCTGCACGAATAGCTTCGGCATCTTCTTTTCTTTTAGGAACCCATATACGGCCATCGTTACGTAACGACTCGCTCATAAGAGTTAATTTTGATTGATGCTCGCCACTAACAGGAATACAAGTTGGGTGAATTTGAGTATAACAAGGGTTGCCAAAAAAGGCCCCTCTTTTATGTGCTTTCCAAGCTGCGGTTACATTACTTCCCATTGCATTAGTAGAGAGGAAAAACACATTACCATAACCGCCTGTGCATAATAATACTGCATGTCCGAAATAGCGCTCTAACTTACCGCTAATTAAATTGCGTGCAATAATTCCTCTACACTTTCCTTCAATATTAACAATGTCAAGCATCTCGTGGCGGGTATAAAGCGAAACTTTTCCCATACCTACCTGGCGCTGTAATGCAGAGTATGCGCCTAACAAAAGTTGTTGCCCTGTTTGCCCCGCTGCATAAAACGTGCGCTGAACTTGCGTTCCGCCGAAGCTACGGTTACTTAATAATCCACCATACTCACGTGCAAAAGGAACTCCTTGCGCCACGCATTGGTCAATTATATTACCTGATACTTCTGACAAACGGTGTACATTAGCTTCACGTGCGCGATAATCGCCTCCTTTAACTGTTTCGTAAAATAAGCGATAAATGCTATCGCCATCATTTTGGTAATTTTTTGAAGCGTTTATGCCGCCTTGTGCAGCAATTGAATGTGCACGACGTGGAGAGTCTTGAAAACAAAACACTTTTACCGAATAACCTAATTCGGCTAAAGTAGCAGCTGCCGAAGCTCCTGCTAAGCCCGAACCAACAACAATAACCTCGAGGTTGCGTTTATTGGCAGGGTTAATAAGAGGCATTGTGCTTCTGTATTTGGTCCACTTTTGTTCAAGTACCCCTTCAGGGATTTTTGAATCGAGTTTTGGTGAAGTAGCCATATTAAATTGAAATTTTACGATTAATTATTTAATGATTCCTAAAAACATGGTAATAGGCATTGCTGCAAATAAAAGACAAACAATAACGCTAAACCATATACCAACTTTTTTTATTGCCGGAGTATATTTTTTATGATTAACTCCTAATGTTTGAAATGCTGATTGAAAGCCATGAAGCAAATGATACATTAAACTAAAAACTCCAATTAAGTAAATTATTACAAAATACCACTTACTAAATACTTCACGTAATTCATCAAAAGTATTATGTTCGTTAATTGTGCCATTAAATTGAGCCATTTTTGTTCCAATCCAAAAATTTCCTAAATGCACCACTAAAAACAGCAATAGCAAAGATCCTAAAATTCCCATTGAACGACTATACCACGAGCTATTTGCCGAACCTTTTACAATTGCATAGGCTATAGGGCGTGCTTTTTTATTTTCGAGTGTTAATGTTAAAGCTTGAAATACGTGCAATAACAATCCAAGAAATAATCCTATCTCCATAATGCGAATAATAGGGTTTGTTGCCATAAAATGCGCTGCGGCATTAAATGTTTCGCCGTTATCATTAAAAAATATGCAAGCATTAATGCCTACGTGTACAACTAAAAACGAAACTAAAAATAAACCGGTAAGACCCATTAAAAATTTTTTACCGATGGACGAATGAAGAAACCCTTTTTTACTCATAAAAATTTGAGAATGTATTTAACGCAGCAAATTTAACAGTTAAACGAACATTGGCAACAATTAAAAATAAACTAAAGACTTTTAATGATTACTTTTTATTGACAACCAATAAGTTTAACATTTTATTTAGAATGGTTTTAAATTATTATTGGGCTTAATTTCTAACAGAAGGTAAAAATACTTAATCATTAAAAAAATGAGGTTTACATTTCAATATTCTTATTGCGAGTAAAATAAATATTAAACATCAGTTATACGGCTTGTTTTTGTGCTTCAATTTGTGCTTTAATAACGTTTAAAAAATTAAAGTTAGTTTCTAAAATGTTGCCAATAACAATCACGTTTGCCCCAGATTTGTATGCATCAACAAATTTTTTGGGAGTATTTATTCCTCCACCAATAATTATAGGCAAGGCGCAATGTTTTTTTATTTTTTTTACAAATTGTGATCGTACACTATGTTTAGCGCCACTCCCAGCTTCTAAATAGATTGCTTTTAGGCCTAATAAGCTTGCTGCAATAGCAATATTTTCTAATAACAAATTGTTTTTGAGAGGCTTATTTTTGGTAATTTTTTGAGTTTCTGATATTTTTTTGCCATCAAATAAAATATAAGCAGTTGCTAAGCAATTTGCTTTAAAGTAATTAATTTTTTTAGCAGCCAAAATAGCTTTACCGCTTATATATTCTGCGTTTGTGCCGGCAATCATGCAGGGGAGCAGTAAGGCATCAGCTTTTTTTGAAATTTGGTGTTCATCGCCCGGGAAAAGTACAACCGGCAAAGGGCTTAGTTTTTTTATTTTACTTACTGTTTGATTTATATTACCGCTGTATAGCCTGCTTCCGCCAACTAAGAAAAAACTAATGCCGGCACTTTGCGCGTTAATAATAACCGTTTCATTAAATTTATCAGGATCAATGAGCACTGCAACGCAAGTTTTTTTGCGTTTAATAAAGGTATTTATATTAAACATTTGCTTTAACATGTAAATGCCATTACGTGAGTGTTTAAGTATTCAATGTTTAAATTAATTTCTTTTTTAAGCAACTTAGATTCTTTTGTTTGATAATAAATAACTTCTGCAAAATTACTTGTTGGTTCAAATTTATTAATATAAAGTTGGTTTTTAAAACTTACATTTTTTTCTCCTATTGCCTTATACGCAGCTTCTTTACAAGCCCAAAAATAAGTTAAGTTTAATGTTGAGGTTTCAAACTTATTCAATTCAACATCGCTTAAAAATTTTGTTTTTAGGGCTGTAATTTTTTCTCTTATAAGTTCAATATCAATTCCTATAAACGATTCATTAGAAACAATTATTGCTAAAAGACCGTGCGAATGACTTATGGAGAGAGTTAAATCACTGTCTATTAAAAAAGGCTTGCCACTATTTTCATAACCAATACCTTTAAATGCGCTGCCAAGCTGCTTACTTAACACAAATAAACTTGCGTTTTTTTCAAGCTCTCGTTTTTTTAAATGAGGATTTATTGTTGAGTACTCATTTAGATTGAGCATATAAAGATGTTTAAATGGATTTATGCGTTTGATTTGAAGCAATTTATTTTTTATTTATTGCAAACTTATTAATATCTTTGTTACCCTAAAAAATTTAATTACACAAAAATGGCAACAGCAACAGAAACAAAATTTATTCCTTACAAAGTAAAAGATTTATCGCTTGCAGAGTGGGGTAGAAAAGAAATAAAATTGGCAGAAGAAGAGATGCCGGGTTTAATGGCATTACGTAAAGAATATGGCGCTAGCAAACCACTTAAAGGCTCTCGTATTGCAGGATGTTTACATATGACCATTCAAACAGCCGTTTTAATTGAAACATTGGTTGAATTGGGGGCAGAAGTTACTTGGAGTTCTTGCAATATTTTTTCAACACAAGACCATGCTGCTGCTGCTATTGCTGCTGCTGGCATTCAAGTATATGCTTGGAAAGGCATGAATGCCGAAGAGTTTGACTGGTGTATTGAGCAAACATTATGGTTTGGAAAAGACCGCACACCCCTAAATATGATTTTAGATGATGGTGGCGATTTAACTAATATGGTATTTGATAAGTTTCCTGAATTGGCAAAGGGCATTCGTGGTTTAAGCGAAGAGACAACTACCGGAGTGCATCGTTTATATGAGCGCATGAAAAATGGAACTTTATTATTACCTGCAATTAATGTGAACGATTCGGTTACTAAATCTAAATTCGATAATAAATACGGCTGTCGCGAAAGTTTGGTTGATGCCATTCGTCGTGCTACCGATGTTATGCTTGCCGGAAAAGTAGCTGTTGTGGCAGGTTATGGCGATGTTGGAAAAGGCTCTGCACAATCTTTATCAAGTCAAGGTGTTCGCGTAATTGTTACCGAAATCGACCCTATTTGCGCCTTACAAGCTTGTATGGACGGGTACCAAGTAATGAAAATGGACAATGCCGTAAAAATTTCTGATATTATTGTAACTACAACGGGCAATAAAGATATTGTTGTTGGTCGCCATTTTGAAAGCATGAAACACGGTGCTATTGTTTGTAATATTGGCCATTTTGATACTGAAATTGATGTTGCTTGGTTAAATAAAAATTATGGGAACACAAAAGATGTTATTAAACCGCAAGTTGACAAATACACCATTAAAGGAAAAGATATTATTTTATTAGCCGAAGGACGCCTTGTAAATTTAGGTTGCGCAACTGGTCACCCAAGTTTTGTAATGAGCAATTCATTTACTAACCAAACTTTAGCACAGTTAGAACTTTGGACAAACACCGCAGCCTACGAGAAAAAAGTTTATACTTTACCAAAACACTTAGACGAGAAAGTTGCGCGTTTACACTTAGGTAAAATTAATGCAGAATTAGATGTATTAACGCAAGATCAAGCTGATTATATTGGCGTGAAAGTTGCAGGTCCATTTAAATCAGATATGTACAGATACTAATCTTTCAGTGATTTTTTAAAGCCCGTTTAATTGTTTAAACGGGCTTTTCTTTCGTCTCAAATTCTCATATTAGTATTTTGCTTTGGATAAAGACTTGGACTAATACCAAGTGCGAACAAACATTTTTTTCATTAACGACGCTTAGTTAAGAGTATTCGGACATTCTATGAATTTCAAAATATTTTTTATTTAACTTAAATTCTAAACAAAAGCAATGAAAAAAATAATCATATTAATAAGCATCTTTTTTGCAAACAGAACCTTTGCACAAACTAACACAAAGCTAACTGGCAAAACAGAACGCAGACATTTACAATCTTTATCTAAAAGAAGAAAAAGCGCACTGTATTTTGAAAGTAAGGCTCTTTCGGCTTGGGAAAGATATAGTGCCGACAAAGAGTTTATTTATATTCATAAAATTATTAGAGTTTATGGTATAATGGACAAAAATTACGCGTCTCATTGCTTTGCAAAATTTGCAAACGACAAAGAACTTTCTGGCGGCATAGTTTTTTTTTGAACCGAAGTATTATTTACACCCGGTAACATTAATACTTTTAAAGCTAATGATTACGAAAAAAAGAATTTCTATCCTTGAGCTTGAATTACTTGAGTTAAAACAACAGTTTAATAAATTACTAAAAGTAATTGAAAGAATAATTATAGCAATTTATTAAACAATTTTAAATATTTTTACAGCTCATTACTTTGAATTTAAAACTGCAATATTTTAACGCCATCGGCAAAAAGCGAAAAAAACGCAACTTCGGTCAATACTATTGGAATGAAATAAGTAATTACTGTGCTTACTTTTCACACCCGGATAGCAGTGTACTTGAAATTGGTTGTGGGTCGGGCGATTTACTTTCAAAATTACAAGGCAACATTAAAACCGGAATTGACTTTAGCGAAGAGCAAATAAACTGGGCTAAAGAAAAACATAAAAACATTCGGTTTGAAGTAATGGACGCGGATAACATAACACTTAATGAGACGTATGATTTAATAATATTAAGCAATCTAATTGGCTTTGTTGATGACATACAACATGTTTTTGAAGAAGTAAAAAAATGTTCGCACGCTAATACAAAAATTATAGTTCAATATTATAATTCGTTTTGGGAGCCCTTAATTAAATTTTCAGAGTTAATTGGAATTAAAACAAAAACTCCCGTTCAAAATTGGCTGAGTACGCGTGATATAAATAACCTTCTATATGTTTCCGGCTACGATGTTTATCGAAACACAAAACGATTAATCTTTCCGTTTTATATTCCGGTACTCTCTTTTATTTTAAATAAGTATTTTGCAAAATTTCCTTTCTTTCGCTTTTTTAGTTTAAATAATTACAGCTTTGCAAAGCCCTTATTAACTGAAAGTAAAGCTGAGTTTGAAAAAAAATACTCTGTAAGCATTGTTATACCTGCCCGTAATGAAAGTGGTAATATTGAAAATGCAATTTTGCGAATGCCAAAATTTTCAAAAGAATTAGAAATAATTTTTATTGAAGGCAATAGTACTGACGATACATGGAATAAAATTCAAGCAATTCAAAAAAAATACGCCTCAACGCACAATATAAAAATAGGAAGGCAAAAAGGAAAAGGAAAAGGAGACGCCGTGCGCGAAGGCTACGCCATTGCAAGTGGCGACATATTAATGATATTAGATGCAGATTTAACAGTACCCCCTGAAGATTTACCTAAATTTTACAATACTATTGCCAGCGGGAAAGGTGATTTTATTAACGGTACTCGCCTTGTTTATCCTATGGATAAAGAAGCTATGCGCTTTTTAAATTATTTAGGAAATCATTTTTTTAGCTGGGCTTTTACATGGCTATTGGAGCAACGGTTTAAAGACACTTTATGTGGCACTAAAGTTATGTTTAGAAAAGATTATATTAAATTAAGTAAAAACAGAATTTATTTTGGCGATTTCGATCCCTTCGGTGATTTTGACTTATTATTTGGCGCCCACAAACTAAATTTAAAAATAGTTGAAGTGCCCATTCGTTATAAAGAGCGAACCTACGGAACAACTAATATTTCTCGCTTTAAACACGGATTAATTTTATTGCGCATGTGCCTTTTTGCAAGCAGAAAATGTAAATTTATTTAATGCCAAATACAAATATATTGTAGCCCAATCTACTTGTTATTTTTCGTTATCTAAACAAAAACCACCTAAGTATCTTTAGACTAAAAAACATTTGAACTTGGTATAAGCAGGTATTTTTAATACAAATTTTGCAGTAGAAAAAAAGAGTCGTTTTTTGGTAGCTTACAGTGGTTAACTACCTTAAAAAATTAATTAATACCCCCGCATTAATATTTATCTGATATCCTAAATCACTTAATGCAACTTTTGAAACATTAATAAAGCCTTTTTGAGCTGAAAAATCAAGGGCTACAAATTTATTTAGATAAATTGTTGCGCCAATTTTTGCGCCAATGTCAAAATGATTTAAAAACGGTGCTGAATTGTAATAACCATAAATTTGATAATTAATTTGATTAAGTATTTTATTTTCGCTAAAAAAGTATTGCGAATACGTATCTCGTAGCATATAAGAAAAAACAGCGCCAACATTTATTGATATTTTTTTGCTTTTAAATAAATATTTAAACTCAATAGGTAAAACAGCGTAATGAAATTTATAAGAGTAATTGTTAATAATTTTAGAATTATTATCTTCAAATTCTTCATTTGACCTGTAGCCATTTGATGTATAATAGAGTTTAGCGGTATATAAAAAATTTTTATACAAAGTGTCAGTAAATGCAAACCCGAGTATTGGACTACAAATATTATTTTGATAACTACCAATTGCTTGGTATTTAATATTATGTTGCATACTGTAATTAAATCCTAGCACACAATCAAATTTGTTTAAAAACAAGTTTTGCGACAAAGCGTAGCTTTGTATAAAAATAAATACAATTGCAATGTAAAAGCCAATTACATTAAATACCCTTTTTACTATCATGTATTTTTATTCTTTTATTAATACTGTTATTCTCCCTGTTATCATATAATTAAATCAATGCTCAGTAGGTTCCATTATAAGAATCACCTCCATTGCCATTTTGCGCGCAAGTATATATAACCTTAGGATCTTCTGTTATTGTTAAACTATATTGTATTCCATTAATTGGGTCAATAAATACACCAGAAGCGTTTGTTGAGCCAGTTGTACAAAAAACATCTAAAGAAAAACACATGCCATTAGGCCCACATGGCGGATTATAAATATACGCAATAACTTGACTACAATTATTTGAGTAGTAAACATAAATACTTGAAGTTCCGCTATATGCCCCAGAACTTGAAGGTGATGATACAGACCAATTTACAGTATGCGTTCCAATAAATCCATTTAAGCATGCTAAAGAAGCACTATTACAAAAAACAGGTGCAACAGTTTGATATGGGCAGGGCTGAGCCACCAATTTTTCAGGGAGCTTAGTTCCTTTGCCCTGGTTTGGATACAATACAACTTTCTTTTTATCTAAAAAATACTTATCGCACCCAGAAATAAAAATCAGAATTAAAACTGCATAGATGAACCTCATGTTTAAAATTTAAAATTTAACCCTATTCTGTTGTCTAAATAATGTATCGTTGAAATAAAATTTGAATTTGTAATACTTAAAGGATAAAAATAAAACGAATATGAGAGGCTCAATTTATTAATCAGATGGTACTCTACCATAAACCATGAATTAAGGCTGTATTTTTTAATTAAGTTCGACCCGGTAGGCATATAAGCATTATATTTTTTTCGTATTTGAGTATCGTTAATTCCATACGATCCCTGTATTTCATGAAATAAAAGTGAATTTACATTCATAAGAGTGCTCGCACCCACTAAAAAATCTAAATGCTTACTAATTTTATAACCAATTGCAAAAGGTATTTCAAGATTAAGAAGGCTTAAATTTGTTTTAAAGAAAACAGACTGGTTATATTGATCATCAAGTTGCCATTCATTTAAATAATTTATCTCAGCATAAGTACATTTTAGCCCCTGTAATAACAGTAAAGAATTTTTTGTTTTTTTAAAACTTATGCCAAAAGAAAATCCGGCATTAGAGGCATTATCATACGCATTATAGGATATATTCTGATTTATTGAAATGTTTAATTGTTTTTCAATGCCATTAGTTTGCGCATTTAAAACCTGAGCAAAATAAAATAAAATAAAGAATGTGCAAAATTTTGTGTGCATACAATTAAAATCCATTATTTATTTTAAAATGAAATTTTATTTAAAAACACATTAATAAATAATTTTATTAGCAAAAATAAATAAATAAATAAATAAATAAATACGAAAATATTTATAACAATTTGATTATTAGATGATTAATTTTTAAAAATTAATTATATCTGACTTTTAGCCATATATTCCGAAGTAGAAAAAAAGTCGTTTTTTGGTAGCTTACAACATTAGCATTAAAGTTTTAATTCGATATTTGGATCCCAAAATAACTTTTTAAAATCTACAACGCTATCGCTTTCAACTTTAATATTTTCGTTTTCGAGTAACTCTTGCATTTGAGTTGGGTAGCTAAAATGATGTTTGCCTGTTAGCAAACCATTTCGGTTTACGACTCTGTGGGCGGGCACTTTAGGTTTTTTTGCGTGCGAGGCGTTCATTGCGTAACCAACAGTTCTACTACTTTTTTTGGCCCCTAAATAAGCTGCAATAGCTCCATAGCTTGTTACTCTCCCTTTAGGTATTAGCCTCACGACTTGAAATACTTGTTCAAAAAAATCACTGTTGTTTGCCATGATTATTTTTTATAATAGAGTTAAATTAGTTCTATTTCAGTTTTTGTTTTAGAAATAATATCTGCATTACGCGCATAATTAAATAAAGTTTGAACAGCGTTTTTTCCTTGCTCTGCTAAATTTATGCTGTATTTATTTACATATAGCGCTATGTGTTTTTTTATAACATCATCGCTCATTTCTTGTGCATGATTTTTAACGTAATTATTACTTTCGTTTGGATGCTCAAATGCAAATGCCACGCTTTTTGCAATCAATGCACTTACTTCTTTTTTTAACCCTTCCGGTAAATTATTACGAATTGCAATTCCTCCTAATGGAATAGGGCAATTGGTTTTTTGTTGCCACCACTCACCTAAATCAATCACTTTTAAAAGTCCTTTTTCTGCATATGTAAATCTATTTTCATGAATAATTAGGCCGGCATCAACATTTTCAGCAAGTACAAGATCTTCTATTTCGCTAAAAACAACTTCTTTTTTGTTTTTATATTCAGAAAATGCAAGAGTAAATAAAAAATTTGCAGTTGTGTATCTTCCCGGAATGGCAATGGTTAAATTTTTATTTGTACTTGGCCTGCTGTTAAATACCTCTATTACAGCGCTGTTTTTAGTAATTAACAAAGGCCCGCAATTAAAGCCAAGTGCCGCACCAGAGTTTAATAGTGTGTAATTATTTAGTACATACAACAATGCATGAAAACTTAATTTAGTTATGTGAAGTTCGCCTTTAAATGCTTTTTGATTGAGTGTTTCAACATCAAAAAGATGAGGTATAAATTTGATGCCGTTAGTATCAATTTTATTATGCACTAAAGCATCAAAAATAAAACAATCGTTTGGGCAAGGCGAATAGCCAATATTAAGCTCACGGTACTTCATTGTATATAGTTTTAATAATAGTGTTTAATTCTTTATTTAAGTTTTTAATGGCAAGCTTTATTCTCCATTTGCTCTTATCGCGTTTTTCTACATAGTTTGAAATAGATCTTAATTGCGTGTATTCAGTATTAAAAAAAGCGGCAGCCATAAAAAAAGCGGCGCCCTCCATGCTCTCGAGTTCAGGTTGATATTGTTGTTTTACGTTAGCAATTGTTTTTTCGTTACCGTGTACGGTATTTACAGTAATTGCTGAAGCTGTTGGATATATTTTAAAAAATTTTGCGTACTTTTTTAGTTTATTTTTAAAATGTTGCGTACCGCCTAATTGTAATTTATCAAATGAAATAAAAGACTCCCCATCTTCTGCGCCTAATTCACTTATACAATCTTTGGTTATGTTATGCACCGCACCAAGCGTATTTTTTTTATTAAAACTCCCTGCAATACCTGCATTAATTATTAAATCGTAATTGTTTTTGCAATATACCCCCATTGCAAAAGCTGTATTAACCATGCCTACACCGGTAATAAGAATGCTTAAATTTTTAATTTTAGCACTTTTATATAATTTCATTTTTTTTGAAACAGCAATATGATGTTTTTTTAAAAATGGAGCAATTTCAAATTCGGTAGCCGATATTATGAGTATTTGTGGTAATTTCACGTTTTAAATTTATTAATATTCTGTTTATTTTTAGCAAATGATTTATTTAACCCGTCACGAACATTTTAACGCTGCACATAAATTATACAATCCCTCATGGACTGAAGAAAAAAACATAGAGGTATTTGGCAAATGCGCTAATCATAATTGGCACGGGCATAATTATGAGTTAATAATCACAATAAAAGGAGAGGTAAACACAGATACAGGTTTTTTAATGGACGCCAAGTTACTAAGTAAAATAATAAAGGAAGATATTTGTGAAAAACTCGACCATAAAAATTTAAATGTAGATGTTGAAATGACTAAAAACATTTTACCCAGCACCGAAAACCTAGCGATTGCTATTTGGAAAGAACTTACAGTTCTTTTGCCTGCAAATGTTACCTTACATTGTGTTAAACTTTACGAAACACCCTCTATTTGTGTAGAATATTTTGGATAATGCAAATAATCGCTTGTGTTTAATTATTAAAAGTATTATATTCGTTAAATGAAATTTTTGTATATTAAATTTTAACTTCAGTGCAAATACACCCAAAAAATAATTGCATAAACATGTAAGTTACATACCACTAATTCGTATAAAATAAAATTAATCCTACCACATTGAACAATAAAGTAGCCGTTTACAGAAAAGAGCATTTTAATGCAGCCCACAGGCTCCATAATCCATCGCTAAGCAATAGCGAAAATCAACGCTTGTTTGGAAAATGCAATAACCCAAATTATCATGGGCATAATTATTTTTTAGAAGTTTGCGTAATTGGTGTAATTGACAATACTACCGGCTATGTAATGGACACAAAAATTCTTAGCGATTTAATTAAAAGAGAAATTATAGAAGTGTTTGACCATAAAAATCTTAACTTAGACGTGGCTGATTTTAAAAACCTAAATCCAACAGCCGAAAATATTGTAATAGTAATTTATAACCGACTTAAACCTCATCTTAAAAAAGAGTTAGAATTGAAAGTGAAATTATATGAAAATGAAAGAAATTTTGTTGAATACCCTGCTTAAAGACAAGAAAATTAGTTTAGATAAATTGTCGCCTGGTGAGATTGGCAACGAACACATTTCAACCGGCGAAGAAACGCCCTTAAAAGAGAATGCGTTTGATATGAACGATGAGGAAAAAATAAAAAACATTGAATTTCATTTTTCTAAAATAATAGAAACGCTCGGTCTTGATCTTAATGACGATAGCATTAAAGGAACTGCTAATAGAGTTGCAAAAATGTATGTAAATGAAATTTTTAGTGGCTTAAACCCTAAAAATAAACCAAAAATTACCTTGTTCGACAACAAATATAAATATGGGCAAATGCTGGTTGAAAAAGAAATTACATTTTATAGCAATTGCGAACACCATTTTGTTCCCATATATGGCAAAGCACACGTGGCTTATATATCATCCGGCAAGGTTATTGGGCTCTCTAAACTTAACCGCATTGTGCATTACTTTTCAAAACGACCGCAGGTGCAAGAGCGCTTAACTGTTCAAATAGCAAAAGAGCTTCAACACATTTTACAAACACCCGATGTTGCTGTGCTTATTGATGCTAAACATTTTTGTGTTTCGAGTAGGGGTATTCAAGACCATAATTCGGCAACAGTAACTTCGTATTATGGTGGTGCATTTGAAAATGAAAGTACTAAAAAAGAGTTTTTAAGCTACATTCAATTGGCAACTAAATATTAGCTAACATGAAATTAGTTTTTGCATCAAGTAATGAGAACAAAATTACTGAAGTTAGGCAAAGTCTCACGCAAAATGTTAGCCTTTTAGGGTTAATGGATATAGGCATTAATTACGAAATACCTGAAACAGGCAAAACAATTTCTGAAAACTCATACATTAAGGCACTTCATGTACATCAATTTCTATTACATAAAAATTTACCACACACTGTATTTGCTGACGATAGTGGCTTAGAGGTTTCAGCATTAAATAATGAACCAGGTGTTTATAGCGCCCGGTATGCCGGATTGGAGAAAAACGATGCTTTAAATAACGAAAAATTATTACAT
Organism: Bacteroidota bacterium; assembly: GCA_018267655.1. Taxonomy (GTDB): domain Bacteria; phylum Bacteroidota; class Bacteroidia; order B-17B0; family Aurantibacillaceae; genus Aurantibacillus. Next base: position 43,029 of record JAFDYB010000057.1, read on the forward strand.
CGCCTTAAGCATAAAAATGATAGAAAGGCTCGCTTTGTTACCGTTATAACATTAATACTTAATGGCAGTACTTATGTTTTTGAAGGACTTATACATGGGCAAATATCTACTGAATTAAAGGGCAGTAACGGTTTTGGTTACGATCCTTTATTTATTCCGAATGGCTATAACAAAACCTTTGCAGAACTGTCATTTGAAATAAAAAACAAAATAAGCCACAGAGCCATTGCTATTAAAAAATTAAATGATTTTTTAGTAGCACAAAAACACTAATTAGTTTTCACAAATTTTAGTTGCGAAACATTGTTTAATGTTGAAATTTTTAAAACATAAATCCCAACAGTTAAGGCATTCACATCAATACTTTCATCGGTATTATTTTTAATAGATAGTAATTGTTTTCCGCTTAAATCAAGAACTTCAATATCTGCATTTTTAATGTTTTTAAAATACAATTTATCTTTAACCGGGTTAGGATATAAAGCAATATTATTTTCTGCAATTACCTCGTTTATTCCGGCAAACGTTCTGTATGAATCGCGATACCTTATAGTTGTTGGGTTAAATGAAGATCCGGTTAAAGCGCCTGTAATTTCTAAATAAGGTATTTTAGATGTGGTTGTAAGCCATTGATAGCTGCGCTGATAATTTGGAAATCCTAATTTTACAGGAAATGTATTGAATTTCACACTGTCTTGCGAGTATTGAGTGGTAATTAAACGAATACAATTAGCTGTGCCGTAAGGCGTAGTAATAGTACCCCAACCGTCAACCTGCGTAATTCTATAGCCTGTTTTTGAATATACGAGTGGTAGAGCGGTTGTTGTTGGCGTTGAAAATTTAAACGTTGTACTGTCGTAATTTGAATATGTTAAAGGGAACACATATAGCTCATCGGGGTTAGAATAATACGCCGGTACAGGCACAGCACTCATTGTTACCCCTGCACCAACAACCTGATACGCATTAGGAGTACTTGATTTTTTATAAAAATTATAGTAATTAGTTATTTTAACAATACCTGCGTTAATCGTATCAGCAATTTTTTCGCCGTAATCATTAATGTTTAAAAAGAAAAATGAATAAGGAGTTAACAGAGCTGATTTAAAGTTTCTTACGCCTTGGCCGGTTGGCACAGCGTTTGAAAAATCCCAGGTGAAGTTTGTGCCAGTTTGTGTGTAGCTACCTAAACTGCTTAGCGTTGTGTTGCTATAACGCAGTGTATCTCCACTACCCGGCATATTACTATTGCTCAAAGTTATTGCAGTTTGAGCCTTTGCAAAAAAACTTATTAAAACTAAAAGTATAAAATAATTATTTTTCATGTTGATTTGTTTTTGTTTTACTAAAATAATAAAAATAACTTTAATTCGTTAAATTATTTTGAGATTTAATTTCATACTTGTTTTTACATTGCTTTTAACAACTTTTGTTTTTAGTCAACAACTTGCTTTAAAGGTGTTTGAAAAAAGTAATGCGAAAGATGTAATAAAACTTAACTACCTTAAAAAACACGAAAGTGTTCAAAGTGCAATTAACGAAATTACCTCCATTATTGAAACCCTACACCAAAAATCATATTTACTTGCTGGCGCTGACAGTGTAAAAAATGATAGCACCACCGTATATGCTTATTTAAATTGTGGACGAAAATACAAATGGGCAAAATTATCTTTAGGAAATCTCAATCCAAATGTTGCTTCTGAAATAAATATTTCAGAAAAATTATTTTCACAGCAAAGTTTTCGCTATAACGAAGTGCTACATACTATTAATAAAATTATTGCTTATTACGAAAATTCCGGCTATCCTTTTGCGAGCGTTAAATTAGATAGCATTGCTTGCGAAAAAGATGAGTTATCGGCAAAGTTTGATGTAAGCGTCGGAAAATTTTTTAAAATAGATTCCATTAAAGTAGAAGGTAACATTAAAACAAAACAAAAATTTTTATTTCGCTATTTAGGCATATTTAACGGCATGCCGTATAGTACAAAACAAGTTTCGGCAATTTCAAAAAAAGTTTTACAACTACCCTTTATTAAAGAAAAACAAGCTCCTATTGTACGCCTAACCGATCGTAAAAATAAAATGATTTTATTTTTCGATTCAAAAAAGGCTTCGCAGTTTGATGGTATTATTGGTTTTTTGCCCGATGCTGTTACAAAAAAAACAGTAATTACCGGCGATGTAAAAATAAAACTTGTTAATGGTATTTTTAGAACCGGCGAAACGGTTGATTTACAATGGCGAAGGTTGCAGTCGCAAACACAAGATTTAAAGGCAGCATTTATTTATCCCTATATTGCAGGAACTCCTGTAGGATTTAATTATGGTATAAAACTTTATAGAAAAGATACTACATTCATTGATGTAAATAATAACATAGGGCTTCAATATTATTTTAAAGGACTTAATAATTTTAGAGTGTTTTATAAGCAGCGCAACTCTAATTTAATAAGTACATCGGGTTATAATTCAATTAGCACATTACCCGAGTATGCGGATATTATTACGCTTTCGTATGGCACAGGTATAACTTACGAAGTGCTTGATTATAAATTTAACCCGCATAAAGGCATTTCGTTTAATGCAAATGTGCAAACAGGCAACCGTACAATTAATAAAAACCCAAATGTAAACGATGCCGCTTATCAAGGCTTGTTATTAAAATCGATACAATATCAATACGATGCCGAATTAAATTATTTTATTCAAATTAAAGGAAATAGTGTTTTGCATATTGGCATTCAAAGCGCATCTATTTTTGGAAATTCAACTTTATTTAGAAATGAACTTCTGCGAATAGGGGGGTTGCGAACGCTTAGAGGTTTTAATGAAGAATCTATTTACACCAGCACGTATGTAATACCAACATTGGAGTACAGGTTTTTATATTCTCAAAATTCAAACATATTACTTTTTGCCGAAGGCGCTTGGTATGAAAATGCTAGTAGGGGTTTTTATTTAAAAGATACGCCTTTAAGCTTTGGCGCGGGTATTAATTTTGAAACAAAAGCCGGCATATTATCGTTAAACTATGCTATTGGCAATCAGTTTGGCAGTGGTTTTGATGCGCGTAATGGAAAAATTCATTTTGGATTAACGACATTATTTTAAATAAAGTTTATCCAATAAAAACCCTTTTTTTGTACGCTTCGTAAATTTTACGCCAAATGCTTTATAATTTCCTCGCAAATAAATTCCGATGCTTTTCCATCTCCGTAAAATTGAGGATAGTTTAAGTTTTCAGTAGATGTAAAATGATTAAAGGCTGTAATAATTTTTTCTTCATTTGCATCGCAAATCAGTGCAGCCCCACATTCTACCAACTCTACCCACTCGGTTTCCGGACGTAAAATAGCACAAGGTTTTTTAAAATAAAAAGCTTCTTTTTGTACACCGCCACTATCGGTCATAACCATAAGGCAGTTTTTTTCAAGCGCAATCATTTCTAAAAAACCGGCCGGCTCAGTAATAATAAAGTTTGTGTTTAGTTTTATTTCATTTAACAAGCTTGAACTTAAATTTTTTTCGAGTAGTTTTGATGTTCGCGGGTGAAGCGGCAAAACTATTTTTATAGAATTTGTTTTTGAAAGAGTGTTAAGTGCATTAAATAAAGCGTTTAACCTTATTGGTTCGTCTGTGTTATTATTTCTGTGAATTGTAGCAAGAATAAATTTATTTTTTTGTAATTGTAATGCTTGAATAATATCGCTTTTTTGATCAGAAATATTACTGTAATAGATACTATTATCATACATAACATCGCCGCAATGATAAATTTTTGGATTATTTACAGTATATGGTGCGCTGTTTGCTTGTTTAAATCCTTCGTTTAATAAGTTATTAAACCCTGTTTTTGTAGGGGTAAATAACAGTGTGCTAATATGGTCGGCCATAATACGATTAACCTCTTCGGGCATTGCTTTATTAAAGGAGCGTAAGCCGGCCTCTACGTGCACAACAGGCACGTGAATTTTAGATGCTGCAATTGCGCCGGCCAGTGTTGAATTAGTATCGCCATATAAAATAATGGCATTTGGTTTTTCTAATAATAAAATCTCTTCAATGCCTGTAATCATTGCAGCTGTTTGTTTTCCATGTCCCCCACTGCCAATGTTTAAGTTATATTTTGGTTTAGGTATTCCTAATTCATCAAAAAAAACACCACTCATATTTTCATCGTAGTGTTGCCCTGTGTGTACAATAATTTCAGTTATATCATTATTAAATTTTGTGTTAATAGCTCTACTTAGGGCAGCAGCTTTTATGATTTGTGGCCTCGCGCCTATAATTGTAATAAGTTTAATCATACTAATTTTGAGGTAGATTTTGAATTACAATTTTCCCTCATCGGCAAAGCTATAATATTTTTGCTCACCAACAATAATATGATCTAAAAGAGAAACATCAAATAATTTAAGAGCATCTTTAATTTGACTAGTTAATTTTATATCCGATTCACTTGGTATAATATTGCCGCTGGGATGGTTGTGCCCTAAAACAATCGAACTTGCGCTACATTCAATAGCTTTTTTAGCAATAGCTCTAACATCAACTATGGTGGCACTTACGCCGCCTTTACTTATCTGAAATTCTGCAATCACTTCGCTTGCGCGGTTTAGCAGTAAAATCCAAAACTCTTCATAATTTAAATCGCTAAGTCTTATCATAAAAATATCATACGCATTTTTACTTATTAAAATTTTTACTCGTTGAGGAGTATCGCTTAAATTGCGTCTTCTTCCTAACTCAAGCGAAGCCAATATATTTATGGCTTTAACAGTACCAATGCCTTTAAATTTTTTAAAATCTGAAATGGTTAATTTAGCAATATTGGCTAAGTTATTTTGATATGAATTTAAAATGCGCTGTGCTAGCTGAATTGCAGTTTCGTTTTTATTTCCTGAACTTAAAACTATCGCTAAAAGCTCCGCATCGCTAAGTGCGCTACGCCCAAATTTTAAAAACTTTTCTCTTGGCCGATCTTCTTCGGCAAGACTCTTAATGGATATGTGTTTTTGATTCATTTTTTTATTTAAAAATATTAATTTTTTTTATACTTAAAACTATTTGTTGAACGTAATTTTAGATACATTTGTTTTTTAACACAACACCAATGCTATTGCACGATGAAGCTATCTTTTACGAAAAGCAAAAATTTAATCAATGGTGGCATAAGCTTCTATTAATAGTAATTAATGGGATTTTTGTATTCTCCGTTGTTCGTCAGGTAATTTTTAATATACCATCTGGCGGTAGTGAGGGCTTATTTGTTTCTGCAGCCACAGTGCTTATAATTTCTATTTTCATATTAAGCACAAAACTTGAAACAATTGTGAAACACAATGGCATTTATACAAGGTTTTTTCCTTTTCACTTTAAGTTTAAATATTTTAGTTGGAACTCTTTAACGGCTTGTTATATTAGAGAATACGCTCCCATAATGGAATATGGTGGATGGGGTTTAAGATACGGTGTTTTTGGAAATGGCAAAGCCTATAATGTGTCGGGTAACAAGGGACTTCAACTCAAATTTGTAACTGATAAAAAACTTTTAATTGGCACTCAAAAACCCGAAGAGTTAGAAAAGGCGCTTAAAAACATTAAACAAAATAACAATAATGTTAAGGATATTTAATTTTTATGCGCTATTTGTTTTAATTACTAATATTGTGCGAGTTTATTATGCCTCTTATAAAAGCTGAGTCGCTCAAAATTTTTAAAATAAAAGAGTTTAGATACTATGTTATTGCTCGCTTTTTTTTAACGCTTGCAATACAAATGCAATTTGCAACTATTAGCTTACAAATTTATTACGAATACACAAAAGAAGAGTTTACACAAGGTTTGCTAGGCTTAACCGAGGCTATTCCATTTATAATTGCTTCGTTTTTTAGCGGGCATTTTGCCGATAATTTCTCAAGAAAACGAATTTTTTTGTTTGGAATTGCGGCCTTAATTATAGGATCGGTATTGTTATTTCTTAATGCATTGCCAAACATTGCTTTATTTAAAAGCCTTGGGCAGGTTTGGCTGTTTTTTGTAATTTTTTTATTTGGTATAATTCGTTCGTTTTTGGCAGCAACAACACAGCCTTATTTAAGTCAAATTGTGCCGCGCAATATGTACACTCACTCGGCTACTTTTAACAGTACTGCATGGCATTCTGGTGCAATAATGGGGCCTGTTTTGGCCGGTATAATATATTCGTTAAATAACTCTTTTAATCCTTATTTGTGTCATGCTTTTGTAATGTTGTTTTTTTTAACAGCATTTATTTTTATCGCACTTATTAAGCACAAGGGTATTCCTGAAAAGATTGAGCAGTCAAAAGAAGGGATAGTTGAAGGGTTAAAAGAGGGTATAAAATTTGTTTGGGGTAATAAACTAATTTTAAGTACACTTTCATTAGATTTATTTGCAGTTTTATTTGGGGGAGCTGTTGCTTTAATACCAGCATTTACCGATAAAATTTTGCACATGGGCCCCGAAGCTTATGGTTTATTAAGAACGGCCCCTGCAGTAGGCGCAGTGGTTATGGCGGTAATTATGATTTTTATTCCCCCACAAAAAAAAGCCGGCTTAGCATTAATGTTATCGGTAATTGCGTTTGGAGTTTTTACAGTTTTATTTGCACTTTCTACCAGTTACTTTTTAGCATTTGCAATGTTATTTTTAACCGGAGCATTTGATAATGTGAGTGTAGTAGTTAGGCATAGTATTTTGCAATTAAAAACACCCGATAACATGCGAGGTAGGGTAAGTGCTATAAATAGTGTTTTTATTGGAAGCAGCAATGAAATTGGCGCTTTTGAAAGTGGCTTTACCGCAAAATTATTTGGTTTAGTTCCCTCTATTGCAATTGGAGGCATCATGACTATTTTAGTTGTTTTTGGGGTAGATAGATTAAACCCTAAACTCAAAAAATTAAATTTAAACGACCTTTAAAAAAAAACAGATTTAAATAAACTTATATTTTATTGCCTTATACCAAGTACAAATATATTGTAGCCCAATTTACTTGGTATTAGTTTAATGTTTTGAAACAAGAAAAGCTCCTGCAAAAAAAATGCTAATAATTGAAGCTATTGATCCCACGGCAAAACTACTCCATACGTTACTTCTTTTAATTTTATGCGCTTCTTTTATATAAGCATATTTATAAATGTTATTTTTGAAATAGTCAAAGTTTGAAACATTTAAATTAATTGAATTTGGCGGACTTGAATTAACGCTTATAGCTGTAATTAACCCGCAAGGAATGCAAACCCAGCTTACTAAGCCCGTTACTATTGAAGGCGTTTTGTTAATATAATTTGAATCAGCATTTCTAATTGCTCTTATATTAATAGCGTTTTCGTATAGTTTTTTATTTCCACAACTGTCGCCGGAAATATTAAATAGAGTGCAATCATTACTTTTTTTATTTAACAATGCGGCATTTTGAATGGTATCATTATAATAGTTATGTATTACAAATGTTTTAGTAGTGCCATTTTTAAAAACTATTTTTTTAATATCATTGTTGTTTATGGTTATTTGTGGGCCATCATTCATTTGATAAAACACATATTTGGTGGTTCCGGGCAATATTTCAATTATTTTTACAAGTTCGGTGTTGTTATTGTTTAAAAATAGGGAGTCTTGTGCTTTTATTAACACAACAACTAACATGTAGTACAATATTAATAAGTTTTTTTTCATGGTAGGTTTGTTTAATTTTTTTGCAATAGAGTAAGGTAAGAATATTACAAGGCTAATAAATTACTATACAAAAAACAAAACAGACAAAGTTAGGTTTATTTTTTTTCGTATGATGTATAGAACGTAATGCTTTTAAAAAGACGATAGATTTAAAGATTTAATCAGCATGTTCTTTTTCAAAATCATGATCGTAAATTAATTGCTTAAATAAAAGTATTAATAAGGCTCCTGATGTTTGTTCAATCATTTGCCAAATACAATCAATTATTAAATGTTCTGGTTTTAAGTTTTTAGTTAGTGAAAAATTAAGTACGGTTACTATCATAAATAAACAAAATCCGGAAATTATGCCGGTTAACAGGCCCCTTGAAAAATCGCCGCGGATTGGTTTTAAAAATTGCGATTCAAATAAAAAATAAATTACGGCACCTAAAATTAAGTAGGTAAATGCAGCAAAAACAATAAACCACGTTAAGGGAAACATGATGCGCTGAAAATCATTAAGAAAAACACCGTGCCATAAATAAAAAAGAGAAAACATTAGGATTGAAGATCCAATCCAACTAACAAAAAATCTAAGACCAATTTTCATGTTTTTATTCCTTCTAGCAAGTAATAATAAGCAAAGTTAAGAAAAAAATAGTTTACTCTGCTTATACATTTATAAAATACAATTTGTTATTAAACAAATTTAATATAGCTGATTTTTTAATGTGCCTCTAACCAATTATTGCCTGTACCTATGCCTACTTCTACGGGCACATTAAGCGGCATAGCATTTTTCATGGCATTTTCAACTAATTGTTTTACTTTTTCTAACTCTGGCTTATACACATCAAAAACAAGCTCATCGTGAACTTGCAAAAGCATTTTAGATTTTAGGTTTTCAGTTGAAAATAATTTAGCAATGTTAATCATCGCTATTTTTATCATATCGGCTGCGCTTCCTTGTATAGGAGCGTTAATTGCATTTCGCTCGGCAAAGCCTCGCACAGTGGCGTTATTGCTATTAATATCGCGAAGCCAGCGTTTGCGTCCCATAAGTGTTTGAACATATCCTTTTTGTTTAGCTTGTAACACTTGGTTTTCCATGTAGCTTTTAATCCCGTCGTATTCTCTAAAATAATTATCAATTAATTGTTTTGCTTCGCTGCGCGAAATATTTAAATTTTCGGCTAAGCCAAATGCTCCTTGCCCATAAATAATACCAAAGTTTACACTCTTAGCCTTGTAGCGCATTTCTTTTGAAACATCGTTTTCAGAAATGCCATAAACTTTTGCGGCAGTTGCCGTGTGTATGTCTTTATTTAAATTAAAGGCTTCACACATGTTTTTATCTCCACTAATGCTTGCTACTATTCGTAGCTCGATTTGAGAGTAATCGGCACTTAATAAAATAAAATCGTTATTTCTTGGTACAAATGCTTTGCGAATATATCTGCCTCGTTCGGTTCTGACAGGAATATTTTGAAGATTGGGATTATCGCTGCTTAAACGACCCGTAACGGCAACAACTTGATTAAATGAGGTGTGTATGCGGCCTGTGTTTTGATTTACCATTTGTGGCAAGGCATCAACATAAGTTGATTTTAATTTTACAAGCTCGCGATAATCTAAAATTTTTGAAACAATTGGATGATTATTTTCCAGTTTTTTTAAAATGTCTTCGCCGGTTGCATACTGCCCTGTTTTTGTTTTTTTTGGTTTATCGGTTATTTTAAGCCAATCAAATAATATGTCACCTACTTGCTTTGGTGATGATATATTAAAAGGTGAGCCTGCTAATTTTTGAATTTCAGATTCAACAGTTATTATTTCAGATTTTAATTGTTCAGAAAATTGGGAGAGCGATGCCACGTCAATAGTAATTCCTTCGCGCTCCATATTTGCCAATACAGGAATAAGTGGGGTTTCTACGGTATAAAATAAATTTTCAACTTCTGCTTTTTTAAGTTCTGGTTCAAAAACATGTTTTAATTGTAAGGTTATATCAGCATCTTCGGCTGCATAGTCTTTTATTTGATCTATTGGCACATTACGCATTGTGCCTTGTTCTTTTCCTTTTTTTCCTATTAATGTTTCTATGCTTATGGGTTGATAGTTTAAATAAGTTTGAGATAATAAGTCCATGTTATGACGCATTTCGGGCATAAATAGGAAGTGGGCAACCATTGTATCGAAGAGTTTATTTTTTAATTCGATATTATAGTTTTTAAGGATATGAAAATCGTATTTAATATTTTGCCCAATTAATGTTTTTTGCTCATCGTTAAATATGTGTTTAAATGCTTGTAATTGATCAGTAGCATTTTGTTTATTTTCGTTTATAGGCAGGTAATATGCTTCGCCTGCTTTAACTGAAAATGAAAGCCCAACTAATTCGGCATCAATTACGTTGAGTGATGTTGTTTCGGTGTCAAAACAAAATTGGGTGGAGTTGTTTAATTGATTAATGAGGTCAGCTAATACAGTTTGATTGTTCACTAAAATATAGGTAGGCGCTGTATTTATTATGGTGTTATAGTTAGTTTGTGTTTGTTCTTGTTCAGTAGGTGTATTTGTAAAAAATTCGGCTGTGCTAAATAAATCAGGTTGGCTTGTTGCTGTTTTTGATGTGTATATTTTTTCTGTTTCTGTTGATGGTATATCAAGTTCTTCGTTTAAAACTTTTTTAGCAATTGCTTTAAATTCAAGTTCAGTAAACAGTTCTTTAAGGGCTGTATGATTTGGGTTTTTGAGTTGTAATTTTTCTTCTTCAAAATTAATTGGGCAGTCAATGATTATTGTAGCCAGTCGTTTTGATTGAATTGCCAGTTCTTTATGTTGTTCAACTTTTTCTTTTGTTTTGCCTTTTAGTTTATCGGTATTTGCTAATAGGTTTTCGATGCTGCCAAAGTCTTTAATAAACTGAATGGCTGTTTTTTCACCAATACCGGGTATGCCGGGTATATTATCTACTTTATCGCCCATTAATCCTAAAATATCAATGAGTTGCAAAACATTTGTAATTTCCCATTTTTTACATATTTCGTTAATGCCTAAAATTTCTGCGCCGTTGCCTAAGCGCGCCGGTTTATAAATAAATGTATTGTTGTCAACAAGTTGTCCGTAATCTTTATCCGGAGTCATCATATAGGTGGTGTACCCCGTTTGTTCTGCTTTACGAGCAAGTGTTCCAATTAAGTCATCGGCTTCGTAGCCAGGCAAACCAATTACTTCAATGTTAAATCCTTTAATTAAATCAATAATCAGTGGAATTGACGATCGTAAGTCTTCAGGCATTTCTTCTCGATTTGCTTTGTAATCTTTAAATTCTTCGTGGCGTTGTGTTGGGGCATCTGTATCAAATACAACTGCAATGTGACTTGGTTTTTCTTTATTTAATATTTCGAGCAATGTGTTGCAAAAGCCAAAAATAGCGCTTGTGTTAAAACCTTTTGAGTTAATACGTGGGTTATTGCTAAAAGCAAAGTAACTTCTATATATTAATGCAAAGGCATCGAGTAAAAAAAGTTTTTTTGGTGTGTCTTTTGTTAACATAGTTGAGCGTATAATTGTAATTTATTTAGGCCGATTATTGTATTTAGTAATTACATTGGCCGCACTTACTTCGTCAATATTTTTATCTCCTTCGTAATCACTGGCGTAGCTGGCTGCACCGCTCATCATTTCTTGTAATTGTTTTTTAAGTTTAGCAGGTTTTACATCGGTCATTTTTTTATCACCCTCTCTGATTAAAAAATATTCGGGAGAAAATGATGAAGCGTTCATTCTTACCTCTTCAACAATTAATTTATACATACTAATTTCTCCTTGTGCAATAACTTTGAAAAAAAATTTTTCGCCACCAAATTCTTTAGTTTCAAAATGCGTTTTATCAAATCCGTATGCCTTTACTTTATTGGGTTTGTATGTTTTTTGTATGCCTTGAGTATCTTTAAAAATTATTTTATTATACAAATCTTGTTCTTTTTTAGAATTTAATTTAATATCTCCTTTGAGTGTGTCTGATTTTTCGGTAACAATATAGCCGGGCACAAATTGTTGTTGGGCTTTGTTTAAAAAAGGCATAGAAAGCAGAAAGGGTAAAATAAGGACTTGTTTTTTTAATTTTTTCATGTGTAGTATTCGTTTGTTTTTTGTTATCATTTAGGGTATTCGTGTTAGCTAATTTGAGTTTATGTGTATTGGCACACGTTTGTTTTTAATAAGATTAAGGATTTAAAGTACAACTTTTCTTACTAATTGTAATTAATGTTAGCAACTTATTTTTTTCTTGAAATGGCGTAATTTATAAGCTTTTCAAGGCTGCTTCGAGATGGATTTTGGGGTAATTTATATAATTCATTAATAGCTTTTACTTTATATTCATTCATAATTTGATTTGCGTACCTAACCCCTCCTTTATTTATCACAAAATTAATTACCTCCTGTACTTTTGGGGTTTCTTTATTATGATTTTTAATGATGTTAATTATTTTTCGTTTTTCGTTCCACGATGCTTGGTTGAGTGAGTATATAAGTGGAAGCGTCATTTTCTTTTCTTTTATGTCTATACCTGTTGGTTTTCCAATATTATCGTCGCTGCCAAAATCAAATAAATCGTCTTTAATTTGAAAAGCTATCCCTGTATATGTTCCAAAGTTTTTGGCAATTGCTATTTGCTCTTGGTTGTTTGTTACAGATGCAGCTCCTGCTGCGCAACAAGCTGCAATTAATGTAGCTGTTTTTTTAGTGATAATGTCAAAGTAAACATCTTCGTTAATATCTAAGCGGCGAGCTTTTTCAATTTGAAGCAATTCGCCTTCACTCATTTCTTTAACCGCTGAGCTAACTATTTTTAATAAATGAAAATCATCGTTATCAAGCGAAAGCAATAGTCCTTTTGAAAGTAAAAAATCACCTATAAGCACTGCTATTTTATTTTTCCAAATAGCATTTACGCTTAAAAAGCCGCGTCGTTCATTACTGTCATCAACAACATCGTCGTGTACAAGTGTAGCGGTATGCAGCAATTCAATTAGCGCAGCAGCTCTGTGTGTACTTTCATTAACGCTACCTAAGCATTGAGCTGTAAGAAACGTAAACATTGGACGTATTTGTTTTCCTTTTCGTTTTACAATGTATGCAGTAATTTTATCAAGCAAGGGTACGGTACTTTTCATGGCGAGTTTAAATTTACCTTCAAACTCAGCAATGTGTTGATTTATGGGTTCTTTTATGCTATCTATTTCTGCGCTCACCGGCTTAAATTTAATTATTTAAAATAATGCAGCTTATTTATTTCATAAAATTCTTTTTTATTTCGGAATATGTAGGAAAATTGTTATAATGCCAATTCATTATTACAGTTCCTTTTTTCATGAGCATTAATCCGGGATTACTTCTAATCATTGTTTTTAAAACAGTGGCATCAACCATTACAAAATCAATTAAACAGTTGTTTTGGTGTTTGAATGAATCAATTTCTTTTGCTCCGCTGGCACTCATGCCATAAACATTTTTCCCGTCTTTTACAGCCAATTGGTATATGTCGTTCATTTTTGAAATAGTGCTTATGCTTTGATTAATATTACTTATGTCATAAGCTATAAACCATAGGCTATAATTTTTGTCATTTAATAAAGAGTCTGTAATATCGTTTCCATCAAGGGTATTAATTTTAAAATCGGTAATTTTTGGGGCGTCAACGGCTTCTTTAATTGTTTTTGTCATCATGGTATCAAACTTCCAGCTAAGTGTATCTTCCCAAATTTTTGATTTCATGTAATCGTCTTGAAGTAAAATTTTTTCTTCGCCTGTTTTTAAGTTTTTATAGGTAAAGGTTGTTGCAAATACAGCTTCTTTATAATTGGGGCCGGGTGTCATTTTTTCTTTAATGTTGTTTCCTATTTTGTAGGCTCTAAAGTCAATTGGTGGCAAATTTCTGATTGCATAAATTGGAAACCAAACAGAAAAAATTAGCCCAAGTGTAAACAATGTGTTTACATACATTGGATTAAAAATATTATTAATATTGTTTTTGCCGGCAATAAGGAGCGTAATTAAAATCATAAGCACTACATCTTTCCAAAAACTTGTCCATGGCTTTAATACTAAAAAATCGCCAAAACAACCGCAGGTAGTAACTTTATTAAAGCAAGCGCTATAAAAAGTTAGAAAGGTAAAAAATGCTATTTGAGCAAATAATAGTGCAAGAGTTAGATTAGATTTAAAGCCGATCAGGAGCATTAATCCTAAAATTATTTCGCTGGCACAAAGTATAACTGCAAGGGGTAGAGATGCCTGAGATATCCAAGTAAATAGCGAAAGACCGGTATCTGCGGTAAACACTTCAAAATATTCTTGTAATTTATAACTAAACCCAACCGGATCATTAGCCTTTATGAAACCTGAAAAAATAAATAAGCCGCCTACCAATATTCGGGCAGACTGAATTAACCAATTAATTTTTGAGAAAAATGGTGCTGCGTTTATTAAGATTATCTCGACAATAAGCAGGCTTATTAAAATTGATTTACTGAAGCATTTTGGACATATAAAATAAATTAAAACAGCAATAGCTACAGACCAAACAAAGCGAAATATTTTTGAGGTTAAAAACTTTTTCATAATTCAGAAAATTTTAAATCTTTTTCAAATTTAGCATTTAAACACCATTTATTTTCTGAATTAGAAATTATACTTATTAAAATTCCCACCATTTAGCTTCAATGCCAATATAAACGCCATCTTTTTTTGTTTCTATAGGGTAGCACTTTAGGTAAAGTGCACCACCTGAAGTAGCTTTTCCACTAGATAAATCGAATGAGTAGCGATGAATTGGGCAAACAATTTCGTTGTTTTTTGTGCAAAATCCTTTGCTTAAAAGTGCGCCGTTATGGGGGCATTTTTCTTGAAAGGCGTAAATACCTTTTTCGGTTTTTGTTAAACAAATTTTTTCATTTCGAAGTTGCATAGGTAGCAAAGTGCCTAAGGAAATTGAATTATTCATTTCAATTTCCGATTCAAAAATTTTTATCCAATGATAGTTTTTCAAATTATATCGGGCATGCTATAAATACCTTTTTTGTCTTTAATAAATTCTGCGGCAATTACAGCACCCAAGGCAAATCCCTTACGATTATGTGCTATATGTGAAATTTCAATATCGTCAATTTCTGAAGAGTACTTAACAATATGAGTTCCGGGAACTTCGCCCTCGCGGATATCTTTAATAAATAAAGTTTCTTTGTTTTTTTCTGTAATACTCCACTTCTTTTTACGAGCTACTTGTTCAATTATTTGATTGGCTAGTGTAATAGATGTTCCGCTTGGTTTATCGAGTTTGTGTATGTGGTGAATCTCCTCCATGTTAATTTCATACTCATTGTAT
Organism: Bacteroidota bacterium; assembly: GCA_018267655.1. Classification (GTDB taxonomy): domain Bacteria; phylum Bacteroidota; class Bacteroidia; order B-17B0; family Aurantibacillaceae; genus Aurantibacillus. The sequence continues at coordinate 58,111 of JAFDYB010000057.1, forward strand.
TTATTCATCAACTGCGCTAAGTATTCATTAACTTTCATAAATAAATTAACACCTAAGCTAAAGTTAGTGGCATAAAATAGCGCAGCTTTTTTTTGGTTGCAAAGTTGAGTTATTGATTCAAAGCTTTGGTACCAGCCGGTTGTACCAACAACAATTGGTACATTGGCATCAAAACACTTTTTTATATTTTCGATTACTGAATGAGGTGTTGAAAATTCTATACACACATCTGTTTTTAATATGTCTGATTTTGAATAGGTGCTTGCATTGCTTTGCTGTACTTTTAAAGTAATCGTGTGTCCTCGTTGCAAGGCAATTTTTTCAATTTCTTTGCCCATTTTGCCATAACCAATTAAACCTATATTCATTAAATTATGTGTTGTTTATAACGCTAAAAGTAATGTTTTAAAAAGGATTTTTAAAACACTTTTTTGTTTTGGTTTTTATGGTAATATTGAAATTTAAAGCATAAGCTACATTGCCTCCATTTGTAAAAATGGCGGTTGGCTCCCAGCGCATGGTTAAATTATCGCTAACATCAAATGTTTTTAAATGCCCATCAACATTTGCATCAATAATATTTAATAAATAAACTAACCCTATACCAACGGCGCTCATATCGCGATATTTTTTATATTGTAGTTTTAGTAGCTGCACTTGATTTATATCGTATTGAGGATATAAATCAGGCCCAGGATCAAGCCCGCTTTTTATACGAACTATGCTTCTGTAAAATTGATATTCTTGATTATTGGTGTAAAAAAAATAGCCTAGTCCGCCAAAAAGGGTATAAATAATAACGGGTTTAAAATATTTTTTATTGTAAATCTGCCCTAGTCCTGGTAAGGCAGCGCTCATAATAGTTGCACGTCGAATATGTTTTGTGTCATATTTACGAACAGGAGGGGTTTCTGCCGAATCGGGTGTAAGAGTTTGCGATTGCAATAAAGAACTTAGTGAAGCAAAAAGAAGTATGAAAAATATTTTTTTTATTTTATACGGCATCTTTCACAAGCATATTTCCTAATTCATTATCAAGTGTTTTGCTAAACTCCTCCATTATTTGTTTAATACGAATGTACTCCAGCGTATCACTAATTGGCATTTCGTTAACACCTTTTAACTCAACCGAATCAAATACAAAACGAACGGTAAATTTGCTTTCGGTTACACCCGGTTGATAGGCTATTTGCTTATTTTCTGAATGAAGTTCAACAAACACACCGGTTTCAACAAATTCGTTGATTATATTTCGAGCTAATCGTATAGGTAAGTCTAATTTTTCGGCAATTTGCATTGCATTTAAAGGAGGGTTTGAGCTATAAAACTCTTTTGCAACTATGTTTGCTATCATTAGTGCAATGGCTTTTTTATATCGAACGCTTACATTTTTTATTTCGTTTTCGAGTTCGTAATGATCAACATTTTGATTTGCAAATGCAATTTCGGCACCAAATAAAACAACGTACCAACTGTATTGCAGCCAGATTAAAAATAAAGGTAATGCCGCAAACCCGCCATAAATTTTATTTAAACTACTTGCTCCAATTTGGAACCGAATATATGCCCATTGTAAAATTTCAAAAAGTATGGTTGCAATTATGCCTGCAACAAATGCTGACTTAAAATTAACTTTTGTGTTTGGCAACGCCATGTATAGAAAAGTAAAAATACAGCACAGCATAAAATAAGCAAGTAGGTGCAGTAATATAACTCCTCCAATATTAAAGTGAGGTATATTTTCAATTTTAGCTTGAATTGAAACCGTAATTGCTCCTGAAATCATTAAAAAAACAGGGCTAATAAGCATAATGGTTAAGTACTCTGTTATTTTTCTTATCCAACTTCTTCCTTTTTTTATTTCCCAAATTTCATTAAAGCTGGTTTCAATACTTACTAGTAATTTCATTACGCCCCATAATAACAGTACAACGCCAAAACCTGCAATTATACCTCCTTTTGCATTTGATAGCATAGAGTCGGCATAAACAAAAACCTCATTTAATATGCTAGTGTAATTAGCATACTTTTGAGTAATTTCTTGTTTAATGGTTTGGTCGTATCCAAAGCCTTTTGCTATTGCAAAAATTAAAGCAAATGTTGGAACTATTGAAAACAGGGTATAGTACGTTAATGCTGATGCTTTTGAAAAACAATTATCTTCATTAAATCCTTTTACAGCTAAAGTAAAAATACGCAACTGCTTTAAAAAAATACCTTGGCGTTTATTAATTTTACTTATACGAATATGCCATATATTTTCAGATAAAAATTCCCATAATTTTTTAAAAAGAGTAACAAAATTTGGCATAGTTGTAAATGTAGTAAAATTAACAAAATTACTTCATTTTCAATATAGTGGCATAAAAAAACAATTTATTACCTTTCGTATCGTTAAGTAATGGTGCCGAAAAACAGATGGTTTTTATTTGTATTATTTTTGCTATATGGCTCATGCGTTTTAGGCCAAGTATTTAACGCATATCAGAAAAAAAAATACAAATTATTAAGTGATACATTAGTGCTAGATAGCTTGTCGATTTTACCCGGAAGCATTAATTATACTACTTACCCCTTGTTCGATTCGCTTTCGCAACCAATTATTGATTATAGACTACATGCATTAATTTTTAAAAAAAAGCCCGATAGTATTTTAATATCTTACACTCGCTTTCCGTACAATTTTGAAAAGGCTTACTATAGGTTAAATCCAAACAGTTTGTATTCTGATTTATCAAAACCTAACAACCCATATTTAATTAATTTTAATGATAAAAGGTACCAGCAAAGCAAAATAATTGAACCCGATGGATTAACTAAAAATGGAAACATTAGTAGGGGTATCAGCTTTGGAAATACACAAGATGTGGTTTTAAATTCAAACCTTAATTTACAAGTAAGTGGAAAGTTAACACCCGATATAAACATTTTATTAGCGGCAACCGATAATAATATTCCTTTTCAGGCAGATGGCACAACCGCTCAATTACAAGAGTTTGATAAAGTTTATGTACAATTAAACAACGCTTCAACTAAATTAATTGTTGGTGATTTTCAATTGTCAAAGCCTACAAGTGGGTATTTTATGACCTTTTACAAAAGAGGACAAGGAGGATACATTGAAAATATATATAAAGATAATTCCTTAAAAAACAATCCGCTTACATTTAAAACACAATTTAGTGCAGCTATTTCAAAAGGGAAGTTTTGCCGACAGTATTTTTACGCAACCGAAAATAATCAAGGCCCTTATAGGTTGCGCGGTGCAAATAACGAACCATTTATAATTATTTTAAGCGGAACTGAGCGAATTTATATTGATGGCGTTCCTTTAAAACGCGGCCAAGAAAATGATTATATAATTGATTATAACACTGGCGAAATAACGTTTACTGCTCGCCAACAAATTACAAAAGACAAACGTATTACTGCCGAATTTCAATATGCTGAAAGAAATTACTCGCGCTCAATGATCTATTTTAGCGAAGAAATAAAAAGTAAAAAAGCAACGTATTTTTTCAATGCTTTTAGTGAGCAGGATAATAAAAACAGACCTTTACAGCAAACTCTCACTCAAGACCAAAAAAATATTTTATATAACATAGGAGATACGCTTTCTAAAGCAATTTCGTCAGGAGTTCAACAAGTTGCATTTAATAACACCGATGCTTTTTATTGGAAAAAAGACACTATTGTTGGAAGCGTTACGTATTACCCAATTTATGTGTACAGCACCAATGCTGATAGTGCAAAATATAGGGTAACGTTTAGTAATGTTGGTACAAATAATGGTAATTATATTCAGGTAAATGCCAGTGCTAATGGGAAAGTGTATAGTTGGGTTGCTCCACAAGGCGGTGTTCCACAAGGAAATTTTGAACCAATAATTCAGTTAGTTACTCCTAAACAAACACAGATGTTTACTACCGGCGTAAATTATTCTTTAACCGAACAACATGCAATTGGCATTGAGGGCGCTTATACAAAAAACGATGTTAATACTTATAGTCCCTATAATAAAAATAACGTATACGGCAATGGACTTAAAGTATTTAGTAAAAACGAAAAAAATTTAAGAAGCGATACATTAGGAGGCATTTTAAAATTTATATATAACGCAAACGCAGAATTAATAACAAAACAATTTAATCAAGTAGAGCGTTTTAGGAGCACCGAATTTGACAGAGATTGGAATAGGCCCTTTAATTCACCCATATATAACGATCAACAAATTAGCAATGCCGAAATAGGCCTTGTGCATAGAAATGGAAATGGGTTAACGTATAATGCCAATTATTTTAATGAGGGAACTAACTATCAAGGGTTGCGCCATAATGTTTTTGCTAAACGTTATAGAAAGTATGATGGTATGCAATATACCGGCTCGCTATTGAACACTATTGATAACAACGCTAATCAATCAACTGAATTTTACAGGCATAAAACCCTTTTGTTTAAACAAATAAATAAATTAAAATTTAGTTTTTCTGATGAGTTTGAGCATAATATATTTAAAAATAAACTTACCGATTTACTTGCCCCAAGGGCATATCAATTTTGGGAATATGAAACAGCTATTAGTAGTATAGATAGCAGTAAAAATAAATTTAAAATATTTTACAAAGAACGCTACGATAAATTAAATTATGCTAATCAATTACGCGATAGCACCTACGCTCAAAATATAGGAATTCAATCCACATTTAACTCTATTAAAAACAATCCTATTTCGTTATATGTTACTTATCGAAAATTAGAGCTAAGAAATGTTGTAGGAAACTCTTTAAAGCCTGACAATACATTTTTAAACAGGTTAGAGTACGCTCCTCGATTTTTTAAAAATTTAATTATTATGTCGGCATTTTATGAAACAGGTTATGGTTTACAAAATAAGCAAGAGTATTATTACTTAGAAGTGCCACCAGGACAAGGGCAATACGCATGGATTGATTACAATAACGATGGCATAAAGCAATTAAATGAATTTGAAATTGCACAATTTCCAGATCAAGCTCGGTATATTCGAATTTATACGCCAACAAATCAATATACTAAAGTGCTTCAAAATCAGGTTAGTTTATCTGCAACTATTCGTCCATCAATCTTGGTTAAAAAAAATAAAACATTATTGCAAAAATTTGCACGTTTATGGGTATTTCAAGGTGTTTACAGAAAGGACAATAAAACAGCAGATAATGGAGACGTAAATAATTACAATCCATTTTATATTCCGCTTGACACACTTGTTTTATCGCAAAATAATAACATAAGAGGAAGTGTTTTTTTAAATCAAACATCGGCAATATTTGGTGCTGATTATACAACAATTAATAACCGTTCAAAGCAATTACAAGTAAACGGAATTGAAACAAGAGCATTAAATAGTCATGAAATAAAATGGCGGTTTAATTTTTATAAAGCATGGTCGATTAACAGTGATAATATTTATAGTTTAAAAGAAAATAAATCGCAATTTTTTGTTCAGCGTAACTATATAATACAAGGCTATGAAACTGAGCAAAAAATAATTTATCAGCCTAATACTACCTTTAGAATTTCTGGAGTTTATAAAATAGGTATTAAACAAAATATATACGAAGGAGGACTTCAAAAAGCTAATATTAATACCTATGGCTTAGAAATTAAATACAACCAAACAGAAAAAGGAAGTTTAAACGCTAAACTCGATTACATTAAAATTACATATAATGGCATGCCCAACACGCCTGTTAGCTACGAAATGTTAAATGCTTTAACCGTGGGGCAAAACTTTACTTGGGAGTTGAGTTATCAACGCAATTTAAATAGTAATATTCAAATTAGTATAACATATAATGGTCGAAAAATGCCGGGGAGTAATGTTATAAATTTAGGTGGAGCGCAAATAAGAGCCTTTTTTTAATAATAGATTACTTTTATATTGATACTGTTTGTTCAATTGTATTGAAAATTTCAATAACCTTTTGTATTGAATTTACCTCATCAATATTAAGCCACAAACGGTTGTTTTGCTCTTTAAGTTTACATAGATGAGGATAATTTTGCGCATAGTTTAGTACAGCTTTAAACTGAGTTGAATTAAAATATTCACTATCAGATTTACTTATAAAATAAGTAAGCATTTTCCCGTTTTTTAATGTAATTTTTTCAAAACCAATACGCATTGCTTGCCAGCGCATTTTCACTAAGCTAATTAATTCAATAGCCTCAGTAGGCAAGGGGCCAAACCTATCGCGTAAATTTTTTTCAAAATTTGCCAGCTCATCGACTTTAGTAATATTGTCTAGCTCTCGATATAAAATCAATCGCTCTGTTAAGCTGCTCACATAAAGTTCAGGGAGTAATAAAGGCAAGTCGGTTTCAACAATGGTTTCTTTTACAAATTGTCTGCTAAATGTTGCTTTACTTGCATCATTGTTATTTTCACCGATTGAGTTAATATACCAATCTTCATCTTTTAATTCTGATATGGCTTCATTTAAAATCTTCATGTACGTGTCAAAACCCATATCATTAATAAAGCCGCTTTGTTCACCTCCTAATAAATCTCCGGCACCACGTATGTCTAAATCTCTCATTGCAATTTGAAAACCGCTGCCCAAATCGCTGTAATCAACAATGGCTTTTAACCGTTTGCGGGCTTCATCTGTAAGTGCAATAGCCGGGGGTGCAAGTAAGTAACAAAAAGCCTTTCGATTGCTTCTGCCAACTCTTCCCCGCATTTGATGTAAATCGCTTAAGCCAAAATTTTGAGCTTGATTAATAATAATTGTATTTGCGTTACTAATATCTAAGCCACTTTCAATAATCGTTGTAGCAACAAGCACATCATAATCGCCCTCCATAAAGCCTAACATTACATCTTCAAGCTTATCACCGTCCATTTGCCCGTGTCCGATAGCTATGCGTGCGTCTGGTACTAAACGCTGTATCATGCCTGCAATTTCCGCAATGTCGCTAACTTTATTGTGTACAAAAAAAACTTGTCCACCCCTATTAAGTTCATTTGCTATAGCATCTCGTATTAATTCTTCACTAAAGGTGTGTAATTCTGTTTGCACCGGGTAGCGATTAGGGGGAGGTGTGTTAATTACACTTAAATCACGAGCGCCCATTAAACTAAACTGTAATGTTCTGGGAATGGGGGTGGCTGTTAGCGTTAAGGTATCAATATTTGCTTTAAATGTTTTTAATTTATCTTTTACGCCTACTCCAAATTTTTGTTCTTCGTCAATAATCAACAAGCCTAAATTTTTAAATTTTATTTCTTTACCAACTAATTTATGTGTGCCAATTATAATATCTATTTTTCCTTCGCTTAATTTTTTTATTGTTTCTTTTTGTTTAGCTGCTGTAACAAAGCGGCTAATATAATCTACTGTGCAGGGTAAGTTAACCAAACGATTTTTAAATGTTTTATAATGTTGGTAGGCTAAAATGGTTGTTGGCACTAAAATTGCAACTTGTTTACTGTCGCAAACAGCTTTAAAGGCAGCACGAATGGCAACTTCAGTTTTTCCAAAACCAACATCACCACACACTAGTCTATCCATAGGCGTAGGTTTCTGCATATCGCGTTTTACATCAGCTGTTACTTTTATTTGGTCGGGGGTATCTTCATAAATAAAACTTGCCTCAAGTTCGTGCTGTAAATAATTATCGGGTAAAAATGCGTGTCCCGGTCGTGTTTTTCGTTCGGCGTATAATTTAATTAAATCGTAAGCAATTTGCTTTACTTTTGATTTTGTTTTTTGTTTTAATGTTTGCCAAGTACTGCTGCCTAGCTTGTCTATTCGGGGCACTTGCCCTTCTTTTCCGCTATATTTACTTATACGGTGCAGAGAGTGTATGCTTACGTAAAGCATGTCATTATCTTTAAACAAAAGTTTTACACACTCTTGTATTTTACCGTTTTGAGTTATTTTTTGTAATCCTGCAAAGCGCCCAATTCCATGATCAATGTGTGTTACATAATCTCCTGGATTTAGCATTAAAACTTCCTTTAAACTAAAGGCATCGTTATTTTTATATTTTGACTCTTTTAATTTAAAGCGATGGTATCGTTCAAATAATTGATGATCGGTAAAAATCGCAATTTTTGATTCATCGTCAATAAACCCTTCATGAATGTTTAAATTAACGTGCTCAATTATTGATTCAAAGCTACGATGTTCTTTGGCCAGCAAATCATTAAAAATATTTGTTAATCGTGATGCTTGTTTTGAGTTGTCTGTTAAAAAGTAATTTTTAAACCCTTTAGTTTTATTTTCTTTAAGATGGCTAATAAGCAGATCAAAATTTTTATTAAATGAAGGTTGTGGCTTTTGCTGAAAAAAAATAATTTTATTGCTTCCTGCTTGTGAATTTCCATAAAAAAAACAAATTTGTTTTTCAAGCGCCTCCTTAATTTCATGGCTTGTTGTAAATAGTTTTTGAGGTTCTAATTGCGCAATTTCGCCGGCATAATTATTATACTCTACTAGAGCCTTTTCAAATTTTTTATCGCAAGTTGCTGCCGTGTATTCTACATCATCAATAAAAATTAAACTTTGTTGTGCATCAAAATAATTTAAAAACAATACTTTTTCTTCATTAAACAGTGAGGAGTTTGTGTTGGGAATTATTGTAACGTAATCATAATTTTTATCTGACAGTTGTGTTGCAGGTTCAAAGCTTTTAATAGAATTAATTTCATTGCCAAAAAGTTCTATTCTGTAAGGCAGTTCATTGGCGTAGGAGTATATGTCAATTATACCTCCTCTAATAGCATATTGACCGGGCTCATACACAAAATCAACCATATTAAAATTATACGATTGTAAAAATTCAGAAATAAAATCAACAGATAGTTTTTCAGTAACTTTTATTTGAAGCGTGTTTTGATGTAACTTTTGTTTTAGAGTAACTTTTTCAGAAAGTGCATGCGGATAAGTTACTACAACATAATTTTTGTCGGTTCTACTAATAAAATTAAGCGTTTCGGTTCGCTCCTGAATATTAGCATTTGTTGTTCGTTCTATTTGATAGGGATTTTTATATGTTTCAGGAAAAAACAAACAATTTGCATAAGGCAACAATTGCTCTAAGTCATTTAATATATAAGCGGCTTTTTCTTTATCGGAAGCAATTATTAGAAAATTTTTATGGTGCTTTATATATAAGCGAGCAATAAAAAAGGATAAAGCACTCCCTGCTAACCCTTTTAATTGCCATTTTTCATTAAGATTTAAACTTGCAATTTGCGAGGAAAATATACTCGAAAAAGAACTGTTTTTTAACATTTAAGGCGTAAATCTACTGACAATAGCCTAATTGTTGGCTATTTTTTTTAAAAATTTTATGCTTTAAAAAAGAGTTTATCCTGATATATTATAAAAGCAACACATATTAGGTTTAATATTTTCCCCCTAATTCTCCAATACGCTCAATAGGATGCCATGTTGTTTTTACTTCTTGTAAATCAGAAATAAAGTAAGGCGACTGCTGCTCCCCATCTAGCCAATTTCTATTCCAAACAAAACAGCGTTTAACATTTATCGAAGCATTTTCATGTATTTTTAATTGCTCGGGTTTATTTTCGCGTGTGTAAATAATAGCATTTACATCCATGTGACTTGAAAAATGATCGTGCAACTCTGTTGAAGTACCGGTTAAAATATTTATTACCCCTGCGGGCAAATCACTTGTTGCAAGTACTTCTGAAAATGTAATAGCACTTAAAGGAAACTGCTCAGAGGCTAATACAACACAGGTGTTTCCGCCCGCAATTATTGGTGCTATGGTACTAATTAACCCTAATAAAGCAGGATTTTCAGGTGCAATAATGGATACTACTCCCATTGGTTCAAGCACAGAAAAATTAAAATGCGATGATGCAACAGGGTTTATAGAACTAAAAATTTGTTGATACTTATCGCACCAACCCGCATAATAAATTAATCGATCAATGCTACATAAAACCTCTTTTTCGGCCAATGCCTTTGTGTAACCTTGTGTTATGAGCTCTTCTATAAATTGAGATTTTCTCCCTTCAAGCATTTCTGCAATGCGGTATAAAATTTGACTGCGATTAAAAGCACTTTTATTACTCCACCCTGCAAATGCAGAACGGGCAGCTACCACAGCATTTCTAAAATCTTTTCGAGAAGATAAACAAACATTAGCAATTGATTGTTTGTTTTTATTTTTTAGTTCATAATACCTTCCGCTTTCGGTACGTGGAAATGAGCCGCCAATAAAAATTTTATATGTTTTTAATACTTTTAACCTTGTCATACTTGTAATTTTTATACACAAATATAGTTTTTATGTAGCTACATATTTGAATTAATAGTATAAGTAATGAAATTTAATTTTTTTTCGAGTATTAATTTCTAACGCAGGGGCAGGCCATTTTAAAAAAGATAGTGTTTTAGCTAATGGCGAAAAATTGTAGGTATTTAATTTAGTAACATCTCCATCTACACTAAAATAAAATTGACGCGTTCTTAGGCTATCCGGTAAAGCCATATACGACTCGCCTTTAATAGCGTTTTTTCGAGCGCCAATTAAATTATGCACCCCATAACCAAACGAAACGTTTAGCCATGGGGCAATTTCTGAATGAACCGGTAAAAAAGTTGAAGGGTTAATGCTCAACCAAATGGTTTGACCGTTATAATCTTTTATAATACGCTCACTTCGTTTTTTTCCTAATAAATCCGGGTTAATTTTTGCCAATGGCGTAAAATGGTAGCTATACACTAAACGCATACGTTGCTCATTCCATCCCCATTGCTGCGCGGTAAACAACAACCCCCCCGAAAAATTAGCAACACAATCGCCTATCGAAAAGCCCCAAGCATTTGAAAAGCCATCAAACAATTCAACAATGCTTAAATAGCCAATACCTGAAACTAAAGAAGCAACTAAACTATTGTTTTTGTTTACCCCGCACCACTGCATTAAACCATATTGCATATTTGAAATTGTGTATGCAGCAAAACTGTGTCCGGCTTTATCCATACCCAACCACTCGCCATTATCGTTAAACAAATGAAATTTGCTTTTTGGATGATTTTTGTACCACAAAAAATACAAACTTGTTGATAATAAAATACCAAAAGCGGCTTCACTTACAATCACAGTTGTAAAACGCTTTTCGTTAAAGGCATTTGCGTTTTGAATAAATGCATCTTGAGCAACAACTTTTGTTGTAGGCAAAAAAAACAGCAGTAGCGCTAAAATAAAAAGTAAACACCTATTCACCTTCGTAAAAGTAAAAAAATTAAATTATAACAAGTGCAGATATGTTTTTAAAGAAAATAGAATTGCTTTTTGCATTAGGTAATGAAAAAAATTTGCGTAACAAGAAATGCACTATAGTTGTGTTCAAAAGCTATATATTCATAGCATTTATGGGTAAACCTATGTTTTGAGAAAATAACCATATCAAGAAAGAAGTATTAGAAAAACATGTTTATTTACTTATTTTTTATATTAAAAATTTTATTATGGATTTAGGCTTAACTACCAACGAAAAACTGCGCCGTTTTATGGCAGATACCTCGGGCACCCAATTTGATAGCATTGTGCAACTTATGATGAACATATATGTACTTTTGCTTTAATGTATTGTACGTACAATTTGAGGCAAACGAAAATCAATATCAGTCCATTAGTATATGCGATATAAACGGCAGAGTTTTAATTAGCCAAAGCTGTGTTCAAAATTGTGAAATAGACACTCACACTTTAACTAACGGCATTTATTTTGTAAATTTGTTTATCGACGAAAAATTAGTAAGTACCAAAAAATTGGTAATTATAAAATAGTGGCAAGAAAATGTAAAATGTGTTTACACATAGCCATGGCTTTTATCGAAGGTAAAAGTTTATACAGCTAATTTTATGCACATTGGTTTATAACTTTTGCTTACATATTCGTTAATTGCTATAAATTTGTCGAAATTAAAAATTAAAATATGGTGGCAACATCTGAATTTATTTTATCGGAAGTTAAAAACGGGGTACTAGTAATAACAATCAATCGCCCGGACAAATTAAACTCTCTCAACAAACAAACAATTGAGGAATTGCACGAAACCTTGGTTGAGGCTGAAAATATTAACGAAATTAAATCAGTTATCCTTACAGGTGCAGGCAACAAAGCCTTTGTTGCGGGTGCAGATATTGCCGAGTTTGCCAACTTTAGTATTGAACAAGGAAAGCAACTTAGCTCAATAGGGCACTTTAAAATATTTAATTTTATTGAAAATTATAGCAAGCCAATTATTGCTGCAGTAAACGGTTTTGCATTAGGTGGTGGATTAGAACTTGCATTAGCTTGCCATATTAGAGTGGTTGCTGAAAACGCCAAATTAGGCTTACCCGAAGTGAGTTTAGGTGTAATACCAGGTTACGGTGGCACTCAACGTTTGGCACAAATTGTAGGCAAAGGAAAAGCGTTTGAAATGATTTTAACAGCCGATATGATTAATGCCGTAGATGCCTTAAAATGGGGACTTGCCAATTATACCACAACACAGGAAGAGTTATTAAACAAATGTTTTGAGATAACTACAAAAATTGCAAGCAAAAGTCCAACAGCTATAAAAACAGCCATTAAAGTTATAAATGCAGGCTACAACAATAAGCTTAATGGTTTTGAAGTTGAAATTGAAGAGTTTGGAAAAAGCTTTGGCACTGCCGATTTTAAAGAAGGCGTTAGCGCCTTTATGGAAAAACGTAAAGCAAATTTTAGCGGAAATTAAACATTCGCTTTTATCTAATTTTACTATATAATTGCGTGTTTACAGCATAATATTTGCGCTTACTGCGTAATAATTGCAAATGCTATAATGAGAGTAATTTTTTTTATCCAATTATTAATGTTACATTTGCAGCCTAAATTGAAAAACCTCGCCAATTCTTTGTCGGGCATCGAGCATTAAAGCAAGGTTTTTTGAGCTTTAATGATTAATTTAAAATTTTAAAACATGACATTTAACGAGCTTGGCTTAAGTCAACCTGTACTTAAAGCCTTAAACGATTTGGGATTTACCAATCCCACGCCAATTCAACAACAAACAATACCTTTATTATCAAAGCAAAAAAACGATTTGGTGGCTTTGGCACAAACCGGTACCGGTAAAACAGCAGCATTTAGCTTGCCGCTTTTAAACCAAATTGATTTAAATGAAACACACATACAAGCCTTGGTATTAGCTCCAACTCGCGAATTATGTATTCAAATCAGTAACGATATAAAAAATTTTAGTAAATACCTTACCGGATTTTCAGTAACATCAGTATATGGCGGTGCTAGAATTGATGGGCAAATAAAAGAAATAAAACGAGGAACCACCATCATTGTTGCAACACCGGGCAGATTAGTTGATTTAATTGACAGAAAAGCAATTAATTTAGGCAGCATATCAACCGTAGTACTCGACGAAGCAGATGAAATGCTGAATATGGGCTTTAAGGAAGATTTGGATATCATATTAAATCAAACTCCCGAAAATAAAAACGTTTGGTTATTCAGTGCTACAATGCCTGCAGAGGTAGATCGTATAGCACGTCGATATATGAAAACCCCCCTTGAACTTTCAACAGGAAAGCGCAATGAAGCTGCCGAAAACATTAAACACATTTATTTTGAAGTACACAGCAAAGACAGATATTTAGCACTAAAACGCATTGCCGACTATTATCCCGAAATTTTTGGATTAGTATTTTGCAGAACAAAAGCTGAAACACAAGACGTTGCAGAAAAATTAATTAAAGATGGTTATAGTGCCGATGCGCTTCATGGCGACCTCTCTCAAAGCCAACGTGATTTTGTAATGAAACGTTTTAGAAACAGAACCATTCAAATGCTTGTAGCAACTGATGTAGCTGCCAGAGGAATTGATGTTAACGACATTACACATGTTATAAATTACAACCTGCCCGAAGACGTTGAAAACTACACCCACCGCAGCGGACGTACAGCAAGAGCCGGTAAATCAGGCACATCAATCACAATTGTGTCTTCAAAAGATAAAGGAAAAATTAAAGATATTGAGCGTATTATTAAACGTAAATTTGAAAAACAAAGTGTTCCAAACGGTTTGCAAGTATGCGAAAAACAACTTTTTCATTTAGTACATAAATTGCATAAAGTTGAAGTTAAAACAAACGAAATTGAGCAGTTTTTACCGGCCATATACGAAGAGCTAAAAGATTTAAGTAAAGAAGAACTTATAAAACGTTTTGTTAGCGAAGAGTTTAATCGTTTTTATACTTATTACGAAACAGCGCCCGACTTAAACATAGGAAGTTCCGGTAGCAACGAAAAAGGCGATGGTTACGGGCGAACAACTCGCTTTTTTGTAAACATGGGAAGCATGGACGGCTTTAATTTTAAAAGTTTAAAAGAATTTTTAGCTGAAAGCGTAAGCGTTGATTCAAAAATGGTATTTAACGCAGATGTAAAAGCAAGCTTTTCGTTTTTTGAAACAGAAAGCAGATTTGTGGATACGTTTTTAGCCTTAAATAGCAACGATGCTGAATTTAACGGGAGAAAAATAAAGGTAGAAGTAAGTAGTCGCAAAAGTTCTGATGGAAGAGGCAAAAGAGAAGGTAAGGGAGATAAGCATAACTACGAAAGACAAGGCTCATCTCGCTCAAGAAACGACAAGCCATTTAGAAGAGATAAAAATAAAAGTTCGGGCTTTGGGAAATCTGGTTTTGGAAAAAAACCGAGGTATTAAAAATATATGAAAATATTTTTGCAGATAAACAAAATACCGTTATTTTTGCAGCCTAAATTTTAGTTCTTTAAAATCTCGCACACGAAAATTCTGACAAGGTCAGATGACTCTAAATAAAAGTAAGACTTCGATTCCGTAGCTCAGCCGGTAGAGCATTACACTTTTAATGTAAGGGTCCTGGGTTCGAATCCCAGCGGGATCACGGGTAAAACCACAAAAGGCTTGTAATTATAATTGCAAGCCTTTTTTATTGCAAGTCTTTTTTCTTTTAAGAAAAGGGAATTCTAAATTAAGTTTTTGGAACGATAATAGTGGAGAAATAATAGTTGCCAGGTTTGACCATATAAAATGTTTTTTCTTATAGCATTACCTGCACTTGATGTAAATTGTTTTAGCGCATTTAATTTTTAGGGATTCATCTATAAAAAAATCAACTTGGTCTCTTTTTATAGAAAAATCAGTTTTTTTTCATTGGTATAAAAATAAATTATTAGCTTTGAGTATAAATTTTATTCCCATTTTTCAAAATTTTATTATGATTAAAAAATTATTTTTTACAACTGTAATTGCATTAATGTTTGGCCTTACTTATGCACAAACAACTTGCGGTAGCGCTCAGCCTTTTTGCTCCGGTGGAACATCGGGGGTTAATTTTCCTGCAAGTGTTAATCAGCCGGCTGCGCCTGCAGGTCCTAATTACGGATGTTTATACTCACAGCCAAATCCTGCTTGGTACTACGTTCAAGTTCAAAACTCAGGAAACATTGTAATGCAAATTTCAGGCACCGGTGGTGGCGACGTTGATTTTGTTTGTTGGGGGCCTTTTAGTAGCCTTACCGGTGTTTGTACGCCAACAGCATTAAGTGGTACTTGCAGCCCATGTTTAAATAATTCGTATGGTGGTGGAACAGGTGTTTACCCGGCAGGTAATATGGTTGATTGCAGCTATTCTGCAAATCCTTCAGAAACTTGTACAATACCAAGCGGAGTTACCGGTCAGTATTATATGGTTTTGATAACTAACTACTCAAACATGACTCAAAACATCACATTTAATCAAATAGGGGGCTCCGGTACCACTAATTGTAGTTTATTAGCAAATAATTCTCAAATATGTGCAGGGCAAACCGCAACAATTACAGCAAACAATTCCTCTAATTTAACAAGCCCTCAGTACTCAATAAATCCGGGTGGTGTAACGAGCAGCACGCCTGTTTTCACTGTTAATCCTACAACTACAACAAATTATACAGTTTATGTAACAGGTTATAACACATCAAGCGTAATTGTTACACAAACAGTTATTTCTACTGTTACAGTAAACCCTCAACCCTCAATTTCACCAACTGTAACTCAACCTACATGCATTAGTCCTACTAATTCAGTAAATCTAAATTTCTCTATTTTACCATCGGGCTCGAATTACACAGTAACATGGGCACCAACACCTGGTAGTGTTACGTCAAATACACAAACCACTGCAACAAACTTAAACCCTGGTGTAACTAGCGTTACTGTAACTGGTGGAGGTTCTTGCTCTGTAAGTGCTAATTTTTCAGTTAATAGCATTAGCTCTCCAACTTTTAATTTATTAGCAACAACATTTTCATTAAATTGTTATACATCTTCTGCATCGCTAAGTGTAACTACAAGCTATGGGCCTCCAACTACTGTTTATTGGGTAAATTCAACTTCTACATTTACATCAAACGCAACAGGTATAACAATTGGTACTTATACTGCGGTTGGCAATTATTCGGTATCGATGCTCGATGCAGCATCTGGCTGTGCCACTACGCAAACATTTGCTATTGGCCAAAATACAACAGCGCCAACCAATACTTTGTCTGGCAACAGCTATACATTAAATTGTTTAACTGCAGCACCAACAATTACTAATACAATAGTAACACCAACGGCAAATGCCACTACAACTTGGGCTTGGACTACACCATCTCCTGGTAGTACAACAGGATCTGTAACAAATGCAGGTAATGTTGCTTTGTTTACACCTATTCCCGGAACGATAACGGTTATGAGTTGTAATACCGCTAATGGTTGCTGCAACACAAAAACAATAACGGTAACATCAACATCGGCATATCCAACATTTAACCCTGCAAGCTCTACTAATTTCACATTGGGCTGCAGCCCAGTAAATACAACTACACTATATGCAAATAATGCAACCTCACCGGGCTTTCCATTAACATATACGTTTATTCCACCAACGGCATCACCTAGTCCAACTATCCCTTTACCACCTTCAGCGGTAACATCTACAGCACCATCATTTACCACTTCAATACCAGGAACGTGGACAATTGTGGTAATGGACGGTGTTAGCAAGTGCCAAACAGCAATACCTGTAACTGTAATTCAAAATACATTTGCACCAAATGCCAGTTACTCAACATCTATCCCAAGTCAAACATTAACATGCTATAATTCAACGTTTGCTGCAACAGGTATTTCAACAAATTCAAACACAACAATTCAATGGTTAGTTCCGGTTGTGCCAAATACGTACGCAAACCCAACTGTGCCTATTGGAATATTGGCAACAGGGCCGGCAACAGCTATTACAGCCATGTCAAACTACGCTACTTACACCTTACAAGTAACTGACAACAATAACAAATGTATTTCAACGCAAACAATGCAAGTAATGCAAAGTTTTAGACCGCCTATAAATCTTCAAGTGAGTGCTACAGCAAGTGTTTTAACTTGCGTAATTTTGCAAACACAATTAGGAATTACTACATCAGGGGCAGGCCCTTGGTATGTTGGATCGGGTCCGGCGGGTCCTCCTACTTGGCTAAATCCGCCATCTCCTTCTATGACTCCATCTATTACTGCTATAAACGAAAACGTTAATTTAGCACCAGCTACTTATACAGCCTTAGTTCAAGATGGCTTTAACGGCTGCATAGGAACATTTACAAGAACTATTTTTCAAAATACCACTAAACCAATTGCTCCAAACGTAATTGGCGTTTTACCTTGCGGTTCAGCAACTGCAATTGCTAAAGTTAATGTTGTTTTAACTAATACATTAAGTAACTGGAATATTGGAGTGTTTACACCAACAAACGGCGCTCAACTTTCAAACCCGGCCTTAACTTCAATTGTTGGACAGAGCGTTGGTGTTATAACAGGTGGTGTTTCGCAGTATTCGTTTACAATTAACCAAACAGGCGTTTATGGTTATACGGTTGTAAATAATACAAACGGTTGTGTTGGCTCTGCAGGAATTATAAAAATTGTACCTGACACTTTAAGCGCAACCTTTGCAGCATCAACATTACAAGGGTTTGCGCCATTACCTGTTACATTTACAAATACAACAGGCACTAGTAGTGGTAATGGTACAATAACATCTGTATGGGCATTTGGCAATGGGTCTTCAAATGTAACATCAACAAGCCCAAATGCATCAACTACTTACTTAAATCCTGGAACTTACACGGTAATGTTAACTAGCGCTTCCGGCACTTGTGTTGGTTCATCATATAAAATAATAGTTGTAGATATTCCTTCAAACTTAACAATACCAAACGTGTTTACGCCAAATGGAGATAACGTTAATGATGTATTTTTTGTGAAAGCATCAAACTTAACCGATATTAATGCTTTGATATATGACCGTTGGGGTAATGTAGTATATCAATTAGATAGTAATACCGGAAATATTTCGTGGGATGGTAAAAACCCATACGGAAAGGATTGTGCAGAAGGCACTTACTTTTATGTTATAAAGGCTACCGGAAAAGATGGCGCCTCTTATGAGAAAAAAGGAAACGTAAGTTTATTTAGATAAATTTTATACAAATAGTTATAACCCCGTTAATTTTTTTGTTAACGGGGTTTTATTTTTAATATGCAAGCTTTTAAAAAACATGTAGGGTTATTAATAAATGTCTTTGTTGGACTTGTATTCATCTATTCGGGTTATACTAAGCTTTTTCCTGTTATAGAAACATTTGAATTTACTTTTGTTGATATAGGTGTTGCAAATTGGTACACGGCACCAATAATAGCGCGTTTAATGATTTCTATTGAACTTATTTTAGGCTTTATGTTACTTATTGGCTTTGCTGTTAAACCAACAATCAAAATAACTATCGCGCTTTTATTGTTTTTTATAATCTACTTAGTCATTATTATTTATAAAAATGGGAATAATGGTAATTGTGGTTGTTTTGGGGAAGTTCACTACATGAAACCGCTTTATGCAATTTATAAAAATATTTTTTTATGCTTAATTTTAATTTGGCCGTATAAATTTTTTGGCGGTTGGTCATCATCAAAGTACAACAAACTTTTGGTTGGCTTTGTTAGTATTACTGCTGTGTTGCTAACCTATATAATAAATCCAATTGATTATAATTATTCGTCAAATAATTTAAGTGAAAAAGTGAATTACCCATTAGATTTAGATTTACTATATGCTCCCAATGATACCGGAAAAGTTGAAATACCAAAAGTTAATTTAAAACAAGGAAAGCACTTAATTGCTTTTTTAAGTTTAACTTGCCCGCATTGTCGTATTGCCGCAAAAAAAATGAAACTCATTAAGCAAAACAATTCATCGCTTCCTATTTATTTTATTTTAAATGGAAATAAAGCAGAAAAATTAAATGAGTTTTTAGAAGACACAAAAGCAACAAATATTCCTTATTCATTTTGTTTAGGGCAAACATTTATGAAATTAGCCTCGGCTCAACTTCCCCGTATTTATTATATTTCTGATGAAATTATTGTGAAAAAAGTAGATTATTTTGAACTTAATCAATACGATCTTGAAAACTGGGTTAATCAACCTTAGTGAGCCCAATTAATTTCTTTAACGGCTTCGTTTTTTTGCAATTCACTTACAATTTTGTTGATTTTTTCAGTATCCAAATTAAAACACTTTACTTGGTAAATTACATTGTCATCATCATCTTTTTCAATATTAAAGTTTTGAATGATTAAATCTTCTTTATTCAATAGTTCTTTTAGCAATTCTGTATTATCTTTTTTTAAGCTTGTTGTAATACGTAAAGTGGTATCTCTGTATTTATTAGCATAAAAAAACTCTAAAGGTTTTAGTGCCCATAAAATAATTAAAACAACAATAGTGGTAGCACCTGCTGCAAAGTACATTCCACCTCCGGTAGCTAAGCCAATGCCGGCAACAGCCCACACCCCAGAAGCAGTAGTTAATCCTTTAATAGTTCCTTGCTTAGAAAATAAAATAGTACCAGCCCCTAAAAACCCTATGCCACTAATGACTTGTGCTGCAATACGCGAGGGGTCGAGTGTTACATTAGGTGTGCCTAAAATATCAGAGAACCCAAACGCCGAAACAATCATTATTAAACAGGAACCTACACACACAACCATGTGTGTTCTTAGGCCTGCAGCCCAATGTTTTCTTTCGCGCTCAATGCCTATTAAGGCCCCAAAAAGAGAGGCCAACAATAAGCGAATTAATATTTCAGTGTAACTAATCATTTGTTAGGTTATTGTATTAATGAGTTTAGGATAAGGAAAGTTTATAAAGTACAAATCTAAATTAAATTATTATTGGAGGCAAAATTTGCGTGTTGTTTTATGTAATTATTTTAGTTTATGAGCAATAATTGCAGTAGTTTAAAAATCGTTTTGTAACTTTATACCTCTAAATTTAAATTTTTTTGTGTAAATGTATTGGTTAGTTTTTTTTAATTTTTTATTAGCATGCTTGTATGACATACTCAGGTAAAAGTGTAGCGTTTCATACATTAGGATGCAAGTTAAATTTTTCTGAAACGTCAACTATAGCAAGAGCGTTTTACGATAATGGGTTTCAAAAAAAATCATTTGATGAAGTTGCTGATGTTTATGTTATTAATACTTGCTCTGTTACTGAAAATGCAGATAAAGAATGTAAGCAAATTGTAAATAAAGCTATGGCGCTAAATAACCAAGCGTTTATAGCTGTTATCGGTTGTTATGCTCAGTTAAAACCAAATGAAATTTCTAATATTCCGGGAGTTGATGTTGTGCTGGGAGCAACCGAAAAATTTAAATTGCTTAACTATGTTCACTTTGCCGAAAAGAGCAAGCATGCAATAGTTCATAATTGTGAAATTGAAGATGCAGATTTTTTTGTAAGCTCTTATAGCCTTGGCGATAGAACGCGATCATTTTTAAAAGTACAAGATGGTTGTGATTATTCATGTACATTTTGTACAATACCATTAGCCAGAGGAAAAAGCAGAAGCGACTCGATTGAGAACGTTATAGCAAATGCCGAAAAAATTGCAAGCCAAGGTGTAAAAGAAATAGTTTTAACCGGTGTTAATATTGGAGATTTTGGTTATTCAGAAGCGCCGCAGCAAAATAAAAGAAAATCAAAACCGGTTAATTTTCTTGATTTAATTAAGCGCTTAGATGATGTTAATTTAATTGAACGATTCAGAATCTCATCAATAGAGCCTAATTTATTAAGTGATGATATTATAGATTTTGTTGCAAATTCTAAAAAATTTGCTCCTCACTTTCACATTCCCTTACAAAGCGGAAGCAATAAAATTTTAAAACAAATGAAACGTCGCTATTTAAGAGAGCTTTATGTAGAACGTATTTCAAAAATAAAAGAACTCATGCCGCACGCATGTATTGGCGTAGATGTTATTGTTGGTTTTCCGGGAGAAACAGAAAGTGATTTTTTAGAAACTTATAAATTTTTAAATGAATTAAATATTTCATATTTACATGTATTTACATATAGCGAGCGCGCAAATACCCCTGCCTTACAAATGACCAACGTAGTTGCTATAACCGAGCGAAAACGTCGTAATAAAATGTTGCGAGTGTTATCAGCTAAAAAATTACGCTTTTTTTACGAATCGCAATTAGGACAAACAAGAAAAGTATTATTTGAAAAAGCAGAAAAGAGTGGAATAATAACAGGGTTCAGCGATAATTATATTAAGGTTAATGCACCAATGAGTGAGTATATATCCAACACTATATATGAACTAAAATTTAATAAAATTGATGCCGAAGGAAATGTTTTAGTTAACGAATCAATAACAGTTTTAAAATAAATGGAAAAAATTATTCTTGTACCGCTATTGTTTATAGCATTTAATTTACAAACATTTGCTCAAGATTGGCAATTAACACTAAGCAGCAATGTGTATTATCGCAAATGGAAGCTTACTACTAAAGCACAAAAAGAAGAAGATGTTATTGCAGGTGCATCGGTAGTGCTTTCGCAAAATGGCAAAACAATTCAGCAAACAACTACTGATGCTGACGGTCATTTTGTTGTAATAGTTCCGAAAGGTGGCGAATATTTATTAACTGTTTCTTACCAAGGTTGCAACACAAAATACATGGCTGTAAATACAAATAATGTGCCCGATGATTTTAATCAAAAAAATTGGAAACCTTCTTTTGAAATTACCGGTGGCTTTATTATGTGCAAACCCTATCCCGGCATCTCATATAGCTCGCTAACAACGCCACTTGTTAGAGTATCTTTTAATAGCAATAAAAAAGCATTTAAAGACGAAACCGAAATTACCGAACAAGGGAGTGCGATAGTTGGTAAAATATATGCAGATGAAGATGTATTATTTAAAAAATTCTGCTCAACTAACAAAGCCGGAGACGAAGCTTTAGCAAAACCAGATTGCCCGCTTGCTAAAAAATTATATAACGAAGCCATTGCTATAATACCAGGTGAAGAATATCCGGTTACACAATTAGCAAAAGTTGGCGATTGTTTAAAGAATCAAGAAGAAGAGGCTAAAAAAATTGCAGATCAAAAAAAAGCAGCTGATGAAAAAATCGTCGCCGATAAAGCCGCAAAAGAAAAAGCCGCCGCCGATAAAGCCGAAGCTGATAAAGCAGCTAAGCAAAAGGCTGATGATGAAAAAGCAGCTAAGCAAAAAGCAGCTGATGAAAAAATTGCCGCCGATAAAGCCGCAAAAGAAAAGGCTGCCGCCGATAAAGCCGAAGCTGATAAAGTAGCAAAACAAAAAGCTGATGACGAAAAAGCAGCGAAGCAAAAAGCAGCTGACGAAAAAATTGCCGCCGATAAAGCCGCAAAAGAAAAGGCCGCCGCCGATAAAGCCGAAGCTGATAAAGTAGCAAAACAAAAAGCAGCTGATGAAAAAGCAGCGAAACAAAAAGCAGCTGATGAACAAAAAGCAGCCGACAAAGCCGCAAAAGAAAAGGCTGCTGCTGATAAAATGGCAAAGCAAAAATCTGAAGAGCAAAATAAAAGTAACAAAGGAAAAATGCCAGATAATTCCAAGGAAGTTACACCTATAACTCATCAAACTGACAATGAAAGTAGCCAAGGAGATATGGATAAAGGCGATAGTAAATACCATATACCGCAAGTGCTTGGTGCAAATGTTTATAAAGAAAAAATTAAAAGAGGAGATGAATTGTTTAAAATGAAACGTTATTTAGAGGCCAAGGGCGCTTACCAAGAAGCTTTAAAAGCAAAAGTAAAAGACATATATGCTACAAATAAAATAACAGAATGTGATAATTTAATTAAACGGTGACACTGTCCCTTAAAGTGTGTAAACTAAAAAAATTATAATTATGTTAAATCCCTCGTAATCTAATCTGCCATTCTTCTTTTCTGCTTCTACAAAAAAACTCAAAGACACGCTTTAGCTTAGACTCGTCTTTTATTTGCATCGAGTTTAAAAAAATGTTTAAACTTTTTTAGGACGAGACAATATCCATTTGGCAATTGTAATTCGCAACACTCCAAAACTTCAAATAGAAATTAGCGATCTGTTAGCTAAGTAAAATCGTATGCTCTCCTCTATATTTTACACAACAGCCTTGCGCTTGAGTAATTTTGCACCTTTAGAAAAAATATATTTGTACTTGGCATCATAACAGTTCTAGTAGTTCAATTCTTTTTTTACCTGTTTTACTATTTCAAATACTGCAGGGCAAACCAAGGTATTATGATAAGTTAAATTTAAAATTTGATTTATATTTTTGCGGTTGGTATGCGGATATTCCCGGCACGCATTTGGTCTATCGTTATAAACACTGCAAGTATTGTCGGCATTTAAAAAAGCGCAAGGACTTTCTTTTAACACATAATCATTGTCTTCATCTATTTTTAAATATTTTTCAGTAAACTGTCCGGGCTTTAATTTTAAAGCAATGCTTATGCGGGCAATGTCTTTATCTTTAAATATAGGCGAGGTGGTTTTACAACAATTAGCACAAGTTAAACAATCTATTTTTTCAAACGCTTCGTTATGCGCCTTGTGGAATAAAGCATCTATATTTTTAATCTTTTTAGCCTTTAAAAACTTAAAAAAAGATGTGTTTTCTTTTTTTGAAGACTTGCTGAGTTGTTTATACTTTTCTATATCCAATGTGAAAATAAAAAAGCGGGTATTACCCGCTAAAAATTACTTTGCTTTTTTTGCTGCTTTTTTAGGAGCAGCAGCCTTTTTAGTAACTACTGCTTTTTTTTTCTTTTTAGCAGGACGTAAAACTCCACTGGTACCAATGTGAATTTTTCCTTTTTTTGAACGTTTGTCACCTTTTCCCATATTTAAATTATTTATGGGATAAATGTAAAAATAATTACAAAATGTAGGGCATATTTTTTTATTTTTTTACCAAGACAGTATAGTAGAAATTATACGAAAAACAAAAGCATAATAAAGCAAATTTTGTTTTTCAAATTAATTATTTGCCAAAAATAAGTTGATCAAGTTTCCAAGTAAGAATACCGAATCCTGCCCCTATAACTGCGCCAGCCAATACGTCTGTGGGGTAATGCATTCCTAATCGCATTCTTGAGTAGCCTACAAAACCCGCATATAAGTACGCCGGTACTGCTACGTACCATTTTTTATAACTTAGT
Organism: Bacteroidota bacterium; assembly: GCA_018267655.1. Classification (GTDB taxonomy): domain Bacteria; phylum Bacteroidota; class Bacteroidia; order B-17B0; family Aurantibacillaceae; genus Aurantibacillus. Next base: position 82,738 of record JAFDYB010000057.1, read on the forward strand.
GATAATGTGGTTGCAGTAGCAAAAGCAGCGGTGGTATGTCCGCTCGGAAAAGAATATGGGCCTGCATCATCTCTTTTTACTATTTCATTTGCATAAGTAACAAATGGCCGAGGCCTGTCAACAATTAATTTTAATCCGGTAGCGGTAATCATTGCTAAGCCAATACCTATTGCACTTTTGTAAGCGTTTCGCATCATTGTTTGGTCTTTTTTTAAATAGCCATTTAACCAAGTGCTTCCAACAGAGGTCGGCATAATTGGATAAATTGAAAAAGAAAGTCCTCTCATTGCATTGTCCCAATTGGGATTGTGGCCGGCATTAATATCCTGTAAAAGAATAAAATCAGTATTTTTTGGGGCAGAAGAAAATGCAGTACAAGCAAAGAATAGAAAAACTAAAATACTATTTCTACAAAAATATATCATATTATCATTCCTGCTATAGTGGCAGACAGGTAACTTGCCAGCGTGCCGCTTATAAGTGCCCTTATGCCTAATTTAGCTAAATCTGCTCTGCGTTCGGGTACCAGCGCCCCTATCCCACCTATTTGCATTCCAACACTACTAAAATTTGCAAATCCGCAAATAGCAAAACTTGCTATGGCAAGTCCTTTGTCACTTAACGGGTGTGCAAGCTTGTGGGTTAATGTATCAAATGCAATAAATTCATTAATGGTAAGTTTTTGTCCCATAAGTGTTGCTACTTGTTCTACATCTTGCGATGGAACGCCCATACACCAGGCTAAAGGGTAAAATAATTTACCAAAAATATAATCGAGCGAAAGGCCGGTGTAACACTTTCCTAAAAGATAATTTAAAAGAGTAATTAAGCCAATAAACCCAATTAGCATTGCAATCACATTAATTGAAATTTTCATTCCATCGCCTGCACCGTGCGAAATTGCATCAATTAAATTAGTGTGTTCTTTTTTTATTTCCAGTTTTACGGTTCCTTTTGTAACGGGCTCTTGTGTTTCGGGCATAATTATTTTGCTTATAACAATTGCAGCCGGCGCAGCCATTAGGCTGGCGGCGAGCAAGTATTCGGCGCGAGCGCCCATATTTACATACACAATTAATATTCCCCCTGCTATGCAAGCCATACTACCGGCCATACTTGTTAGCAATTCAGAATTTGTCATGCTCGATAGATATGGCCTAATCATTACTTGAGCTTCAACTTGTCCAACAAAAGCGCTTGCAATGTTGCTTAATGCTTCGGCTCCGCTTGCGCGCATAACAAAATTCATAGCTTTTGCTATAACAGCAACAATGCGCTGCATTATTCCAAGCTGATATAAAATAGCTACTAAAACACATACTAAAATTATTGTGGCAGTAACACTAAACGCAAATACAAAAGTATGCTCTAAACCAAATGCACTTGCCGAGCCATTATGAGTGTCAACCATTATGCCGCCATATACAAAAGAAGCGCCTTGGGTAGCAAAGTGTTCTATTTTACTCATGCCTTTACCTATAAGTGCAAAAAAATCGGTGATAAATTTTACTTTTAAAACTAATAGCGCAATTACAATTTGTAAAGCAATACCACTTATTACAAGACGGTAATTAATTGCCTTTCTGTTGTTTGAAAGTAAAAAAGCAATGCAAAAAATTAAAACTATGCCTATAATGCCGCTAAAACGTTCCATATTTTAATTGCAAGGTAAGTAAAAAATATTGTAACTAATATACAATCTAATAATTATAAAAGTATAAAAATGGCTTACTAAAAAATAAAAACACAGAGAATGTATATTATGTTCTGTGAATATTAACATATAAAAAATATACGTATGAAAACTACAACATTTTTCTTAATAATTATAGATGTATTAATCCATTCGCAAATTTTTGCGCTAAAAAAAAACGTAACACTATTAAAAGCTATCAACGATAAACAAATAAGCATTAAAGCAAACTCTTTGGGTGGATATAAAGGAGATTGCGTTCACATAGAACTTAAAAATTTATCGCCAGATTCATTAGAAATCATAATAGAGTCGGGCACCACAATGGTCTCAGAAAATGTAATATACCAAGATATTTTAATAACCAAACAAGAAAATATTTCACTAAAGTCATTCGAAACAAAAGCTGCCTCGTTAACCGGCTTTTGTTGCAGAGCAAAGAAATGCGGCCCTCAAAAGGGAAATAAATTTAAGCCAATGCCTGCCCGTAAGCCTGAATTAAAGTTATTGGCAAGTTATATTAGCAAAGCAAAATACTCAAATGATGTTATTCAAAATGCAATATGGGCAGTTAGTGACAGTTTTAATACAGCGCTAGTTATTGACCCAAAAGATTCGCTGGTAAAAAAGCTACGCTCGTATGTTTGTAAATTAAAAAATGAAATTGAACCTTGGTATGAAATTACTTCGAAAACACTTGTATATTTAGGCGGTAGTATGCAAAATTTTAATTTGCAACTAAGCGGTATTTTGCCTTATGTAAACCCAAAATATCAATACGCTTATTTAGAAATTATTAACGAAAAAGGTAAAAAAATAGGTATATGTGTTGGTGATTGGCTACAAGAAGGAGCTCATAATTACCAAATAAACATACCCGTTGCCGGCCTGCCCGATGGAAAATATCAAGTTACACTATCCGCTAACAATACTATTATTGCCAGTCGCGAATTTAAGCTCTAATTTGCTTGTTAAATTTTGTTTTTCATAATTTGATTGTAAATTAAAAAAACTAAATTTGATTGATGCTGCGATATAAACTTTTTTTTGTTTGTTTTTTATACACTACTTTTCTTCTTTCACAAACTAATCAAAAAGAAAAATTAGCTATTCAGTATTTTGAAAACAAAGAGTTTGATAAGGCAAATGCCTATTTTGATGATTTATTTGACAAGGCACCAAATTTATGGTTCGCTTACTATTATAAAAGCTTAATAAGCGTCAAAGATTTTTCTAAAGCTGAAAAAATAACTAAAAAACAACTAAAAAGTAATAAAACGGATACTAGATATTATGTGTTTTTAGGAAGAATTTATAAATTCCAAAACGAAGAAAAAAAAGAAGCAGAATGTTATGACAAAGCCATAAAAGAATTATTGCCGGTGCAACCATACATACAAAATTTAGCAAACGTTTTTATTGAAGATCAATTATTTGATCGTGCAATTGAAACATATATTAAGGCAAAAAAAACAAATCCTAACTATCCCTATTTTTATGAAATAGCTGATGTATATAAACGAAAGGGTGATATTAAAGCGATGATTAATGAATACCTCAATGCACTTGAATTTCGAGAAAGTGAGTTATATACAGTTCAGGCAAATTTGCAAAATAATTTAGGTTATGATGATGATAACGCCGGATTAAAAAACCCTATTTTAAAACAAGAGCTATTAAAGAGGATACAAAAATCGCCTGATAAAATTGTACTTAGCGAATTTTTAATTTTTATTCAAAAACAACAAAACGATTTTGAAGGAGCTTTTACTCAATCAAAAGCACTTGATAAACGATTAAAAGAAGACGGCAGGCGTATTTACGACTTGGCAAAAATTTGTGTAAGTAATGCCAATTGGGATATTGCTACTCGCTGTTTTAACTATATAGTTGATAAAGGTGCCAACTATCCGTTTTATGATATTGCAATTATAGATGGAATAAACGCAGAGTTTTATGCACTTACAAAAAAAACAGGTCAAAACCTTAAAGACTTACAAGCTTTAGAATTAAAGTATAATAAGGCTATTGAAAAATATGCAGAAACAACTCTTTCACTTGCTTTAATAAAAAACTTAACATTACTTCAAGCATATTATCTCAATAAATCTGACATTGCAATTACGCTTTTGCAAAAAGCTATAAATAGCGCAGGGCTAGAGCCAATAACAAAAGCTGAATTTAAGTTACAATTAGCAGGTATTTACACACTGAAAAATGAAATATGGGATGCTTCATTGCTATACTCGCAAGTTGAAAAAGATTTTAAATATGAAGCTATTGGGCAAGATGCAAAATTTAAAAATGCAAAACTTAGTTTTTATGCAGGCGATTTTAAATGGGCTAAAGCCCAAGCCGATATTTTAAAAGGAGCCGCTTCAAAATTAATTTCAAATGATGCCATGGAGCTTAGCTTAACAATTAGTGACGCTATTGGTGTTGACACAAATGCTGTACCGCTAATGCGCTTTGCAAAGGCAGATTTGTTATTTTTACAGCATAAATACAACGATGCAATTTTGCAATTAGACAGTATAAATATTTTATTTGCAACACATACTTTAGCCGATGATATTTATTTTAAGAAAGCTCAAATTTATTATGAAATGGGCGATTATATGAAAGTTGAAGATATGTACAAAAACATATTGCAGTATTTTCCTGATGATTTATACGGTGATGATGCTCAATATAAATTAGCACAACTATATCAGCAAACGGGGCAAATTGAAAAAGCTAAACAAGCCTATCAAGATGTTTTAACAAAATATCCTGGAAGTATTTACTCGGTTGAAGCCCGAAAAAATTATCGAGCGTTGAGGGGCGATTCCGTGACGCAGTAAATAGTGCTAAATAGGATTATTCAAACTCAAAAATTACAAATGTAATATCGTCAGTTTGTTCATTTACTCCTTTAAAAGCAATTAACTTTTGCTTTATTGTTTGTGTTTGTTCTGTTACGCTATAAATGCTTGTTTCTATTATCCATTCGCGCAGGCGTTTAACTTTAAGTTTTTTTGGCACAGAGGCGTTGTTCTCTGATCCAAATTGATCTACAATGCCATCACTAAATAAAATAATTCTATCTTTTGCAAGTAGCTCAAATCGTAAATTTTTAAATTTTTCTGTTGAATCAGATAAGCCAACCGGTTGTTTGTTTCCTTTTAATTCAATCAACTCAGTATTTCTTAAAATGTAAATTGATTGATTAGCACCTGAAAATGTAAGTAAATTTTTTTCGATTTTAATTACAGCAATGTCCATTCCATCGCGACTTTTATTTTCATTATTTTCATCATTTACACTATTTACAACAATCATTTTCAGCTCATCTAATACTAAACCTGGGGTGTAAATACCTTTTTCTTTAGTAATAGCATTTAATCCATTTATACCAATTAAACTCATAAATGCACCGGGCACACCATGCCCCGTACAATCAGCTAAAGCAAAAACAAAAAATGAATTACTTTGTGTAAACCAATAAAAATCACCACTTACAATATTGCGAGGCAAATAGATTAACCCACATTTTGAAAACGTTTTAAAGAGCGCATTATAGTCGGGGATAAGTGCTGTTTGTATGCGATGTGCGTATGTAATGCTATCGGTTATGTCCTTGTGCTTTTCTTCTATTATTTGTTTTTGAGTTTCAACTTCTTCTTTTTGTTTTGAAATAATTTTGTTTTTTTTCTTATTAGATAAATTTGATTTAAAAATAAGTATTGCAAAAATTAAAATTGAAATAGCAATAACAAGAAGAAGTAATAAAAAGTTTTTTTGCTTTTGCTCTTTAGCAACCGCTTTTGCATTACTAATTTGTTTATCGAGCTTGTATTGTGCTTCGGCAATTTTTAACTCCTCCTCATACTTTTCTTTAGCAACAATTCTTTTTACTTCATTTAGTTTTAATCGCTCCTGAACAGCGTAATACATTTCATAAGCATCAAGCAATTGCGAGGCGTATTTTTTCTTATTAGAAGAATAATTTTTAATAAGATTATTTAAACAATTTTCTAATTCTTCGATTTCAAATACCTTTTTATAAATATCTTTTGCTTTTTCATAATTTATAATAGCCAAATCTGTTTTATGGAACAAATCATAAAGCATTCCTTTTTTTAAGTAATAAAGTCCTTCTGTTGTAGTGTTTTTAAGGCGAGGTAAATAGTTTTCAGCTTCATTTAAATAATTTTCGGCTTTAGTAAGTTGTTTTTTAAATATAGCAAAATCGCACATACCTATTAATGAAATAACAATTCCTTTAACGTCATTTATTTCTTTTCTAATCACTAAACCTTTTTCAATATATGATTCAGCTCCAATGCCTTTTTTATAATATAATACTATGCCATAATTATGATATAAATGTGCTAAAAGCGCTTTGTCTTTAGATTTAATGGATATAGACAGTGCTTGCTTTAATCCCTCAATTGATTTGGCTGTATCGCCAACTACTAAGTAAAGTTTGGAGAGATTATTTATAGGTGCTAATAAAATTTCTTTGTTGCTTACTTTATCTTGATAAGACAACGCTTTTTCTAGTAGTTTTATTGCATTAGCTAAATCACCTCTTGCTTGGTATGAACCGGATAAATTTGAGTACCCTACAATTATTTCTTTATAATTTTTGAGAGCTATGTTTGAATCTAATGCCGCTTTATAATAAAAGGCCGTTAATTTGTACTCACTAGTATAGTTACCGTAATAATACCCAATATTGTTAATTGCCAGCGCTCTTTTTTTTCTGTATAAAATACTGTTTTCGTTTTTTTGAGATAGAGCTTCGTTGCATTTTTTTAAAACCAAGCGGTTGTATTTTATCCAAACATTTTCTGACTGAAGAGATTCAACAATTTCAGATAAAACATTGATTTGTGTAGTATCTTGCTTCGCAGCTCTATAGCGCTTCATAAGCGCATCAAGCATTTCTTTATCTGATTTTTCTAAATTATTTGAAATAGAATCTACCAAATAATATTCCTTACTTAAAAATTGTGCATTTAAAAGCGATGAAATAAATAAGAATAATACAAGTATTTTAATCTTCCAAATGGTATTCATTAATTTTTCTATATAATGTGCGTTCGCTTATTCCTAGTTCTTTTGCTGCATTTTTTCGTTTGCCTTTATATTTTAAAAGAGCTTTTTTTATCATATCTTTTTCTTTATCTTGTAATGATAAACTTTCTTCAACCTCAATAGTTTGCGGTAGTGTATTTTTAGCCCCCAAAATAGGATGGTGAATGTTAATAGAGGGTTTTGCTGTAGGCACTACAATATTTCGGTCTGTATAATTATCCGAAATAATATTTGATTCTTCTTGACTTATTACAGCTGCTTTTCCCTGGATAATGGTGTAAACAATTTGCTTCAGCTCATTAAGTTCTGTTCTTGTATCACGAATAATTTTTAAAAACAGCTCCTTATCATTAGTATCTAAAGCACTTTGATTTGAAAGGCTTGGAACATTACTTGAGTTATATTGAGGTAAATATTTTAGTAATGCTTCTGCGTTTATTTCTCTATTTTTTTCAATAATAGAAATTTGCTCGGCAATATTTTTTAATTGCCTAATGTTACCTGGCCAATAATAATTGACTAGTATCTCTTCGGCATCAGGGGTTAATCTTAATACTGGCATTCGATAACGTGTTGCAAAATCAGCAGCAAATTTTCTAAATAATAAATGAATATCTTCTTTGCGATCACGCAATGGCGGCAAGTATATTGGTATGGTATTTAATCGATAATATAAATCCGTTCTAAATTTTTGTTGATCAAGTGCCCTATTAAAATTAATGTTTGTGGCGGCAACAACTCTTACATCGGTTTTATGAACTTTACTGCTACCAACCCTAAGGTATTCTCCGCTTTCTAAAACACGAAGCAATCGCGCTTGAGTAGCTAGTGGCAGCTCACCTACTTCATCTAAAAATATTGTACCGCCATTGGCTACCTCAAAATAGCCTTTACGTGCTTCGTGAGCGCCGGTAAAGGAGCCTTTTTCATGACCGAATAATTCGCTATCAATTGTTCCTTCAGGAATTGCGCCGCAATTTACGGCAATATATGGCCCATGTTTTCTAGCACTGTACTGGTGTACTATTTGCGGAAAAACTTCTTTACCCGTTCCGCTTTCTCCGTTTATCAGTACATTTAAATCTGTAGGGGCCACTTGGTACGCCACATCTATTGCTCTTTCTAAGAGAATATTATTTCCTATTATACCGTATTTTTGTTTTAAATCTTGTGTGTTCATTTATTTTATTTTTTATTCAATAAACTATTTGTCAAAAATTTTGACAAATAGTTATACTTTTAGTACAAATTACCTCCCCATAAAAATTGTTTAAAACCATTAGAAGCTGGATTATTTCCTATTAAAATTTGCTTTTTTATTCCTAATTCTAAAGATCGAGCTTTTAAAACAGTTAAATCCTGAAGAATAGGAGTTTCTTTTACCTCAGTGGCTATTTTTTTATTTAAAATAAAATCTATCTCTTGTCCCGTTTTCTTTTGATAATAATTTACTTCAAATAAATGATGTAGTTGTATCGCTATTGCATTTTCAAATAATTGCCCTGAAGAAATTGTATCTCCAGCTAAGGCATGCAATAAGCCATTGTCTGAAAAGTATAACTTGGGTTGTTGGCTTACTTCTTTGTCAATATTTTTCGTAAACGGTTTTACTAATTTAATAAGATAAGTGTTCTCAAATAAGTAAATATAATCGCTTATTTTTCTTCGGTCAATTCCTGCCACGCTACTTAATTTTGTAAAATCTATTTTTGAGCCAACTCTTGCCGAAAGCAGTTTCGCTAAATTGAATAAATCTTTATTTAAAGAATAGTCAGACAACAATTTTACGTCCATATCAATGTATGAGTTTATAATGTCTGACAATAATTCTTTTTTATGTTTAATACTTTTACTCATTACCACTTCTGGGAAGCCGCCATATTTTATAAATTCTTTATAAAACTCTTTATATTTATTATACCAAGCTATATTAAATTGAACTTGAGAATATTTAGTGATAAGATCTTCCTTTGCACCTCTGAATAGTAAAAATTCATTAAAGTTTAAAGGATGCATTTCAAAAATGGTTTTTCTACCGGCTAAACTTTCTGTAAATAGATTTTTTAAGTAATACGAGCTAGAGCCTGTAACAATAAATTTTACGCTGTAAGTATCATAGATGTATTTAATAAAACTCGGTAAATTTTTTATTAACTGAATTTCATCTAAAACAATAACCGCCGTTTTATTAAATGTAATGCCTTGTAATTCTAATTCGTTGATGATAGAATCGTATGAAGGTGTATTAAACAAAGTTTGATATTCTATTTTTTCGCAGTCAATATAAATTTTATTGTTGTGTTTTACTTTACTTAATAAGTATTTTACGGCTGTACTTTTTCCTACGCGTCGCATTCCAAGCACTACGGTAACCTGCCTTTTATTCAAATGCTTTTCAAGTTTCCGATATATTTGTCTTACAACCATAACACAAAAATACAAAATTCATTTTACTATTTGTCAAAAAATTTGACTAAAAGTTATACTATCTGTCAAATTATTTAACAACTTCTCCAATTAAAGTACTACTAGTACAGCTTGTAGCTAACACATTAACATACTCCCCTTTTTTATGATTACCTTTAGGAAACACCACTACTGTGTTTTGAGAATTTCTTCCACTCAGCATTTCATCTGATTTCTTTGAAACCCCTTCTATTAAAACTCTGTGCCTTTTCCCTACACCTTCTTTGGTTCTTATTTCGCTATGTTTGCGTTGTAAATCAACAATTTGGCTTAATCGTTTACTCTTTATTTCGTTAGGTACGTCATCAGCATATTTTCGTTCTGCCAATGTTTTAGGTCTTTCGCTATAGGCAAACATATATGCAAATTCATATTTTATTTCATTCATTAAAGAAACCGTATCTTGATGCTCTTGATCTGTTTCTCCACAAAAACCAACTATAATATCTGAGCTAATAGCGGCATCTGGTAATATTCTTCTAATGGCAGCTATTCTATCTAAATACCATTCACGGCTATAACCCCTATTCATTTTTTCTAATAAAGCGGTGCTTCCGCTTTGTACCGGCAAGTGAACGTATTTACATATATTTTCATACTTTGCCATTGCTATTAATACATCGTCTCCCATATCTTTAGGATGAGATGTGGAATAACGTACTCTTAAATCTGGATGAATCATAGCAACCATTTCTAATAATTGGGCAAATGTTGTGGCGTTAGCTCTTTGTTCTTCTGTGAGGTTTTCTTTTTTTAATCCACCGCCAGTCCATAAATAGGAATTTACATTTTGTCCTAACAAGGTTACTTCTCTATAACCATTATCAAAAGCTTCTTTACATTCTCTTACAATAGTTTCGGGTTCTCTGCTACGCTCTCTTCCTCTGGTAAATGGAACCACGCAAAAGCTACACATATTATCGCAGCCACGCATAATGCTTACAAAAGCGCTTACTCCGTTGTGGTCTAATCGAACAGGTGATATATCTGCATACGTTTCTTCTTTACTTAAAATAACATTAATAGCCTGTTGCCCACTTTCGGCTACGGCAATTAAATTTGGTAAATCTCGGTAAGCATCAGGGCCTACAACCATATCCACTAATTTTTCTTCTTCTAAAAATTGATGTTTTATACGTTCAGCCATGCAACCTAATACGCCTATTAAAAGGTTTTTATTGGCTTTTTTAGCTTTTTTATAGTCTTGCAAACGCTGGCGAACACGCGATTCTGCATTCTCTCGTATAGCACAGGTATTTACAAAAATTAAATCAGCTTCCTTAAAATCTGTGGTAGTTGAATACCCTTCATTTATTAATATAGAAGCTACTATTTCGCTATCCGAAAAATTCATTTGGCAACCATAGCTTTCTAAAAATAATTTTTTACCACCTTTTTGTTTAGGTTCTTTAACCATTATTTCGCCTTGGCGCACCTCGTCTATCTGCTTATTTTCCATTGATTTGTAAAGGTACAAATAAATGACAAATTGACAGATTTTTATTCTTGATTTTTTTCATCTTTACCTAGGTACATTTACCTAGCTTAGTATTAGGTGTTTTAATATTCACTTTGCTTTTTAAAAATAGATAAAAAGCTTTAAGAGGAAAATTATTTCATCTTTTCAATTTTAAAACAACTGATTTTCAGTTATTTGTATTTTTTTTCTGTAAAAAAGTCTTTTAAAATTTGTGTTTATATAAAATTTTAATGTTTCCTTTGCCAAAATTTTAGGATACATTATTAATATATATCAAAGGTATTTTATAGCATGGCAAAAAATTTAGTAATAGTTGAGAGTCCGGCAAAAGCTAAAACAATTGAAGGTTTTTTAGGAAAAGATTACGTTGTAAAGTCAAGTTTTGGACACGTGCGTGATTTGGTAAAAAAAGATTTAGGAATTAATGTTGAAAAAAACTTTACGCCTACTTATGAGGTTCAGCCCGATAAAACAAAAGTAATTGATGAACTAAAAAAATTAAGTGGAAAGGCAGAAATGGTTTGGTTGGCATCTGATGAAGACCGTGAGGGAGAAGCAATTAGCTGGCATTTGTTTGAAGCCTTAAACCTTGATAAAAATAGAACTAAGCGAATTGTTTTTCACGAAATTACTAAACCGGCTATTCAAAAAGCTATTCAAAATCCAAGAGGAATAGACATTAATTTAGTTAACGCGCAACAAGCCCGTCGCATATTAGATCGTTTGGTTGGTTTTGAATTAAGTCCTGTGCTGTGGCGAAAGGTAAAACCAAGTTTAAGTGCCGGTCGTGTGCAATCTGTAGCCGTACGTTTAATTGTAGAGCGTGAGCGCGAAATTCAGCAGTTTCAATCACTTTCTTCTTTTAAAGTCTCGGCTATATTTCAAACAGAAAAAAATCAAGTAAAAGCCGAACTGTCTGAACGCTTTAAAACAGAAGCAGAAGCAGAAGCTTTTTTAAAAAAATGCATACCGGCAATTTATACTGTAAACAGTTTAGAAACAAAACCGGCAAAACGCAGTCCGGCCGCACCTTTTACAACATCAACCTTACAACAAGAAGCTGCACGCAAATTAGGGTTTAGTGTAGCGCAAACTATGACTGTGGCGCAACGTCTATACGAGGCAGGAAAAATCACATACATGCGTACAGATAGCGTAAATTTATCAGAAACAGCATTAAACCAAGCGCAAGAAGCAATTATTTCAAATTTTGGAGAAAAATATCACCAGCAGCGTCGCTTTAAAACAAAAAGCAAAGGTGCGCAGGAGGCTCACGAAGCCATTCGTCCTACCTATATTCAAAATCAAACTATTGCGGGTGAACGTAATGAACAACGTTTATACGATTTAATTTGGAAGCGTACTATTGCATCACAAATGGCTGATGCCGAATTAGAAAAAACAAATGTAAAAATAGGTATTAGCACCGCCCCACAAATATACACAGCACAAGGCGAAGTGCTTAAATTTGACGGATTTTTAAAAGTTTATATTGAGGGAACTGATGATGAGGGAGACGAGGAAAATAGCACAATGCTTCCATCAATGAAACAAGGCCAAACATTATTGGCATTAAACACCGAAGCTGTTGAACGCTTTACTCATCACCCGCCACGCTATACCGAAGCAAGTTTAGTGAAAAAATTAGAAGAGTTAGGGATTGGTCGCCCTTCAACTTATGCGCCTACAATTAGTACAGTGCAAAAACGCAATTACGTTGAAAAAGGCGACAGAATGGGAAGCCCCAGAAATTTCACAGTGCTTGCGTTTTCGGGTAAAGCAATTTCGAAAGAAATAAAAACTGAAAATACCGGTGCCGAAAAAGCAAAACTATTTCCAACAGATATTGGCGCAGTGGTAACCGATTTTTTAATTCAGTATTTTCCTGAGATTTTAGATTATCATTTTACTGCAAAAGTTGAAGAAGAATTTGACGATATTGCCGAAGGTAAAATAGATTGGACTAAAATGCTGAATGCATTTTATAAGCCATTTCACAAAACCGTTGAAAATACTATTGATAATAGCGAACGAGCCAGCGGCGAACGTTTGCTAGGAGAAGATCCTGTAAGCAAAAAACCTGTTTATGTTCGCATAGGGCGATTTGGGCCTTTGGCTCAAATTGGCGATTCTCTTAGTGAAACTAACGAAGAAAAGCCTCGCTTTGCCAGCTTAAGAAAAGAACAAAGTATTGAAACCATTACTTTACAAGAAGCACTTGACTTATTTAAACTCCCCTTAACTATTGGAACACATAAAAACAATGATGTGGTAGTTGCTGTGGGTCGCTTTGGCCCTTACATTAAATTTGGCGAGCAATTTATATCAATACCTCGCAATGAAGATCCTTTATCAGTTGATTTGCAACGGGCCATAGAACTTATTAAAGAAAAAGAAATAGCTAATGCCCCTATAGCTCATTATAAAGGAGTGGGCATTACAAAAGGAAAAGGAAGGTTTGGCCCATTTATTAAGTTTGGTGATTTATATATTAATGTGCCTAGAGCCTACGATTTTGAAAATTTATCTCAAAAAGAAATTGAAGAGTTAGTAGATAAAAAATTAGAAAAAGAAGCTAATCGTTTTATACAACAATGGCCCGAAGAAAATATTGCTATTGAAAATGGCAGGTGGGGACCCTTTATTAGATTTAAAAAAGATATGCTTAAGCTAACTAAAGCCGAAGATGGCAAAAGACACGAGCCTGAAGCATTAAAACATATTTCGTTAGAGGAAGTCAAGCGAATGATAGTTGAACAAGTGCCCAATGCATTTGATAAAAAAGCTAAAAAAAAGGCGGCCAACAACAAGGCTGAAGTAAAATCTGAAACAACTAAAAACACGGTTGCTAAAAAGAAAGCGACTGTTAAGAAAGCTGCTTCAAAAAAGGCAGCAGTAAAAAAAGCAGCCATTAAAAAGGGGAAAAAAAAATAGTGCGCTTTTAGAAAATACTTAAAAAATCTAAAAAACCAATATTTTCGTAAAGTGTAACTTAGGATATTAGAATTAACTTTATCTTTAAGCCCACAGCATTTAATAATATGGAAACTACAATAATCAATCCATCTGAAACAAAAACTAATTCTTTAATTGCACAAATGGGCATATACAATCATGAACAAGTGTTATTTTGCAATGATAATGCCACAGGATTAAAAGCAATAATAGCAGTACACAATACTGTATTAGGGCCATCATTAGGCGGCACAAGATTTTGGAATTATAACAGCGAAGCAGAAGCAATTACTGATGTGTTACGTCTATCAAGAGGCATGACGTATAAATCAAGTGTTGCCGGATTAAATTTAGGCGGCGGAAAAGCAGTAATCATTGGCGACCCACGAAAAATAAAATCAGAGGCCTTACTACGCCGTTTTGGTAAATTTGTAAATAGTCTTGGTGGAAAATATATTACAGCAGAAGATGTAGCTATGACAAGCAGAGACATGGAATTAATTTCAATGGAAACTAAATACGTGAGCGGACTTCCTGAAACAATGGGTGGAAGCGGAGATCCTAGTCCGGTTACAGCTTACGGGGTGTATGTTAGCATGAAAGCATCGGCAAAAGAAGCCTACGGGAATGAAAATTTATCGGGCAAAAAAATTCTTGTGCAAGGTGCCGGGCATGTTGGCGAAGGGCTTATAAGCCACTTAACAAAGGAAAATGCAAAAGTTTATGTTTACGATATAAACGAAGAAAGATTAGCATACATAACCAAAACATACAAAGCCGAAGTTGTTAGTGCAGATAAAATGTTTGATTTGGATATAGATGTTTATGCTCCTTGTGCTTTAGGCGCTACTGTAAATGATAATACGCTATCGCGTTTAAAATGTAAAGTAATTTGTGGCGCAGCAAACAACCAATTAGCCGAAGAAGATAAGCATGGCGAGCAAGTGAAAAAAATGGGTATTATTTATGCCCCTGATTTTGTTGTAAATGCCGGCGGTATTATAAATGTTTATTATGAATTAGAAGGATACAACCGAGAAAGAGCAATGGCTCATGCCGAAAAAATTTATGATAACACATGGAATGTGCTTCAAACTGCAAAAAAAGAAAATATTGCCAGCTACAAAGCAGCTAATATTTTAGCCGAAAAAAGAATTGAGGCAATTGCCAAATTAAATGCCGTAATGTAATTGCACTATGCTAAACCGAAGATTTTTAAGAATAAAAGTAATGCAAGAGCTATATGCTTTTTTTCAACATGAAAAAGCAGAAATAGCCTTATTTGAAAAAGAGATGTTTAAAAATCTCGATAAAATTTACGACCTGTATTTAACCATTTTGCAATTTATTTGCGAACTGCATAACGTAGCTACACTAATTGTTGATGAAAATAAAAACAAGCGGCTCCCAACAAAAGAAGATTTAACCCCAAATTTGAAATTTGTAAATAATGCTGTTTTATGTGCTATTTCTAAAAATAAAGAGTTAACAAGCCTTACTTCTAAAAAGAAAATAAACTGGAATAATGACGCTGATTTAATTAGAAAACTATTTAACGATATTCGTACTACTAAATTATATAAAGACTACATGAAGAACGAAAAGACTTCGTTAAGTGAAGACAGAGATTTTATAGTACAACTTGTAACAGATTATTTAAGTCAAAATGATGTATTACTTTCCTTTTTTGAAGACAAAAACATGCATTGGGCAGACGATTCATTTGTGGCGTACAACTCTGTGATACGTAATATTGAGTCGTATGAAGGGAAAGAATTTAAATTACTTCCGTTATTAAAAGATGAAAAAGATGATTTTGAATTTATGTCAACATTATTCCGTAAAACAATTCAATATCGCAATGATTTTATAACACTAATCTCTAAACATACTACTAATTGGGAAATAGAGCGCATTGCAGCTATGGATATGTTGCTCATGCAAATGACTTTAGCTGAAATTATGTATTTACCACGCATACCCGTTAAAGCTTCGCTTAATGAATATATCGATATTAGTAAAGAATACAGTACCCCACAAAGTAAATTATTTTTAAATGGTGTGCTTGATAAAATTGTAATAGACTTAAAACAACAAAACAAAATTGTGAAAGAAGGAAAAGGATTAAAAGAAAACTGATTTGTTACTCGGTTAATAATATTTTTAATCCTTTAATTTGATCAGATGTTCCCAGCACAAAAATTTTTGAATGAGGAATTATTTTTGTATCGGCACTTGGGTTTACAATATATTCTCCCATAACGGTTTTAAACCCTATTATATTTGCGCCACTTTTATTTCTAATTTCTAAATCTTTTAGCGTTTTGTTTTTTAGCGACTCGCTTAATTCATTAAATTCAATTTCTTCTAAGCCAACATTATTAATTCCTTGTGCGGTGATATAGTCTAAAAATTCCATTACATCAGGCTTCATAACTAAGCTTGCCATTTGAGCCCCACCAACTTTATCAGGCATTATAACATTGTTTGCGCCTGCAATTTTTAGCTTTTCATCACTACCATCATCGCTTGCTCTCGAAATAATTGTTAAGTTTTTATTAAGGTTTCTTGCAGTTAAAACAATAAATAAATTGTCTGCATCAATTGGCAAAGTTGTAATTAACGCTTTAGCTTTTAATATTCCGGCCTTAAGCAACACTTCGTCTTTTGTTGAATCTCCGGTTAATACCAAATCAGAATACTTGTGGTTAATATCTCCGGTAATTTTTTCACTTTGCTCAATAACCACAAAACGCTTGTTATACTTTTTTAATACATGAGCTGTTTGTCGCCCATTACGCCCATAACCACAAATTATTATGTGCCCGCTTAATTTATCTATTGCTTCGCTCAATCGTTTATTTTTTAAAAATTGTTTAAACTCGCCATCGGCAAAAAAACTGGTTATGGTGCTAACAGCATAAGCAAATGTACCAAAACTAGTGATAATTAAAAAACTTGTAAATATTTTTCCGGCTTCAGATAATGGCTCAATCTCTCCTATACCAACTGTTGCAACCGTGCTAATTGTCATATAAAAAGCATTAACGGGTTGGTAATGGTCAATAATCATATACCCACTTGTGCCAAAAATTAATAAAGCAATTAAAATATAAATAGGCAAAAGAAAACGATTGTACTCAATAAAAAAATGTAATATGCCTTTATTTAATTTTGGTTGCATTTTAATAGGTATCTTTGTAAAGATAGAAAATGAAAACCAAAACGCTAAAAAAAAATAAGGTAAATGTTATAACTTTAGGTTGCAGTAAAAATTTAGTAGATAGTGAAGTGTTAATGGGGCAGCTAAAAGCTAATAAATTTGAAGTTGAACACGAATCAAATACAGATGAACATCAAATTGTTATAATTAACACATGTGGTTTTGTTGAGAGTGCCAAGCAAGAAAGTATAGACACTATTTTAAGATACGTTGACGCTAAAAAAGATGGTGCTGTTGAAAAAGTATATGTTACCGGTTGTTTAAGCGAGCGCTATAAAAAAGATTTAGAGGTAGAAATGCCAGAGGTTGATGCGTTTTTTGGCACACGCGATTTGCCAAAGCTATTAAAAACATTAAAGGCAGATTATAAGCACGAGTTAGTTGGCGAGCGTTTACTTACCACACCCCAACATTATGCCTACTTTAAAATAAGCGAAGGTTGTGATAGACCTTGTAGTTTTTGCGCTATACCTCTAATGAGAGGTAAGCATCAAAGCGTTGAAATAGAAGAATTAATTAACAGAGCCAAAAATTTAGCGGCTAAAGGAACAAAAGAATTATTGCTTATTGCGCAAGATTTAACATACTACGGGTTGGATATTTATAAAAAACGCGAGCTTGCAACACTTATTGATAAAATAAGTAATGTTAGCGGAATTGAATGGATTCGCTTACATTATGCCTTTCCAAGCGGCTTTCCAATGGAGGTTTTAGATATAATGAAAAGTAAAACAAACGTTTGTAACTATATTGATATGCCCTTACAACATATTAGCGATAACATGTTAAGTGGAATGAGACGCGGAATTACCAAGCAAAAAACAATTGACTTAGTAAATAAAATTAGAGATAAAATCCCCAATATTGCAATAAGAACAACACTAATTGCGGGTTATCCGGGCGAAACCGAAAAGGACCACGAAGAAATGTTGCAATGGGTAGAAGAGAGTAGATTTGAACGCTTAGGCATTTTCACATATTCCCACGAAGAAAATACGCATGCCTACAACTTAGCAGATAGTGTACCTGAAAAACTAAAACGCAAACGTGCCGATGCCGTTATGAAAATACAACAGGAAATTTCGTTTCAATTAAATCAACAAAAAATTGGCAATTTGTACAAAGTGTTAATTGATAAAAAAGAGGGAAATTATTACATAGGCCGCACGGAATTTGACAGCCCGGAGGTTGATAATGAGGTTTTAATTAAGGCTAATAATAAAATTTATCTTAGTCCAGGCACATTTGTAAATGCAAAAATAACAGATGCAGGCGACTTTGATTTATTTGCAGAGTTAATTTAAAAATAAATACAAACTAATTTTAATTTGCGCACTTAATAAAATAGTATCATCTATTATAAAAATATTCGCAGCTGCTATTAATAAAAAATTGATGCTCCTGAAAAGAAATTAATATACGGAGACACTTTTTTAATTTTTTGATTTTGCCCGTATAAATATTGTTGTCCTTTTGAATCAATCATAGGTATGTGACAGTTTTTATTATATTTTTTTGGTAAAAAAGGCATATCGTGAATAAATTTATTTTGTACGGCGTTCCTTACTTGTTCGGCATCAATACCGCTATTTAATTGAATAAATTGCCCCCCATTTAAACTCATCATAAATTGTAAACTTAATAAACCGTGTGAATAATTTGAATAAACGCCTTTTGTAGTATCCAAATAACATTTCGAAAATGTGTTATTTAAATTTGTTTCAATCCTGTTACCCATCTTTCCTGTCCACATAGTGTTGTTGAGGCCTATGATGTATTTATCATCTAATTGATATTGGATTAAAAAGGCGCCGGTTCTAAAACGATCGAGCATGGGCTTAGCAAAAATATCATTTTCGCTTAATAATGTAATGCGATTAAATTGCATGGCAATTATGCCGGTAACCTGGCTGGTATTAATTTTATTTAAATATATATTATAGGCATAACCAAAACTATTTTCAAATTTGCTTTGATTTGAAAGAATGGAAAAGAAAGGATTATTAAAATTTTTTTGCTTGCCATAGCAAACTAAAAGAGCTTGCGAGAGCACAATTTCAGGATACATTAACTTTGGGCCTAAGTTTTTAAAATTAAAGTAGGTTTTAATTTGAGTGTTTGCCTGTAAGTTACCAGACACAAAAGAAAAATTAAAATTTAAGCCATATCGAATAAAATGAGTGCCAATAGAAACGTTTGCCCCAATATTAAAGTATAAGTGAGACGTGCTGTATATAACATCTTCGTTTTGTGCATTTGCAGTGGAGCAAGCAAGTATAATTTTAATTATAATTAATTTGTAGTGTTTCAATGCAATAATAAAATTTTTGCAATTAATTTTTGAAGATTTATTGAAAGTCCGTCGTAAATTAAATCGGCTTGTTCATAGTAAAAATTTCTTTTGTTTAAGTCTTCTGTAATTTTTTGGAGCAATTGTTCTTTTGAAATATCTGCTAATAAAGGCCTGTTTTGCCGAAAGTTTATTAAACGACTGTATAGAGCTTGAGGGCTTAATTTAATGTATATAAGTTTAGCATTTTGTTTAATAATGTTTAAATTGTTATTATAGCACACAGTGCCTCCTCCTAAAGATATTACTGAAACAGGTGAGTTTGTAAATAATTTTTGAAGCGCTCTTGATTCACATTCGCGAAAATATGACTCACCCATTTGGGTAATAATTTTAGTTATAGACATGTTTTCATTTTTTTCAATTAACTCGTCTAAATCAATAAAAGGAGAATTAATTTTAGCAGCAATTTTTTTTCCTAATGTGCTTTTACCGGATCCCATATATCCTGTTAATACAATATGTTTTATGTTATCCAATATATTTTATTAGCATTAAGCACACATC
The DNA here is from genome assembly GCA_018267655.1 of Bacteroidota bacterium. Taxonomy (GTDB): domain Bacteria; phylum Bacteroidota; class Bacteroidia; order B-17B0; family Aurantibacillaceae; genus Aurantibacillus. The sequence goes on from JAFDYB010000057.1 coordinate 102,494, forward strand.
ATCAATTTGAGGAGAACCGCCTTTAAAGTCATTAAAACTATTTAATAAATAACGTGTTTGTTCGTAAATGTTTTTTGTAGGTACCTGCAATAAAAAATTATTCATTGCCGATCGGTACATTTTTTTTCCGCTTAAAAAATGTTTTTGATCGTAGTAACCGTCAGAATATAACATAATTATATCATCTTTATTTAACTGTACTTCAAATTCATCAATAGTGTTTATTTGAAGTGAAAAAAAGTTTTGGTTTGATTTGTATTCATTAATTCCACTTGTTGTTAATATACTTACAGATTGACTTACTGTTGCAATTTTAGCAAACTGATTTTGAATTACGACTAATGATATTGCAAAACTTTCTTTTGATTCACTATCTTTATTATAGGTGTGAGAAAAAGTTGAAAGCAATTGTTTAATTATTTCAGAGGGCGAATTTAAAACGGAATTACTATCAATAATATTTTGCAAAATGGTGTAAACTGAAAAGGTAAGTAAGGCACCTGGTACGCCATGTCCGGTACAATCAATTACTGCAAAATAGTTTATATTATTTTTATTGTACGCGTAGTAAAAATCGCCCCCCACAATATCTTTAGGAAGATAAATAGTGCTAATTTCAAAAGAATTTTTAAAATTTAGTTGCAAATAATTTTGAGAAGGTAAAATAGTTTCTTGAATTTTTTTTGCATACTCCAAACTTTCGGTTATTAATTTGTTTTTATTTGAAAGTTGTTCATTTGAATGTGACAGTTCATTAGATTTTTTTAACAGCTCGCTTGTTCTTAAATTAATTTTAGATTCTAAAATTTGATTTTGCCTTACTACTTTTATTGTTCTGAGTTTTATAAAAATAAAAATTAAAAGTAGTAAAAAAATCCCCGACAATACTTTAAACCACCATGTTAAATAAATTGGCGGTAAAATTATTATTGTATATGAAATATTTTTACCAAAATTATTTTTTCCATTTGAAAGTGAAAGCTCAAATGTATAAGTTCCCGGTGCTAAACTAGTATAAACGGCTTTATTATTAATATCGGGAAGGCTCCAGTTAGAGGTCAATCCAAGCAACCGGTAACTATAATAAACATTATCAAATAATTGATAATTTATACCGTTAAATTCAATATTAAAATTGTTGTTTTTATATTTTAACACTAGTTCTTCTTTAACGTTTACAGGTTGTACGATAAAGTTTTTTGAATTTCCAAAAACTAATGAAGCGGAATCGTTTTTAATATCCGTAATGTAAAGTGGTATGTTTAAGCTTATTTGATTTTCGGGCTTGTAGCGGTAAATATTAGATTTATTAGATATCCAAATATATTTTCCATCTGAAAATAACCTGCCGCCGGTTAAATCAACGTCATTTAATCCTTTTCGTTGGTTAATTATTTGGTAATAATTATTTTGATTTTTATGTTTTCTTATCAAAACTTGTATTAATCCTTTTCCGGTAGCAGCAAGCAAAAACGTATCTAACACCGCAATATCTGAAATTTCGTTTGTGGGGAATAAATTTTTTCTTAAATTAGAATAAGCGGTATCTCCTTCTATGCAGTACAATCCTAAATCAGCAGCTATCCAAATATGATTATATTTATCAGTTTCAATGCAGTTCAAAATTCCTGATGGAAAGTTGTATGCAGATTGTTCTGTAATTAATTTTTTATACGTATTTGTTATTTTAAGCAAACCAGCGTCTGTAGCAGCAATAACTGTTGAGTCTATTAATTTAATGTCTTGAAAATAAGCTGCTTTAAGTGTGTGTTTGTTGAAGGTGTCTATTTGCCCGGTATTAACATTAATTCTTAATAGTGACTTGCGAAGTCCTGCCCAAACATAATTTTTATATGAAGCAATTGAATAGGGTTGATTATCTTGGTTTTGTGAAAGTTTGTGCTCAATGTTTGTATATTGTTTGCCATCATACTTAATTATTTGATTGTCTAATGCGTAAATATTTCCTTTAGCATCAAATGTAAAGCGCGAAAGATTTTCGCCAACTTTAAAATTTAAGTAGGAGATAAATTTATTGCTATCGGTATTATATTTTTTAATTGTTTTTCCTACTAAAGCATACAAGTTGTTTTCAAAAGTTGAAAAATCTTTTACTTGTTCTGTTTGTGGATATTTTACAATATCTGTTGCAATCATTTTAAACAACCCGTTAAATGTTGTACCAACCCACAGTAAGCCATTTTTGTCTTTATTTATACATTTTATTTCGCACTCATCAATCCCATTGTTTGAATTGTAATAAGTAAAATTCATTAAATCTTTAGTGCTGGCCAAGCCTTTTTTAGTGCCAATCCATAAGGTAGTGTCATCGGTAAATAAACAACGTATATTGTCATTTTTATATAAACCGTTTTTTATGGTGATTGTGTTTTCATAAGTGTTTTCATTAAAAATTACTAAGCCTTCTTTTGAAGATATAATAATTTTATTTTTAAATTTTTTTATATCATTGTATCCAATGCTTTTTAATTTAAATCGTTTGCTTATGGAGTCGAAAGTATTGTTTTTTAACCGCAATAATATTTCGGATTTTGAAGTGAGCCAAAGATTATCTCCATCTTTGAAATAATTATTTAAATACGGAAGTGAAATTTTTTCTACAATTTTAAATTTTTTTAAAACAGTAAACATATTATTTTTACATACATACAACCTATCATTTTCAATGCAAACTTTTGATACATTAACTTTAGTGTTTTCGGGTAAATAACTTGAAATGTTTAAAATGCTGTCTTTTGTAATTAAATTGAGTGCACCTTGGGTTCCAACGTATATTTGATTGTTACTGTCATCAATACAAATATTGCGAATTAAATCATTACTTAATCCATTGTCTTGATTAATAGAATGGAATTTAACACCGTCAAAGCAAGTTAAGCCACTACCAAATGTAGCAACCCAAATACGATTGTATTTGTCTATTTTTATGTCGTATATTACTGATGAGGGTAAGCCATCTTCGATACCTATTTTTTTAAATGTTTGAGAAAGTCCTTTGTTGAAAAAAAAGCAAAGTAATAAGATTAATATTAAACTCTTTTTCAGGGTGGTTTTATAATTTAGGGTGGTAATTAAATTTTAATCCGCACATATTTTCCATTTCTTTACCGGCTTCGAGCATGTCAGTATCTTCTACGTGATAAAACCAATCTATTTCAAAAGTAATTTTAAATTTTTCTATTCCGGTAATTTTTAAAAAACTAAATAAATCAAATAATACTTTAGCTGAGGTAGAATTAAAATATTCTAAATTAATAATTAGGCGTTTAGTTATGTTTGAATTAGTTGTGTTTGAAAGATCGTTTAATACATATAAGTGGTTAAAATAATTTTCGAACCATTTAAAAACCGGCTCGTAAAATTTAATTGGGTTTTCAGGTCTGCTTTCGCCTGTAATTGAAAATTTGTGCTCAAGGTGATTAAGATAAACATTAGGGTTTAAGTCATTTCCTTTTATATCTAGCACTTCCATGTTTATAATTTTATTTTGAATATATTTTAAAGTGCATATTAAAGAGAATTTTTGAGTCTTCTTGTTTATTAAATCTATACAAAAATTCATCGGCTTTTAGCAGCATATCTATAAGCCCTAAGCCGGCAGTTGATACATTTGAATATTGGTTATTAGAAATAATTTCTGTTTTTATATGTTTCAATTCTTCTTTATTTTTAGAGGTAATTAATTTTAACTTTTCAGTTATTTCATTGTATTGATTTTCATTTATTAAGTTAATGGTATCTATTTGATAGGCATTTGAATGTGTAGAAATTAAGATGAGTGATTTATAATACACTTTGTTGTCGTCTGAAAATATATTGTGTTTAATTATATTTTCAACACATTCGTTAATGGCATTATAAACGCGATTAGTTGTTAATACAGATTCTTTATTTTTAATAAGCTTGTCTTTTGTAAGTTTTAAAATTTCATTTAACACCATATTGTCAATGTAGCCAAAATAGCTAAAGATGATGTGATTTTTATATAATATTTCTGAAAGAGAACTCATTTCAAAATAAATATTGAAGTTATATTATTTTTTAGACATAGCAAATTCTTTTGCAAAATAACTTAAAATAATAGAGGCCCCTGCGCGTTTAAGACTAAGTAAAATTTCATCTCTAACACTGGGTCCATCTATCCAACCTTTGGCAGAAGCAGCCTTAACCATGGCGTATTCGCCACTTACATTATAAGCAGCAATTGGAAGTGAAAAATTATCACTTAATTGTTTTATAACATCCATGTAGCTTAAAGCGGGTTTAACCATTAAAAAATCAGCACCTTCAAATGTATCTAACTCAGCCTCAATTAAGGCTTCTTTAACATTGGCAGGATTCATTTGATAGGTTTTTTTGTTACCAAATTTTGGGGCGCTGTCTAAAGCATCTCTAAATGGTCCATAAAAAGCACTAGCATACTTTGCAGTGTAGCTCATGATTGAAACTTCTGTAAATCCCTTCTTGTCTAAAGCATTTCTAATTGCCCCAACCCTCCCATCCATCATGTCGCTGGGGCCTATAATATCTGCACCCGCGTAAGCATGCACTAAGGCCATTTCGCATAAAATTTCAACGGTTTCGTCATTCAGTATTTTTCCGTTTTTAACTAATCCATCATGTCCATCACTACTGTAGGGATCCATTGCAACGTCGGTCATAACAATTGCTTCTGGAAAATGTTGCTTTATTAATTTTATTGCAGATGGGTAAAGCCCCTTTAAATTTAAGCCTTCTGAGGCATTTTTATTTTTAAGTTTATTGTTTATACTTGGAAATATGCAAAAACTATTTATATTTAATTTTAAGCAAGATTCTATTTCTTTTAACAGTAAATCGGTTGAATAACGGAATATTCCAGGCATTGAATTTATTTCGGTTTTTTTATTTTTCCCTTCCGTTAAAAAAAGGGGAAGTATCAAGTCATCAACAGTTACATGATTTTCTTGCGTAAGGTTTCGAATAGATTGTGATTTTCTGTTTCTGCGAGGGCGCTGTGGTAAATTCATACTTAAAATAAAAATACTAAATTATTTATTTTTTTTAGAGTACAGAAAAAATAATTGTAGTGGGCATCTAAAGATGCGGAAGAGAGATTAAATCTGTTTTTTGTTCGTACAGCATAGGCCTACTTTTTTTCCGATAACACGCGCTTATATATAAAATCTGAAATTTCTTGTTGCGATGTCATTGGTGAGCTGCAGTATGATGATGTGCAAAGTATAACAAAATTAGTGTTAAGCGAATTAAAAATGTCTTTTTTATCTTCAGTTATATTACTTGCATTATAAATTGTGCTGTAAAAATAAAAATGTGGAAACGATACGGTGCTTTTTAAGTAACCATCTTTTAGCGGATCTTCTTTTTTCAGCATTAATGCGGCCATAATGGGTTCAGTTGCAATTTCTTCAAAAGCACTTAGTATGCCCGGTTCAGTTGCAATGCTGTTTACTACTTTTGAGTTTACTAAAAAATTAAAAATTTCTGTAGCTTTTTGCTTAAAAAAGGGTTCGTTAAAAATATAAGAAGCATAATTTAATAATCGGCAAGTTTCAATATTTTCTGAAATATTGTAGGGAGCTTTTATAGCGCTTTTGCCAACGTAAGTATAAAAATAGCTGTTATTAAATGAAAAAGTTGTTGAAATATTTTTTAATAATTCGTAAGCTTGTTTTTTATATTTTTCGTTTTGTGTTGCTCTGTATAGTAGTATTAAATTTCGCGCCATACATGCGTTATCTTTTAATGATGTTGTTGCAGACGCATTTTTTCCGTGCTGAAACAAAGTATCTTTTTTATGATTTAAATTTAAATAGTTAGTGCAATTTATGGCACCAGTTAAATATGTTTGATTTCCGCTAGTTGCCCATAAAATTGTAAGTGCTTCGGAGTATTGTGCATTATCGCTAGTATAAACATTGGTGTCAATTTCGGGAACACCTTTTTTTAATCGCTCTGCATTTGATAAATTATAATACTCATGCGCTTTTTCGCCTTTTATTAAATCAGCATCTTGTGCATTATAATAACCGCCGTTTTTGTTTTTTAAAAACCTATCTACGTAAATTGCTATATTTTCTGCACGTTTAAGCATTTTGGGGTCTTTAAATAACTGGTAATACCAACAATAAATTTTAATATATCTGGCTTGTATAAATAAAAGTTTTTCATAGTGCACATGGTTCCAATCGCCGTTTGTTGAATATTGAAACATTCCTCCCCAAACCGTGTCGCATATCCCAATTGAGTTTTTTACAGAGTTGGTTATCCATTTGCTTAATGAGTCAGATTTAAAATGAGTAAGAGCATATTCAAATGTATCAAAATCAATATATTTTTGATTAAAATTAAAGCCTCCTAGTTCAAACGATAATGATTTACGAAACATAATTTGTAGTTTTTTTAACGATTCTTTTTTTTCTATATCTGTTTCGCTTTTACTATCAATTTCAACAAAATCACTTTCTATTTTTTTTGAATTTTTTTTAATTTTCACTAAAGTAGCATAAAACTCATCTGCCGGAATGTAACCCGCTTCTTTAAATATTTCATTACCATTGGCATCAAAGATAATAGTAGCAGGCCAGCCATAATCTTTATATAAACTGTTTAAATCTTGGCGCTCATCATGATCTTCTGAGCAGGTGATATAATTTTTATTTAAGACAGAAATTATGTTTTTATTGCGATATGTTTTTTCTTCCATTACATGGCACCAATGGCACCAATTAGCGCGTAAATGCAATAGTACTGGCTTGTTTTCCTTTTTTGCTTGTTCAAAAACACTTTCGTTAAAGTGTTTCCAAACGGGTTGAGAGAATAGTTTGGTAATTAAAAACAATGTGAATAATACAAAACAACTTACTTTTTTCATGGTGGCTAAGGGGGGTTAAATTTTTTTAATAAAGTTGTTTATTTGGTATTAAGTTTTTGTTTTATAAAAAAATCGAGCGAAAATTTTCCGGCACCTTGTGTTACAAGTACAAATAACATTAGTAAATAATACAAAGGGATTTCAAAACCATTTTCGGCAGACGAAAAACCATTTTGCAGGTGCACAGTTTTTATGGCAACTATCATTATTATTAAAAGCGGAATTGAAATTATACGTACGCCAAAGCCAATAAGCAATAGTAATACACCTAAAAGTTCGACAGAAGAGGCTGAATAAGCGCTTAATTTAGGGGCAATAATTCCAATACTTTCAAACCACTCTGCTACAGAGTTAATATTTTCCCATTTCATTTTTCCTGTTTCAAAAAAGCCATAAGCTAAAACTAATCTTAAAAACAGTAAACACAGCGGTTGTAATTTATTTAAAAGTTCTATTTTTTGTAAAATTCTTTTTAAAGTCATAACTTAAATCCAATTATAAATTCACGTTGTTTTAAATCTTCAATAAAAGCTAAAACATGTTTTTGAAGTGTATTTATATCATTAATCTGAAATAAAGCATCAGCATTTGAAATAATTTTTGAAAGTGTAATTTCATTAGCAATATTTTCAATGATATAGGCAAACAAAATACTTAAATCCATAAATTGTACATTACCGTTTTGTTTATTTCGAAATGCAAGTAAAAAATAGGTGCCATGTTTTTCTTCTAATTTATCAACCGGTGCAATTAAATGTACGGGATAGTTTAATTGTATTAATTTATATTCGGGATTTATGGCAATTATATCTGTAAGTAAAGAAGCGTTTTGTTTTATTGTGGGATAATCTATATCGGGCATTGTGTGCACTTCTAATTCAATCCATTCAAAATAAAGTAAATCGTTTAAAAACGGTATTTTATAAAATTCGGCAATATTATTGGCAACAACATACTCGTAAAATTCAAGAGGCATTCGCCAAACTTGTGGGGTTTGGCATTTGTGATTTGAAAAAAAACCATGTACTAAATTATTCCATTGTTCATCCGGCAAATAGTTATATGTTATAGGGTAAGCTGTTTCAAGTGTATCGGTAATTATATTATAAACCAGTCTTCTGTAATGCGGTATGTTTTCCGGAATAGATTTTTCTATTTTAATAGTTATTCCATTTCGGCAATAATTGGCAAGTTTTTGTTGTTGTTTGCGTGTTTCATTATTAAGCAATTGCATTTTCAACCTCCCATTTTTTAGAAACAATAGCGTCTATTTTAGATAATTCATTTTGAAGCTCTTCCATTTCAGGGATATTAAAATCTCGCTCAAGTAAAACAGGTACCGGCTTTATGAGTGAGCTTGCAAAATTGAATAATTCATATACTGGATCAATAATTGCCTGGCCGTGCGTATCTATTATTAAAGTATCAGAAACCTTCTCGTGACCTGCCATGTGTATATAGCTTATGTTATGGAGTGGTAGTTTTTGTATGAATTCTTTTGGGTTATAGTTATGATTGAACGCGTTAACATACACATTGTTTACGTCAAGCAGCATTTTACAATTACTCTCGTTAATTATTGCAGTAATAAATTCGTGCTCATTCATTTCGGCAGCTATTGGAGTGTAATACGAAACATTTTCTAGCACCAAGGGCATTTCTAATATATCTTGCACCTGTTTTATACGGGCAACAATGTGTTTAACGGCATCGGCTTTAAAAGGGATGGGTAACAAATCGTACAGATGTGCATTGTCGCATTTACTGTAGCTCAAATGCTCGCTATAAACTTTCACATTGTATTGTTTTAAGAATTTTTTAACTTGTTTTACAAATGCTACATCTAACTCATCGGGCGAGCCAATAGATAGAGATAAGCCATGACAAGTAATTGGATATTTTTCAGCAGCTTGGTCTAATAATTTTTTCCAATAACCTCCCATATCTATCCAGTTTTCAGGGGCTAGTTCAATAAAACTTGGTTTTAATATTTGAGTATTTAAAAACTCTTCGGCAAAATCTTTTCTAAAACCTATACCAATATTATGCTTTAACATGCGAGTTTTTTATTTTAAAATTATTATTAAAAAAGCCCTTCAGAAAACGAAGGGCTTTTTTACCAAATTAAATTAGTTTGTTTTCTTTTTTTCACCACATTTACCCTCACCGCACTTACCGTCTTTCGATTTTTTTTCGCCGCATTTTGCGTCTTTTGTTTTACCTTCTTTTTTACCTTCTTTTTTATCTGCTTTTTTTTCGCCACATGCAGCCTCAATTGATTTTACTAATGAGGTGCGAACTTCGCCCGCAGTGCCCATTGCATTGTAATTTAACAACGACTCAGCTTTTGTAACTGTTGCACTCATTAAAGCACCCGCAATTAGCGATGCTGTAATTAAATTTGATTTTTTTTCCATTTGTAAATTATTCTTTGGTTATATCTAATTTACGAATTGGATAAGCAATGCTTACAAAGAACTTAAAATTTAACGCAAGTTTTTTGTAACCTCTTGATTTATAGCGTCTTTTTTTTCTTTTGAAAGTTCTAATTTGGAGTTATTTTCTAACTGTTTAAGCAAATTGTCAATTAAAAGCACTTGCTTATTAAAGCGTTTGCACATATTGCAAATTAGCATGTGAAAACTGAGTAAAAATTTTTCGCTAAATTTTAATTTACCGTATTGTTTTTTTACGCCTAAATACGTTGCATCTTTACAGCCAAAAGAGTACCATTTATATGAATATGCGTTGTTATTTTTCAATTATAATTTTAGCCAGTTTTTTTCTAAGCACTCTCTAATTTGTAATTTTGAACGGTGTAGTATTACCCATAAATTTGACGAACTTATATCAAATTCCTTACACACTAATTTAGCATCTTCTTCATCAATTAAACACATTTTAAAAATACCTTGCCATTTAATTGAAATTTTTGAAAGGCATTGATTTAATATTTTATAAAATTCATTTTTTTCAGTAGAGCAGTGCGCTTCTGTCCACTGCTTTGGCTGTTTAGCCTCTTCCCACTTTCCCATTTTATTATAATTAAAAAAATAGTCTAACTCTACTTCATTTCCTTGGCTTTCATTTAATAAGAGTTCGTTTTTAGTGCTTGCTTTTTTAAAATAGTCAATTATTTTATTTTTTAATATAGCTGTAAGCCAGGTTTTTTCACTAGCTGTACCATTAAATGTATCTTTAGCTTTTAGTGCCGATAAAAAAGTGTCTTGCACTAAATCTTCGGCCACTTCAACCTTATTTACGCGATAAAAGGCTACTTTGTATAAATAATCGGCATAATTATTTACCCAATTTTGAGGATTTAGATTATTTGCAATTGAACCGTTCAAGATGTGCAAAAGTAAAAATAATTTTTTTAATAGAAATTTAAAAGCTACATGTTTAAAACTAAGTGTTTTAGTTTATACAATAAAGCACTAATAGTTTTACTTTGTTTCGCAAATGCAAATTATAAATTACATAAAAGCAAAGCATAACTTAATTTTTAAAATTGGATTAATTTGTTTTTTTGCCTTTTTAATTGCACTAATGTTGCCCACAAAATCTTTAATTGGACACAAGGTTGATGGTTTTGATGCCATTTGGCCATACAGCGATTTAATACTCGAAAACGATATTGTTGAAGAAAAGTTAAAATCAGAAATTGAACAAGAAAAGCAAGAAGTAGCCGCAAAATCGCCTATTGTACTCGAAGAAATTGTTTATGAAAAAACAGCTAAACTTTCAAAATTAGAAGATATAAAACATAAAGACTTTGGCAGTTATAAAATAATTAAAAAATTAACAGACAGCTTATATCAATTAGGAGTAATACAATTTAATGATTCAACTAATTTAAATAAAGAGTATTTACTCATAAAGGGAAATTTTGCCGAAGCAGTTGATGTAAATAAATTATTTACAGTTGAACAAGCGGAGAGTTTTTTAATTAAAAATGCGCATGGAAAAATCACTCCAGAAAACGCATTTAACTATATTGCGCCAACCATTTTTGTTGATGAGGGTAATACTGCGCAAATTTTAAAAGACAAATTATCTAAAATATCAAGCGTTAAACAAATCTATTTAAAAGGCAACCCGCTTGTTAAGCGAGGCGATGTGTTAACTAATTCAAAGCGTAAGTTAATTAACGCTTATTTAAATAATTATGTTTTATCAAACAATTATTATCACTTAAAATTTTACGCCGGCTATGCAATTATTTTTTTTATACTTATAACCCTTTTAGGGTATTTGGCCTATTTTCGAAAATCAATTTTTGGGCAAAATAAAGACATTGTGTTTATCTATTTAATTATTCTATCATCGGTGTTTTGCGCTTTTTTGTTTTACAAATTTGGGTTCTCTTTACAAGCTTTGCCATACACCTTAATACCATTATTAATACGAGTTTTTTACGACAGCCGTACGGCATTATTTACGCATTTATGCACAATATTAGTGCTATCACTTTTTATGGTCGATAAATTTGAATTTATTTTAATGCAAATTTTAATAGGGATTGGCACTTTATTTATTTTACATGATTTAAGGCGACGGCAGCAAATTGTGTTTTCCTCTTTAATTGTAATATTAGGTTACATTATTGTATTTGCCTCGTATCAAATTTATTTAGGCACCCCTGAATTAGTAAAAAAAATTAGTGCATACGTTCCCTTTTTAGTGTCAGGGGGCTTGGTTATGTTGCTTTTTCCATTGATATATTTGTCAGAACTATTATTTGGATTTACCTCAGATTTTAAATTGCTCGAACTTTGCGATTTAAACCAGCCCTTATTACGAAAACTTGCACAAGAGGTGCCGGGCACGTTTCAACACAGCATACAAGTTGCCAACATTGCAGAGGAGGTAATTTATTACATTGGCGGAAACACCTTGTTAGTAAGAGCCGGCGCTATGTACCATGATATTGGCAAAATATACAACCCGCGTTTTTTTATTGAAAATATTGCCAATTCCTACAGTCCACACATTGAAATGCAACCCATGGATAGTGCTAAAATAATTATTAATCATGTATTAAAAGGCGTAGAGCTGGCAAAAGAGTATAAATTACCCGAACAATTAGTTGATTTTATTAGAACTCATCACGGCACAACAACTGTTAATTATTTTTATAATATCTACAAACAAAATAATCCCACAGCTGATAAAACTATTGAAGCTGAATTTAAATATAAAGGACCTATTCCCTTTAGTAAAGAAACAGCGATACTAATGTTAGCAGATGCAATAGAAGCTTCATCTAGAAGTTTAAAAATATATGATGCAGTGAGTATAAATGATTTAGTAGATGGAATTATTGATTTTAAAATAACACAACAACAACTTATAAACTCAGGCATTACATTTAAAGATTTAAATATTGCCAAAAAAATCATGAAAAACAGATTACTTTCAATTTACCACGCCCGTATAGAATACCCAAGTAATTAAAACTCAACTATTTTTTACTATATTTGTGCTTATGCGTTCAATTTTAATACTTCTAATTGCTCTTAGTTTAGGTTCATGTAAAGTTTTTAGATCAAACTTTATGTTTGTTACGCCTCGCAGTTTTAAATACGATAAGCTTATAGATTCACTAGGGCAAAAAGATTATATAATTTCACCAAACGATATATTGCTATACAAAGTGCTAACTAATGATGGCTTTAAACTTATTGATATGGCCTCTACGGGTAATAATAATACCACGCGAACAGATATTGATGCGGTAGTTTCAAGCGATGGCACTATTAAGCTTCCACTTATTGGACAAGTAAGCGTAAATGGTTTAACGGTAAAGCAAGCCGAAAGTTTATTTGAAGAAAAATTTTCAAAATACTATGTAAACCCCTATGTTAACATAAAAGTAAATAACCGAAGAGTTATTGTTTTTCCTGGAAATTCAGGAATTGCAAAAGTGGTTACTTTATCTAACAACAACACCACTGTGCTTGAGGCGCTTGCCACCGCAGGCGGTATTACAGAAGATGGTAAAGCATATAAAGTAAAATTATTTAGAAATAACCCCAACTCAGCACAAAAACCATTGGTTTATTTAATGGATCTTTCCAAAATTACCGGCTTGGCTATGGCTAATACTAAAGTGCAAAACAGTGATGTAATATATATTGAACCGCGCTATAAAGCCCTAAGAACATTTGCTTTAGAAATAGCTCCTGTATTAACACTATTAACAACTTCTTTGCTTTTATACCAATATGCCCGATTTAGATAATGTTAAGTAATCAACAATTTGAAAGATCTGAAAATAAACTAAAAGACATAACCGAACGATTTAATTCGGGGTTTGATTTAGGTTTAATTGCATTTATAATTTATAAAAGCACTTGGTTTATTTTGTTTTTTTTATTTTTATGCTTTTCGGGCGGATACTTGTATTTGCGTTACAGTCAACCTATATACGAATCAAAAGTAGTTATTCAAATAAACGATGTAAATAAAGCGCAGGAGATTTTAAAAATAGGCGATAACTCAGGAAATAATTTAATTGCCGAAGCTGTTGAACAAGTACGCTCAAAAGTATTTTTAAGCAGAATAGTTGAAAAGCTCGATATTCAAATAAACTATTATACCGAAGGAACTTTTAAAAATAACGAATTGTACAATCAATCACCGTATTACGTTAAAGTACTCGATAAAAAGGGACTTTCATTAGGTAAAAAATATTTTGTGAAAATTAATAAAGATTTAAATGCCGGCACAATTAACATTGATAACGTTGAAAAACCTTTTAAAATTAATGAATGGATTAAAACAAATGAAAACGAATTACTTATATATCTTAATCCAAAGCTTTCGCACCAACACTTAATTCAAATTTTAAATGATAACAATTCGTTTTATTTTAGTATCAGTAACGTTGATGCTGTTACTACTGAATTACAATCAAAACTTGAAGTAAAACTTTTAAACGAACTGGCAAAAACCGTACTCATTAAATACAAAGATGTTAACTCTGCAAAAACTGCGGATATAATTAATGCCATTGCCGAAGAGTATTTAGTATATGATGTTGAACGCAAAAGCGAAAGCTCAACTAATATCATAAGTTTTATTGATAATCAATTAGGAAACGTTTATACAGAACTTAAAAACACAGAAAACGACTTACAGAAATTTAAAAAAGAAAAAAATTATAAGGATAAGGACTTATTAATAAACTCTGAATTAATGCGATATTCCTCTGTTGAGGATCAGTTGTTACAAGTAGAGATGGAGGAAAAATTAATTGGAGAAATTCAAGCTAATATTTCAAAAAAGAAAACAATTGATACCTATCAATTAATTTCAATGATTGCAGGAACTGAATACGAAACATCTATAAAAAGTGTGATTGAAAACATTCAAAAACTACTTATTGAAAAAGAAAATATGCTTTATATGGTTACACCAAATTCAGAAAACATAAAGCAAATTAATTTTCAAATCGATACTCAAAAAAAACTTTTAATTGAAAGTTTAGATGCTTTGCGTTTAAAATACAAAACAAAATTAAAAAGCCTTAGTGAAAAACTTGGCGATTATAAAAATAAGCTAAATCAAAATCCCGAAGATGAAGTTGAATTTTCGCGTTTAAACAGATTATATTCTATTCGTGAAAAATATTATACAATGTTACTGGAAAAAAAGACAGAGTTTTCGATATCAAAAGCCGGTTATGTATCTCAAAACATTATTCTTGAAAAAGCTACCGGCAATGGAGTACTTATATCACCCAGTAAAAAAAACACTTTAATTATTTCGGCCATATCATTTATTTTATTAAGTTTAGGTTTAGTTTTTTTACGTTATGCTTTTCACGATAAAATATACAATCTGAAAGATATAACACGCTATTCAAGCGGCAACGTTTCTTTGCTTGGAGTAATACCTACGTTTCAAAGTGAAATTCCTGTTTCTCAACTAGTGGTTGATAAAAATCCTAAAGCCCTTATTAGCGAGGCCTTTCGTGCAATAAGAACCAATCTTGGGTTTATTGACAGCTCGCCCGGACCTAAAATAGTAGCGGTTACTTCAACTATTAGCGGCGAAGGAAAAACATTTGTGGCAATAAACATTGCCGGCATTATTGCTTATACAGGCAAAAAAGTTATTATTATTGATTTAGATATGCGGAAGCCAAAAATACACAAAGGTTTTGGAGTAACCAATGAAAGGGGCATGAGTACAATTCTCACAAATAACAACTCTATTGAAGAGTGCATACACAGTAGCGCAATGGAAAATTTAAAGTTTATTACAGCTGGCCCAACCCCTCCAAATCCTTCTGAATTAATTATTAGTGATAAATTAAGTGAAATAATTGCTCAACTTAAAAGTAAATTTGATTACATAGTTATAGATAATGCCCCAATTGGTTTAGTAACAGATGCTATAACAACTATTCAACTATCTAATTACCCAATTTATGTATTTAGAGCCGGATATTCACGTAAACTTTTTGCACAAATATTAGATAAATTAAAGCATGAAAATAAAATTTCTAATTTATCGGTAGCGCTTAATGATGTAGATATTAGTCGAAAAATATACAGTTATAACTACGGTTATGGCTATGGTTATGGCTACGGTTATGGAAGTGGCTATTACAGTGAAGAGGGTGTTAAAAAAACGAAGTTAAAAAGAAAAAGTGATTATGGAAATTAAACAAACAAGTATAAGCGGACTTTTAATTATCCAACCAAAAATTTTTATAGATAATAGAGGGTATTTTTTTGAAAGCTATAATAAATCAGCACTTGAGCAAGAAAATGTAATCGCTAATTTTATTCAAGATAATCAATCCTTATCTCACAAAGGAGTTTTAAGGGGGCTTCATTTTCAAGCACCACCTTATGCCCAAGGAAAATTAGTGAGGGTAATTAAAGGCGCTGTTTACGATGTGGCTGTTGATATTAGAAAAAAATCTTCAACGTATGGAAAATGGTTTGGAATTGAATTAACCGAAGAGAACAACACACAATTTTATATACCGGAGGGATTTGCACATGGATTTTTAACTCTAAAAGACAATACTATTTTTAGTTACAAATGCACCAATATCTATAATAAATCTTCAGAAGGTTGTTTGTTATGGAATGATAGCGATTTAAATATAAACTGGAATTTTGATGCCCCAATAATTAGTGAAAAAGATGCATTAGGGCTGCCGTTAAAAGAATTTATATCTCCTTTTTAAATGCTAAACAATACACAAGCAATATTATCACTTTTCTTTATTGGCGTGTTTATTTTTTCGCTTTCTGTTTTTATTATTTTACTTCGATTTTCAAAAAACTTAGGTGTAAGGGGAAAAGATGTAGAGCAAATTCGTTGGAACCCAAAAACAAAACCATCAATTGGCGGCATAGGTTTTTATATTTCTTTTTTAGTTGGCTTTGTTGCGCTTCACTTTATTCCCACAAACCCAAATTCTGAAAGTCATGTGCAAATGATAGGCATATTAGTTGCTGCAACTTTAGCCTTTTTAATGGGCTTAGCAGATGATGCGTATAATACCCAACCATTACTTAAATTTTTAATTCAAATAATTTGTGGGTTAATTCTAGTTTTTACCGGCTACTGCATTACTGTTTTTAATAACTCCTTTTTAAATGTTTTAATTACAATTATGTGGGTGGTGGGTATAATGAATTCCATTAATATGCTCGATAACATGGATGCTATTTCAACCATTGTATCTATTTGTATTTTAAGCTTTGCAATTGTTGTATGCAACTCAATAGGGCAAATTAATTCTGCATTAAATGTTTTGCTACTCTCTGTTTTAGCATCATTAACTACCTTTTTAATTTTTAATTTTCACCCATCAAAAATGTTTATGGGCGATACAGGCAGCCAATTTATTGGGTTATTGTTAGCTATTATAGGTATAAAATTTTGTTGGAATATTAATCAATTATCGCTAAACTATAATTTACCGCCGTATAGTAATTTACTAATACTTGGTTTAGTATTTATATTACCCATTACTGATACTACTACCGTTGTAATTAACCGAATACGCAAAGGCCATTCACCATTTATAGGAGGAAAAGATCATACCACGCACCATCTTTTTTTTAGAGGAGTTACAGAAAAAAGAATTGCCATGCTATTTATGATTATTGGATTAATTGCCATAACCTTGGCCTATAATCTTCTCTATTTTGCTTCATTTGGTTTAATTCTATTTTCATTAATTTTTTTTCTAATTATTTTTTTACTGCTCTATTTAAATACGGTGTTATTTAAAAAATGACATTTACTTCAAAAAATACGCCGCCAAAATTTATAAGTTATACCTCACTAACATTAATGTGGTTAATTGCATTTTGTTTTACTTACTATCTTTTTTTTATTTATGTAAAGCCCAACACTTTAAAACAAAGCACTAATTCAGCTGTATTTTTTTCGGGTAAAATTAAAATTCCGGCTAACTTAAATTTTTGTGGTGAAGATGCTAAAATTAAAAACCCTAAGCAGTTTAAAAAATTTCAAAAAGAATTTATTAATCAATCCCTATGGGAAAATAAAATAAACTCACTTTATGCTAAAGCACAACGGTGGTTTCCAGTTATTGAGCCAATATTAAAAAAAAATAACATTCCGGAAGATTTTAAATACATAGCATTAGTAGAGAGTAAACTATCAAATGCCGTGTCGCCTATGGGGGCTGCCGGGTTTTGGCAACTTGTTCCAACAACAGCAAGCAATTATAACTTAATTATCAACTCAAATATTGATCAACGCTACGATGTTGTTGCCTCAACAGAAGCTGCCTGTAAACATTTTTTAGACGCGTATAAATTATTCAATAATTGGACACTAACCGCAGCAGCATATAATACAGGTATTGGCGGGTTGCAAAGTATATTAAAAAACCAAGGCAAAGTAAACTTCTATACTTTAAAGTTAAATTACGAAACCGAAAGCTTTATATACCGCATTCTTTCATATAAAACCTTAATTGAATCGCCTCATTATTTTGGAATTAAAACAAAATTTAAATTCAAAAAAAACAATTTGAAACTTAAAAAATATATTTTAAAAGAAGGAGCTATAACACTAAGTAATCTGGCAAAAGAACTTAAATGTCCAAAAACAATTTTAAAGCTTTTTAACCCTTGGATTTTAAATGACGAAATCATTGTCCCAAGCGCAAAAACAATAATAGTTTACTTTCCAAATGATGTAAAAAAAGATTATTCAGAATATTACGATGATTTATTTATAAACAATAATACATACAACGAATTGAAAGACCCAATTATATTACCCTTACAAGAGCAAACAGACTCTTCACTAAATAAAACAAAAACCGAAAACGTTAAAGATAGCTTAAACGTTCGTTTAAACTAAACGAGATGTGCGATACGAAGTGCCTTTAAAAAAAGCAACTAATTCATTCTGCTCATTAAAAAGTTTAATATCATAAATTCCCGTTTTTTTACCAAGGTATATTTCATTTGCTTCAATACTAATTATATCTCCTAATTTTACAGGCCGTGTAAAACTTATGTTTACATCTAAAGCAACACTTAGCACGCCGTGCGAATTACAAGCAAATGCAAAAGCAGAGTCGGCTGCAGAAAATAAAACCCCACCATGAACACTTGAAAAGCCATTCAACATTTCTTTTTTAATACTAAAGTGCAATTTACAGTATCCCACATCAACTTTGTCAATATGCAAACCCAGCCATTTACTAAAGGCATCATTTGCCAGCATTGTATTTAATACTTCTTGAGGCGATTTAAGATTATCTTGCGATTCCATAAAGCATAAAAATAATGCTTTCTTCTGCAAGTAAAATTATTTTTTGTACCTTAGTCAATAAAATAATTTGCGCCTTTAAATTATACCAAGTGTAAATATATCTACATTTGGTACGAGGTTAAATGAGCATTGACTTTACATTCAAAACAATTAAAACACTTTATATGAAAATTTATTCGATTTTACTATTAAGCTTCTTTGCAAGCGCAATGTATTCACAATCTATTCAAAACAGCAGCTATAGCACAGTAGGCTATGTTAAAGATGATGGCACTGTACAAAATGGCAGCTACAGTACTTTAGGTTATATAAAAAATGATGGCACGGTACAAAACAGCAGCTATAGTACAATAGGCTACGTAAAAAGCGATGGCACAGTACAAAACAGTAGTTATAGTACAATAGGTTATATAAAAAGTGATGGCACGGTACAAAACAGCAGCTATAGCACAATAGGCTATGTAAAAAACGATGGTACTTTGCAAAATAGTAGCTATAGCACAATAGGCTATGCAAAAGGAGTAGATGCAAAAAAAGCTGCCGCTGCTGTGTTCTTCTTCTTTTTTAGGTTAAATTAAGTACAATTAGGCGAAAAATTGCGTTACATCACAAATAATTAATTAAATTTGATTATCGAAAATAATGCTATTTTGTAAAATATTTTTAAAAGCACTTACCATGGCCATGTGGTCGTAATGTTTGTTTCTCTTTTTTAAAACAAACATTTATTATTACTAATTTAAACAATAACAATTTTATGCAAACAAAAGAAGTAAAAAACGTTGAATACGGTCTTGAAAAAATATTTGAAGGCGCTCAAGACTTTTTGCCGCTATTAGGCACAGATTATGTTGAATTTTATGTTGGCAATGCCAAACAATCAGCGCATTATTATAAAACAGCATTTGGCTTTCAATCGTATGCTTACGCCGGTTTAGAAACAGGCTTAAAAGATCGTGTATCGTACGTATTAAAACAAGATAAAATAAAAATAGTGTTAACTACTGCGCTAACAAGCAATTCAGCAATAGGTGAACATGTAAAAAAACACGGCGATGGTGTAAAAGTTATTGCACTATGGGTTGAAGATGCACGAAAAGCATACGAAGAAACGATAAAGCGCGGTGCAAAATCATACATGGAGCCTGTAACTGAAAAAGATGAACACGGTGAAGTTGTTAGATCTGGTATATATACTTATGGCGAAACCGTTCATATTTTTGTTGAACGAAAAAATTACAAAGGTCTTTTTTTACCGGGCTTTGTGGAGTGGAAAAGTAATTATAATCCAAGTCCAGTAGGTTTAAAATTTATTGATCACATGGTTGGTAATGTTGGTTGGAATCAAATGAATGCCACTGTAAAATGGTATGAAGATGTGATGGGATTTGTGAATTTTTTAAGTTTTGACGACAAACAAATTCATACCGAATATTCGGCGTTAATGAGCAAAGTAATGAGCAATGGAAATGGCCGTATTAAGTTTCCAATTAATGAGCCTGCTAAAGGCAATAAACGCTCACAAATAGAGGAGTATATTGATTTTTATGAAGGTCCTGGTTGCCAACACTTGGCCTTAGCTACTGATAATATTATAAAAACAGTTACCGAATTAAAAGCAAGAGGCGTTGAGTTTTTGCCACCGCCCCCACAAGCTTATTACGAGGATATTCCGCGCCGTTTAGGCAGTCACATGCAAATGATGAAAGAAGACATTAAAGAACTTCAAAAACTTTCAATATTAGTTGATGCAGATGAAGAAGGCTACCTACTCCAAATATTTACCAAGCCGGTAGAAGACCGCCCAACCTTGTTTTACGAAATAATTCAACGAATGGGAGCAAAAGGTTTTGGCGCAGGTAATTTTAAAGCCTTATTTGAAAGTATTGAGCGAGAACAAGCATTAAGAGGAACACTGTAAATTTAAAAATATAATTTTGCAGGCATAAATATTAGTATTATATTTGCCCTCCTTAAAATAAAACAAAGATGCCAAAAGTAAAAACGAATTCCAGCGCTAAAAAACGTTTTAGCGTTACAGGAAGCGGGAAAATTAAGCGTAAACATGCTTTTAAGCGTCACATCTTAACCAAAAAATCAAAGGTTCGCAAGCGCAACCTAACAAAAGATGGAATGGTTCATGCATCAGATGCAGCAGGTGTGAAGTTCTTATTAGGAATGTAAACTTAAATACCCGTTAAAAAGGCCCTAAAAAGCCATAATTTTAGTAAAAAGAGTAATAAGGAAAATTACCACTAACATTAAAAATTTAAAAACAATTAAAAATGCCACGTTCAGTCAATCATGTTGCCAGTAGGGCACGACGCAAAAAGACCCTAAAATTAGCCAAAGGTTATTGGGGCGCTAGAGGTAATGTTTGGACCATTGCCAAAAACACCATTGAAAAAGGATTAACTTACGCTTACCGCGATAGAAAAACCAAAAAACGCAACTTCCGCGGCTTATGGATTCAGCGTATTAACGCAGGGGTTCGTCAGCACGGTTTAAGTTATAGCGAATTTATGGGAAAGCTAAACGCAAAAGGGCTGCAATTAAACCGTAAGGTACTTGCCGATTTAGCAATGAATCACCCGGAAGCCTTTACTGCAATAGTTAATCAAGTAAAATAAAAAGATATCATTAAGTAAAAAAGGCGCAATAGTTAATATGCGCCTTTTTTGTTTATAATAACAAAATATATTATCTTATTTTAACGTTATTATATAAACTAATTTCTTTAATTTGTGTTATACAATTAAGAAGGAAGTGAAGTTGAAATTTAATAACTTAAAAACCCTTTAACATGAAAACGATAAATAAAAAAAGTGAGATTAAAGGCAAAACCTATTTAACTAAGCTAAGAATAGATAAAAAAACGGTGATTATTGTTCGTACTAAAGAAAGTCTAAAACAATGGATGAACAAATATCCTGAAGCTGTTGAAGTTCTTTAAAAAATATTCGATTTTTTTTTAAAGAAATAAATATCTTAGCGAGGTAAATACATTATGCATAAATACATTACCTCAGAATTAAAACAAAACGTTTTAACCATTAAACTTAACCGTCCCGAAAAATTTAACAGTTTCAACAGGGCAATGGCGCTTGAACTAATTTCAGAATTAGAAAGCGCAAAAAATAACAAAGACACTAGATGTATTGTTTTAACCGGAGAAGGTAAAGCCTTTTGCGCCGGACAAGATTTATCAGAAGCAATTGATCCAAGCGGTGTTGGAATAGAACGTATCATTAAAGAACACTACAACCCAATAGTACTTGCAATTAGAGAAATTGAAAAACCTGTAATAGCAGCTGTGAATGGAGTTGCAGCAGGTGCAGGTGCAAATATAGCTCTGGCTTGTGATATCGTCTTTATGGCAAAATCAGCCAGTTTTATTCAAGCATTTAGTAAAATTGGATTAATTCCGGATAGTGGCGGTACTTACACTTTGCCACGAGCAATTGGCTTTAATTTAGCAAGCGCATTAATGATTACAGGCGATAAAGTAACTGCAGAAGAAGCGCACCACTATGGCTTAGCATACAAAGTATTCGACGATAATTCACTGTTAGAACAAGCCTTGGTAAATGCCCGTCATATAGCAACTTTACCAACAAAAGCAATTGGCTTAACTAAACGTTTACTTAATAAAAGCGCAAACAATTCACTCGAACAACAGTTAATACTCGAGTGTAACACTCAAATTGAGGCAGCAAATACTTACGATCATAAAGAAGGCGTAAATGCCTTTCTTGAAAAGAGACACCCAAATTTTAAAGGAGAATAAAAGCTAAATGATGCGAAAAATAGTTTTAATATTTTCCTTACTCGGAGTTTTTTCCATTCAAAAAATATACGCACAAGATGGAATTTATACTTCAAAAAAAGAGCGCAAACGCATGTGGCGAAGAGCGCATAGAAGTAAAGGCCCTTCAAACCCATATATTGATGCTAAGGCAAAAGATAAACCTAGTGCAAGGCTTTCAAGAGGTGATAAGCGAGAGTTAAGAAAGCAAAAACGCGAAGCCAGGCGACAATTGCGAAAAAGTAAACATAAATTACATACGCAATAAATAAAATGCTTTTTAGGCTAAACGAAGAAAATATTAATCCAACCGTGATTGATTCGATTATTGAAATTCTTAAAAAAGACGGCATCATTATTTATCCCACAGATACTGTTTATGCATTGGGTTGCGATATTTATAATCAAAAAGCAATTGAAAAAATTTGCAGATTAAAAGGCATCAAACCCGAAAAAAATAATTTTAGTTTTGTATGCTCGAGCCTTAGCCATTTAAGCAGTTTCACAAAACCAATTTCAAACTCAATTTTTAGAGTAATGAAAAAAGCATTGCCGGGCCCTTACACCTTTATTTTAGAAGCAAACTCCGATGTACCTAAAATATTAAAACAAAATAAAAAAACCATTGGCATTAGGGTTCCTAATAATAAAATTTGC
Organism: Bacteroidota bacterium; assembly: GCA_018267655.1. Classification (GTDB taxonomy): domain Bacteria; phylum Bacteroidota; class Bacteroidia; order B-17B0; family Aurantibacillaceae; genus Aurantibacillus. The sequence goes on from JAFDYB010000057.1 coordinate 125,638, forward strand.
AAAACTATTGTAGAAACCTTAGGTAATCCTATCATTACAACAAGTTTACACGACTTAAATAATGAAATTACAGAGTACTATAACGACCCATCTGAAATATACGAGCAATACAAAGATAAGGTAGATGCAGTGATTGACGCAGGTTATGGAAACATATATGCCAGCACTGTAATTGACTGTTCCGGCGAAACTAACGAATTTAAAGTAGTGCGCGAGGGCTTAGGCTCAATAGATGTTTTATATTAAGTCCTTCCAAATTTATATAGCATTTTTTGATGCGACCATACGGCCCCAATAAATGTACGTTTTGAGTGGTAAGGTAAATTAAACTCAGAGGCCACTTGTTTTACTATTTCCGAAATTTTGTAGTAGTGAACATGACAAATGGAAGGAAATAAGTGATGTTCAATTTGATAATTTAAGCCGCCAATGAACCATGAAAATACACGATCTTTCATTCCAAAATTCATGGTTGTTTTTAATTGATGCACTGCCCAATCGTTTTCGAAATTTGAGCCATCAGCAGGCACAGGAAATTCTGCCGATTCAACAACATGAGCCGATTGAAAAATACATGCCAATATAAAACCTGCAATAAAATGTAATACAAAATAACCTAATAACCAATTTAAAAAAGTCATATTAGGTACTAAAAACAAAGGTAAAAGCATATAAGCAAAGTAAAATATTTTAGATAAAATCACTACTGTTAACTGCTTACCCAAAGTTGTTTTTGTATTGGTATAATGCCCTTGCTTTTTGTAGCGAATGGCCTGTTTAAAATCTTTAGTAGTACTCCACATTAAAGTCATAAAACCATAAAAAAACCACGCATAAATAAATTGCAGTGAATGAATTTTTTTGAGCTTAGAGTGCGGTTCAAAACGTAAAAAACCCGGAGGCGCAATATCTTCGTCAACCTCATGTACATTAGTATAGGTATGATGAATAACGTTGTGTTGAATTTTCCAATTATTAGCATGCCCTCCCAATAAATTTAGTGTAAATCCAAGCAAATCATTTACTTTTTGGTTTTTGCTGTAACTGCCGTGATTAGCATCGTGCATCACACATAAACCAATGCCTGCCATTGCCGACCCCATAAGAGCAGACATAAATAACCACATCAGTTTAGATTCAAATACGTTGAATAAAATTAAAAAATAGGGCACAAAATAAAGACCTATCATAAACACTGTTTTTAAATACATGTTTATGTTACCTGTTTTACTAAGGTTATTTTCTCTGAAGTATAAATCTACGCGTTTGCGTAATTCAGTATAAAATTGCCGATTGCTATTATTAAAGCGAAGATTATTTACTAATGCCATTTAGTTTAGTTAAAAATGCTGCAAAGATACAAAAAAATTTACAATACCCTTACACTTGATTTTTATCATTATGGCAAAAACTATTTCTTTTCTTCCTTATAGGTGGCTTTGTCAGCTTTTTTTTGATCCCTATCGGCTTGTATTTTTGCTTTATCCTCTCTTATTTTCGCTTTATCTTCTTTAATCAACGCCTTATCCTCTTTTATAGCCATTTTGTTTCCTGTTGCGCGGTCTTGTTTTAGTTTAGCTTCATCTGCTTCTTTTTTATCTTTATCGAAGCTTTTTTGTGCTTTATCTTCTTTTATAACAGCCTTATCTTTTTTAATCTCTTGTTTTGTTACTGTTGCACTGTTTTGCGAGTATGCATTTTGAAAAGCCACTAGGATTAAACCTAATATTAAGCTTTTTTGAATGGGTTGTTTTGTCATAAAAAATTGTTTTAAAACACAAATGTAAAAAAATATAGCTTAATATAGACTTAAAAAATCATAAATATGATCTGTAATCTACAAAATCCAGCCCTGCTCCTCCAAGAAGGGAAGCATTTTCAATTATTCTGTCAGTTCGAGCGATTCGAGAACCTCAACGCCTGAAAAAGGATAACGCCAACGCGCCCTCAGCGAAACGCCTTTGCCTACGCTCTTTTTTTACAGTATCTTCTAAAAAAAATTCAAGGTCATTCCGAAATGTTTCGGAATCTTAGAACGAGATGCTGAAACTAGTTCAGCATGACACTAAAAAAATCCCGACCTCTTAAAATTTCACGTAAAAAATCGAGTTCATAAAAAGCGCAGGGCTGTGAAAAGACGATTTGTTGTTTGAAGCTCGGCGCAAACTTGTGGGTGGAGAGCGAGTTCCAAATCGTCGGGCTTTATGAACGATGATTTTTAGTGAAAGGTTATGCTTTTTGACTTTTTGTTTCTTTTGGGTTAAGCTAAAAGAAAGGAGAAGAGAAAATTATTTTGCTTACTTTTTATGTTTTACACAGCCCCAACTCATCCAAGGAGAGGGATAGCGGACGGGTAAAGAAATCGGTGTTTCGACAAGCTCAGCAAGCTCGTTTCAATCTTACCTTATGTTTTTATTCGGGATAATTAAAATTCAATACAAAAACTGAATTAACTCTTTATACTTGCCTTCAAAAATTGGCCTTGGCGACTTGCGGTAAAAAATAGTTAACTCTTGATTTAATGAACTTACTGCTTTTGCTAAAGACTCATATAAAAAATGTTTTTGAATAGGAACAAATTGTTGATTTACTTTTAAATGCACTGCCGCAGGATTTTTATTTGATTTTTTTGCTAATTCTCGCTCTTCTAAAAATGTTTTATTAACGGTATAGTTTAATAAAATACCTGATTTTTTATGTATTACCGTTATTGGAAAATCAAACGTGGTAACTAAAAATTTTTCTTGAAATTCATAAGGGAAAGGTGCATTTAACTGATGGCCATATTTATTTTTAATAATAATGCTTCCTTGTTTTGTTGCATTACCTGCCTCAACTATTTTCCTGGCAGAATCTTCGGGAACAAACCCTATAGAAGAATTGTAGGCGTAATCGCGTTCGGCTATTAAAAAAAATTTTTCGGTTAGTTTTATTTTTGAGTCAATATTTAAATTAGTATCTAAAAACATATTCGAACGATATCCATCAACAAGGCTGTCGCTCGAATTGCTGTATATAAAATACAATTTTGAGAAATTATAATTGTCGATATATGCCATCATCGTATTTTTATTGATAGCATATTGCTCTATTATTTTTTGATTAGCTTTTGTAGTATCTCCCATTTTAAAATAGGCATTAATAAGTTTGATATTAGTTTTTAATCGTACTACTAACGCGCCGGAATCCTTTAATTGATTTACCTGCCAAGCACTAATAATCATTCTTTTTTTTCTGAATTGCGAAAATTGTTCCTTGTCTTTATACTCTTGATTATTCGACTCTATACGACTAGTTTGAGCAAAGTTTGCACAAAAAACAAGGGTTAAAAAAATAGCAAAACTGTTTTTATTTAATTTCGGCACCATTGTTTATATTCTTTTTTTCCGGCGATATAAAGCTCAATTCTCCTTTACTGTTTTCGGCCATTAAAATCATGCCGTTGCTTTCAATGCCTTTAATTTTACGTGGTGCTAAGTTTGCAAGCAAGCATACTTGTTTACCAATAATTTCTGCAGGCGTATAATGTTTAGCAATACCACTAACAACCGTGCGCTTATCAATTCCTGTATCAAGTATTATTTTTAGCAACTTATCGGTTTTAGGAACTTCCTCAGCAGACAATATCGTTGCTACTCTAATATCCATTTTAGTAAAATCGTCAAAAGTTGTTTCTTGTTTTATTGACTGGATAGCTTCAATTGTTTCTATTTTACTTTGTTTTAATTTTTCTATTTGTGCTTCAATATCTACATCTTCTATTTTAGCAAACAATAATTCTTCTTTTGCAATTTGGTGGTTTGATTGCAAATTATTTGTGTTGTTAGCAGACGGCCACTTTAAAGGCTGTATTGAAAGTAAATCAAATAATTTTTTTGATGTAAAAGGTAAAAAAGGTTCACTTAAAATAGCCAAGTTAATTGTAATTTGAGCTGCAATATTCATTATTGTATTTACGCGCTCCGGTGCTATTTTTATTAGCTTCCAAGGTTCAGTGTCAGCTAAATATTTATTCCCTAAACGGGCAACATTCATTAATTCAGTAATTGCTTCTCTAAATTTAAATGTTTCTATACAATTGCTGATTTTTAATGGCGCCTTAGCTAACTCTTCAAGCACCAATAAATCTTCTTTTAAATATTGATTAGCTTGTGGGATTTTTCCTTCAAAAAATTTATGTGTTAACACAAGCGTTCTGTTTACAAAGTTTCCGTAAATTGCAACTAACTCGCTGTTGTTTTTTGTTTGAAAATCTTTCCAAGTAAAATCATTATCTTTATTTTCGGGGGCATTGCTACACAAAACATACCTAAGTACATCTTGTTTATTTTCAAAGTCGTTAAGATATTCGTGCAACCAAACAGCCCAGTTACGAGAGGTAGATATTTTTTGTCCTTCAAGGTTTAAAAACTCATTTGCAGGAACATTATCAGCAACAATATAATCACCATGTTCCATAAGCATTGCCGGGAAAATTATGCAATGAAATACAATATTGTCTTTCCCAATAAAATGAATTAAGCGAGTATCACTGTTTTTCCAGTAATTTTCCCAAGAGTCGGGCAAAAGCTCTTTTGTTGCGCTAATATAACCAATTGGCGCATCAAACCATACATACAATACTTTTCCATTAGCGCCATCAACCGGAACCGGTATGCCCCAATCAAGGTCGCGCGTCATAGCCCTTGGCTGTAAACCATCGCCACTTTCAATCCAACTTTTACATTGCCCAAATACGTTTGATTTCCATTCAGGGTGCGAATCAATGTAAGCTTTAATTTTTGGTTGAAGTTTATCTAATGGTAAAAACCAATTTTTAGTTTGCTTTAAAACGGGTTTGCTTCCGCTAAGGGTTGATTTTGGATTTATTAAATCAGTTGCATTTAATGAAGTACCGCAACGCTCACATTGGTCGCCGTATGCAGAGGGGTTAGCACATTTTGGACAAGTGCCTGTGATATAACGATCTGCCAAAAATTGTTTTGCGTCTTCATCATAATACTGCTCAGTAACTTGCTCGGTAAAAGCTTTTTTGTTATATAATGTTTTAAAAAAATCAGAAGCTGTGCTGTGATGCGTTTTTGATGAAGTGCGAGAGTATATATCAAAACAAATACCAAAATCGGCAAAGCTTTTTTTCATTAATTCATGATATTTATCTACAATAGCTTGGGGTGTTGTATGTTCCTTTTTTGCTTTGATAGTAATAGGCACCCCGTGCTCATCGCTACCACAAATAAATTTAACATCACAACCGTTGCTTCGTAAATAACGTGCATAAATATCAGCCGGGAGGTAACATCCCGCTAAATGACCGATATGAACCGGACCATTGGCATAAGGCAAAGCTGCGGTAATAAGTGTACGTTTAAATTTTTTCGACATGCGTTATTGCTTTTATGATACGTTTTAGCAAAATTATTTTTTATAACCATTACTAAATTCAGCCCACAAATATAATAAACATATTACGCGCAATAAAAACTATATTAATTAATCACTATTAAACATTACATTTGCTTGCTTATTTAAATAATGAAAAACGAGTTAAAAATTTTACCAAAATATTTAAATAAAGGAGATACTGTTTTAATTATTGCAACAGCTAGGGCCAGAAATAAAGAGGCGATAGAACCTTCTATTACAATATTAAAACAATGGGGTTTAAAGGTAGAGCTTGGAGAAAACTTATTTAAAACACATCATCAATTTGCAGGAACAGATTTAGAACGAGCAAATGATTTGCAATGGGCCATTAATCATAAAACTGCAAAAGCCGTAATTGTTGCCGGGGGTGGCTATGGCACAATACGTATTATTGATTTGGTTGATTTTAAAGCGCTTAAAAAATACCCTAAATGGTTTGTTGGTTACAGTGATGTAACAGCATTACATGCTCGTTTACTGCACTACAATTTTGCTTGTATTCATGGCGTATTGGCATTTCAGTTTAGTAAAAATAAATTTGCAAGCAATAGTTTAAAAAATTGCTTATTCAACACTTCAATTAAATATAATATCCCCGTATCATCTTTAAATATAAGTGGTGCTTGTAAGGGAGAGGTAGTTGGCGGAAATCTTTCTCTTATTTATGCTTTAAGTGGTAGTAAAGATGATTTAGAAACAAAACACAAAATTTTATTTATTGAAGATATTGACGAGCAATTATACCATATTGACAGAATGATGCTACAGTTAAAACGCAGCGGTAAACTTAAAAATTTAAAAGGATTAATTGTAGGCGGCATGAGTGACATGAAAGATAACGCTATACCATTTGGAAAAACTGCACAAGAAATAATTTTAGAATCTGTTAAAGAGTACAACTACCCGGTTTGCTTTAATTTTCCGGCAGGGCACATTGATAAGAATTTGGCAATTATTTTAGGTAAAAAAGCAACGCTAAAGGTAACTAAAACATCTGTTGATTTTTTTTACTAAAAATCAACAGATGATAAAATTAATAAATAATTACTTTTTTTCTTTATTAGTAGCCGCCTCTGCAGTTGCTAAACTTGTCATGTCTCTATCAAAAAAATACAAGCCGCTTTTATCATCGCCAATTAATTTTAATTTATCAACTATTTGTCGTGCTAATGCTTCTTCTTCTATTTGCTCACTAACATACCATTGTAAAAAATTGTGTGTAGTATAATCTTTTTCTTTTAAAGTTATATCCACCAAGCCATTTATTTCGTTAGTTACTTTTATTTCGTGTTTTAGTATTTCTTCAAATACTGACTTAACCGATTTAAATGTTACGGGTGGTTGTTTTAAACTTGGCACTACACCATGCCCACCACGCTCATTTACAAACTTCACTAATTTTAGCATGTGCATTCTCTCTTCATCTGAATGAAGGTACAAAAAAGCAGATACCCCATTTAAACCTTGCGTTTCTGCCCAACTAGCCATTGCTAAATAGTATTGCGATGATGATGCCTCTAACTCAATTTGTTTGTTTAGGGCTTGACTAACTTTTGATGATAACATATTTAAATTTTTTATAAAAATACTAATTAATACTTATAAAAAATGACAGAATATTAAATAAGCAGACAGGCCTTTTTGTTTAAGCTCTGCTTGCGTAAAACACATTTTGTACTGGTATTAATAATTGTTAATACATTACTTTAAGTTTTATGACCATTAATATTCGCTTGTAATTAACTACCTTTGCACGATAAAAATTAAAATTTATTACTATGAGCAGTTTAGTTGGAAAAAAAGCACCTCACTTTAAAGCCGGTGCTGTTATTAATGGCGGTGAAATTGTTGCAGATTTCTCGTTGGATCAATATTTAAATAAAAAGTATGTAGTGTTTTTCTTTTACCCAAAAGATTTCACATTCGTTTGTCCTACTGAGTTGCACGCCTTTCAAGAAAGTTTAAAGGAATTTGAAAGCAGAGGATGTGCTGTAGTTGGCTGTAGTACCGATACAGAAGAAAGCCACTGGGGTTGGCTTCAAATGGATAAAAAATCAGGTGGGATTAAGGGTGTAACTTACCCTATTGTAGCCGATACTACTAAAACAATTTCACTTTCGTATGGTACATTGTTTGGAGATTACGATGTAGATGAAAATAATAATTTAATTGCAACAGGCCCCATGATTGCATTTAGAGGCTTGTATTTAATTGATAAAAAGGGTGTTGTTCGTCATCAATTAATTAACGATTTACCTTTGGGTCGCAATGTTGATGAAGCTGTACGTATGGTTGATGCTTTACAGTTTTTTGAAGAAAACGGAGAAGTATGCCCTGCAAACTGGTCAAAAGGTAAAGAGGGTATGAAAGCTGATCATAAAGGTGTTGCTTCTTATTTAGCAGCGCACTAATAATAGAGGTTTACTTTAAAAAAAAGCGATTATTATTAATCGCTTTTTTTATGCTCAAAACAATATTCTGCACTTAGGATAAAATCATTTAGTATAGCGTTATAATTGGATAGCTCTTGTTGCTATTTTTTTAGTATTGCGTGCAACAAATTAGTTATTTGTGTTTTCATCACTCATCATCTTTTTTAGAACTCTCATCTTTATCGCCAAAGGCTCCTGATATTTTTAATTTTCTTAAAAACGCATCTTTTTTGCCTTTAGTGCCATCGTACCTAAAGCTTGGCCCTTTTTCAACCGTTTGTTTTTTGTTTTTACCTTTCATTTCTTGTAACTCTTTATTAAATGTTGCGTTGCTGGTTTCAACTAAAAGCGTTCCTCTGTTAAATGTAAAGTAATACCATGTATTTGGGTCGGCTTCGAGGTAAATATCTAATTGATCTTGATTTGAGCGTTTTGATTTTTTTATCATCACTACACCTGTTAAAAATCTGAAGAGTTCTGTTTTGCCAATATTGCCAATTCCTATAGGCCCTTCGGATATATATGCGCTAAGTTTTTGATTGTAATTTAGTTTTACATTATTTAGTACCAAAGGTTTTTCTAACTCATCCGGAAATTTTTTGTAAGCGCCGTTTAAGTTTAATTCTGATAAGGCGCGATCGCCGCGTTCTTTGCCAAGCAATTCAATCATGCCGTGATTAAGTAACTCGCCTTCAAAAGGTGTTGGCGTTAAGTTACCAAGATAAAGTTCAAAATCTTTTGCTATTTTTTTTGTTAAGCTGTTATCAAAAAAGAAATCAAATATCATCATCAAATTAAAACTTACACTGTCATTAATTGTGCTGTGTACTGCATTACCAATACTTGTAAGTTTTATTTGTCCTAAATCGCTACTAATATTATAGCGACCTTCGGTTGTTACAACGCAATTACTTGTATTTAAGCTCACATAATTTCCCGGTAAACTCATTTCATTTAGTTTTTCTTTATTTGAAATTTCATATAATTGATTTTCTTTATCGTAACTGAGCACTCCATTGGCTTCAATAATATCTTTACTGCTTCTGGCGCCTTGTAAGGACAAAAATGTTGAGTAAACCATATTGGTATCTGAATTATAAAACAAACCGGTACCAACATTAGCACCATTCATGTCAATTGCTTTTTCAGGAATAGGGATTTGAATTTCTTTAGGATTAATTTCGCCTGTAAATTTCAAATACGATTTTCCGATATGTTTACATGCGTGAACAATTTTAGTTCCTCCATCAAAAGTTAAAAATTTTTGTGTGGCTTTTAAATATACCTTTCCGGCAAAGCTAAAATAATCATTAAACTTAAAGTTTTCTTTTTCCGGAATCTCGCCCTCACTTATAGTTTGACCGCTTGTATCTGGTTTTATTGTTTTTAAGTTAATTAAATAGGGCTTGTCATTTTCATCTAAATATTGATACTCGCCACTCGCTAAATATGATTTACGGCCAAATATATTAGTTGTTGCTTTTCTAATATTATGATATTTTGTAACAGTATTTGCCATTATATCAGACTCTTTTAAAGTATCCATCACAGCATTTTTAAATATAGTTACATCGCCGTTATGAGGATATACACGGGCATCGGCTACATCAATAAATGGTACATTTTTACAATTGATAATATATTTGCGTAAGTTGTATTTTGCACCGGGTGCAAAAAACATGAGCGAATCTTGCTTTGGGTGGATACTAATAAATTTTGGACCTTCTAAATCTAAACCGGTTTCTGATTTATCTACATCAATTTTTTTCTGAGTATCGCCTAGTTCAATATCTTCTTGATCCATATACCACTTAAAGCGATCCATAAAAGCGATGTATTGATTTTTATCAAATTTAACGTAACTGCCTTCACCATTAGTAATAAACTCACCTTCGCGTTTATCAAAATCAATTTTAGCATTTACATTAACGGTGCTAAAGGTGAAACCCTCTTCTTCAAAAGCTTTTAAATGAAAATTAGAAGTATCAGCGAAAAAGCGGCGTTTAACAAATAAAATTTTACCTGATGATAAGTCTGCTTTCTCAAAATCAACTTTTCCATTACCTGTAAGTTCTTTATTAGTTAAATCAAAACGACCCCTAAATTGAACTTTTTCTTTATAGGAAATAAAAGGTTTTTTCTGGTCGAAAGCTTGCAAGACTTCTTTGTATGGCATAAAATGTAAACGAACCGTATCGCCATGGGTAGTAGGAAATTCGGGCGAGTCACCTTCTTTAACATCAAAGGTATTCGCTATGCCATTGGCACTATCCGGAAAGAAAATTAAATCAGGTAAAACCGAGTGGCTACTGCTAAAATCTAAATCGCCACCACCTCTTAATCCTTTATCGCTTAAGCGTATTTCTTTATTAAATTTTGCTTTTCCTCCGTAAGCATCAAAGCCGCCCGGAGGGGTTTGTCTAATAAAACCAAGTGAATAATCTTTTTGGAGTGTTAGAGTTTCTTTAAACGAAGGAAAAATTCCGGCAGATGAAAAAGTTCCTTCAAAGCGTAAGCCTTCATTTCTAAAATTATCTAAACTGTCAATACTGAAAGGGTCGAGTTTAAAATAAAATTTATCGCGATTATACACTCCTTTAAAGGTTGTTTTTTTATCGTAAAAAGAATAGCTCTCTTTAAAGCTTTGAAAGCTAGGAAAAGTAGGTGCCCTACCCCAACCACTTTTGTTTTTTGGTGCATCAATACGCAATTCGCCATTTACGTTTTCAATTAAAGTTCTAACTTTTTTAAATGGAAGATTCCCGTTAATATCGGGTTCGTATGCTTCTACAAAAATTCTTATTGAGTCGATAGTTTTCATGTTTATTTTAAACATATCATAATCAAATACATAATCTTTACCAATAAACTCAAACTTACCTGAAGACACTGTGCCGCTAAAGTTCATTTGTCTGTTTTTCTTTACAATTATTTCTCCTCCTTTAGGAAACATAAATACTTTTTGGGTATCGCTTAGTAAAACACTTTTAACGCCTTTTACGGTCATATCATAATTTAATAAATTAACTGTGGCATTGTCTTTTCCTGATAAAACAGAGTGCAGCGTTATAATATCGTAATCATGTTTATGTTTTGTGTTTTCATAGTAGTCAAACAAACGTTGCCGTGTTGTAATTACATCTGTTTGGGGGTCGTAGTAGATTAAACCTGCAATTGCCATTTTAAAAATAATTGGCCGTAAATCAACAGCTAAGTATTTTATGTGTTTTGCAAAATCAACTACTGTAAATTTTTCGGTTTTATTATTAGCATTGTAATAATCTACCATTCGTGTAATTGGGCTTATTTTTTCGCCTTGCTTTATATTTTCTATCCTACCATAATTGTAAAAATCGCTTGATTCAAAATAAGCTTCGCCTTGAAAATTATTTGGCAAAAAATTAAACGCCATTTTTGGCTCGTCTATTTGCCAGGTTATTTGCTCAAAGAACATGTCCATTTTATGAAATGAATTTGAAAAAGGTGTTTTCTGTAAGCCATCATCGCCTCTAATTATAGTAACTAAGCGTTTTTCTACTTGATAAGTAAAGCCTAATCCCGGGTGAAAAATAGAGTCTTTTTCTAAAAAGAATTTAATAATTCCGGGGCTTGCCGCAATTTTATCTTTACTCATACCAAAGGCCCTTGCGCTTATTTCAAGAAAGCGCTTGTTGTTTCTTTTAAAAACGATGCGAGCTAAATTATCTCCGGCACCTGAACCTACAAACGTTGCACCTCTCATGCCAAAGCCTCCTTCGTAATCAACATCAGGATATATATTTTTTCGAACAATTCGTTTACTGTAAGAATCAAATTGCGGATAAGTTTGCTCTTTGTTTTGAGTGATGATTCTGTCTGTTAATCTTCCTAATTCTGGTTTATCAAAATATTGTTTACCATAAAATGTAGCGCTGTCACTAACATAGTTGCCTAATTTACAGTCAATGGTATAGTTTTTAAGTTTAGCAAATACATTTTCATCGAGTCCGCAACGCGCCCAACTTACTTTGCCTCCTTTGCCAATGAAGCGGCCTGTTGAAGGGTAATAAGTACCATTAGTTTCTTCAATAGCAATACTATCGCCGCGAGGATTTGTACCAATAAATGTTATGTTTTTAAATACTACTTTAGGAATAGAATCGTATTCAAATAAATAATTTGATTGTAAAGAATAATAAGCATACGAGGGCGTTTTATAAAAAATATTGTTTTTAAAAATATTTTCGCTCATATCTAAAAATTCTGAAATACCTTTATTACTTTTTCCCTTTAACAATTTATCTACGCAGTTTTGCCAATTTTCGAAATTTTCAGCAGGTAATTTGTTTTGAATTGCAGTCACTAACGTGTTAAAGTATGAATAAAAGTAAGGGTATGGTTTAAATTTTTTAGCAAGTAGTTCGTTCGCTGATTTTATACTTATTTCTTTATAATAACCCGCAATTATGTTTTCGTTCCATTGTTTTTCAAAGGCTTTTATATAAGTTGAGGCGTTTTCTTTATTGACTGAATTATCAACAAAATAAAATCCTAAATCACGTATAAATTCATTTGTGTCGTTTGAAAATTGAGTGATTTTTTGAGCTTTAACTGCTATTCCAAAAAAAATGATTAGACTAAGTAAAAAAGTTTTAATACGCATAAAATTATTTAATCAAATATAAGTGTTTGACTTTATAATTTAAATGAAATGCGTTAATTACTTTTTACAAAGTACTTCACATTAACGCCATAAAACCATATAATTAAGCCACAAATTCACAAAAATTAACCATATTTAAAAAAGCTGTGTAAATATTGAAATAGTTTATTTAAGTTAGTATTATTTTACATGCTTTTTAGGCGCAATAGTTATCTCATTATTTTAGTGCTTTTATCCCTTAATATTAAAGCGCAGCAGCATTATTTTGAGCGTTTTGGGGCAGAACATGGGCTCCCTTTCGTTCAAGTTTCATGCCTTTTTCAAGATAGTAAAGGGTACTTATGGAGCGGTGGCTACGGTGGTTTAAGCAGATTTGATGGTTTAAAATTTCAAAATTTCAGTAAAAAAAATGGCTTACTAGACAATAACGTTAACTCCATTTGCGAAGATGCAAATGGATTGATTTACATAGCCACAAACAAAGGGCTTAATATTTTGCAGGATAAAAAAATTACAGCGTCAAAATTTAAAGCGCTTCGTGGTTTAAAAGTAACTTACTTAAAATTTGTTTACCCAAATATAATATATGTCGGCACTCAAAAAGGCTTATATAAAATTGAAAATTCAACTATAACCAGCGTAATATCTAAAAAAATAAATTGTATTTATTACTCTAAAAATACGTTGTACGCCGGTACCGATTACGGTATTGCTATAATTAAAAACAATGGCACGCAATTTATTACTACAAAAAACAAACTGCCGTCTAATCAAATAAATTGTATTACTGAATTTTCAAACCAATTAACTGTTGGTACATCTAATGGTTTATGTTTTATTGACAGTAATAAAGTTACTGTTTATCACATTGAAAATGGTATCATTGATGAAAATATTTTATCGCTACGTGCTTTCAAAAACAACTTATGGGTAGGCGCTCAAAGTGGTCTTTTAAAATTTAACGGTACAACTTTTAAATATTACAATGTTGATAATGATAATAACTCGAACTTTATTGTTTGCTTATTAAACGATAACGAACAAAACCTATGGGTTGGCACTCATATTGCGCTTTTTAAATATCGCGATGATGCCTTTGTTACCTTCGATAAAGTTAATGGCCCCGGCAATGCCTTTGTTTATCAAATATTTAGAGATTCTAAAGGTATATTGTGGTTATGCTCTGAAAACAACGGTATTTATAAATATGACAACGATCTATTTATTCGTTATGGAATTAAAGATGGTTTAACTACTAATGCTTGCCGATCAGGCATTGAATTAAAAAAAGGGGAATTACTTTTTGGTTTAGATAAAGACGTAATGAGTTATGATTACAAAGTATTTAAAAAAATTAGCTTACCACCTAGCTTTAAAGGCCCTTACGAGTCAATTTATAAAGATAAAAATGCACTTGTTTGGATAGGCGGCAGTAATGGTATTTGCAGTATTGATTTTTCAAAAACAAAAGTTACTACAAAATTTTACGAATCACTTGGCACAAACGTTTCTTTTATTGGGTTTTGTGAAGATAGTAACCACGGGTTATATGTTGGCACTTATGGAAAAGGGTTATATCAACTCAAAAAAGATAAATTAATTAGTGTTAATCAGCTTTTAAACATTAAAGAGGATTTTGTTTATTCTCCGAAATTTTATAATGGAAATTTATTTGCTTGCACTTTAAATGGCCTGCTTATTATTGATTTAGAAAAAAAAACGCATAGTTACATTACAGAAGAAGATGGCTTAAATTCTGATTTAGTTTATTCCATTGAGGTAAGTAAAAATAAAAATTATTTGTGGATTGGTACAAATCAGGGCATCAATCGACTTACACTAAGCCCATTTAATAGTAAAAAAAGGAGTGTAAAAAATTATGGGAAAGAAGACGGGTTTGCAGGGGTAGAATGTAACACTAACGGAATATGGGAAGACTCGTATGGAACTCTTTGGTTTGGCACGGTTAGCGGCCTTGTTAAACACGAGCCTAAAAGTAGATTTGAAAATAGTTTGAACAACAATCCATTAATTCAAAACATTAAATTAAACAGCAGCGATACATTATTAAAAAATAATAGCGAATTGCCGTATGCCTTAAACACAATTTCATTTTATTACCGCACAATTAATTTAACAAGTCCAAATAAAGTTTTGTATAAAAAAATGCTCGAAGGACTTGAAAAAGAATGGAGTACGCCAAGTAAAGAAGACTACAGTAAGTACACAAATCTTTTACCCGGAAAATATGTGTTTAAAGTAATAAGCTGTAACGACTTAGGTATTTGGTCAAACGAAGAAACTAAATTTAGCTTTACTATAAAACCTCCTATTTATTTTACTTGGTGGTTTATTTTAATAATTACCGGCATTATCTTAATCACTGTTTATTTGTTTATTTTTCTTAGAATAAAATCAATTAAGAAAAGACAAAAAGATGAGTTTATAAAAAAAGTTGAAATGAGTAAATTGGAGTTAAAAGCATTACGCTCACAAATGAATCCGCATTTTGTGTTTAACTCATTAAACTCTATACAACATTATATTTACAATAATAAAGGCGATGAGGCTACAAAATATTTAAATAAATTTGCAAAACTTATTCGATCTATCTTAAATAATAGTGATAAAAACACCGTTACAATTGACGAAGATATTGACGCCCTTAAACTTTACATAGAATTAGAACAAATGCGATTTGAAGGTAAATTTGATTACACAATTAACATACACCAAAACGTTGATACAGATTATGATATCATGCCCCCATTAATTATGCAACCTTATGTTGAAAATGCAATATTACACGGCATAAATCCTAATAACATTAAAGGAAAGCTTACTATTGAAATTTATATAAAAGAAAAATTTTTAGTGTGCAGTATTGTTGATAATGGTATTGGCAGAGAAAAATCTAAGGAAATAAAACGAACTATTCCCGGAAAAAACCACAAATCGTTTGGAATGAAAATAACCGAAGATAGATTAAGAATTTTAAACGAATCAAAAAATTCGCAACTTAGTGTAAAAATTTACGACTTAACAGACGAGCATAAAAAACCTCTTGGCACAAAAGTTGAATTATTTATTCCCCTAAATTAAATTATTATGATTAAAACTATAATTATTGAAGATGAACAAAAAAGCCGCGAAGTACTCCTGTCTATTATTACAAAGCATTGCCCTATGCTGCAAGTTGTTGGGCAAGCAACAAACGTAACCGAAGGAGTTAATCTAATTAAAAACGAAAATCCTGAGCTTGTTTTTTTAGACATAAGCATGCCCGATGGAAGCGGTTTTGATTTATTAGAAAAAACATCAAACAATAAATTTGAAGTAATTTTTGCAACAGCTAGCGACCAACACGCTATTAAAGCCATAAAATATAGTGCTTGCGATTATCTTTTAAAGCCAATTGATGCTGATGAATTAAAAACTGCAGTAGATAAAATATTACAGAAAAAAAATACAGCACAGGGAATTGAAAATATAAATTTTTTAATTCAACAATTAAAACGCTCCGATGAAAATTTTCAAAAAATAACATTGCCCACCGGCAATGCTTACGAAGTAATTAATTTAAAAGATATTATACATTGCTCAGCCGATGGGAGCTATACAAAATTTCATTTAAGTGATAGCCGAACGCTGTTAGTTAGCTTTAGCTTAAAACATTACGAAGAGTTATTACCCGAAAACGAATTTTTTAGAGTACATCACCAACATTTAATTAATACGAGTCATGTAATAAGGGTTTTAAAAGAAGATAGTGGCTATGCTATAATGAGTGATGGTTCAAAAATTGAAATATCACGAAGAAAGAAAGATGATTTTTTAAAATATTTAAATCATGCTAAAAAATAATTAATATTCAAACACAACAATGCTTTTTACATTTTATGTTATAGTATTTTCTGCACTCATTTACTACACAAATGTTTTTGGTATAATTTCAAACTCATCGGTTACAAAAAAATGGTGGCTAATTTTATTTTGGCTAAAAATTATTGCAATTCCAATATTTTATTTTATTTATGAAAAATATTATGGAGGCATAAACAATTTTGATTCAGGTAAATTTTTTAACGACTCACTTGAATTAAAAAAATATGCCAGTATAAATTTTAGTGGCTATTTAAAGGCATTATTTGGATTCCAAAATGATGCGGAGGGATCTGAGTTTTACA
Organism: Bacteroidota bacterium; assembly: GCA_018267655.1. GTDB lineage: Bacteria > Bacteroidota > Bacteroidia > B-17B0 > Aurantibacillaceae > Aurantibacillus. The sequence goes on from JAFDYB010000057.1 coordinate 142,326, forward strand.
ATCACTACATTGAAAAAAGCTCAAATTGGGATAAAGGGCAAGTAGCAAATGCTTTTTTTTACGATAACAGAACTGTAATTAGGCTAAATTCAATATTACAATTTATAATCTTTAACAATTATTCAGTCTCTGCTTTATTTAATTGCTTTATGAGTTATATTGGTATCAGTGCATTATTTAAAACCTTTGAAACTACTACTACTAATAAACATAAATTTGTGTTGCTGTTTTGTGTAATGCTTTTTCCAACACTTTGGCTTTATACAGCATCTGTTTCAAAAGAATCAATTGCAATTTTAGTAATTGGATTATTATTGTATCAAACCAACAAACTTATTAATACTTCATTCAAAACAAAAAATCAAATCGTATTAAATATAATTACCATTATCTTTTTATGCTACCTATCTTTTTTCATAAAGCCCTATTACACGCTTACCATGTATTGTTTTTACGTGTTGTATAAATTTTACGATATAAAAATTAAGAACAAGTACTCGTGGTTGTTGTTTATATTTACCATAATCCCGTTTTTTATCTTTGGAAATATTGTTTATAGTTTGCTTAAAAACAAATCTCTATACCAATCGGTTATAAACCAACAGCATGTGTTTTATGGAGCTGCGGAGGGAGGTATTTTTTTAATAAACGACACAAAATTTATTCGATTAAAATATGATAGCACTCAAATTAAATTAAATGCAAGTAAATTTTATTCGATAAAAAAAAATGTGCCTTATATGTATTGGATGCTAACTAATCTTAACGATACATTGTACTGCAATTCAAACACTGATACTACGTCAAATTACAAAATCCAATACATAATAAAAAAGAATGGATCTAATATTAAAATGTCAAACAAAGGATTTTCATTACTCTTTCAAGCAATTAAGTATAGCTTATTCTACCCGATTATGCCTAGCTCATTTAACCCAATGCAACTTGCTGTTGTATTAGAAAATGTTGCAACAATAATATGTATTACACTTTTAATTATAGGATTTTCAGCCAATAATAATAAGCGATTAATTATCACTTATTTTATGGTGAGCGTTTTAGTTTTTTGCATATTTATTGGTGCCACAGCCCCAAATACAGGCGCCATTGTAAGATATCGGAGCTTGGTAATGCCTTTTTTATATTTTGCAGTTTTTTGCATAAATATTAAACCTTTAAAGAAAATTTAATCTGCGCTTTTATTTAAATCTACCCACTTAATTTCTTTAATATCGTAATTAAACATTTGTTTGCTCTCGTTTTCCAAACAAATTAACCCGGTACTCGAAATACCATTTACCTTTAAACGTTTAACGCAACCATTTATTTCAAAGTTTGTAAACTCTTGTAATTTATACAATTTTAAAGTATATAAGTCTATCAAATATTGAAAAGCATTTTGATTAAGTTTTAAATAATATGCCTCTAAATATTTACAAAATTTATCAAGTATATTAGTAATATCAGTTTCAACTTTTGTCTCTATTTTAATTGACGTGGCATTTGGTAAATTTAAAAACTTACCTTGGCTTACATTAATGCCAACTCCAATAAGCGATGATTTTAAGATGCCGTTTTGTAGCGAATTTTCAATTAAAATTCCGGCTACTTTTTTCGAATTAAGCAATATGTCGTTTGGCCATTTTATTTTAATGTCAATTTGGCTATTATTTAAAACATCAGTCATTAAGTCATAACAGGCTAAAGCAGAAATTATATATAAAAAAAAATGTTTTTTTGTGTCTAACTTAATTGGCTTTAATACCACTGTAAATGCAAGCGCAGAGCCTTTTTCAGCTAACCATTCACTTCCTCTTTGTCCCTTGCCTTTTGTTTGATTTGTAGTATAAACTAACAAGCCTTCAGATAGATTAACGTTACTTAACAAGCTATTGGCATACGAATTGGTGCTATCCACTTCATCTAAAAATATACGTTCAACACCAATAAAAAGTACTTGCATTTGGCTAAAAAGTTTAATTTTGTTGTTTGGCTCGTAAATTTATAAAATGTAATGGTTAAAAAGGCAGTAATTAAAAAAGCAGTTAAAAAAGTTTCTGCAAAAAAGGCAAGTTCAAGTAAAAAAAAGCCTGTAAAAAAAACAATTAAAAAAACAGTAAAATCAAAAATAAGCGATAAAGAGCGTGAATTTAGGGCTGCTAATTTAATTGCTAACAGCGAAAAAAAGAAATCACCCAAAATTAAAAGTCGCCCTAAAAAACACTCGTCTAATAAAGAAATTAAATCATTACTAGATGCTGTAATTGAAGGAATGCAAGATAAAAAAGCTAAAAACATTACTGTTTTAAACTTAGCTGCTATTGAAAATCGTGTAAGCGATTATTACATAATTTGCGATGCTGACAGCAAAACGCACGTTAGCTCAATATTTGACAGCGTAGTTGATACTGTTGAAAAACTAACTACCGAAAAACCTTATCATTTTGAAGGACACCAAAACAGCGAGTGGATTTTAATTGACTACATAAATATAGTAGCCCACGTTTTTTTACGCGAAACACGCGAATTTTATAACATCGAAGGCATGTGGGGCGATGCCCAAATCGAAATCATTAACTAATACTAAACCTAATATGAGTAACGAAACTCAAAACAATAATACACAAAACTCCTCGGAAGAAGAACGCAAAAAACAATTTGAGCGAATGAAAGAGAAATTTGGAAAACCTAACAATCCATTTGGCGGCAATAAAAATAACGGTAATAATTTCTATTGGATATACGCCGTAGTAATAGGCGTGCTCATGTTTATCATCTTTTTTGGCAACTCGTTTAATGGCAAATTAGTTGAAAAAACGCAAAGCCAGTTTTTTTACGACATACTTGCTAAGGGCGATGTAATTGACATTGCAATTGTAAAACAAACCACGGCACGCATTACAATTAACCCTGATAGCGCTTTTGTTTGCGATAGATATAAAAACAAACACAACGGAAAATCCTTATTTCCAAAGGGATATACGGGACCTCATTTTATTGTTAACAATATTTCAAATGACTATTTTGTAAATATGGTTGACAAAGTTCAAGAGCAATCCAATATTCCCAAAGAACGTAGGGTAATACCAAGAAGCGTTGATGAAACTAGCATAGGCGATATGCTTACATGGTGGTTGCCAATAATTTTAATGGTAGTAATTTTTGTTGTAATGATGCGCAGAATGGGCGGCGGCCCAAGTGGTGGTGGTCCTGGTGGAATTTTCAATATTGGAAAATCAAGAGCAACCTTGTTTGATAAAGATACACAAGTAAACGTAACATTTAACGATGTAGCAGGCTTAGATGGCGCAAAACTGGAAGTAATGGAAATAGTTGACTTCTTAAAAAACCCAAAAAAATATACTGACTTAGGTGCAAAAATTCCAAAAGGCGCTTTATTGGTAGGTCCTCCGGGTACAGGAAAAACCTTGCTAGCCAAAGCTGTGGCAGGCGAAGCAAAAGTGCCCTTTTTTAGTTTAAGCGGTAGCGATTTTGTTGAAATGTTTGTAGGCGTTGGCGCAAGTCGTGTACGCGATTTATTCCGACAAGCTAAAGAAAAATCGCCAAGCATTATTTTTATAGATGAGATTGATGCTATTGGTAGAGCTAGAGGAAAAAATATGGCTACCGGAGGCAATGACGAACGTGAAAATACACTAAACCAATTATTAACAGAAATGGACGGATTTGGTACAAACAGCGGCGTAATTATTTTAGCGGCAACCAATCGCGCAGACATCTTAGACAGAGCTTTATTACGTGCCGGCAGGTTCGATCGTCAAATTTATGTTGACATGCCCGACCTAAATGAACGTAAAGAAATTTTTCAAGTTCATTTAAAGAAAATTAAAATAGATGCAAGTGTTGAAATTGAATTTTTAGCACGACAAACACCCGGTTTTAGTGGGGCCGATATTGCCAATATTTGTAACGAAGCTGCCTTAATAGCCGCCCGCTCCAATAAAAAACAAGTTACAAAACAAGATTTTTTAGATGCAGTAGATAGAATTATAGCCGGTTTAGAAAAGAAAAATAAAATTATTACCCAACATGAAAAACGAGTAATTGCCTTTCATGAAGCAGGTCATGCTACAGTAAGTTGGATGCTTGAACACGCCAGCCCATTAATTAAAGTTACTATTGTACCGCGAGGAAGAAGTCTTGGGGCTGCTTGGTATTTACCGGAAGAGCGACAAATTACAACCCCTGATCAAATTATGGACGAAATGTGTGCTGCCCTTGGCGGGAGAGCTTCAGAAGAAATTATTTTTGGGAAAGTTAGTACCGGTGCACTAAGCGATTTAGAAAAAATTACCAAACAAGCTTATGCAAGCATTGTTTACTATGGTTTAAATGATAAAATTGGCAACATAAGCTATTATGACAGTAGCGGACAAAGCGAATACAGTTTTAGCAAACCATACAGCGAACAAACAGCTAAAACTATTGACGAAGAGGTTAAAAAAATGATTGATATTGCTTACGCTAAAACAAAGCAAATACTAATTTCAAACAAAGAAAAACTTACCGTTTTAGCAAATAAATTACTTGAAAAAGAAGTTATTTTTAAAGAAGATTTAGAAGATATTTTTGGAAAACGTCCGTTTGAAAAAAACGAAAACGAACAACCTAAAGGCCAAGACAATTCTATTACCGCTAGTAACACCCTAATGTAATATTATTATTTTGCAAGAGTACAAAATTAAAAAGCGTGTAAAGTTTTACACGCTTTTTTAATGCATTCTACTTTATCACACTTACATGTCCCGTTAAATCATGAAATTTTTTAAAAACATCTACTACCTCAACCTTCCAAGTGTATACATCTTCTTTAATTACCTCATCACTATTTTTTGCTTTACCATCCCAATAATCGTCAATTGAATTTCCCTCAAAAATAAGGTGTCCCCAACGATCGTATATTTTAATATTAAATTTCTCTATCCCTACCCCTTTTGCAAAAAAACTATCATTAACACCATCGCCATTTGGAGTAAATGTATTTGGTATATATATAACAAAGGTAGGTTTAAATTTAATAATTTGACTGGCAGTATCAGAACAACCATATTGATTTTTTACCACTTGAAATATTGCCGGAGCCGTATTTCCTGAAGGATTAATAAGTGCAGTAAAATTTGGAGTATTGTACGAGCTTCCATCTGTTATGTAATAGCTTGTTGTTGCTGCACCCTGCGCAGTTGAGCTAACCTCAATGCTAGGTAAATCTTCATCAACCTCTTCCGGCGAAACAATAAAGTTTGCTATTGGTAAAGGATAAACATTAATGAAATTAGGTTTGCTCAGTGTTGTAATACAGGCGCTGTCGCTTACTAATTTTAATGTAACATTATATGTACCGGTACCATAACAATGCATCGGATTTTGTTGGTACGAAGGTTGTGTGCCATCGCCAAACATCCATTGTGTAGTTACAATTTGTCCTTTAGGTATTGTTGAACTATTTGTAAAGCTAACACATAAATTAGGGCAACCTTGAGCATTATTAGTAATAAAGTTTGCCAATGGTTTAGGATTTACATAAACCGGTTTTACAAATGTATTTGTACATCCATATTGTGTTTGAACTTCAAGTTTTACGGGAAATACACCGTAATTACTATATGTATTGCTTGCATTGTAGGAAATATTGTTAATGTTGCCACTGCCATAAAAATCCCACTGAGTAGATGTTATTAAACCATCATTAGAAATAGACGTGTTTGAAAAAGAAGTAACGTCTCCTAAACAGGTGGAGCTAGTATAAAATTTAGCAATTGGATTATTATGAATGAGCACCGGATTTAATTTAAACGAGCTGCAATTATTATTGCTAATACTTTGCAACTTACAGGTATAATTTCCATAGTTTGGATATATATACGAAGGGTTAGCGCTTAGCGTATCGTCCCATATTCCATCGTTATTATAATCCCAGCGCCATTTAATAATTGTGCCGCCACTAATTACCGTTGAGTTATTAAACTGCGTTGCTTGATTAAAGCAAGCTGTATTATTGCTAAAGTTTGTATTTGGCAAATTATAAATTACAAGTGAATGAGAAACCGTACTGTTACATCCAAAATTTGAAGTAACAGTCAAATTCACATTATACACGCCTGGGTTTTGGAATTGATAACTTGGGTTTACCTGTGTTGAATTTGCCACATTATTAAAATTCCAGTTATATGAATTAATACTACTACCTGCTGCAATTGCACTTTGGTTTGTGAATGAGCTTACTGTTCCAAAACAAGTATTATTTAAAGCAAATAACGCATTTGGCAAAGCATAAACTTGAACATTTAAAGTAGTACTGCTAATACAATTAAAATTAGAAATGCCTTGTAATGCTATGCTATACGTACCTGGCAAAGTGTATGTATATGATGGATTTTGAGCGTTTGATTGAGGGGCAAGATTTCCTGTAAAATTCCAAATCCAATTTACAATACTACCACTTGCTATAGAGCTGCTGTTATTAAACTGCGTAGGAATCCCTAAACAGTTATTTGCAGCTGAAATTGATAATGTGGGCAAAGGGTAAACCACCACAACTGCATTAGTTGTTGATGTACAACCCATGTTGCTTGTTACCCCAAGTATAACGTTAAAACTACCACTGCTTGGAAATAAAAATGATGGCGAGCTAATATTTGATGAGCTTAAGTTTGAAAAATTCCATGTATATGAAGATATTGACCCGAGGCTTAAGTCAGTAAAATTTGATGTATTGTTTTGACATACACTTTGAGTAGAAAAATTTGCAACCGGAGTGGGGGAAATTGTAAATGTATTTATAGTTGCATTAATGCAACCAAAATTAGAAGTGCCAGTTAATGTAACTGTATAAATACCACTTTGTGTGTAACTATGCGAGGCATTAGTAGTGTTTAAATTTTGGTTATTGCCAAAACTCCATGTATAAGAAGATATGGACCCAGCATTTATGGTAGAAGTATTTACAAAGTTATATTGCAGCGAACAAGCATTGGCACTGTTTTGTGTAAAAGATACAATAGGCAAAGGATAATTAATAAGCGTATATGTAAACGCAGGGCCTTGACAACCTGTTACTAATACTGTTTGGCAAGTGTAAACTCCTGCTGAAGTTACGTTAATACATTGGCTATTTAAATTGCTTGTGCCGGGGCCATTCCAAACATAAGCCCCAAAACCAGCAGGAGCACAAAATGAAGTTGATGCACCAACACAAACGCTGCTTTGGCTGCCACTTGTAAATGCGGCGCAGTTGCCATCAATGTATGCATATCCAAAATGCCCGCCGTAACCACAATCGTATGCCGTAAATTGTATGGTAACATTTTGCCCTATGTAAGAGGTTAAATCAACCACAACGCTTGTCCATGGTTTGTAAATTACTCCGGCTTGTGCTGTTGAGTTTTGAAATCCAGGAATATTTTGCCCCGCAGATACATTATAATAAGTACAAGGTATTTGATTTCCTAAACTATCGAGCATTTGAACTTGAAAAGAGGGCTGGGCATTTGCAGGATGGCCTGGATCTTCAAGTACAACCGCATATTTGTAAGTAAAATTAGCATTTAAGGGTGTAACAAAAAAAGTTTGTTGAATTCTATCTGCATGCCCTCCTATTTGACTGCTACCCAAACGTAAAGAAAAATTTCCGCCCGGACAAACAACCGGAAATCCGCCAAAGGGATCGCTAGTGGTGCCAGACATAATAGTTTGTTGACCGCCCGACGTTGGACAACAGCCTAATGGATTAAATAAAGGATGATACCCACTACTTGGGATCCATCCATTAAAATTCCCGTTTTCAAAATCAATATTATTACACCCCACTGATGATGAGGCTGTATTTTTTGGATTATAAATTACCTTTTGAATTGGGTTTTGAATGCCTTTATTTCCTGATAGGGCTGCTAACTTTTGAGATGAGAGAAACTCTTGTTTTTCTTTAAGGTTTAATTGTAATTTGTTAGCATAAGCATTCCAAAAAGAAGAATTAAATGGCTGTGTTTGTAAGTTTTCTTGCGTTAAGTTTGATTGCGCATGCGCTGCAATTCCTATAGCAGCAGCCAATCCGACGATTAGTAAATGTGTTGTTTTCATAACTGCGAGTTTTAAAAATTTGTATTGTTTTCATAATAATTACTGTTTTAAATTATTACGCTTATTATGCAATAAGGTTATAAATACAAAATGTATATAGCTAAATAACGATTTAGTGATAGACAAATGCCCAAGAAATAAACACAAAACCCTTTGTTTACAGGTTATTTAAGCGTTTATAAAAAATGATTACTTACTGAAACTTTAATAATTTACAACCGTAAAAGCTTTTTAGAAAACATTACTAAAGTAAATTGCAAGCATTCTGTTTTTTGAGTACAGCAATTATTGCTCGTATAATTGGATAAAGCGCTTGCGAATACAACTAATAAGCCTAAGCTTATTTAATATAACAGATATAGTAAATCAAGTATTTTTATTAGTGTTAAATGAAAAATTAACAAATTCAAATTGTTTTTTTTATACCTTAGATTATTGATTATAGCTTAATTTTTTTAGATAAAATTTGCGTCATAGAAAAAATATCAAAAACAAAAATTAAACATGTATGAAAAAAAATACTTATGCTTTTATTCTATTATTGTTTTTTAGCAACAGAATAACCTCTCAAATAGCTGAAAATTTTGAAAAATCAGGCGAATGGCGATTTGGTCTTCAATGGAGTGAACAATTAAATAATTCAACTTTTAATGGAGGTATGTCAAACGCGCCTGCTGTTTTTTCGCAAAACCCATTTGCATCTACATCATTTGGTTTTACGTTTAGATACGACCATAATAAGCACTGGGCATTTATTGCCGGACTTAATTTTAAAAGTATTGGCTTTAATTATAGTATTGCTGAAAATTACTCTTTTCTAAATTTTGACCCTAGTAAACGATATACAAAAATAAACATATCAATGCTTGTTACAGAAGTGCCTTTTTTAGTTTTATATAAATTTAATCCAAATTGTAAAAACTGGAAATGGTTTGTTGGTGCCGGAATAGTTAACGTTTATTATGGTAAAAATAATTTTTCTAAAACACTATATACGCAAAATGAAATGCCTTATATTAATGCGTCAATATCAAGTAACACCGGCAGTAATGTGAATTTACATTTTATGTTTGGAAAAGAAAAGCAGTTTAAAAAAGGCAGTATTTTTTCAGCAGCTTTGTTTTTTAATGCTGGTATAGGCACCATTGCAACATCAAACGTAAATTATACTGTAAATAACCAACATTATTCTCATTCATTTATTAATAACGGCAATTGCGCTGGTTTAAAACTATTTTATTCGTGGAGGCCTTTTAAAAGAATAAGTAAATAATAATGTTAATGCCCACAATTATCACAATTGTTTTTTTTCTTTTTTAAAAAGAATTTTCTAAGCAAATAAGCGCAAGCGATTAATGCAATTAAGCTAATTGTAATGTCTTCCCACATGCTTTAATCGCTTTTAATAACTGGAAAAACAATTTTAGAGGCGTAAACATCATTGTGATATACTTTAATTTCGCTGTCAATAAAATCGCTGTCATTACATTTGTAAATATCTATAAATTGTTGGGGATTTCTGTCAAACAATGGAAACCATGTGCTTTGAATTTGAATCATAATTTTATGCCCTTTTTTAAAAGTATGTGCAATATCGGGGAGTTCATATTTTACAGTTTCGATTTGCGAAGGTGTAAAGGCTTGTGGTGTTTCAAAACTATTTCTGTACCTGCCTCTTATTATTTCGCCACGCACTAGCATTTGATATCCTCCCATTTCTGTTTTTAAGTTATAGCCATCGCAACAATAATTAATATCGTATTTAAAATCATCTGGAAAAACATCAATTATTTTCACAACAAAATCAGCATCGCTTGTGCTTAAACTTACCTTCAAATCTGCAATTACAGGGCCTGCTATTATTATATCGGTATCTAATATGCCTGTTGAAAAGCACAATACATCACTTCTTCTTGAAGCAAAACGTTGGTCATCAGTCATGTATTCTCTTGTGCGATGTAAGTGTACATCTTCTGTATAAGGGACCGGCTTATTGGGATTACTAACATATTTACTAAACAAATCTTTTTCATTACTTTTAATTGTGCTTAGTTTTGAATTGCCACTTAAGTACAATTCAAAATTACTTGCTCTTTTAGGTGGCCATTGCAAAAATTTTCTCCATTTATTTTCCCCACTAAAAAATACAGTTGCTTCTGCAAAACTATCAGTTACAATTTTCGACTTTAAATACGTATTAAAAAATGGAATTTCAATAGTATTTTGGTAAAATTTTGAAGTTTCAGAGCCAAAGCGTACATTGCCTAAATAGCTGCCGTTAGAGCGGCTCCAGCCACCATGATACCAAGGCCCCATTACTATTTTATTAGTTGTTTTTGTAGATTGTTTTTCAATGGCTTTATATAAATTCCAGGCGCCAAAGCAATCTTCTGCATCAAACAAACCTCCAACTACTAAAATAGCAGGTTTAATATTTTTACAAGCCTGCCTCGCGTTTCGCTCTTTCCACCAGCTATCATAATTTGGGTGTTCCATTAATTCGTTCCAAAACTTAATGCTATCGCCCATATACTTTTTATAGTTGTTGAGGGCACCAATATTTAAAAAAAAGTTGTAATTATCAGAACTGTTGTAGTTAAAAAAAGGAGCTTGTTCGGTTGTAGGTTTAGGCCTATTTTTACCAAAAGAATAATAAAAATTAAAGCCGTCCATTAAAGCAAAGGCGCCGTTATGGTGAAAATCGTCGCCAATAAACCAGTCGGTTACGGGGGCTTGCGGACTAACCGCTTTTAAGGCAGGATGATTACTTAATGCAGCCATGGTACTATAAAATCCGGGATAGGAAATTCCAAATACCCCAACATTACCATTATTATTTTGAGTGTGTTTTATTAGCCAATCAATTGTGTCGTACGAATCACTTGCCTCGTCAATATCAGTTTTATTTTTTTTGTTTTGATTGTATGGTCGAACATCAACAAAATTACCTTCACTCATATAACAGCCTCTTACATCTTGTATTACTAAAATATAGCCTAGCTTTAAATAATTTATCCAATAGGTTTTGTATAAACGAGTAGAAAAATTTTTTTCACCGTAAGGTGCGCAAGAGTATGGCGTACGCATTAATAATATAGGGTGTTTTTCAGAGTTTGAAACAGGTGTATATATGCTTGTAAAAAGCTTTTTTCCATCTCGCATTTCAATTTGAATTTCTTTTTTTGTGTAGTTTTGATAAACCCATGCGCTATCATTATTAACTGCCGATTTAAAAACAAAAGGGAGTAAAAAAAGAAGTGTTGATATTTTCATCATAATTAATCTATAATTTTTGAAAAGCATTTGCGTAAAAATTTACGAAGTTCTTTATAACTTATTTTTGGTGATTCTAAAAATCCAAAATGGCCGTCGTGTTCTAAATAGAGTAATTGTTTGTTTCGTATATATTTATATTGCTCAAGCAATTGTTCTTTATTTAATATATTGTCATACTCGCCAATTACCATCATTATCGGGTAATCAACTACTCCTAAAATAATATCTCGATTGGGGCGATCTCTCATGCCGTGTAATGCTGCAATTATACCCATTTGTGAGGTTTGCTTAGCAATAGATGTGGCAAATAAAATTTCATTTTTTAAATATTTTAAATTTTTTTCTGCAAATAAATTTTGAATATGGTTTTTAGTAAAAATGTTTTTATTTTGTTTCACTAATTTAATTGCACGCAACCTATCTTCTTTTTTTTCTTCCGAATCGGGGTATGCCGTACTATGAAATAAACAAAACCCGCGAATATAATCCGGGAATAAATCGGCAAAGGCTAAAGTAACATAGCCTCCCATACTATGGCCAATAATTGCCACGCGCTTTAATTTTAATGTATCTAAAACTGCTTTTACACAGTTTGCCATTAATTCCATACTATGTGCGTATCCAATACAATCGCTTTTTCCATGGCCGGGTAAATCAATAGTTATAACTTTATATGACTTAGCAATGTTTTGCGCTACTTGTTCCCAAATTTGCATTGAGCCCAAAAAGCCATGTAAAAAAACTACAACCCGCCCTTTGCCAATTACATTATAGGCTATAGAAGCATTTTTATATGTTACACGTTGCAGCAATTATTTTTGAAATTTTATTTCATACAAAATAGGCCATAATTTACCGGTAACTAAAACTCTGTCGTTTAATGAGTCGTAGGCTATACCATTTGTTTCAATTGATTGGGCATAGCGCTTTCGGGCACCTTCAAATAAATTGGTAATTTCGAGTCTTCCAACAATATTGCCATTTGAAGGATCTATTTTAACAATTGAATTTGTCATATAAACATTAGCGTATATGTACCCTTTGATATATTCTAGTTCGTTTAAATAATCAACGGCATAATTATTCTCACTAACCGCTAGTGTTTTAGTAATTTGAAAATTTGTTGGATTTAAATAGGTTAAAACATTGGTGCCATCGCTCATAATTAAGTTTTTTCCATCGGTTGTCATACCCCAGCCCTCTTTACTAAAATAACCAAACTGCCCCATGGGCTTAAATGTTGTTGCATCATAAATAAAGCCAATTTGATTTTTATAGGTAAGTTGGAAAATTTTATTGTTTAAAATAGATATGCCTTCGCCAAAATATTTTACTTTATCAAGTTCTGCTTTAACTTCAATTTTCCCTGTAGTTTCATTTACAATTCCAAATAAAGAACGCGTTTGCGGATAATTTTCAGCAGCACCGGTGCTTTCAAACAATTTACCATTATGAAATAAAAGTCCTTCGGTAAAAGAAGTTGAATCGTGTGGAATAGCTTTTAAAATAGTAAATGGAATTAAAGGCGCTTTAGTTTCAGTTTCGGTAGTTACTTTTTCTTTTCTATCTTCTGGCTTTGGAGCTTCTGGCGTACACGAAATAGTAAATAGAAAAATTAATATAGCAAATGTGTAGATTGATTTAATATGTGAGAATTTTGTACGTTTAATTTTTGCAATCATGTGGTAAAGTAAAATGTTTTAAATTTAAAAATATGAAAAAGAATTTAGCTCAACTTGTTGTTTTTGAGATTAACCCTTCCTCTTAATGACAAATTTAGTATTATTTTTATTGATTTGCTTTTAGTTGTGCCAAATACATTGCACAAAGTAATAAGCCTGTACTTTTTATGGTTTCGATTTTTTATATGAAAATTATAAGGAATTTTTTCTCGCTCTGTTTTACTTGGTATTATAGCTAAAAACGTTTTTTTATGTAAAAAAAATATAGTTTTATGTATTAAACTTAGGGTTTTATTAGAGAGTTAAAAGCATCAAGGTATTTTTGTTTATTTGCCTCCATCGAATATTTTTCGACAACTATTTTTCTAGCAGATTTCCCTATTTTAATTCTTTCTTCCGGATTATCTATTAAATAAGAAATATATTTTACCCATTCTTCGATAGTAGTAGCCAAAAAGCCATTTTCTCCATGTTTAATAATTTCGGTATTTACGCCAACTGGCGACATAATTGTAGGAATTTCTAGCGACATATATTGTAATCCCTTTAGTCCACATTTTCCTTTTGCCCATAAATCATCCGGTAAAGGCATAATTCCAATATCAAAGGTATTTAGAACTTCTATTTCTTTTTCTGAAACCCATGGTAAGCCTTTGATATCAAGCTCGTCATTTACATAATTTTTATCCCCTACAACTGTTATATTTATTTTAGCTCCATATTTTTTTTTGATTTCTTTTAAAAAATCAAGTGCAAATTCAAAATGTTGTATTGTTGTAATGCTGCCACTCCAACCAATTGTAATAATGTTATCTGCTTTCTGCGCTTTAAAAGGAACATAAACAGAAGTGTCGATAGTTGTTGGAATAATTATTACATTTTTATTAAATGTTTTAGAATAATCTGCGAGGTATTGATTTCCAGCAAATATTAAATCTGAAGTTTCAATTATTTTAGATGTTTTTTCTGGGTTCTTAAGCCATTTAAATTTCTTATTACCATCGGAAACATTCATCAACCAAATAGAATCATCAAAATCAAATATTAATTTGGCTTTACTTTTTTTTATTTTTCTTTCAAAAAATGTTGAACCTATTAATAAGGCTTCTCGTTGTACAAACACAATATCATATTGATTATATGAAAACCAATCTTTTATTCTAATTAATATTGTTTTTAGAATAATTATAATTTTCTTAAATAATTTTCCTTTTTGATAAAAAGATTTATCGTCATTCTCTGAAATCGTATATGAGAAATGATACGTGTAACCATTTTCGGTTAACCATTTGAGATACTGTTCAAATCTAAATCGTTGACTAGGAGAACGCCCGGGTCTGTGAGATGCTATGAATAAAATGTTAGGCATTACTCAATATTTTCTAACCATAGTGGTGGGAGTTTTTCTGTTATTTCAATCCCTTCAAATTTTTTACTTTTTTTAATGCCTGTTTTCTTTGCCCAATCTGCCATTCTTTTTAATCCTTCATTTAATGAAGTTGAAGATGTAATACTAAATACTTCTTTTGCCTTTTGGTGAGAAGCATAAGCATGAAGTGTTTCTTGTCTTGCATCTAAATATCTTATTTCTCCTTTTAGCCCTATAGAATTCATAACACTTGTTGCCAAATCTTTAACAGTGTAGTTTTGATCGGCACCAATATTAAAAATCTGATTATATGCTTTTGAAATTTCAACTGATTTAGCAATATACGGTGCAACATCGCCAATGTAACTAAAGGCACGAGTTTGAGAGCCATCTCCAAAAATAGTTAATGATTTCCCTTGCATTAATTGATTCATAAAAATACCGACTACATTTCTGTACCTATCTCCTAAATTTTGGTACTCTCCATATACATTATGAGGTCTAAAAATAACATAGTTTAATCCAAACATTTCATGTGTTACTTTTAACTCTTGTTCCACTGCATATTTTGCAATGCCATAAGGATCTTCCGGTGCCGGATTCATATTTTCTTGCATTGGAGGAGGAAGTGTTCCATATACCGCAATGGAAGATGTAAACACAAAACATTTTACTTTATGTTTAACGCTTTCATTAATTAAATTAACACTACCTATAAGATTATTGTTATAATTAAATCGCTTAATAAAATGACTAAGCCCTTCTGCTGCGTAAGCAGCCAAATGATAAACATAATCAAATTTATATTGATTAAATATTTTTTCTAATAATTGATGGTCAGTAATAGAACCCTTTATAAAAGTAGCTTGAGGATTTACATTTTCTTCAAAACCTCCACTAAGATCATCTAACACAACAACTTGATGTCCCTCTTTAATCAATTCATTTGTTAAGTGAGCGCCTATAAACCCTGCCCCGCCAGTAACTAATGATTTTATCATATCAAAATTTAAATTTCAAAATTAATGTTTTTTACATAGCACACCAACACTTTTTTTCAAATAAGTTGATTGCTAAAAAATCCATCTAGCTCTAAATATTTTTCAATTATACTAAGTGCAGATATTTTTTTTCTAAAGATGCGAAATTATTTTTTGTTGAGGCGATGAAAAAAATCTTTGCGTAGCAAGGGCTACAGAAATATTTTTTAAAGAAGCAAAAAGCGAAAAAGAACGAGTAGATTGAGCTACAATATATTCGCGCTTGATATTACTCTGTTGCTTCAATCAATTTGCAAATAAGCATAAACACATCAAAACACCAATTTCTTTTGACTCTTTTTTTCAATGAATGTGCGCACCAAAAGGTATTTGCCTTATTAACGTGAATGACTTACCTAATAAAAAAAGAGGGTAGAAAAAATCTACCCTCTTTTTAAAAAACCAATAAATATATTTTACTTTACTTCTTCAAAATCAACATCGGTAACATTTTCACCTTGTTTATTTTCTCCATTAGCTGCTTGCGTGTTTTGCTGCCCTGCATTTTGTTGTTGCTGTTGTGCAGCGTACATGTCTTGGCTTGCTGCATTCCACGCGTCGTTAATGGTTTTTAAAGCGGTATCTATTTTAGCTAAATCTCTTGAAGCATGAGCGTTTTTCAACTCACTTAAAGCAGATTCGATAGTTGATTTTTTTTCGGCCGGGATTTTATCACCAAACTCTTTGAGTTGTTTTTCAGACTGAAAAATCATACTATCTGCTTGATTTACTTTTTCAATTTCCTCTTTTGCTTTTTTATCTGCTTCAGCATTAACTTCAGCCTCACGTTTCATTTTATCTATCTCTTCTTGCGTTAAGCCTGATTTAGCTTCAATACGTATATTGTGAGATTTGCCTGTTGCTTTATCTTTTGCACTTACATTTAATATGCCGTTTGCATCAATATCAAAAGTAACTTCAACTTGCGGCACACCGCGCGGTGCAGGAGGTATTCCGTCTAAATTAAATTCGCCAAGTTTACGATTATCTCTTGCCATAGGGCGTTCACCTTGGTGCACAACTATTTGTACCGAAGGTTGATTGTCGGCTGCTGTGCTAAATGTTTCTGATTTGCGTGTTGGTATAGTTGTATTTGACTCAATAAGTTTTGTGAACACGCCGCCCATTGTTTCAATACCTAAGCTAAGTGGTGTAACATCTAACAATAGTACATCTTTAACATCACCGCTTAATACACCGCCTTGAATGGCTGCACCTAAAGCTACTACCTCATCTGGGTTAACGCTGCGGTTAGGAGCTTTCCCAAAGAATTTTTCAACGGCTGCTTGTATTGCAGGTATGCGTGTTGAGCCGCCAACTAATATTACCTCATCAATTTCGCTTGTGCTAAGTCCTGCATTTTTTAATGCTGAACGACAAGGATCAATTGTACGTTGTATAAGGCTGTCAGCTAGTTGTTCAAACTTAGCACGACTAAGTGTTTTAACTAAGTGTTTTGGTATGCCGTTAACAGGCATAATGTAAGGTAAGTTTATTTCACTAGTTGTTGCGCTCGATAATTCAACCTTTGCTTTTTCAGCAGCTTCTTTTAAGCGCTGTAAAGCCATAGGATCTTGACGTAAGTCTATGCCTTCTTCTTTTTTAAATTCATCGGCTAACCAATCAATAATAACTTGGTCAAAATCATCGCCTCCTAAATGTGTATCTCCGTCGGTACTTTTAACTTCAAATACACCATCGCCTAGTTCCAAAATCGACACGTCATGTGTTCCACCACCGCAATCAAATACTACAATTTTAGAGTCTTTTCCTTTTTTATCTAAGCCATAAGCTAAAGCTGCGGCTGTAGGTTCGTTAATAATACGTTTTACTTTTAAGCCGGCTATTTCACCTGCTTCTTTTGTAGCTTGACGTTGCGCATCATTAAAATAAGCCGGCACCGTAATAACAGCTTCCGTAACTTCTTGTCCTAAATAGTCTTCGGCAGTTTTTTTCATCTTTTGTAAAATAACTGCAGACACTTCTTGTGGTGTGTATTTACGGTTTTCAATTTCTACTCTTGGCGTATTATTATCGCCTTTTACAACAACGTAAGGCACACGCGAAACTTCTTTATTGCACTCATCATAACTATTGCCCATAAAACGTTTAATTGAATAAACGGTTTTTTTAGGGTTAGTAATTGCTTGGCGCTTAGCCGGGTCGCCCACTTTGCGTTCGCCACCATCAACAAATGCAACTACCGAAGGAGTTGTGCGTTTACCTTCATTGTTTGCAATTACCACCGCTTCGTTGCCTTCCATAACAGCAACACAGCTATTAGTGGTTCCTAAATCTATTCCTATTATTTTTCCCATTGTATAAGTAATTTTGCTAAAGACTAATCAATACTTATGCCACGTAATAAAAGGTAATTAAATATGACACAGTGGCATAATTTTATTAAATATTATGTTGAATTGGCTGATTTTAAGGGCAATAACTTGGCTGGAAGCCATTTCCAACTGAGTATGATACAAACTTAAATTGACAAGTTGGGTATTGAGATGAAAAGGAACTGGCAAAAGCATAATCAACACTTTTGTATATACTAAACCGTGAAACAACTGAAAAAATTCCTAAAGCGTCTTGATTATCAAAGTTAGAGTAAATGGGTTTTTGCTGGTTTATATTGAATGATGGTGCAGAGTAAGCTAAATAATCAATATAATTTTGTGTGCAAGTGTTTACTATAATTTGTCCTTTATATATCCACCTGCCTAATACATTTGTGTTGTTCAAGTTTTGTGCTTGGCAGGCTGTTCCTAAAGCATTTGCTATTTGTTGATTAGTAAAGCGAGCTGAAAAATAATTTTGATAAAGCGGCAAATCTTTAGCATAAAAATTACCAATATTAAAATCAGCTGAGCGCGAAATTTTAGTGTTACCGGTTAGCGAATCCCAAAAATAATAACGCATAGTTACTTGATATAAATCAGCTTTTACACTTGAGCTTTCATTTCTATAGATTGCTAAGCCGTATGGCCTTGCAGGATTTGTTGAACTGTAATAATTTAAAAAGGGATAAGATGGATCGTTAGGGTCGTATGCCATTTGCGGAGCAGGGTAATATGGCGCAGCCCAAGGCTGTACTGAAGTTGGTTGAATGGAGTCAATAGCATTTGTTTGTGCTGTAAATACTTTTTGTGTTACATTGTTTTTTATGGTTAAAATATAAACGCCATTGGTAGATAGTTTTTCATAAGTAACATAAACTCTTTGAGTTGTGCTGTATGCACCCTGGCTGGTTTGCACAACAGAATCTTTAAAAGTTACGGTTTGCCCAACACCCGCATTTACTTGAGTTCCATTAACAAATCGGTTTAAAGTGATGCTTAACTCACCCGGAGCATAATTTACGGTGTCTTGATTTTTAGCAATGCTATATGCATTAGTTGTTGTTAAAAATGTTTTATTAATTCGGATAACATTTACGTTATTTTGTGGGCAAAGCACAGCATATACGTTTGGAATGTCTTTGTAAGGGGCATTTAAATTCAAATCGTTTTTACAAGAAGCTAACAAAGCTATTGTAAAAAGCAAAATAATAACAATTCGCATAATGCAAATATAATTTAAAAAACGACTTAAATAGAATATAGCCGCTTTTAACGATTTATAAATAAAAATTTTTTGGTTTAATTTAATTTTTATAATATTGCAACGTTATCTAATTACGTTTTCATTCGGGAGCGTTTTTTATAAATCAAATGAACATTATACAAATTAATTAAAAGAATAATTATAACTTATGTTTGAAATTATGGAATTAGGCACGCGCGCTTTGCCTGAACTTAGAGGTATTGCAAAAGCATTTAGCGTTGATATAAAAGGCCTATCAAAACCTGAAATGATTTTAAAAATTAATGATGCTCAATTAGCAAATCCGGAGTTGGCAAAATCAGTTTTAGAAAAGTTTCCAATAAAAGAAAAGCAGGAACTAAAGGATAAAACACCAAAGGACAAAAAAATAAAACGAGAAACATCAACCGAAACAAAACCACTAGTTGATGAAAATGCAAAAAAACTTTTAGAAGCATTAACAGATGATGAGATAACAACACCTGAAGAATTAACTACCCCAAGCGAAATGTCGCCCGAATTACTAAGCCCTTCTAAAACTGAGGTTATAAACGAAATTTCAAATGAAATTCCTCAACCTGAATCCATACAAACAGAAGAGCCTGAGGTTAAAAAACCTGAAAAAGTTTATTACAACTTTGATAATATTGTATTTGTTACAGGCGTTTTAGAGGTTATGCCCGATGGGTATGGCTTTTTGCGCAGTGCCGATTACAACTACTTAAATTCACCTGATGATGTTTATGTATCGCAATCGCAAATAAAATTGTTTGGATTAAGAGCAGGTGATGTTGTTAAAGGCGGTGTTCGCCCACCTAAAGAAGGCGAAAAATATTTCCCTTTAATAAAGGTTGAACAAATAAACGGTCGCGACCCCTCGTATGTGCGCGATAGGGTTATGTTTGAATATTTAACACCTTTATTTCCAAACGAAAAAATAAAATTAACAGGGCACCCCGGCGAAAACATGAGCACCAGAGTAATGGATATGTTTGCGCCAATAGGAAAGGGACAACGCGGATTAATTGTTGCTCAACCCAAAACAGGTAAAACAATTTTATTAAAAGATGTTGCAAATGCAATAGCGTATAACCATCCTGAAATTTATTTAATTATTCTTTTAATAGACGAGCGTCCGGAAGAGGTAACAGACATGGCACGTAGCGTTAAAGCAGAAGTAGTAAGCAGTACTTTTGATGAACCTGCCGAAAAGCATGTTAAAATTGCAAACATAGTTTTAGAAAAAGCCAAGCGACTTACCGAGTGTGGACATGACGTGGTAATTTTACTTGATAGCATTACCCGACTTGCGCGTGCATATAATACAGTTGCACCTGCCAGCGGAAAAATATTAACAGGAGGCGTTGATGCAAATGCATTACATAAACCCAAACGTTTTTTTGGCTCTGCCCGTAAAATTGAAAATGGCGGTTCGCTTACTATCCTGGCAACTGCACTTACTGAAACAGGCAGTAAAATGGACGAGGTGATTTTTGAAGAGTTTAAAGGTACCGGTAATATGGAATTACAACTCGACAGAAAATTATCAAATAGGAGAATTTATCCGGCTATAGATTTATTGGCATCATCAACTAGAAGAGATGACTTGCTTGTAGATAAAGAAACCTTGAGCCGCTTGTGGGTATTGCGAAAACATTTAGGCGACATGAACCCACAAGAAGCAATGGAGTTTTTGCTCGATCGCCTGCGCCGCACACAAAGCAACGAAGAGTTTTTAATTAGCATGAATGGATAATAATTTTGCAAATAAAATATGATAAATAAAAAAGCATTAATAATTGCCGCCATCTATTGTGTGCTTACTATCTCGTTTAGGCTATATATGCTTTTAGGAAACCACTATATAACACGCTTTGGTTTTTATTATACATACGTACTAACTGTTTTAGCAATAATACCTTTTTACATCATTGCAATTATTTGGGTAAGGCGCAAAGATTATAATGGCATAATAAGAGGAAAAGATGCAATGAAAACAGCCTTAATTGTATTTTCAATAGGATTGATAGTTTCAGCCATTTACAATTACGTTGAATTTAAAATATACGGCAGTCAGCTAGCCCAAACATACTATAATAGTGAAGATTTTTTAAATTTTTTAAAATCTAAAAAAGAAGTGCCTCCAGCCGATTATTCAAAAATAATTTCCGAACAAATTGCATTAGCCTCTATCTCAGCATTTAAAGCTACAACAGCAAAAGTGTTTTCGTTTTGTTTGTTAGGCATATCTTCAGCATTTTTTTGTGCATTTGCGCTAAAAAAACCATAAAAATACTTTTTAAAAGACAATTGTTTTAACTTTGTTCCTATGCCATTTAGGTTTATTAATCCTGTTAATATTATACTATCTGTATGGGTAACGTTTGTTGTACCTGTGTTTTATAAAAAAATAAGAGGTCGAAATATTAAATATATAACAGGAAAAAATCCTGTAATTATTGCAATGAATCACCCTAATGCTTTTATGGATCCTACTTTAATAAACATGCTCACTTTTCCGGAAAATTTAAAATATTTAGCACGAGGCGATTCGTTTAAACCTGGAATTATATCTTGGTTGTTAGAGCAAATAGGCATTGTACCAATATACAGAATTCAAGATGGAGGAAAAGAAGGCCTAAAAAAAAACGAAGAAACTTACACACGTGTTAATGCATTTTTAAAACGAAATAAAAAAGTAATTGTTTTTGCAGAAGGTTTATGTATTCAAGAAAAAAGATTGCGCCCGTTAAAAAAAGGCGTAGCACGAATGGTGTTTGGTGCTTACGAAGCAATAAATAATAAATCGCTAACGGTTGTGCCGGTAGGCGTTAACTATAGCAATCCATCTAAAATAGGAAGCACATTGTTCTATAATATTGGTGAACCTATTTTAGTGAGCAACTTCGAAGAAAAATTTAAAGAAAACCCGGCGCGCTGTTATAATGAGTTTTTAACATTACTCGAAATTAAAATGAAAGAGTTAATAATACATATTAACGATAAAAAAAATGACGCGTTGTATAATCAAACAGAGCAATTATGCTTGCTAAACGAGCTAAATAAAAATAAATTTGATATAAATAACTTGCACCACCAAGTATTAATCAGTCAAAAAATTGCATCTAAAATCAATCTATCAAGTGCAGTTAATGCGAATGCATTAGAAGCTTTTTCAAAAAAAATAAATACTTATTTCGAAATCATTGAGGCAAATAATTTAAAAGAATCTTCTGTAACTTTTTGCAAAAATAAATGGCAAGTATGGCTTAAGTCTTTTTTACTTATTATCTCGCTACCCCTTTGTTTACTTGGAATTGCGGTTAATTACATCCCATTTAAAATAGCCGATTTTTTAGCTAAAAAAGTGCCAAAAGATATAATTGAATTTTATGCCTCTTTATTTATTGCATTTGCTATGCTGTTTTTTTTAATATTTTATTTAAGCTACTTTTTTATAATTAAAATAATTACATCAAGCATTTTTATTGCTATGATAGCATGTATTATTTTCGGATTAAGCGCATATTTTTTTGCCATTTATAAACAGTTATTTGCGAAAACAAAAAGCGATTTAAAATTATTGTTTAATACGTCATTAAGGTTGCAATTAGAAAAGCGAAAAAACGAACTTATTTCTGATTTTAACAGACTTTAACTGAAAACAATAATGAAACTTGGCACATGGTTTGAATTATATTAGTTGTAAAAACAAACACAAATGAAATCAAGATTCTTAAAATACAATGTGGTTTTATTAATAACTAGTTTAGCCATATTAACATCAGCCGGCCCTAAAACGGGCCACTTGGCAACTATTGAGGCTATCTCACAAACAATTAATGATGCAGACCCATTGCCACTTCAAACAAACAAAGCTTTTAAAGAAGGAGAATCTATATCATATAGATTGCACTATGGCTTTTTAAACGCCGGAGCGGCTGTTTTAGAAGTTAAGCCAGATATTGTAAATATAAATAATCGCAATTTATATCATATTGTTTGCAATGGTTACACCATTGGAAGTGCCGATTGGTTTTTTAAAGTTAGAGATAGATATGAAACTTATTTAGATAAAAACGCCATGCTGCCTTGGATGTTTGTGCGCAATGTTAATGAAGGAGGATTTAAGTTTTCTCAAAACTATGTGTTTAATCATTACACTAAAAAGGTAGATGATGGAGAAGGAAAACAATTTGATGTTCCATCTGGAATACAAGACATGGTTAGCTCATTTTATGTTGCTAGAAACACAGATTTTAAAAATGCGAAAGAAGGAGATGTTTACTCATTTCAATGCTTTATGGATAAAGAAATTTGGCCTTTAAAAATAAGATATGTAGGTAAAGAAATTATAACAACGGATATTGGAAAAATTCATGCTATAAAATTTAGACCTATTGTTCAAAAAGGAAGAGTGTTTAAAAAAGAAGAAGATATGAATGTGTGGATTAGCGATGACGATAACCACATTGTACTAAAAGTTCAAGCAAATGTTTTAGTAGGAAGTATTAAAATGGATATAATGAGCGCTAAAAATTTATTGAACCCTACTGCTATTGCAAATTAAATGCAGCCCACATAAATCGCTCCGGAGCAAGTGCTTTTTAATGCGCCAGTAACTGTTTTCAGCGTATTGTGTTGATGATTTATCCTTAAAAAGCCTAAAAACCCAAAAATAATTGCCTCTTTAAAATTAATAATTTCTTTAGAAGGTATGTGTAACTTATAATTGATTTGCTCATTTATTAAATTTATTAAATGTAAATTATATGCGCCACCACCTGTAACAAGTACCCTTTGCAAATTATGTAATTTAATTTCATTTGAAATAACATGTGCAAAATGTTGTGTTAATGTTGAAATAACGATTTGGGGTTCAAGTTTATGTTTATTAATAGTATTAAGAAAAATTGACTCAAAATACTCCCGCCCTAAACTTTTATTTTTACTTTTTTTATAATAAGAAAGTGTATTTAATTTTTTTAGTAAATCGGCATTAAAATTATTGTTTTTTGCAATAATACCCCTATTATCATAGTTCTTGCCAATTTTTTCAGCAAAATAATTGAGTGCCATATTTAAAATACAAATATCGTAAGCAACCGCATTCCCTTTTTTATTGGTGTACGAAATATTGGCAATTCCCCCTAAATTTAAACAAGCGTCATATTTGCCAAATAAAAGTTTATCTCCTATTGGCACTAATGGTGCACCTTGCCCTTTTAAAGCAACATCAATACTTCTATAATCACAAATTGTAGTTATACTAGTTTTAGCAGCAATTGTTGCTCCACAGCCAATTTGAGTGCTAAAACCATTGTTTGGTTCGTGAAAAACTGTGTGTCCGTGTGAGGAAATAAAGTGCGGTAGGATTTTATTTTTTTTATTAAATTTATTAACTTCATTTGCGCAATAGCTTGCAAAATCAGCATTTAATTTCATTAACGCATTTGCATTACAATTAAATGCAGCACTCAATTTTTTCTTCATTTGCACATTATAAGCAATAGTTTTTGCCTTTATTAATTTAAAGCCAAATGTATTGTTTCGATAAAAAAAACGACATAAAGCCAAATCAAGCCCATCGCACGATGTTCCACTCATTAAACCAAGTATAATTGCCGAATTTTTTTGCATATTAAAAAATATTAATTAAAAATTCATTGTAACGTTTCTAAACCTTATATTTGCAAGAGTACTAAAAATTATAATTCTTTTAAAAAAATAATATTATGTTTTTTGATTTTTCTGAAGAGCAACTTATGATCCAAAAAGCGGCTCGCGAATTTGCACAAAATGAACTAAAATCAGGCGTTATAGAACGCGACGAACACCAAAAATTTCCTAAAGATGAAGTAAAAAAGATGGGTGAATTAGGATTTTTAGGAATGATGGTTGACCCAAAATATGGCGGTGGTGGAATGGACACAGTTAGCTACGCTTTAGCTATGGAGGAAATTAGCAAAATAGATGCTAGTTGCAGTGTAATAATGAGCGTTAATAACAGTTTGGTTTGTTGGGGTCTTGAAAAATACGGCACCGAAGAACAAAAACAAAAATATTTAGTGCCCTTGGCAAAAGGCGAAATTATTGGTGCTTTTTGCTTAAGCGAGCCTGAGGCAGGTAGCGATGCTACTTCCCAAAGAACAACTGCAATTGATAAAGGCGATTACTATGAATTAAATGGAACTAAAAATTGGATTACAAATGGTAATAGCGCAAGTGTTTATTTAGTAATTGCTCAAACTAACATAGAGGCCGGTCATAGGGGCATCAATTGCTTAATTGTTGAAAAGGGTATGCCGGGCTTTGAGGTTGGTCCTAAAGAAAACAAAATGGGCATTAGGGCTAGCGATACACACAGCCTAATGTTTAACAATGTAAAAGTACCTAAAAGTAATAGAATTGGCGAAGATGGTTTTGGATTTAAATTTGCCATGAAAGTATTAAGTGGTGGTCGTATTGGCATTGCTTCGCAGGCACTTGGTATTGCAAGTGGTGCTTATGAATTAGCCTTGCAATATAGTAAAGAGCGCAAAGCTTTCGGTAAAGAAATTAGTAAACATCAAGCTATTCAGTTTAAGCTTGCTGATATGGCAACCCGCATTGAAGCAGCTCGTTTATTGGTATTAAGAGCGGCATGGTTAAAAGACCAACATTTGCCTTTTGACAAAGAAAGTGCTATGGCAAAAGTATTTGCAAGCGAAACTGCCATGTGGGTAAGCATAGAAGCCGTTCAAATACACGGCGGTTATGGATATGTGAAAGAATATCATGTAGAGCGTTTAATGCGTGATGCAAAAATTACTCAGATTTACGAAGGTACTAGTGAAGTTCAGCGCATTGTAATATCAAGGCAAGTGCTTTCATAAGTTTTTTATAGCTCACCAACGCCTTGACAAACATTGCCCTTCTTAGGCAATCTAAAGTTAAGCGTCATGCCGTAATAAAAATACCAATCTTTAGTATTTAGTCTTCCGCGCATATCACCTTGAAATTTTACAGCATTAGCATTTATTTGTTGTGATAAAGATGGATTGGTGGGATAGGTACCGTTTACATCATCAAGGTATGAAGTAAACGTTTTACGAGGCCCCCACTCAATACTCAAGCCCCAGTTTTCAAATATATTCCACTTATAACCAATGCCAAAGGGAATGCAAATTTGATAATGCGAGTAACTTTTACCTTCTGTGCTCATGCCATCAAGTGTTACGGAGGTTCCGTTGCTTGTATTTAGCTTTGGATCCATGTAAAAACCGCCTAATCCGGCAAATACAAAAAAGCTCATATAGTGTTTATTATGCCCAATGCGATATTCAACAAAATTAAATTCGGCAATACTGTTTATTTCATAAATTTTAGAGTTAAAATTTAAATCTCTTTCTTTTTGAAATGGATCGCTACTGTTTTTATCATTTGCCCAAACTTTTCCATAGTTAAATGAAAAACGAAAAGCATAACGGTAATTGGTTGAATATCTAAATAAAATGCCCGCAGCAGGACTTGAATATAAAAAATGAGTACGCGGATTTAAATCACCAATATAGTAAGACGCCCCACCAAAAATACCAATTTCACGCTGAATAAAATTTCTTTTTTTTGTTTGCGATGTGCAAATTAAAAAACTTAAACAAAATAAATATACAAGGTTCTTTTGGATGTCTTTTTAACGAAAAAAAAATTAATTTATTGTGTTTTTTTAATCAAAATTACATGGCTTTTTGTAAAGCAATTGCATGCGCTTGTTGTATGGCTTTAGCAATCATTTTTGTAGAAAAACCACACTCTTCATATAGCTCGGGTTGTTCGCCATGCTCAACCCATTTATCCGGAACGCCTAAACGAATAACTCTTGAAGCATAATCGTTATCGGCCATAAATTCTAACACAGCACTGCCAAATCCACCTTGTATAGAGTGATCTTCAACAGTAATAATGGTTTTGAATTTAGAACAAACTTCATGCAGCATTTCTTCATCAATAGGTTTTACAAAGCGCATGTCGTAGTGTGCAATGCTAATTTCGGCTTCGGCATACTGTTTTATTGCTTCAGCAGCAAAGTTTCCGGGGTGGCCAATGGTAAGAATGGCAATGTCTTTTCCATCTTTTAGCTTGCGCCCTTTACCAATTTCAATTTTTTTAAATGGGGTTTTCCAATTTACCATAACGCCATTCCCTCGGGGATAGCGAATACTAAAAGGAGATGTAATTTCACTAAGCTGCGCGGTGTACATTAAATTTCGTAGTTCTTCTTCATTCATAGGCGCACTCACAATCATGTTTGGCACGCACCTAAAGTAGGCAAAATCAAACACACCATGATGTGTAGGACCATCGGCACCCGCTAAACCCCCTCTGTCTAAACAAAAAATTACTTTTAAATTTTGGAGGGCAACGTCGTGTAATACCTGGTCGTATGCGCGCTGCATAAATGATGAATATATGTTGCAAAAAGGTACTATGCCTTGTGTTGCCAATCCTGCACTAAAAGTTACAGCATGTTGTTCTGCAATACCAACATCAAAAGCACGGTTTGGCATTGCTTTCATCATCATATTTAACGAGCAACCTGATGGCATTGCGGGAGTAATGCCCATAATTTTTTCGTTTTTCTCAGCTAACTCAACTATTGTGTGTCCAAACACATCTTGATATTTTGGAGGTTGAGGTTGTTGAGGCGTAACTTTTATTATTTCTCCGGTTTCTTTATTAAACAAACCGGGCGCATGCCAAAGAGTTTCATTACCTTCTTCGCTAAATTTATATCCTTTACCTTTTTTGGTAAGAATATGTAGTAGTTTAGGACCGGGAATGTCTTTTAAGTCTGCAAGCACCTTTACCAATCTATCAACATCGTGCCCGTCAACAGGACCAAAATACCTAAATTTAAGCGATTCAAACAAATTACTTTGTTTTAAAAGGCTTGATTTTATCGCATTTTCAACCTTACTTACAATTTCTTGTGCATTAGGACCAAACTTACTTATTTTGCCTAAAAGCTCCCACATTTTGTCTTTTGCTTTATTGTATGTGTGCGAGGTGGTTATGTCTGTAAGATAATCTTTGAGTGCCCCAACGTTTGGGTCAATACTCATACAATTATCATTTAAGATAACTAAAATATTAGCATTTTCTGAACCGGCGTGGTTAAGTGCCTCAAAGGCCATTCCGCCCGTCATAGCGCCATCACCTATTACAGCTATGTGTTGTTTAGTAGAATTATTTTTGTATTTACTGGCAATTGCCATGCCTAGAGCGGCACTAATACTGGTACTAGAGTGGCCTACACCAAATGAATCGTAAATGCTTTCGCTGCGTTTTGGGAAACCGCTCAGCCCTTTATAAATACGATTAGTATGAAATATATCGCGACGACCGGTAAGTATTTTGTGCCCATAAGCTTGATGGCCAACATCCCAGACAAGTTCGTCAGCAGGAGTATTAAAAATGTAGTGCAGAGCTACACTAAGTTCTACAACTCCTAAAGATGCTCCAAAGTGCCCGCCTTTTACAGAAACAACATCAACAATAAACTGCCGAAGTTCATTGCACACTTGTTTAAGTTGATGAGTAGGAATTTTTTTTAAATCGTCGGGAGAATTTATTTTAGCAAGCAATTCACCCGGATTAATGCCATTACCTTCGAGTATCTTCATTATTAATTATTCTGTTATTACAACTTTAAACAACCTTATTAAGGTTACAGTTGAGCAAAGTTATTAAAAAAACGCTTAATTTTTCATATAATTCATTTGATTATAGCATAACAGAAGATGTAAAATAAAAGAATCCTTTATTGAGAGTGTATTTTTAGGTTCTACAAAATCGTTTTTGTTCATTTATTGATAGGAATATTATAATGCACCAAAAAACAAAGTGTTTTTAAAACGGTTTATCTACCGTTTATGTAAAACAGGGCAAATAAGTTGGAGTTTGCAGTGTTTGTTTATATCTTGGCTATATTAAAATTTTATCCATGAGAAAAACTTTTATCATTTTAGCACAAACCCTTGTTTTTGCAGGAGTTTCACAAAATTCATTAAAAGAAAAAATAAGTACCTATGCCGAAAATATTATTGAATCGGAAGGTAAAGTAATTTATTTTGAAATGAAGGAAGCGCATCAACCAAAAAAAGCAGATGCAAAAGCTTTTATTGAATCATTGATTCTCGAAAATAAAGCTACTTTAAAGTTGCTAAAAGATGAAGGCGATTTTTTAGGTAACGAAAATTTACGCTATGCGGTAGTTTACAACGGTATAAAATTGAGCGACAATATTATTATAGCACATTGTAAAAATGGTAAATTAACATCAATAAATGGTAATTTATTTACGCCTAACGCCCCTGTAAATTCTTTTATTTTAACACCTTCTGCGGCCTTGTCGTACGCTTTAAAAAAGGTAAATGCCGAGCAATATATTTGGCAGGATAAGCAAAAAGAAAATTTCATGAAAATAGCTTTAAAAGACCCTTCTTTTACTTATTACCCAAAAGCAGAAAAGTCAATTTATACAAAAGACAATAAAAATTACTACAGTTACGTATTTAATGTTTACGCTACCAAACCGCTATACCGTGCTAATGTATATGTAGATGCCGCAACGGGCAATATTCTTGGTGAAGCACAGTTAATACATCATACAGATTTTCCAACTAGCGGCACAACAAAATATAGTGGCGTTCAAACATTTACAATGGACTACACCGGTTCTTTATATCGCTTTCAAGAAGCAGGTAGAGGAAACGGCATAGGAACATTTAATTTAAATTACGGAACAGCTTACGGAAGCGCTACTGATTTTACAAATACAGCAAGTACTTGGAATATAACCGGTGCTGACCAAGCTGCAGCTGATGCACATTGGGGCGCCGAAAAAACATACGATTATTATTTTACAAAATATGGCAGAAATAGCATTGATAATGCAGGGTTTCAATTATTAAGCTACGTGCATTACTCATCGGCATACAATAACGCTTTTTGGGATGGAAGCGAAATGAATTATGGTGATGGTGATGGAACAACCTTTACCATATTAACTGCTTTAGATATTTGCGGACACGAAATAACACATGGATTAACCTCATTTACAGGAGCACTTAATTACCAAAACGAATCAGGTGCTTTAAATGAAGGCTGGTCTGATATTTTTGGAACATGTATAGAAAACTTTGGAAAACCATTGGCTTGGAACTGGAAAATAGGGGAAAATGCTACGCCAAGCGGCAATGGTATTAGAAACATGTCCAACCCTAATTTGTTTGGACAACCGGATACATACAATGGCACCTATTATTACACCGGCACATCAGATAATGGCGGAGTGCATACAAATAGCGGTGTTGCTAATTTTTGGTTTTATTTATTAACCAGTGGAGGTACAGGCACAAACGATATTGGAAATAGCTATAACGTTAGCGGAATTGGTATTACAGATGCCGCTAAAATTGCATTTAGAGCCATGACGGTTTATTTTATTCCAACAACTAATTTTGCAAATGCGCGTGCACTTACCATTCAAGCTGCAAAAGATTTGTTTGGTTCTTGCAGTAATCAAGTTGTTCAATGTACAAATGCTTGGTATGCAGTTGGTGTTGGTGCAGTATATGCTCCGGGTGTAATATCTCCTAATTTTAACTCTGCTGCAACGTCGGCTTGTGCTCTGCCCGCAATAATTAATTTTAATAATACAACAGCTGCTGGTTTAAACTACACTTGGTATTTTGGCGATGGAACAACTTCAACAGCTACTAATGCGGCACATAGTTATACTGCAAACGGTACATATACTGTTAAACTTAAAGCGACCGGTTGCTTGTCGGGGGTTGATAGTATTACTAAAAGTGCATACATTACTATAAATGCACCAACATCGCCTATTACTACAGGAGCAAGTACATGTAACCCGGGTAGTTTAATTTTAAACGCTTCGGGTAGTGCCCTATTAAACTGGTATGCTTCACCGTCTTCAACAACTATAATTGGTAGCGGCAGCACGTTTACTACACCGGTACTAAGCAGTAATACTACATATTATGTAGTAAATACTGTTACAAGCACTCCTTCTTTTGGCGGAATACCTTCGTATTCGGCAACGGGCACTTCCGGTGCATATTTAACCAACCCTGCACAATATTTAATTTTTGATGTAACCCAACCCTGCGTAATTATGTCGGCATTAGTTTATGCACAAACAGCAGGCTCTAGAACTTTTGAAGTCAGAGACTCAATGGGCAATGTTTTAAATTCTTTTTCACAAAATCTTAGTATTGGTGTAAATACGGTTAATATTAATACATCAATGAATCCCGGTCTTTCATATCAATTAGGTATGAATGCGGCGTCAACTTGTTCGCTATATAGAACAAATAGTGGCGTTGCTTATCCATACAATATTGCATCGTGTGTAACATTAAAAAATTCTAGCGCAGGGTCAAACCCATTAACTTATTATTATTGGTTTTACAATATTCAAGTAAGAAAAGCTGATTGTAAAAGTTTACCGGTAGCCGTTACTGCAACTGTTTTATCTGGCTCATCGGTGAGTGCAACTGCATCTTCAAATAGTGTTTGTATTAATGCTTCTCCAGTTTCATTAACCGGATATCCCGCTGGCGGAACTTTTAGTGGCGCCGGTGTAAGTGGTAGTAGCTTTAACCCAAGTATTGGCGTAGGAAGTCATAGCGTTAATTATTCATATACCAGTGGCTCGTGTACAAGCAATACCATTATTAATATTATGGTAAATGCTTTGCCGGTTGTAAGTGTGTCTGCGGCTAGTAGTAGTGTATGTATAAACGCCTCGGCAGTTACATTATCAGGAAGTCCTTCTGGCGGAACATATAGCGGTGCAGGGGTAAGTGGCGCATCGTTTAACCCTTCTATAGGAACGGGACCTCATGTAATTACATATAGTTATACTAATATAAATAATTGTACAAACACAAATACAACCTCTATTATGGTAAATGCACTGCCTACGGTAAGTGCATCTGCCTCTGCAAATAATGTGTGCTTAAACGCGTCTAATGTAACTCTTTCGGGCGCTCCATCGGGTGGAACATTTAGTGGAGCAGGCGTAAGTGGAACAGCATTCAACCCTTCTGTTGGCGCAGGAACTTATCCGGTAAATTACAGTTATACAAATTCAAATAACTGTACTAATACAGCCTCATTATCTATCACTGTTAATAATTTACCAAGTGTTAGTTTAACTGCAAATTCAACAACTGCTTGTACCAGCGGATTAGCAGTAAATTTACTAGGTACGCCATCAGGCGGAACATATAGTGGCACTGGAGTAAGCGCAGGAACATTTAATCCACCGGCTAGTGCAGGTAATTACTCTATGAGCTATAGTTATACAGATGGAAATGGTTGTACAAATTCGGCAACAACAAATATTAACGTTATTAATTGTGTAACCGGAATGCAAAATAATATAATATCCTCTTCTTTAAAAGTATATCCAAACCCTAATAATGGGTTGATTTTTGTTGAAATTCCGGCAAATTCGCAAGCAGAAATTAAATTGCTAAATGCATTAGGGCAATTAATATTAAACGAAACATTAACAAGCACAATGAGCACAATTAATTTAATAAACTATAGTTCTGGAATTTATTTTGCCGAAATAAAAATAGACGGCAATTTATATAAATATAAACTTATTAAAAATTAAAAGTAATTATGTTTAGCATTTGAAATAGCTTAAGTTAAATAAGAAGGCCAGCAAAAATGTTGGCCTTTTTTTAGTATTATTGTTTAAATGTATTAACTTCGTTGTTAATTTATCAAAACTAAAAATGAGATTTATTGCTTCAATTTTTTTATTAGTTCCTTTAGTAATTTTTTCTCAAACATTAAATCAAAAGGACTTAACCGAAAGAGCAGAAAAAAAATTTAAACTTGAAAATTATGAAGATGCTTTAGAGGACTATTTGCAACTCGTTAAAATTGACCCGAAAAACGAGGAGGTTAATTATAATACTGCAGTTTGTTATTTAAATGCAAATACAAATAAATCAAAAGCAATACCTTTTTTAGAAAACATTACGCGTATTGAAAAACACAATCCTAATGCTGATTATTTATTAGGTAGAGCTTATCAATATGCAAATAGGTTTGATGAAGCGATAGCAAGTTTTGAAAAATTTAAATTTCAAGCTAAGGGGAAACTTGATAACTTGAGCGATGTGAATGATGAGATACAAAATTGCATTAATGCAAAGGAACTTATTAAATATCCGGTTGATATTGTATTTCAAAACTTAGGAGATAAAATAAACTCCGAATACGCCGATTATTATCCTTTTGTTACAGAAAATGAATCGTTCATTATTTATAACAGTAAGCGCCCATTAGATAAAGAAACACCTAAAAATGACAATGGGCAATACCAAAGCTCTATTTATATTTCTAAAGTTGTAAATGGGCGGTACACAGAAAGTGATGTAGTTAATGAGCCTATAAGTAAAAATAATCAAGGCGATGAGGTAATTGGCATGAGCCCAAACGGCAACATAATTTTAATTAATAAATCAACATTACGAGGCAATCAAAAACTTTATTTAACACGTGTTGCAAAAAACGGTGCGTTTAGCGATTTAGAAGAGTTGCCGCACGTTATCAACGGAAGTGGTGATGTTATTGCTGCTACAATTGATAATGATGCTAATGTGATTTATTTTGCAAGCGATAGAAAAGGTGGCTTTGGCGGAACGGATTTATATATGTGCAATAAATTACCTAATGGAAAATGGAGCGATGCAAAAAATTTAGGCGTTGAAATAAATACACCAAAAAATGAAGATTTTCCTAACTTATCACCTGATGGTAAAACGCTTTATTTTAGCAGTAAAGGACATAGTAGTATGGGTGGCTATGATATTTTTAAAGCAAAATTTAATACGGAATTAAATAAGTACGAAAATGTAAAAAACATTGGCTACCCTATAAATACAACTTATGATGATTATAATTTTAGGATTAGTAAAACCGGGCGCTATGGATACTTAAGTTCACTAAGAGGAGGTGGAATGGGAGATTATGACATATACCGAATTTTGTTTAACGATGTGGAGGTTGATTATACTGTAATAATTGGAACGTTTGCAACATCTGACAGCACAGCCAAAATAGATTATGCAAATACGTATTTAACGGTAAGTAACAATATAAGCAATGAATTAGTAGGAAATTACTTGCCAAACCCAATTAACGGAAGATATATAATTATTTTACCCCCCGGTAAATATAATTTGCGAGTAGAATCACCAGGATTTAAAGATATTGAAACGCCTATTGAAGTATTTGACAAAGTAAGCTACCAAAGCGAAAAAAGCATGAAACTTACTTTAAAAAAGAAATTATGATTACGAATCTATCACAACAATCTTCAATATTCTCTCAGTTTATAGCCGAAATTAGAGATGTGTCTGTTCAAAAAGATAATATGCGCTTTAGAAGAAATTTAGAATGCGTGGGCGAAATTATGGCTTATGAAATAAGCAAAACAATGGCTTTTAACGACACACTGGTTCAAACACCCTTAGGCGAAGCTAATTGCAAAATACTTAAACAACAGCCGGTAGTTGCAACAATATTAAGAGCTGGCTTACCAATGCATATTGGCGTATTAAATTATTTTGATAAAGCTCAAAATGCTTTTATTAGTGCCTATAGAAAACATCATAAAGATAATAGTTTTGAAATCGCTTTAGAATATGTTGCCTGCCCTGATTTAACCGATAAAACACTTATACTTTGCGACCCTATGCTTGCTACAGGAGCTAGTATGACATTAACGTATAAAGCCTTGTTAAAACATGGCATGCCTAAACATACTCATATTTTAGCAGCAATTGCCAGCCAGCAAGGTGTTGACTATTTAAAAACGCACATGCCTAATACTAATTATACACTTTGGTGTGGTGCTATTGATGAAGAGTTAACCGCGCAAGCGTATATTGTTCCTGGATTAGGCGATGCAGGAGATTTAGCATTTGGAAATAAACTTTAAAATGTTATCTTTTAAGAGCATCTATACCAACACGGTAAATTTTGTGCCCCCCCTTATTCAAGATTTTTTGAATCAGAAAGAAGCAATAAAACCATTTACAAACTTTAATTCAAAAAGCGAATATGATAACGTTAATGAGGCCGTAAATGCGTGTTCAGTTTATGAAATAGATAGAACTGTTTTAGTAAATGTTTTAAATGAACAAGCAGAACAAGTTAATAATACGCATCAAAAAAGTATTGAAAACATTAACCTTCTTAAAAACGAAAATACATTTACAATTACAACCGGTCATCAATTATGTTTATTTACAGGGCCACTGTATTTTATTACTAAAATAATCTCAACTATTAATTATGCCGAAAAACTTTCAAAGCAAGATCCAATAAAAAAATTTATTCCGGTATATTGGATGGCCTCTGAAGATCATGATTTTGAAGAAATTAACCACTTTACCATCTTTAACAACAAATTAAAATGGGAAAGTAAGCAAAGCGGTGCCGTTGGAAATTTTAAAACCGATGAATTAGCTTCTGTATTGAATGAGTTAAAAAAATTATTAGGTAGTAATACCAACGCTACTTTTCTTTGCCAACTGTTTGAAGATGCTTATATAAAACATCAAACCTTAGCGCAAGCTACCCGTTACATAGTAAACGAATTATTTGGAAAATATGGCTTAATAATTATTGATGGCAATCATAACAAATTAAAAAAAATATTTATAGAATATTTTAAAAATGATTTGTTTAAACAAAGTGCTAACAAACAAATTTTAGAATCAATAGCAAAATTAAATCAGCTTGGCTATAAAGCACAAGTTAATCCGCGCGAAGTTAATCTGTTTTTTTTGGAAGAAAATTCAAGAAAACGAATTGAAAAAAACATTAACGGATTTAAAGTTATAGATTCCTCAAAAACATTTAGCACCAATGAAATAACTCAACTAATAGAAACACAACCCGAATGTTTTAGCCCAAACGTTGTGCTTAGACCGCTTTATCAACAAGTAATTTTACCCAATATAGCCTACTTTGGCGGACCGGGGGAAATTAGCTATTGGTTAGAATTAAAACATTTTTTTGAAAACGAAAATATTTTTTTTCCAATATTAATGTTACGCGATTTTATTTTTATTGTTGATGATAATACGAATAAAAAAATCAATAAATTCTCTTTATCACTCGAAAGTTTATTTGAAAAAGAAGATTTTTTAATTTCAAATTTTATAAAACAAAGTAACTCAAATTATAGTTTGGAAAGCGAGGCAGAACAAATAAAAACTATATTTAGTGAGATCGAAATTAAACTGGAAGCCGTAGATAAAAGTCTGCAAAAAAGCGTAGAAGCTGAGTGTGCAAAAACATTAAACAGTTTAAAACAAATTGAAGCAAAAGTTACAAAATCTTTAAAAAACAAATCGGAGGTTGAAATAAGCCAACTTAAACAAATTTTTCAAAAAACATTTCCAGGAGGTATTCCAAATGAACGTGTGCTAAATTTCTCGCAAATTTATTTGAATCATGGCAATAGTTTTATTCCCTTTTTAAAGGATAATATAGTTCCTTCTATAAATAATCAAATTCACTTTCTTTTTATTTAATTATTGTTCAAATAATTTTATATATTTGTTATAACCTTTAAACTAATTTAAAATGAAGAAAATTTACTTATCTATTGCGACAGTTGTTGCATTAATATCAACAGGTACTGCTCAGTTAACACTAACAAAAGCAGCTAATGAGCCAGTAATAGGCGACGTTACAGGTATGATTGGCTACGACTCAACAGCCGTTCTGCCTAAAAATACAGGCGCCGGGCAAACATGGAATTTTGTTGCCTGTACACAAAATACTACCGGTAGCGCGTCAAGTTTTACTAATCCTGCGTCGGTATCTTCAGCTACTGCCTTTCCTGGGTGCAGCGTGGTAGAAGTTCAAAGCACAGGGCTAAATAATTATTGGAAATCTGTTAGCACACCTTCAAACCAATGGCAGTTATTAGGCGTTCAAATGTCAACTAACACAACACTTAGTTTTACTACCCCTGCAGTAATTGCTAATTGGCCTATATCTTACGGATATAATTACACAAGTTTATTTTCAGGAAATGTTTCAGGGTCGGTTACAGGTCCTTTAACGGGTACTGTTAATACACAAGCTGTTGGTACAGGAACATTAATGGCACCGGGTGGAGCAACCTTTAACAACGTATTACAATTGGCAACTAATCAATTTATAAAAGTGCTCGTTCCTGCTGGGCCATTTACAGCAACAGTTACAATTGCTTCAAAAATATATTCATATTATTCAGCAGGAACAAAAAATAACATCGTAAATTTACAATACACCAAAACAACACAAGCCTTACCTATAGGCTCGCCTACTATTACATCAACTACACAATTACAAATGAATCCTTTAGTAATTACAGGAATTAATAACGCTAGTTTAGACGCAGGCTTTCAATTATTTCCAAACCCGGCTACTGAATCGGTTAATCTTACTTTAAGCAACCCTTCCGGAAATTCAGGATCGGTTTCGTTTTACAACATTACAGGACAAAAAGTAAAAACAGTAGTGTTAGGCAATGAAAATGAAATAAACACAAGAATTTCAACAGCTGATTTAACAAAAGGAATTTATTTTGTAAAAGTTGTTGTAGGAAACACTACCACCACTCAAAAACTTATTTTAAATTAAGTAAAACTTAACACATATAAGAAAGCCGCCTTAAGCGTAGGGCGGTTTTTTTATTTCATAATGCAAATGTAAGGATAAACTATTTTAATTTATCTTTGTAACCTAAACTTTGTCGGGTATTTATTTTCATATTCCTTTTTGTAAAAAAGCTTGTATTTATTGCGATTTTCATTTTAGTACTAAACTAAGCAATTCAGATTTGGTAGTACAAGCCATGCTTAATGAAGTTGAGCTTAAACAAAACTTTTTACCGCAAAAACGCTTACATTCAATATATTTTGGCGGTGGCACACCTTCGCTGTTAACTAAAAAGCAATTAGCCTTGTTGTTAAATGCAGTGCATAAATATTTTAGTCTTAGTGAAAATGCTGAAATTACTTTTGAAGTAAACCCCGAAAATATAACGAATGAAAATTTAAAATTATGGCAACATCATGGCATTAATCGCTTAAGCATTGGTGTGCAGTCGTTTAACGATAATGAACTTACGTGGATGAACAGGGGGCATAATTCGGTAAAAGCAATTAATTCGGTAAAAGCTGCGCAAGACGTTGGTTATAACGCTATTTCAATTGATCTGATTTTTGGAAGCAAATTTAGCTCTGTGAAGCAATGGGAAGAATCATTAAAAAAAGCCATTGATTTAAATGTAGATCACATATCTGCCTATAACTTAACAATTGAAAAACGAACGCGTCTTGGGAAATCGTTTGAGTTAAAAAGAGAGCCCGAAATTGACAGTCAACTTTGTGAAAATCAATTTTTAACAGCTCATACATTATTAGAAAAAGCAGGGTTTGAACATTACGAAATTTCAAATTACGCCAAACAGCAAAAAATAGCAGTGCATAACAGTAATTATTGGTTGCAAAAACCTTATTTGGGAATAGGCCCATCTGCTCATTCATTTACAAATAATACGCGTAGTTGGAACATTGCTAACAATAACATTTACATAGATGCACTACTAAAAAAACAAGCGGTTAATTATTTTGAAAGCGAACATCTTTCTATTAAAGAGCAATATAATGAATACGTTTTGCTTGGCTTACGCAGTAAATTTGGCTGCAGCTTAAACTATATTGAAACCCATTTTGGCTCGCACTACATTAAGCATTTTGAAAGTAATATTAAATCGCTGGCAGCGTATTACACCACTGTAAATAATACTGTTTATTTAACGCTTGATGGCTGGCTGCTTGCCGATAAAATCAGCTCAATGTTGTTTATTTAGAGTTGGCTATCCGCAATTGTGTCTTTAATTTACACAGTTAATGAAACGCTACCATTATATGTAACTTAATTTCATCATGTTTGTACGCCCTTTATCTTTCATGGGCATACTGGCAATATTAATTACCAAATCATCTTCTTTAACAAGACCTTTATTTTTAATATATGCTTTTAAATCATTTATTGTTTCATCTGTGCTCTCGTACTTATCGTAATAATAGCCTCTAATGCCCCATATTAAGCTTAATGTAGTTAGTAAAAGTTTGTTATCAGTAAAAATAAACACGTGTGCTTTTGGGCGATGGCTACTTAATTTAAAGGCTGTATATCCGCTGTTAGTCATGCTTATTATTGCTTTTGCACCTGCGTGGTGAGCCATTGAGCATGCGCTATAACAAATGCTATCGGTAATGTATGTTATTGTTTTTATTTGAGGAGTGTGCTCTTTGTAATAAATTGTGTCAAGCTCTTCAACTTGAGTAATTATTCGACGCATCATCTCAATAACTCTAACTGGGTATTTGCCAACACTTGTTTCAGCGCTTAACATTACGGCATCGGCACCGTCCATTACGGCATTAGCAACATCGTTTACTTCTGCACGAGTTGGGGTGTAGTTAGTAATCATGCTTTCCATCATTTGAGTAGCAATAATTACCGGCTTGCTTACCTCAACGCATTTGTGTACTATCATTTTTTGCAATAGTGGCACTTGTTCCATAGGAAGCTCTACACCTAGGTCGCCACGGGCAACCATAATGCCATCGGTAACATCTATAATGTTATCAATCTCTTTAATAGCTTCTGGTTTTTCAATTTTAGCAATTACTTTAGCGCGTTTG
The DNA here is from genome assembly GCA_018267655.1 of Bacteroidota bacterium. GTDB lineage: Bacteria > Bacteroidota > Bacteroidia > B-17B0 > Aurantibacillaceae > Aurantibacillus. The sequence continues at coordinate 182,179 of JAFDYB010000057.1, forward strand.
TTTCTGCTTCTGATAATGTCTTTTAGTTCAACAACATCTGTTACGCTTCTTACAAATGATAGTCCAATCCAATCAAAATCATATTCTAAAGCAAATTCTAAATCACGAATGTCTTTAACAGTAAGGCAGGGTAGCGATATTTTTGTATTGGGCAGGTTAACTCCTTTTTTAGAAGATAATATTCCGCCAACAGTAATTTCGCACACTACTTCATCTTTAGCATTAGTGCTAATTACTTTTAAATGTAATTTACCATCGTCAATCAGTACTGTTTCACCTACTTTTACATCTTGCGGAAATTGAGGATAGGTAATGTACACCGTATCTGCGTCGCCTTCACACTCTTTTGTGGTAATAACAATTTGCTTCCCCTTCTCTAAAGTGGCCGAATTATTTTTAACCGTTCCTATTCTAAGTTTTGGACCTTGTAAATCGGCTAAAATACCTACGTGTCGGTTTAATTTTTTATTTAATGTACGTATATTATTTACAATGTCTTTTACTGCCTCATAATCGCCATGACTAAAATTAATTCGGCAAATATCAAGGCCTTCGTTAAACATACCTTCTAACACATTGATATCGGCTGTAGCCGGCCCCATTGTGGCAACTATTTTAGTTCGGTTAAAATGATTCATAAAAAATAAAGCTTAAAGGTATAAAAATGAACTCATGTATAAAATTAAGAAAGCGTTAATTTTTATGAGTATAAAAAAAAAGCTGCCTTATTTTGGAGGCAGCTTTTAAAAAAACATTGTTTTAAAGTTTAAAACATAAACCTATATTAAGGTACGATGTACCATAACCTAACTCACCATAAACACCAAAGCCTTTTGTAAATAAATAACGACCACCTGCAAATAAACCATATCCTACACCACTAGCAGCTGAAGCTGTTTGAGTTCCTGCGTTGGCATAAGTAGAAGAAAATTTAGAACTTACAATGCTATATCCAATCATTAAACCGCCATATACTTCGGCTTTTTCCCATGTGTAATGAAATGCACCTCTTGGGCCTAAGGTAATAAAGTTATAGCTCCATGAGTCAGTTGCATTTACTATTGACAAACTATTTTGGTCGTAATACGACGTTTGCCACGATTGAGATGCATGCTGAAAACCAATCATACCGCCAATACTAATTGTCATTTTTGGATCAGGAAGACCAAAAGTACCATTATCGAATGTTACACCAAGCCAAGGTGTTGCACTTGATGAATAGCCCGTTCCTATTGTATTGAATGAGTACCTTGAGCCAAGCCCAACATAGGCGCCAAGCATATTTGTTCCTTTTTCAAAAGCATTTTGAGCGTACGCCCCTGTAATAGCAGAAACGGCTAATGTAATTGTAATTAAAATTTTTCTCATATTATATTAATTTAACACAAATGTAAGGCTTTAATAAGAACTAGCAAATAATTTTTATAGAGCAAAATGTTCTTCGGCTTTTGCCCAATTTACTAGGTACCACCAATTGTTTACATAGTCGGCACGTTTGTTTTGGTATTTTAAATAATAAGCGTGCTCCCACACATCAAGAGCTAATATAATTTTACCCTTATCGGTTGCAATATCCATTAGTGGGTTATCTTGATTTTGAGTAGTGGTAATTTTTAATTCGCCATTTTCTTGTTTTATTAACCAACACCAGCCGCTGCCAAAGTTACGTACGGCTTTATCGCTAAATTCTTTTTTAAACTCATCAAAGGATTTAAAATGTTTTTCAATAGCTTTAGCTAAATTACCATTTGGTACATTGCTTTGCCCCATTGGGTTTGGCTTTAGTAAGGCCCAAAAAATAGAGTGATTATAGTGCCCCCCACCATTATTGCGAACAGCCGGTTCAAATTTTGAAATAGTTTTAAACGATTCAAGTAAATTAAAGTTAGCATGGCCTTCAATAGCCTTATTTAATTTATCAATGTATGCTTGGTGGTGCTTTAAATAATGTAATTCCATAGTTTGTTTATCTATATGGGGCTCTAAAGCGCTAAACGGATATGGTAATTTTGGCAAAGTATATGGTGTTTCGCTGCCAAGTGCCGAAACAGAATTTAATGTGTTAATTTTGTTTTCAGCTGCAAAATTATTCGCAATTACGCTTAAACCTAAAAGGCTTGTTTTTTTTAAAAAATCTCTGCGGTTACTCATAGCTTAAAATTGAATTAATAATTGATTTTTTTCAACGGCTGTGCCTTTGTTTACGGCAATTTTTTTAATTACGCCATCGGCAGCGCATTTTAAAATATTTTCCATTTTCATGGCTTCTAAAATGATAAGTGCTTCGCCTTTTTTTACACTTTGCCCTTCGCTAACTAATATGTTTAAAACCATACCGGGCATTGGTGCTTTAACATCTGATATTTTTTTCTGAGCAAGCTTATCTAAGCCAAGTGAGTGTAACAGTTCGTCGTATTTATCTTTTAATACAACAGTGTGTTTCTCTGAATTTATACGAAGTGTTATTGTTTTTTCCTCTACATTAAATTTTATAATATCAATATTGTACGATTGGTTATTGTACAAGAGGTGAAACTGAAAATCATTAAGTTTTACAAAACTACCTTTTACTAACATTTCGTTTACATTGCCTTCAAAAGCTGTGTTGCTTGAAGTTAAGTTGACTGTTATAGGCTTTGATTCGTTAACTGAAATTTTATACATATTTTAAAGTAAAAAAGCCACCTTTTTAGGGTGGCCGGTGTTTTATTAAACTGTTTTCATTTCGCTCAATACTTTGTTCATTGAGCGCACGGCATCGGCGCTTTTGTTAAATAAGGCTTGTTCGTTTTCATTTAATTTAAAATCAATAATTTTTTCCCAACCATTTTTTCCTATTACAACAGGCACACCAAGGCAAATATCTTTTTGGGCATACTCACCATCTAATGAAACACAGCATGGATATATTTTTTTCTGATCGTTTAAAATACTATCTACTAATGCTGCAACAGAAGCTCCCGGTGCATACCATGCGCTTGTGCCAAGCATTGATGTTAATGTAGCACCACCTACCATTGTATCGGCAGCAACTTTTTTTAATGCGTCTTCTGATAAAAACTGTGAAACAGGCACCCCTTTATAAGTTGCTAAACGTGTTAAAGGAATCATTGTAGTATCGCCATGGCCGCCAATTACAGTACCTTCAATATCGCTTGCAGGTGCATTTAAAGCTTGTGATAAATAAAACTTAAATCGTGAACTGTCAAGAATACCACCCATTCCGATGATACGGTTTTTTGCAAGTTTACTGTCTTTTAAGGCTAAGTAAGTCATAGTGTCCATTGGGTTGCTTACAATAATAATAACCGCATTTGGTGAATGTTTTAACACGTTTTCGGTTACGGTTTTAACTATTCCTGCATTAATACCTATAAGCTCTTCGCGCGTCATACCCGGCTTACGCGGAATACCGCTGGTAATAACTACTACATTGCTTCCGGCAGTTTTTGCATAATCGTTTGTGCTTCCAATAATACGGGTGTTAAAGCGATTAAGTGTAGCTGTTTGCATTAAGTCGGTGGCTTTGCCTTCTGCAAAATTTTCTTTTATGTCTAAAATTACTACTTCACTTGCAATGCGATTAAGTGCAATATACTCTGCACAACTAGCGCCAACATTTCCTGCGCCTATAACTGATACTTTCATTTTTTTGTGTTTTTATATGTTTATATTTTTAAAATTTGTTTTATAATTTTTTATTCGGTTTAAAGAAGCCGTAGTAAATGTAGCCCTTTATACAAAACTTTATTAATTTGTTAACAAATTTTTGCTCTTATATCAAGTGCAGGTATATTTTTTCCTAAAGCAGTAAAAAAACGAGCAAATGAGGTTACGAGATGTCTATGCTTAGCATTGTACCGGATTTTCTTTGATATTTTGTTTTTAAGGCATATAATTATTAGTCCTTTATTATTTTAACTTTGCTTTTAATGAATCCTATATTTACAAATATTATTATTAATAAAATACTGAAGACAAAAAAAAGGAAAGAAAATTTGTCACAGGAGCAAGAGCTTGAATCAGCTCGAATATTTTTTGTAAGGTTTAAATACGTGCTTAAAGATGTGTTATTGATTACCTTAGGTGTTTTTTCGGCAGCATTTGGGTTTAAGGGATTTTTGCTTACAAATAATTTTATTGATGGTGGTGCTACAGGTATAGCATTATTATTTTCTAAAATTACGTTTGCTCCTTTGTGGGTATTAATTGTTATTGTCAACTTCCCATTTATAATCTTGGCAAAAAAAGCTATGGGAAAAGCTTTTGCCATTAAAACTGTTTTATCAATCTCGGCACTTGCTTTTGTATTAGCGTTTATAAATTTTCCAAACATAACAAACGATAATTTGCTTGTAGCAGTTTTTGGCGGTTTTTTTCTTGGTGCCGGAATAGGTCTAACTATGAGAGGCGGTGCAGTTATTGACGGAACAGAGGTTTTAGCAATTTTTTTAAGTAAAAAAACAGGCTCATCAGTTGGCGACATAATTATTTTTATAAACGTTATCATTTTTGGTGTTGCTGTTTACTTTTTAGGCGTTGAAAATGCCTTGTACTCAATGATTACCTATTTATCTGCCTCTAAAACATTAGATTTTTTAATGGAAGGTATTGAAGAAAACACAGCTGTAACAATAGTTTCAGATAAAAGTGAGGAGGTTAAAAAAATGATTTTAGCTACGATGGAAAGCGGCGTAACTGTTTTTAAAGGCACAAAAGGACTAAGTAAAAATATAAATGAAAAAGATACAGAAATAATTTACACTGTGCTTTCTCGTTTAGAAATTGGTAACTTTAAGCAAGAGCTTGAAAAAATTGACCCGGAAGCTTTTGTTATTATGACAAGGGTAAAAGACACTGTGGGTGGCACTATTAAAAAAAGAATTTCGAAAAGAACGCATTAATTTTTTAAAACTTTTTTTGTAGCTATTGTGTTGTTTTCAAATTGAAATTTAATAGTGTAAAAACCGCTCGCAAGTTCATACAAATTCAGCTGCGTGTATTTTTGGTTTACTGCTTGCTGATAAATTAATTTATTATCTACTGCGTAAATAAAAATGTTTTTAATATCAATAAGTGGCGAACTAATTGTGAGTTCATTATTACATGGTTGCGGGTATATTGTTATATTGTTAAGTATTTTTTCTTGTTCTAAAACGCCGGTTTGTACTTGATTAATAACTCCAACTGCATCTAAATCAAAGCCCCCGGTTGCAAACGGTGTCGGAAAAGGATCGTTAATGGCGTTGCCCTGACTGTCGTACGTTGCATAAGGCGAACTAACGCAACCAACAACATCAATTATTTTAACGTGGGTAACATGATTAATGTTTAGTCCCGCAATATTTTTAAGCTCATCTAAATCAAATGGGGTTCCGTAATATAAGCGATATTTTCCGGCAAGATTATTAAGTTTTGTTGCATCGCCTAGTTGATCAAAGCCTCCTATTTGTGTGAGTGTTTGCGTATTTGAGGTTGCGGGAAAGCGAAAAAAATTAACGCCATCACTGCTAACTTCAACAAATGCTAATTCTAAAAAAAGGTTATTAAATGCGTTTTCAAATACAGCAAAATCAGGGCCAATACCGTTTGTAATAGGATTATTAAATGTAAGTATTGCACTGCCTCCGTCGCCAAAACTAACTGTGCCATTTTCTCCTGCTTTTTTGGTGCCGTTAGTATCAAGCCCAGCGCTTGCATAACCTAAGTTAGTTTGAAGAACATTTTGATACCCTCTTTGCACTATGCAGCCGCTTGCCCAGGCAGTAAATGCGCTACTGTCTTTATACATTGCGCTTGTTCCAATAGTTTCGGGTGTTCCAGGGAATTGTGAGAAGCCATTTAAGGTTGTAATACCTAAGGCAAATAAAAATTTTATTTTTGTTTTCATAGCAATAAGTCTTTTTCGCGAGACATAATTATTTTGCAGGCAGGTTTCCTGACTTACAGCTTTAATTTTCACTCCTTCTCACACATTTTAAATTAGTGTAATGGTTTTAGTGAAACTTAACTGATTACAGTTGCGCGACAGTTGCCGATTTTAACAGCATTCCCATTTAATACCTTGTGCAAAGATAATAATTTAGTTTTAAATACCTTGCTAAATAGTTTTATTTATTGCGAGGAAGCCATCTCACCTCTTCAATATTTAATTGATGATTGAATAAGCGGGTTAACATAAATAAATAATCAGAGAGTCGATTTAAAAATTTATAAATAATTTCTTCCACTTGTTCATTTTCCGCTAAGCGCAAAACTGCTCGTTCGGCACGCCTGCATACACACCTGGCAACGTGTGTGTGTGATATTAAAATATGCCCTCCGGGTAAAACAAAAAACTTCATTTCAGGCACAATTGCATTAATCTTATCAATTGCATTTTCCAACGCTTTAACGTCATCTTCAATAACTTTTGGAAGCTCCATTTTGTTTTTAACAGGATCGGCAGCTAAGTGTGAGCCTATCGTAAATAAACGGTCTTGTACTTCAATTAATTGTGCTATCGTTTCTTTATCTGTGCACAAATCGCGCACAATGCCGAGGTATGAATTTAGTTCATCTACTGTGCCATAGGCTTCTATGCGTATGTGATGTTTAGGTAGGCGTGTTCCGCCAATGAGCGAAGTTTGTCCTTTGTCGCCTGTTTTGGTATAAATTTTTGTTGCCATATTAAAATGTAAAACTAATATTTAAATTGGGCATAAAAGGTAATTGATTAACACAATTAAATGCAAAACGATCTACATAAAAAATATTTGCACGATTGTAAACATTTGTAATTACAAAGTTAAATTCAAGTTTGTTGCGTGAGGTAATTTGGTATTTATATTTAACGCCTATATCTAACCGATGATAATCTGGTAAGCGTGAAGAGTTAAGCGTGCCTGGAAGATATGACAGCATGGGATTTGCATTTGTGTAATTATAACCAATACTATTGCTTGGGTTAAATTGAGGAATAAAGCCTTGTGTTGGTGTAAAAGGAAAGCCACTGCCATAATTCCACCTAATATTTGCTTCCCATTGTAATTTTTTTCCAAAAGTGTATGAGCTTACTAAGTTAATGTTATGTCTTCTGTCAAAATTGGGAGGGTAATTAAACACAGTATTCGTTTGTGTATTTCCGGCCCAACGATCGTTGTATGTTAATGAGTAAACTGCCCAAAAGTAAAAGTGTTTACGGTCATATTTTAACACAACATCAAACCCTTTTGCCCTACCTTGCTCAATAACAAAAGTTTTTTTAAGATTACTAGGTTGTAAGGCATTAAAGGTATTGTCGTCGTATATTTTATCGCGATTTACATTAACAATGGTATTAAAAAACTTTTGATACACTTCAACGTTAAGCTCTAAGCCTTTGGCTAAAGTAAATTCCATGCCACCAACAAGGTGACTTGCTTTTTGAAGTGATGAATTAACTGTTTTTGAATTACCATTTTTATCTAAGTAGTTTGTATCTAAATCGCTTGACTGAGGGGCGTTAACAAAGCCGTAAAATAAATTCACAATATCGCGATCGCTGTTTGCGCTCATTAGCGTTTGACTGTAAAGTCCTGCTGCTCCTTTTAAACGTATTTTAGGCGTTACATTAATTTTAAAAGAAGCCCTTGGTTCGGGCGAAGCTGCTCCAATTGTAGCATAGTATTGAAAACGGAAACTAGGCTCAAATACCACTATTTTGCGCTTATCTATAAATTTATACTTTGCGTAAACACCCCCATCAATTGTTGAACGATTAATTGTAATAAATGAATAGTAAGGATTTTGAACTTGAAATGAAGTGTTGGTGGTATAACCCTCTAAGCCAAATTTTAATTCTTGCCGGCCAATAAACTTTGTAAAATTAAAACCTGTGTTAAAGCTGTTAATGCCGCTTTGCTTTGAATCTGTTACCACAGCAGGGTTTATAAAATTAATATTGTATTGAGAATATGATACAACGCCTTCTATTAATAAGTTTGACGCGCTGGGCACTAATAAAAAGTTACTACCTATTCCAAAATTTTTCCAATTGTACTGCGCAATTGAACTGTAATTAACGTTATCGTTAAAGCTAAAACCAAATAAGCTTATTTTGCTGCCACCAACAGAATTTATTGAAGCCTTAGCGTACACATCTGTAAAATCAAAAGGCAAACCGTTTGGATTTGCATAATTATATAAATACTTAGATGTTTGGGGTAAATACGATTTTTTAAATGAAACTAAATAAGAAGCCGATGTATTACCGTCTTCACGCAGCTTTACCATAGGGCCTTCAAAAGTTGTTTTAACCCCAAAGGTTGATGCACTTAATTTTCCTTCCATGCGTTTTTTGTTGCCATCGCGCGTTGTAATATCCATAATTGATGAGGTTCTACCGCCGTACTCTGCACCAAATCCGGCGCTGTAAACATCAGCATTTTTCATAATATCATTATCAAAAACTGAAAATAAGCCTATTGAGTGAAACGGGTTATAAATAGTTAATCCGTCAAGCAATACTTTATTTTGAACAGGTAAACCGCCGCGAATGTATAACTGTCCTCCTTGGTCTCCGGTAAAAACTACACCGGGCAATACTTGCAAATACTGTGCTATATCAGGTTCGCCAACACTTGGTAATTTACCAACAACTATTGGGTCAATTTTTTGAACACCAACAGTTGTGTTCTCTACTTTATCATTTGTAGCGGCACTAATTTCAACTTCTTGCAGCATTTTAACCGACTTTTTTAAAAAGTATTTTTTTGAAATAATTTCGCCGTTTTTTAAGGTGATTTTTTCAGATACTGTATCATGCTCAACACTAGTAATGAGTAATGTATAATTACCGGCTTTGAGTTTAGAAAGGGTAAAAAAACCATTTAAATCAGTAGTAGCGCCAATAGTTGTACCTTTAAAATAAACATTGATGAAAGGAACCGGTTCGCCGCTTTCTTTATCATAAGCAAAACCTTTTATAATTGCCGAATTTTGAGCAACAAATGAAATGAAACAAAATAAAAATAGTGGGGTATAAATAAATCGTTTAAGCATTTGAAAAAACGTTAAAACTACTAAATTATTAGATTGTTACTCTGTTTTCTAAAATTTTTAGGGCTTTTTATTCATAAACATATTTTTTTTTTTAAACATGCTTTGTTTGCAAATCTTTATTTTGTATTTTCACGGTATAATATTTTTTTATGAGAAAATTTTTATCGTTTTTAGTCGTAGCTGTTTTATTTTTTATTACAAATATTAAGGCTCAAACAACAGTATTTTCACAAGATTTTAATACATGCACAGGCAATGCCCTGCCAGCAGGTTGGAGTGGAGATATTGACGGACAGTGGCAAACTGTTGACAACTCGAGTGGCATACCTACATGTACATTAGTCAGTAGCTCGGGGGGTACTTGTTTAGCTACAGGCGATGGTACTTCAAACTCAAATTTAGCAGTTACAACAAAAACATTTGCAACCTTAGGTTTTTCAAATTTAGTTTTAACATGGAACGCTATTCGTTTTGACGCAAGCGTACCAACCATGAGTTTACAATTTTCAACAAACAATTTTGCAACCTACACTAATATTACATTTACAGATGTAGCACCCAATAATACATGGGCACCTGTAACAGTAAACATCCCGGCTGCTTTTAATGCTCAAAGCATGGTAAGTTTTCGCTGGATATATGATGGTGCAAGCACGGGGAATTATTACGCTATTGACGATGTGTTTTTAAAGGGGAGCAATTCGCCGACATTTTACTACAACGGTGTTGGGCAATTAGACCAAACTTCGAGCTGGGGTACAAACACAAATGGTTCTGGTGCTAACCCCCCTAACTTTACAACTAACGGTCAAACCTTTAACTTAGTTAATGCCTCTACGGTTAATTTTTCAAACATGGCCGGAGCTTCGCTTACAATAGGTGGTACAAGTACAAAATTTATTGTAGGTAATGGCACAACTATTAATGCAACCATTCCTGCCTCAAAGGCATTAGTATTGGGTAGTAGTACTCAGTTTAGTGTAAGCGCCAATGCAAGTGTTATTTTTATAAACGCTACACTTCCTACAACTATTGCTGCCAATTTTACACTTGCACCAAGTAGCACAATTGAATATGCTCAAACATCAACACTTAATTTAGTTACAACAACCTATGGTAATTTAACTATTTCAGGTGGTGCATACAAAGCTCAAACGGCAAACATTACGGTTGCAGGAGCGCTTAATTTAAATGGCGCATCGAGCGACTTAAAAATGTCAACAAGTTCATTAAATAATTTAACCTTAAATGGCACAATAACAGGTAGCGGTAAAATATTAACCTCAAACTCAGGTTTAATAATTGGCGGAAGTGGTGCATTTGGAACCTTAAATTTTGGCACAGGTAATACCGTTCAAAGTATTGGAAGACTAACATTAAACAGGGCTTCAGCAGGTTTAATTACATTGGGTTCAAATTTAACCATTAACACTACTCTTTCCTTCACCAAAGGCTCCTTTGCCTTGAATGGTAATGCCTTGTTAATAAACGCAAACGCAATTACTTTACCTACATCAAATGCAAATGGTAATTTTAGAGGAACACGCACCTCAACTTTAACAATTGCAGGCTCAGGTGCAATTACTAATAATTTATTTTTCAACGCAGCAGGCACCAACAATTATATGGGCGATTTGATATTAAACCGAGGTGGTGCAACCTTAACTATGGGCAATGCGGTTAATATTTGGGGAAGCATTACACCATCAGTTGGTACAATTGCTGCAGGTTCTAATTATGTAATCATTAATAGTGATAATACAAGCAAAGGCAGAGTTGGAATTGTTTCGTCGGGTAACTTGAGCGGAACTGCTATTGTAAAAGAATACTACCCTGCGGGTAAAACAGGCTGGGTTAACTTATGTTCAGGCGGGGTAAATGGTAATACTTTTGCGAATTGGAATAATTCATTTGCTATTACTTGTCCTTCTTGCCCTATAACTAGTGCCGGAGGAAATGCCTTTACCTCTGTTTATACCTACGACCAATCATTAGGTGCAGTTAATAACGCAGCAGATCCTGCTAAATACGTTGCTTTAACAGGTTTATCGCAAGCGGTAAACTCAACGCAAGGTTATTGGGTATATTTAGGAAATGGCACTACCAATACAAGTGCAATGACGTTGAGTTTGTCGGGGGCTGTTAATGTTGGTAACATAGGTTCTGTACCACTAGCTTTAACGGGTGCTGTTAATTCGCAAAACGGTTGGAATTTAGTGGCAAATCCTTATCCTGCACCAATTGTAGCCAGTCAAATCACAGGAACAAGTTTTAATAATGCAAGTATGATTGTTTACGACCCAAATACCGATTCAAACATTCCAGTAAGTGGCTCGGCTGTAATAGCAATGGGACAGGCGTTTCAAGTGCAAGCTACATCAAGCAGTGGTGCAAATTTAACACCAAGTGAGTCGTGGAAAAGTGTAGCAACAAGTAATCAAGCTATTTATAAAACAACTAATGCATCTAATTATTACTTTAACGACTTTTTATTAGATATTACTAGTTCTGCTGTGCCAACTAACTTTTTTACACAAGCTTATTTTACTTTTGGAAACAGTTTTACAGCTAATTATGATATTGGTAGTGATGTACCTTCATTACCCGGACAAAGCGCAGCAACGCCGCGTTTCTTCTCAAATGTTAATTCAATGGAATTGCTAAGAAACTCACTTCCAATGCCTAATGGTACTACAATAGTACCACTATTACTTAAAACCGGTTATGCGGGCATTTACAACATTAATCCGGTTAATCTTAACCAATTACCTGCCGGCGCTTGTGTTACTTTAGTTGATGTTGCAAATAACATAACACACGATTTAAAAACTGGTTCTTACAGCGCAAATGTTTCTGCAAACGCATCAATTCCTCAGTTTGAATTGCATATTACACTAATCAACAATTCATTAACATCTTCATCTAAAAATACTACGTGTACTAAAAGTACTGATGCTCGCATTGTAGCTAAAGGTAATGGAACAGGCCCATGGAATTACACATGGAAAGATAATAACAGCAATGTAATTAAAACTACAAACTCTATTGCTACAGCAGATACACTTAAAAATATTGGTATTGGCACATATAAAGTTGATGTTAATACAGTAGGTACATGCGACAATGCAAATGCTAACATATTAGTTCAATCGAACACGCCTTTACCAACATCAATGTTTAGCACTAGCACAAACTCGGTTATTGCAAATTCAAACGTTCCTGTTACTTTTTATAACTCATCAAGTGGTGCAAGTAACTACGTTTGGAGCTATGATGACGGTAGTACTGATAATACTTATAATGCAACACATGTATTTAATGACGCAGGAACGTATAATGTAAAATTAACTGCAATAAACTCATGCAATGATTCGGTTAGTTACACTAATCCTATTTATGTAATAGAAGCAGTTTCGGGAATAGCTTCAAACAATGTTTTAGATGGCATGTTTTATGCGAGTAAGGATAATACAGGCACGTTTGTAAAGTTTAATTTTAATGCTAATACCAAAGTTGAAATTTCAGCTACCAATGTATTGGGTCAGGTTGTTGTAAAATCATACGCAACAAATGTAACTAACGATAAAATTTACTTTAATTTTCTTGAAAACGAAAAAGTAATTTTGATTACAATTAAAGCGAACAGCACTTCTAAAACAATTAAAATAATGAACTAATTTTTTAAAACACAAATAAAAAAAGGCTGTCTAAAAAAAGATAGCCTTTTTTTTATTATAAATATGTTGAATAAATTACAAAATCGGTCTTTATTAATAAAGCAAATAGCTAAAAAACACGGCTTTGATTACTGCGGCATAAGTAAAGCAGAGTTTTTAAAAAACAGTGCTCCAAAACTCGAAAAATGGTTAAACGAAAAAAAACATGGCGAGATGCACTATATGGAAAATTATTTTGACAAGCGCTTAAACCCAACGTTACTGGTTGAGGGGGCAAAATCTGTAGTAAGCTTACTTTACAATTACTTTCCTCAGCAAACACAAAATGAAAATACTTTTAAAATTAGCAAATATGCTTATGGAACAGATTATCACTTTATAATAAAAGACAAATTAAATTTAATATTAGAAGAGATTAAAGCTGAAATAGGAGAGGTGAGCGGCAGGGCGTTTGTTGATAGTGCTCCTGTGTTAGACAGAGCTTGGGCAGAGAAGAGTGGCTTAGGATGGGTAGGAAAAAACGCAAATTTAATTACAAAAGAAATGGGCTCATTTTTTTTTATTTCTGAATTAATTATAGATTTGGAATTAGAACCCGATGGACCAATAAAAGACTATTGCGGTACTTGCACAAAATGTATAGATGCATGCCCTACCGAAGCAATTGTTGAACCCTATGTGATTGATGGCACAAAATGTATAAGCTATTTAACTATTGAACTAAAAAACGCAATACCAAGCGAATTTAAACATCAAATGGATAATTGGGTTTTTGGTTGCGATGTTTGCCAAGATGTTTGTCCGTGGAATAGATTTAGCAAGCCTCACCGCGAGCCATTATTTAATAACAATAATGGATTAATGGAATACTCAAATAAAGAATGGATTGAAATGACGGAAGAAACATTTAAAGTTATTTTTAAAAATTCGGCTATAAAACGCACAAAATATTCAGGGTTAAAAAGAAACATTGAATTTATCACAAAAGAATAAGAAGAAGCAGTTATACTAATACTAAACCGCTAACAAGAAGCTGAATTAATCCAATCAAAATTACACATTGACCTTATTAAGTCTTTTTCATTATTTAAATCGCATAGAGCAATTCCTAAACGCTTATCAACTTCATCAA
>JAFDYB010000058.1 GCA_018267655.1 Bacteroidota bacterium
AAAAACTGCGCATTTCGACAAGCTCAATGTTCAGTTTTTTGATGCTGTATAAAAAAGCATAAGCCAAAGGCGTTTCGCTGAGGGTGCGAGAGAGTGAATTAATTTTTTACTACAAATTCATCGAGGGCGCTTGCGTTTTTTTAATGCGCTTTACTTGTTGAACCTTGGCGCATTAAAAATTACCTTGATTGAATTTGCGTAAAAAATTAAGAGTGCAGGGAAAGATCGAAACGCCGATTTCTTTTGCTTACTTTTCTTTTAAAAGAAGTAATGAAGAAAAAGGAATAATTTTTTAAAAACCTTGTTTGCTTTTTCCTTTCTTTTGGCTTAACCCAAAAAAAACAAAAAGTCAAGACTTCCGAAAAACAGCCCGTATTAAAACACAGAGGGCTATTGTGTTTTATCAAAACCAGTAAACTACCACTCTTTATAAAAAATAATTTGAACACCAATCAAAATGTGTGTCCAAATTGAAAAAAGAATTGATGATCTTCTTTTGAAACAGCGTAGTCAAATCTTAAAATAGTATTTACATTCCAAGCAATTCGTAAGCCAAGCCCTTCAGAATAACGTATATTTTCAGTATGGACAATTCTTGAAAAATTATTCCAAACTCCACCCTCATCAAAAAATGGCACGGCACTAAATGCCAAATGCTGCTTTAATAAATTTAATTGTGCAAAACGATATCTTATTTCAAAATCAGCATATTGAATAACAGGCGCAACAAAACGATACATTTTATAACCCCTTAAAGTTCTCCCCCCTCCTACGCAATCAATATCCCCTTCTGAACCCCAACCATCTGAATATTCAAGAAAGGGGGCGTTGCCATCGGTACTGCTTAATCCAAAGCTTCCACATAAAATCATGCGTTTAAACGTTCCCGGTAAAAAAGGCTGAAAAACACTAGCGTGTAAAAAAGTTTTATTAAAGTTATAGGTTGATCCAAGTGCAACCAACGATTGCTCGTGTGTTATTTCTGCAAAAACTCCTTTAGTAGGATCGGTTTCTAAATCGCGTGTATCATAAATAATGCCTAATTGCAAAAGCGTTAAACCATAGCTCCCAATACCTATTATTTTTTTAGAATATGAATCATTCCTTACCAATGAATTATTTGGGTTTAAAGGCGTACTAATAGCAATGTGGGCATACTCAAAACCAACTAAAGTTCGTAGCTTCCCTTCTAAAAACGAGCGCTCAAGGCTTGCATTAAGAACAGCTTCTGTTTTTGTATAAGTATTGTAAAACAATTTATTGCCAACTAAATTATTATCATAATTACTAAATGAACTATTTTGAACTAAAGGCTTTAGCGTATCATTATTAGGATAGTAACTTAGTGGTTTAAGCGACTCTTCGGTAATTCCAAAGTATAAATAATTAGGGTTTGTTTCGTATGCAGCTACTGCTCTAAGTCGCCATTTTGTATTGAATATGTAGGGAACATCTAAACCAAGTTTTGCTTCGCGTTGGTTATTAGTCGTATTAAAAAGCGCTAAGCTTAATTCGGCTCTGTAGGGGGTGTATTCAAAAAAAGGGTCGCTTCGTTTGCCATTAAAAAACAAAGCTCCTTCGCCACCGTAGCCAAAGCCATTAATTGGATCGGAGCTAATATCCGGAACGCCCGTAACATACACGCCTTCTTTTTTATCAGCTAATTCATCTTCAGGGAGTTTTTTTTCTTTAGCAATGGCAAAAGGTAATTTTTTTAGCGAGTCGGGCAGAGTGTTTTGGGAAAAAAAAGTGCCGGTTAAAAAGCTAAGCAGTAAAATGAATTTTAAAGTTCTCATAAAGTGTTTTAAAAAGAGATGTATTAATTTTAATGCCTCAAAACTAAAAAAGAAATCTAAAGGAAATCTGTATTTGATGCTTGTAAATTTGTTTTGCTTGTTTTTAGTAGTAATAGATTTTTTTACAAAAAAACAATACTAAATATTTTTTTTAATTACCAATTCCTAACAACTTTATGCAAGTTTTTTCACATAAAGTAAAAACAGTTTCAAAATCTTTTTCATTACCGTAATAGGGATCTGGAACGGCTTCATCTTCTCCTATGATAGAGCGAAGAAGTTTAATTTTTTTTTGATGTAAATTATTTGTGCTAAGCAATTGAATATCTTTTATATTATTATTATCCATTACATAAATTTCATCAAACTCATCTAAATCTGATAACTTAATTTGTCGCGCTCTCAAGTTTGAAATATTTATGCCATGTTTAAGCGCATTATGGCAACTCCTTTTATCAGGTTGCTCTCCTACGTGATAATTTGCTGTTCCTGCCGAGTCAATTATAATGTTTTTTAAGTGATATTTTTCAATGAGGTGCAAGCAAATTCCTTCAGCTACGGGCGACCTGCAAATATTCCCTAAGCAAACAAAAAGTATTTTTCGCATTTAATTTTTTGTTAGTTCTTTAAAAACACTTTCAATTTTTTTCTCAGTTTTGTTGAGTGTTAGTACAGTTAATTGCTTGCTAATGGCAAAATCAAACACCTTTTTTCTAATATCTTCATTAGAATATGAACTCAACTGCCAAGTATTTTCACTTAGTTGCATTGCATTTTCAATTAATGGAATTGTTTTTAATAAATCTTCCGAAACAGCTTTATCGAACTCAACTGTAACAATTTGCTGGGTTGTATTTTGTTGAAGTGATTTAATGTCGTTATTCGCTACAATTTGTCCTTTATTAATAATAATTACTCTATCGCAAATTGCTTCCACCTCTTGCATAATATGCGTACTTAGCATTACGGTTTTTTCTTTACCAAGCGCTTTTATTAATTGTCTTATTTCCTCAATTTGATTAGGGTCTAGGCCGGTTGTAGGTTCGTCTAAAATTAAAACTTTTGGGTTATGAACAAGTGCTTGTGCAAGCCCTACACGTTGCCTATAACCTTTACTTAGTGCGCCAATTTTTTTATTTTGTTCAAGCTCAAGTCCCGTGGTATGAATCATTTCTTTTACTCTACTTTTTATGTTTTGAATTTTATAAATCCCCCCGGTAAATTCTAAAAATTCTTTTACATACATTTCCAAATAAAGTGGGTTGTGTTCGGGTAAGTAGCCAATATTTTTTCTCACCTCCATGCTATTTTCGGTAATGCTAAACCCGCAAACCGATGCTGTGCCGCTTGTTTGTGGTAAATAACAGGTAAGAATTTTCATCATAGTGCTTTTGCCCGCACCATTTGGTCCTAAAAAACCAACTATTTGGTTTTCGCCTATTTGAAATGATACATTATTAAGCGCAAGTTGTTTTCCGTATGTTTTAGATATTTCGTTAACTAAAATTGACATATTATTACTTTACAAACAAAGATACCTTGTTTTTAATTAAATTTCTAAATTATCTATTAATCTTATTTTCCCAACATAGCAGGCAATAAGTAAAACAGTATTGTTGGGTTGAAAGTTAAGCTGTGGCATGAGGTTAGTACGGTTTGCAACTTCAAAATACTCTAGTTTATAAATTGAATTTTGAGTTAAAGTGGTGTTTATATATAATTTTGCACTATTAATTGGCTCATTATTTTTTAGCATTTGTGCAACAGTTGATAAAAGAGCAAAAATAATTGTAGCATATTCTCTCTCTTTAGTACTTAGCAGCATATTCCTTGAGCTCATTGCTAAGCCATCTTTTTCTCGCACTATTGGACACGAAACTATTTTAACGGGTAGTTTGTATAGCTTAGTAATCCATTCAACCACTTTGACTTGCTGATAATCTTTGCTGCCAAAAAAAGCAAGGTTAGGCTTTACTATACTAAACAGTCGGCTCACAACTTGGGCAACACCAGCAAAATGACCGGGTCTGTGTTTCCCCTCTAATATAGTATCTAAATATCCAATATTAAACACACTATTATCAAGTTCGCTTGGGTATATTTCAGAAACATCTGGTAAAAATAAAATATCGCAATTTGCCTCTTTCAGTAAATTACTATCTTTTTCAGGCATGCGCGGGTAGCGTTCTAAATCGGCTTTATCGTTAAACTGGCTTGGGTTTACAAATATGCTGCATACTGTAACATTTGCACTTTTTTTAGAATAATTAACGAGCGAAATATGCCCTTGGTGCAAAGCGCCCATTGTTGGCACAAAACCAATTAAATAATTATTGGGTAAATTGCTTAAATAATCCTGCAAAGGCGATATTTTTGTAAATATTTTCAATTAAAAAACATTAAATGTACATTTTACTTTGAAATTTGAGTTTTTTTTTATTAATTTTGTATTCCGTTTTAATAGTAGGAAAACGTAAAATATGAAGAAAGCTAAAGTTCTTTTTGTTTCTCAAGATATCACCCCTTATTTAGAAGAAACTTATATCGGCAAAATTTCGCGCCGGCTACCCCAAGGTATTCAAGAGCGTGGAAAAGAAATTAGAACATTTATGCCTAAGTACGGCTGTATTAATGAGCGTAGGCATCAATTACACGAAGTTATTCGCCTCTCAGGAATGAATATTGTTATTAATGATGTTGATCACCCTCTTATTATTAAAGTAGCCAGCATACCAAGTGCCCGAATGCAAGTTTATTTTATTGATAACGAAGAATACTTTGGCAGAAAAGCAACCTTGTGCGAAAAAACAAACGGTAAAAACTTTGACGATAATGATGAACGCTCAATGTTTTTTGTGCGCGGAGTGGTTGAAACCGTAAAAAAATTAGGTTGGCAACCTGATGTTATCCACTGTCACGGTTGGTTTACATCTTTGTTACCAATGTATTTAAAAAAATATTATGCAGAGGAGCCTTTGTTTGCTGAGTCAAAAATTGTTGTGTCAATGTATAATGATGAGTTTCAAAAAAATTTACACAAAAAATTTACTGAAAAGCTTTCATTTGACGGATTTACAAAAAAAGATTTAAAACATATTGCTGAAGAAGCAAACTATATCAATATCCAAAAACAAGCGCTTGAGTACGCAGATGCTGTTATCCAAGCAGACGAAACATTAAATGCAGACATAGAAAAAGCAATTAAAAAAAGTGGAAAACCCTTTTTAACTTACAAAAATGAAGTGGAGTACTTAGATGCATTTAATGAGTTTTACGACTCAATACTAGAAGAGGTAAACGTAATGTCGTAACTTTTTGCTCTTCCTCTTTTTCTCATTACTTTCGTTATTAACACAAAACGTTTGCGTGAGTTAAAGAAAAATTTAATAATTACCTAACTCAAAAATATGCACAATTGTATATATTTTGACAATAATGCCACAACACAACTAAGCCAAAATGCTCTAAACGCAATGCTTCCCTTTTTAAAAGAGAGTTATGGCAATGCTTCCAGTAAATTGCATCCTTTTGGTTGGGAAGCCCAAGTAGCCGTTGATAAAGCCCGCTTGCAACTGGCAAATTTATTAGCTTGCGCTCACGATGAACTAATTTTTACATCAGGAGCAACCGAGGCATGTAATCTTGCCATTAAAGGAGTAGCGGAAGCTTATAAACAAAAAGGAAACCACATAATATCCGTAAAAACTGAACATAGCGCCGTTTTAGAAAGCTTAAACGTATTGTCAAAAAACGGTTATGAAATTACTTTATTGAGTGTAAAGCCCGACGGCTTAATAGATATAGACGAACTAATATTGGCAATAAAAAAAACTACCATATTAATTTCGATAATGGCTGCCAATAATGAAACAGGCGTGTTACAACCCCTTGAACAAATAGCTCAAATTGCTAATGAAAAAAATATTGTTTTTTTTACTGATGCAACTCAAGCAATAGGAAAAGAAAGGTTTAGCGTTAAAGAATTAGGCATTAGTATTGCAGCAATGAGCGCCCACAAATTTCATGGCCCTAAAGGGATAGGCGCATTATTTTTAAGTAAGCACAAGCCGGCTGTAAGTATTTTACCGCAAATGCATGGGGGCAAACAAGAAAATAGCATTAGAGCAGGTACATTAAATGTACCTGCAATTGTTGGCTTTGGAGCAGCTGCACAAGAAGCACTAGAAAATTATTGGGATAACGCAGCAATTGTTGGTAAGCTTCGAAATTTTTTTGAGCACCAATTATTAGATATTGAAGGCATTAAAATTAATGGCTCTACTCGCTTTAGATTGGCAAACACAAGCAATATACATTTTCCTGAAAATGTTTCGCTAAAACACCTGTATGCTAAGTTTGCATTCTCATCAGGGTCGGCGTGCAGCAGTGGCTTAACTCAAACATCACATGTGTTAATGGCAATGGGCATGAGCAAAGAAGAAATTAAAAACTCGTTTAGGTTTTCTTTTTCAAAATACAACACTATAGAAGAGGTAAAAAAACTAACTGAAAGTCTTTTAAAAAAACAGCTCTCTTAACAGAAATTAACGGCAAAAAATATTCCGTTTAATAAACCAATTAAACTTTTTAATAAAAAAATAATCTTAGGTTTAACAAACTTAATATCATGCCATCTCCATTTTATACCAAGTACAGTCAGCTTTTAATTCAAAAATTTAAAATTACTTTTTGCATGAGCAATGAAAAAAAAATTTGCACAGCAACGCCTACAGAAATATTTTTTAAAAAAATAAAAAAGAATACGCAGACCGGGCTACAGCATATTTATACTTGGTATAACCTTATTTTAAAATCTGCACTTGTATTCGTCTTTTTTGCATGCAGTTCTAACCGAACAGTTGTAAATCAAAACCCGCCAAAGCAAAACCCTAATTACCAAGAGTTTTACGACGAGCTTAGTCCTTACGGGCAATGGGTTGATTATCCAGGCTATGGTTATGTGTGGATTCCTAATGCTGGGGCTAACTTTAGGCCATACTCCAATAATGGGCACTGGGTAATGACAAATTATGGTTGGACTTGGGTGTCAAATTATCAATGGGGCTGGGCACCTTTTCACTATGGTAGATGGATGTATGACAATAATTACAACAGTTGGTTATGGATACCCGGCAACACATGGGGACCAGCTTGGGTAAGTTGGCGACAATCATCTGGTTACTATGGTTGGGCTCCCCTCTCACCTAACATGGGTTCAAACGTTAACATTTCAATTGGCAATCAGGTTCCTACTTCATATTGGACATTTGTGCCTAATCAATACATTGCCAGTACATCGGTTCATAATTACTACGTAGGCATGCATCAAAACGTAACAATTATTAATAATTCAACCGTAATAAACAATTCAACCTCCATAAATAACGTGAGTTACAACTCCGGACCAAAAGCAGCAGAGGTAGAACAATTTACCCACACAAACATTACACCAATAACTGTAAGCGAACATAGTAAACCCGGACACTCATTTAGCGAAGGACAGCTAAGTTTATATAGACCAAGCTCTATTAACCAAAATATAAATACCGGAGTAAAACCTGCTCCTAAAAATGCAATCTCTATTTCAAACTACAAGCCGCCCATTAATGAAAAAACAAATCATACAGAGCATAACGCTAATGAAAATGAACGGCATATGCAACCCAATGATAATAACTTAAAAGAAGAGAATGCAGAAGTTAAGAGAGATAAGGCCAACGAAAAAACAAAACAAAATGAGTTTAAGCAAAATAATAAGTCGTATGAAAACAAGCCTCAATTTAAGCCAAAACAAGGTGGTGGCGGTAGAAAAAAATAAAATTTATAGAGTGCCGATGCCGGCACCAACCAATTAAACCTTACTTACAATAATTTTGATAAAGTAAGCCAAATAACCTTGCAAGGTGTAAATAAACAATTTAACTTTACCTACGGTAATAATAACCAGCGTGTAAAAATGGATTACAGTATAAACGGTGCTAACCAATATACCCGTTACTACCAGGGTAATTACGAAAGGCAAGAAAGCGCCGGCTCTTACAAAGAGTGGAGCTATATTAGCACCCCAAGCGGGCCAAGTGCGGTGTATTACAACAACAACGGAACAGGGCAATTGTTTTATATTACCACCGACCATTTAGACAGCCCATAATGCTGAGGGTGCGGTGGCGTGAATTTATTTTTCTTTAAAAATTCAACGAGGGCGCTTGTGCTATTTCAAAATAAATCTCTCTTAAAAAAACCGTCCTTTTTTAAAAAATTGTAGTATTTTTAAAAAAAATAACTTTATTTGTAGGACAAAAATGACTTTTCCTTTTAACAATAAAATAATTGTATTGCTTTTTATTGCACTTTTTGCGAATTATACAAAAAGTCAATGCGTATTTGAACCCGATACGTTTTATTACGCCCGCGAAAACAAAAATGAAATAGCAAATGCTATTAGTTTTAATTTAAAAAACGGCGGAAAAATTAGTCTTTTTAAATGCGATAACGGAAAATTTTATCTAAAAATAATTGTTACCGAGAACTTATATTTTGACAAAATAGATAAACTCGAAATCATTTCAGGCGAAAAAAGCATAACTTTTAAAGACACTAAGCAGTATAAAAACACAAAATACAGTGCCTTTTACATTGTTGAAATTTTAAGAAATTATGTAGCTACATTGAAAGATGATGGCCTCAACTCTATTGTGTTTGGTAAAATTGAAACTAAGTTTACAAAATCTGACTCTAAAAACACAAAGCAAATAGCTGCTTGCTTATATAAAGAAATTGAAAATAAAAAAAATTAAAATACCATGAGTGAACGAATATTAAGAGCCTTAATGCAAATGTTTTCAATTATTGCCAAAGTAGATGGCATTAATAATACAGGACGTTCGATAGTTGAATCGTTTTTAAAACAGCAATTAAGTGCCGACCAAGTAGCAACCTATTTAAAAATATTTGATGAATACCTAGAGTCGAATCAAGCTGCCAGCAAAAAGAAAGAAGGAGCGGCAAAACGCACCTCTTTAAATTCGGTTAAAGTTTTAAAAATTTGTACGCAAATTAACCAAGAACTTGAGCAAACTCAAAAAATAATTGTACTGGTGCGTTTACTTGAATTTATTTATTCAAGTAATGAAATAAGCGACCAAGAAAATGAATTTGTTTTAACTGTTGCCGATACTTTTAATATTCCAAATAATGAATATATAGCCTTACGTTCTTTTATTGAGGATAAATTAGAAGTTGTTCCTAACAGCCAACAACTGTTAGTGATAAATAACGTTGATGGTGGTTATAAAAATGCGTGCAAGCATATTTATTGCGAAGGACTTTTGCAAGATGTGCGCATCATACAAATTCCAAGTGTAAGTATGTATGTGATGCGTTTGTTTGGAAATACAGAATTACAATTAAACGGGCAAATTGTTACCGCACAAAGGGTGCATATTTTCACACCGGGCTCTTCAATCAGAAACAGTAAAATAAAGCCTATTTATTACAGCGATGTAATTAGCCGTTTTTTAAGCGATGAATCACAATTAAAAATAACCTTTGAGGTAAAGCACTTAGAATATAAATTTAAAGGAGGCAAACTTGGCTTAAGAGATATTAATATTAGTGAAGAAAGCGGGAAACTTATTGGAATTATGGGAGGCTCCGGTGCCGGAAAATCTACTTTATTAAATGTTTTAAACGGAAATGAAACGCCAAGTGGCGGTTCGGTAACTATTAACGGAAAAAATATTCACACCGAGCGTGCAGAAATAGAAGGTGTTATTGGCCATGTAAGTCAAGATGATTTATTAATTGAAGAGCTCACTGTATATCAAAATCTTTTTTACAACGCCAAATTATGTTTTGGAAACCTAAATGATGATGAAATTGCAAAACGTTGTAATAATTTATTAGCAGACTTAGGTTTGTCAGAAACAAAAAACCTAAAAGTTGGTTCTCCGCTTGAAAAAACAATATCCGGAGGGCAGCGTAAGCGATTAAATATCTCGCTTGAATTGGTAAGAGAACCATCGGTTTTATTTGTAGATGAGCCTACTTCAGGCTTGTCAAGCCGCGACTCTGAAAACATAATGGATCTTTTAAAAGAATTAGCTTTAAAAGGAAAATTAATTTTTGTAGTAATACATCAACCATCATCAGATATTTATAAAATGTTTGATAAATTAATGATTTTAGATGTAGGCGGCTACCCTATTTATTACGGAAACCCTGTTGATGCAATTAGTTACTTTAAGCGTTTGGTACATCATGTAAATGCCGAAGAAGCAGAATGTTGGAATTGCGGTAATGTAAATCCCGAACAAATTTTTAATATTATTGAAAGTAAAGTACTTGATGAATATGGCAATTTAACTCACTTACGCAAAAACACACCGGCTGAATGGAATGTTCACTACAAAGAACTTATTGATAAAAACATTCATACTGAGCGTAAGCATACCCAAATACCTGAAAGCATATTTAAAATTCCTAACATTTTAAACCAATTTAAAGTATTTATTACACGCGATGTAAAAAGCAAATTAACTAACACACAATACTTACTTATTAATTTTATTGAGGCTCCTTTATTGGCGTTTATATTAGCGTTTTTAGTACGGTATTTTAATTCAGACGATGATACGAGCAAAGGATATATTTTTAGAGAAAATGAAAATGTGCCTGCTTACATGTTTATGTCTGTTGTTGTTGCGCTGTTTATCGGCCTAACCGTTAGTGCTGAAGAAATTATACGCGACAGAAAAATACGGAAACGCGAATCGTTTTTAAACCTTAGTAAAAGCAGCTATTTATGGAGTAAAATATTAATTATGTTTGCCCTATCAGCAGTGCAAACGCTTACATTTGTTTTAGTTGGTAATTCGGTTTTAGGGATAAAAGGAATGTACACCGATTATTGGATGATATTATTTACAACATCATGCTTTGCAAACATGCTAGGCTTAAACATAAGTAGTGCGTTTAACAGCGCTGTAACTATTTATATATTAATTCCATTTTTAATAATTCCTCAACTACTCTTGGCTGGTGTGGTTGTAAAATTTGATAAATTAAACCCCTTGCTTGCCAAGCAAGGCAGCGTTCCTATAGTAGGCGAAATGATGGCTAGCAGATGGGCATACGAAGCCTTAGCCGTAAATCAATTTAAAGCAAATAAATATGAAAAAAACTTTTATAAATATGATAAAAGCATAAGTGTTGCCTCATATAAAAAAGATTTTTGGATAACAAAAGTTCAAAATAAAATAAATAAAATTCAAAGTGGCCTAAAAGAAGGAAAAACTTTAAAAGATTTTAAAAATGATTTTGAAGTACTTAAACTAGAAATTAACAAAGAACAAACTCGATTTAAAAACATAAAATGCACCAACTTTGACAAATTAAATGAAAATACATTTAATGACGATGTTGCAAAATCAGTTTTTGATTATCTAAATCTTTTAAGAGACAAGTATAATAGTGTTGATAATAAAGCAAGAAAAGAAAAAGACGATCTAATAAACAAAATTAAACAAACAACAAGCGTTGTTGAGCTAAGCAATAATTACGAAAACGAAAGTTTAACTCAATTAGTTAAAAACGCTAACGATATAAGTGGCGAAAAATGTTTAGAAAAAGATGGCCAATTCATTCAAACAACCGACCCTGTTTTTAACGACCCAACAGAGTCGAAATTAGGCTCTGCGCATTTTTACGCACCTCGCAAAAATTTGTTTGGTGTTTATTATAGTACATTTTGGTTTAACATTGCAGTAATTTGGTTTATGAGTATAACTTTAATAGTTACCTTGTATTTTGACATCTTTAAAAAAGTACTTGATAGTATTGGTAATTTTTTTGATTTAATTATAAAGAAAAAAGCTGCTTAACACGGTGTTAACATTTAAAGATTACAAGCACTTTATCCCTATTCAAATACGCTTTGCCGATGTTGATAGACTTAAGCATGTAAACAATGCTTGTTATCATAATTACATAGAGCTCGGCAGAGTAAAATACTTTAATGAAGTTTTTGGAAACAAAATAAATTGGGACATTAGCGGATTTGTATTAGCCCGCACAGAACTTGACCATTTAAATCAACTTTATTTAACCGACGATGCCTACTGTTTTTCAAAAATCATAAAAATAGGTAACAAAAGTATGCAAATAAAAAACAGTGTAATTAAGCAAAATAGCGATGGAACATTGGTAGAGTGCGGTAATTGCCTTGGTGTTTTAGTAGCAATGGATTATATTAAACAAAAAAGCATAACAATACCCCAAGAATGGAGAAAATGTATTGAAAATTTTGAAGGAAAAAATAGTCTTAATTTTTCTTAAACATAACATAAAAAAACAGCGTATTCAACTCTAAAATTGTACTTTTAATCTTTATAAACAAATAATTATGTCAATTAAAATTTTAGCAAACGACGGCATTGACGAACAAGGAAAATCCATATTAGAAAAAGCCGGATTTATTGTAGATACAGAAAAAATAGCACAAGACAAATTAATAGAAGAAATAAACTCAAAAAAATATTCGGCATTAACTGTTAGAAGCGCCACAAAGGTGCGTAAAGAATTAATTGATGCCTGCCCAAATCTTAAAGTGATTGCCAGGGGCGGTGTTGGTATGGATAATATTGATGTGGATTATGCAAAATCAATAGGCAAAAAAGTAATTAATACACCTGCAGCTTCCAGCAATTCAGTAGCAGAATTAGTTTTTGCACATTTATTTAATGCAGTACGTTTTTTATACGATAGCAATCGCCAAATGCCGGTAAATGGGTTCGAAAAATTTGACGAACTAAAAAAGAAATACGCCAAAGGCACTGAATTACGAGGAAAAACACTTGGTATTGTTGGCTTTGGAAGAATAGGACAAAATGTTGCAAAAAATGCCTTGGGCTTAGGCATGAATGTTATTGCCTTTGACCCATTTGTTACTGAAGCAAATATAAATATTGATATAGTTGGAATAGATCAAAA
The DNA here is from genome assembly GCA_018267655.1 of Bacteroidota bacterium. Classification (GTDB taxonomy): domain Bacteria; phylum Bacteroidota; class Bacteroidia; order B-17B0; family Aurantibacillaceae; genus Aurantibacillus. Next base: position 12,786 of record JAFDYB010000058.1, read on the forward strand.
AATTTCTGCTAATATTAAAACACATAGCCTAGAAAAGGTATTGCAACAATCCAATTTTGTTACATTTCATGTTCCCGGCGGGCAATTAATCACAAAAAAAGAAATTGCATCATTAAAAAATGGCGTTATTCTTATAAATACAGCAAGAGGCGGCGTAATTAATGAAAATGATTTAATAGAAGGATTGAACAGCGGTAAAATTGCACATGCCTGTTTAGATGTTTTTGAAAATGAACCTCGCCCTAGTCAAACCATTTTAAACCACCCAAAAATTAGTTTAACGCCACACATAGGCGCTGCAACAAATGAAGCACAAGAGCGTATTGGAATTGAATTAGCCGAAAAATTAATTGAAGCCTTAAAATAATAAAATTATGGCAACTGTTGTCCCATTTAAAGCCATACGCCCAACCCGCGATAAAGTGCATTTAGTAGCCTCGCGTAGTGTAGATGGCTATAATCTTGGAGAATTAAAAGAAAAATTAGCAGGAAATCCCTACACATTTTTACACGTTATTAATCCTGATTTTGATGATGGTAACCGCACTAAACCCGGCTCACGCGAACGATTGGTAAAAATAAAACGCCGTTTTAAAAATTTCATTTCTCAAAAAGTATTTCAGCAAGAAGAGCAACCTTGCTATTATCTTTATCGCCAAATAAAAGAAAATCACACTTACACAGGTATAATTGCCTGCACAAGTATTGATGATTACACAAATGGAATAATAAAAATTCACGAACAAACACTCACACAACGCGAAGAAAAATTAAAAGAATATTTAGAAGTTTGTGAATTTAACGCTGAACCTGTTTTGTTTGCCTATCCGGATAACAGCAACATTAATGAACTAGTAAACGATGTATTAAGTTATGTGCCCGAATACGATTTTACAACTACCGACAAAATTAGACATTCAGTTTGGGTTATAAAAAAGCAAAAGTCAATAAAATTATTAATCGAAGCATTTGCTGCAATGCCACACATTTATATTGCTGATGGGCACCATCGCTCAGCATCATCTGCACTGCTCGGAAAAATTAAACGACACGACAATAAACACGCTAGCGGAAACGAAGCGTATAACTTTTATTTAGGTGTGTTTTTTCCTGAATCGCAACTCACCATTTACGATTACAATAGAGTTGTTAAAGATTTAAATGGATTAACCGCAACTGAATTTTTAGAAAAATTAAACCATAAATTTGATGTAGAACTTTTAAATGCTGAGTTATTTAAACCATTAAAAAAACACCAGTTTTCAATGTACTTTAAAAACAAATGGTACGCCCTAAAAATAAAAAAACAATACATTAACGATGCTCATCCGGTTGAAGGTTTAGACGCCGAAATTTTAACCCAACAAATTCTTTCACCTATATTTAATATCACAAATTTAAAAACAGATAAAAGAATTGCTTTTGTGCCTGGAATAAAAGGCGCTGCCGAGTTAAAAAAAATAGTTGACTCCGGAAAAGCAGAAGTCGCATTTGGCCTATTTCCGGTTACTATGAAAGAACTTAAACTAATTGCCGATACCAATAACATTATGCCACCAAAAAGTACTTGGATAGAACCAAAAATGCGAAGCGGGTTATTGATTTACAGCTTAAAAGATGAAAAATAAATCTTAACTATTATAAATTATTTTTTATAAAAAAACACAAATACATATTTTTCCTTTTAATTATTACAACGCCTATTGTTGCAAAATTAAGTTTACCAAAAGATTCTATTAGAAAAGTAAAATGGTTAGGATTTCCCGTAATTTTTAAAACCCCTGAATTTGGCTTTGCTGCAGGATTATCAGGCGCATCGTCTTTTAAAACATCTTATCGTAACGATACTAATACACGCACTTCTGTAATTCAAGCAATAGCATTTGCAACTACTCGTGGGCAAAATGTTGAAGCGATTGACGCGACAATTTTTTTTCCAAATGAAAAATTTATTTTTACCTGCCAAGCTACACACAGCTATTTTCCTGACAAATACTGGGGCTTAGGTCCAACAACTCCAGATAGGCCATTTGAACGTTACACATTTGATCAACTATATTTTTATCCTCAATTAAAAATATGTTTGTTTAACAAACTATATGCTGGTATTTTGTATGAATATCAAAATGTACTAAAACTTAACTATCGCGATAATGGTATTTTCCAAAACTCCATTACTTATGGTAAAAGTCCTTACGAAGTATCCGGCCCTGGCGCTAGTATTGGATTTGACAACCGAAATGGAACATTTTGGCCAACAAAAGGTATTTATTTATTTAGTCAAACTACTTTATTTAATCGTGTTTTTGCATCAGATTTTGACGTTGTTAAAACTTTAGTTGATTTTAGAACTTTTAATAGTCTTAGAAAAAACATAGTACTCGCCTCTCAGGCATACGTTTATTTTACCTCTGGCCAAATACCAATTAGAGATTATGCAGCACTTGGAGGTTCTAATAATTTAAGGGGATTTTATCAAGGTCGTTTTAGAGACAACAATATGTACAGCTTAATTTCAGAGTGCCGGTGGAACTTTTATAAACGCTTAAGTGCCTGTTTTTTTGGAGGCATAGGCAGTGTTTTTTCAACTGAAGATCAAATTACAGTTCAAAACGTTAAATACACCTATGGTGGTGGACTTCGCTACGCATTACTTAAAAAGGAAAGGCTAAACTTGCGGCTTGATTATGGTTTTTCATCGCGATATGATAGCGGAATCTACTTTACAGTAGGCGAATGTTTTTAAAAATTAATTGTTGGGGTTAACATCTTTTACTTTTATTGCAGCCACCATCATTTCTTCGCCTATATTAATAAAAGAAAGAAAATTATAAATCATGTTATGAATAACAACAAATAACTTAAGTTGCCACATAGGGCGCTTAGTAACTTTATTAAAATATTGCTGCCGCTCAGATGAAGATATTGTTTTGTTTGTTTCTGTTGTGCTTGATTTAGAATTGCTCTTGACTTTTTTAATATAAGGTAAAACAGTGTACATTAAAAAAAGTTTTAATTCAAACGAGCTTTTAATTTTTAAAACTTTATAGCCATTTTTTTCTAAAATTTTTGTAATGGTATTTTTACTGAAATAATTTACATGATCAAGCCCCATCATTTTCCAATCATCTTTATATTTTTTTGAAATATAACTATCTATTTGCGGCACTTGTAAAAATAAAAAACCATTTACTTTTGTAATACTATTTATTTTTTGTAAAAAAGGAGAAGCGTCATCAATATGCTCTAATACGTCCCAAAGCGTAACACAGTCAAACTTTTCGGCTTCAGGCATATCAAAAAAGTTAATGTGTCTAACCGGAAGCTTTAATTCATTTACACAGTACAAATAAGGCTGTTCTGAAATTTCTATGCCACTAACATTGTAACCTAACTCTTTTCCGGCTAACATAAAATGCCCCCAACCTGCTCCTAAATCAAACAAATTACCTGTTGAAATATACTTTTTTATAAATTTAAAACGAAGCTTGTGGCGCTGTACTTTTAACCAATTATTACCTTGCTTAACAGCATCGGTAACATCTGAATTTTTATACTGTGTATATATAATTTTTTTTCGATAATGAGGGGGGATAAAATAGTGTTTGCAGTTATTACATACACAAACGGCATAATTTGTTTTTTGATATGCGAGTGAAAAACTTTTTGGGTCGGTATTATCGCAAACACAACAAAAAATATTTTCAGACATAAATTGCGGAACTGGAATCATTTAATTTAAGGTTGAGTTTCTACTTCAAATGTACTTTCTGTAATTGACACATTATCTCTAAAACAAGCTACACCACCCCAGCTGAATAATTTTTTTTGATATACCCAAGCCATATTATCTTTAACAACCACGCGCTGAGTAATTGTAACACCAGGGCCTGTGATTGTTTCTTCAGTAATTCCTTGCTTGTATTTTGCAATTAATTGTTTTATACGGTCATCTTGATTTTGATTAGCATCTGAGTTAAGTTGCTTTTCGCATTCAGCTAATTTACCTTTAGCATAAGCATCGCCTCCTTTATAGGTTAAAGCTTCTTCATATCGCTTTTTAGCATCACTGTAGCGTTTTATATTAAAATTATTATCAGCTAATTTAATAGCATCTTTATACTTTTGATCTGCTCCACCCAATACCGGTAGCACATTTTTAGTTGTGCCGTTATTTATTTCTCCTTGTTTAACTATTTGTGATTTAAGCTTATCTTCAATTTCTTTAAGTTTATTTTTAGGGTATTGTTCATTAGGTTTCATTGATAAAGCTTCAGTATATAAAATTTTAGAAGTTGGCCAATCTTTATTTACAAAAGCTGCATCAGCTCTAGAAATTACAGATTTATATTTATTGTCTGCCTCCATCGCTTTTTTATTAGCCTCCTCCGAAATTATTTTATCTATAGCATTTAATTGATTTTTGGGATACTGCTCATCTTGTTTTATTGAAATAGCTTCATTATAACCCGACTTAGCAGCAACCCAATCCTTTTTCTTAAAAGCATCGTCGCTTTTTTTAATTACAGTTAAGTATTTATTGTTTAACTCTGCATCTAGTTTCTTTTTAGCGGCAGCTTCGGCATCTGCTTTGGCTTTTGCATCTGCAGCAGCTTTAGCGGCGGCTTCGGCATCTGCTTTCTTTTTAGCAGCAGCTTCGGCATCTGCTTTGGCTTTTGCATCTGCAGCGGCTTTAGCGGCGGCTTCCTCTTCGGCTTTCTTTTTAGCAGCAGCTTCGGCATCTGCTTTGGCTTTTGCATCTGCAGCAGCTTTAGCGGCGGCTTCCTCTTCGGCTTTCTTTTTAGCAGCAGCTTCGGCATCTGCTTTGGCTTTTGCATCTGCAGCGGCTTTAGCGGCGGCTTCGGCATCGGCTTTAGCTTTTGCATCTGCAGCAGCTTTAGCTCTCGCTTGTTCGTCTGCAATTATTTTATTGATATTAGTAATTTGATCTTTGGGGTAAGTGTCGTTTGGTTTTAATAATGATGCTTGTTGATAGGCATTGATTGCATTTTGCCATTCTTTTTTTTGAAACGCTTTATCTGCTGTTTTAATCAATGATTGATAATTAGCCTCCTTTTCTTTTTCTCTATTTTTTGCGGCTTTTTCCGCTTCTTTAATAGCTTGTAAGCCGGCTATCATTTGTTCTAAATAATTTTTATCATAAGTAAAATTATCTTTGTTTGCGTCGTAATAATATTTATTAATTGGCTGGTTAAGCATCGAATAATCAACCCCTTCATATTTTTTATTTAAACTAAGGCTTGCTTCTATGGTTGAAAATTTGCCATTTTGTTTTTCAGGGGGGACACCCAATGTGCTAATTGAAAAACGTTTTGTAACATAGCCATCTTTGCTTACTGAAACTAAATAATCACTATTTAAGGGTAAATCAAAGCCATATCTCCCACTGGCATCTGAGCTCACTGTTAAAAACGTTTTACCGCCCTGTGTAATTGTTATTGTAGTTCCACTTAAATTTCCATTATCGTCACTAATCTCGCCTTGGACTCTTAAAGTTATTGCTTCTGTTTGCGATTGAATAGATGAGAGTGTAAATAAAATGAAAAAAATATTTAATAAAAACTTAAGTTTCATAAAGGACTTTCAGAATTGATGCAATATAACACTAAATTTACTATTTTTTTCTTATGATTAATAACATTTTTAGTTATTGGGAGCTAAAACACTATTTTAATGTTTACGATTTAATTGTTGTTGGTGGCGGTATAGTGGGCTTAAGCACTGCTATCTCTGCCAAAAAAACTAATCCAAATCTTAAAATTCTTATTTTAGAAAGAGGCGTTTTGCCTAACGGAGCGAGTACAAAAAACGCAGGCTTTGCTTGTTTTGGAAGTCCTAGTGAGCTTTTATCGGACTTAAAGAAAAGTGAATCTAATTTAGTTTGGGAAACAGTAGCTATGCGATACAAGGGACTTTTATTGCTCAGAAAAAGGTTAGGAGATAAAAACATTGATTACAAGGCTTATGGTGGGTATGAGATTTTTTTTAATAAGCATTCTTTTGAAGAATGCGCAGATAGTATTGAAGATTTAAATAAATCAATAAACGACACTATTGGAAAAAAAGATTGTTACAAAATTGTAAAGCAGAATACTTTAAATTTTAAAGGTGTTTATGGCATAATAAAAAATTGTTATGAGGGCCAGATTGACACATCGCTTATGATGCGCAACTTAAAAAAACTTAGCGAAAACTTAGACATTGAAACTCTAACAGGGATTGAAGTTAAAGGATTAACAAACGTTCAAAATAGAGTAATTATAAAAACAAATTTTGCTGATTTTTATTCTAAAAAGGTTGTGGTTGCCGTAAATGGGTTTGCTAAGGATTTATTAAAAATTAAAGACGTTGAACCGGCCAGAGCACAAGTATTGATTACAGAGCCTTTATTAAATTTAAAAATTAAAGGTGCCTTTCATTTTAATGAAGGCTATTATTATTTTAGAAATATTAATAACAGAATTTTATTTGGAGGCGGAAGAAATTTAGATTTTAAAACAGAAAAAACATCTAAAATTGAATTAAATAATGTCATTCAAAATAAATTAGACTTTTATTTAAAAGATGTTATATTGCCTAATTATAAATTTAAAATTGCGCACCGTTGGGCAGGAGTTATGGGAGTTGGTAGCGAAAAAAAACCAATAATTAACCATTTTTCAAATAATATTGTTGCAGCTGTTAGAATGGGGGGCATGGGCGTTGCAATTGGAAGCATGGTTGGCGAGCTGGCAGCCAAAAAACTTGTTAGTAAACGTAAAGGATAATAAATGTCGCAAATTATTAAATAATATATCATAAAGCGTGAGCCTATTGTTTAATACCTACATCGCTCAACCTCAAAATTAACCATTCATTTAATTTGCATATTATTTCTTCCCTTTTTTTTATCATTTTAGAAATATGACGTAAATTAGCATTTCAATTAAATGAATTTAAAGAATAAATACAAGGTTATAATTTCTGTTTTTCTTCTTGCTGTTACATTTTGGCTTGCAACACCAAAATCATATATTCATGGTTTATTAAATCACCACCATAGTTTGCCATCTTTTAACATAGAAGGTAAAACAACTATTAACGATAAAAATTCAGATGATTGTGAAATTAATAAATACAACCCACCGGCTCATTTTAATTTATTTAATTTTATCAATGAGTTTATTCCTTTTAAGCCCCAGAATTTTTTATATCATTCAATAATCAGTTCAAAAGCTATAAGCTTTTCAATTACACTTCCCTCGCTTCGCGCTCCGCCTGAGTTAGTTTAAAAAAACTATTTCTCCAATTTATATAAAATATATTGCTGTATATGTGCAGTTTTATTTTTATGTAAAAACATTCTATTTTTTCGTATTAAAAATTTCAATCAAATGAATTTAAAACATAATGCAGCTTATATTTTTCAAGGCATGCATCAAATTAAAAAACAAAGCGGCAACAAACTTTGCTTGACGCTATTTTTGTTCATATCAACGTTTGGATATTCTACAACAAACCTGCCCGGAAAAGCTTCCTTGTCAGGTAAAATTACGGATAAGTCCACAAAAGAAACGCTTGTTGGCGCAACCATTTATTTTCCGGATTTAAAACGTGGTGTAGTAACAGATAAAGACGGAGATTTTAAAATAGACAATTTGCCAGAATCGAAATTGTTAATTCAGATAAGTTTAGTTGGCTATAAAACTATTGTTGAAGAAATTAATCTTACAATGGTAAACAATAAAAATTTTGAGATGCAGAGTTCAGCTACCGAGTTAAATCAAATTACCGTAACCGGTACATCAAAAGCAACCGAAATGAGAAAAGATCCTGTACCTATGGTAATGATTGATTCAAAAAATTTAGAACAAAACTCAAGTTCAAATATCATTGAAGCACTAAACAAAGTGCCTGGTTTAAGTTCACTTTCAACGGGGCCAAATGTTGCAAAGCCCTACATACATGGCTTAGGCTACAATCGCATACTTACTTTATTTGACGGAGTTCGACAAGAGGGGCAGCAGTGGGGTGATGAGCACGGAGTAGAAATAGATCAATTTTTAATTAATAGAATTGAAGTAATAAAGGGGCCGGCGAGTTTAATGTATGGCAGTGATGCTTTGGCAGGCGTTGTTAATTTATTACCTGCAAATGCTATTTCCGAAAATTCGATAAAAGGAAGTTATCTTTCTAACTATCAAAGTAACAACAGGCAAATTGCTAATTCACTTAATTTAGATGGCAATACAGAAGGAATTACTTGGGGTTTTAGGGCATCGCAAAAAATGGCAACTAATTTTCAAAATTCTGTTGATGGCAGAGTGTTTGGCACAAAATACAATGAAAAAGATTTGAATGCATATATAGGGTTAAATCGCTCCTGGGGCTATTCGCATTTGAATTTTTCGATGTACGACAATCAACAAGAAATACCTGATGGAAGTCGAGATTCTGCAACACGAAAATTTACAAGGCAAATTACGGAGGCAGATACATTTCGCCCAATAGTGTCAGCCAACGATTTAAATTCTTATACTATCAACGGTTTGCACCAGCGTGTACAGCATTACCGCGTTTTTACAGATAACAAAGTAATTTTTTCGAATAGTAAAATTGCCTTTAATGTGTGCGCACAACAAAGTGTTAGAAGAGAGTTTGCGCACCCTCTTGCTTCAGATATTGCAGGTTTATATTTAATTTTAAATACAGCAACCTATAACGCAAAATATTTTTTTCCGGAATTTAAAGGAATTGAAACTACTGCCGGTATAAATGGAATGTTGCAAAATAATAATGCCTCAAAAGGAACCGAAATGGTGATACCTTCTTATAAACTTTTTGATTTTGGCTCCTTTTTACACTTGAAAAAATCGTTTGGAAAATTAGATGTTTCAGGTGGAGTGCGTTACGATGTTCGCCGGTTTCAAAACGATTCAATGTTTGTAAAAATAAACTCACAAACAGGATTTGATATGTCAACAGATTTCAATCCATCTGACACATCAGTAAAAAAAATATTTTCGTATTACAAGCATTTATTTAATGGGTTTAGCGGGAGTATAGGGGTAACTTATAATTTTAATGAAACGGTTGGCATTAAATGTAATATTGCCAGAGGTTATAGGGCGCCTAATGCTTCTGAAATTTCTGCGCATGGAGTGCATCCCGGTACGGGTTTTATGCAGTTAGGGAATCCTAATTTTAGTTCGGAATTTTCGTTACAAGAAGATGCAGGCTTTTTTGTAAACAGTGAGCATGTGTCTATTACTTGCGATGTATTTCACAATCGAATTTACAATTATATTTTTAATCAACGTTTACAAAGTTTACATGGTTCTGATTCTATTTTTGTGCAAGACGGAAGTCCTTTCCCTGTTTTTAAATTTCAGCAAACAACGGCACAATTATTTGGTGGCGAAGCAAGTATTGATATACATCCGCATCCTTACGACTGGTTACATTTTGAAAATGGGGTATCGTTTATTTATGCTCAAAACTTAGGTGGCAATGGCGTTAAGGTAAGCGATAGCACAAAATATTTACCATTAATTCAACCCTTTCACACAAATACCGAATTACGAGTAGAGTTTGCAAAAAAGTGGAAATGTTTTTCAAATATTTTTGCTAAAGCAGGTGTTCAATATTTTGCAACACAATTTCGCTATTTTTCGGCTTATGGCACCGAAACGCGTACACCTAGCTATACTTTAATTGATGCCGGATTAGGCGCAGATATTGTAAGTAAAAAAGGGAGAAAGATTTTTTCTATTTCAATTCTTGGAAATAATTTAGCCGATGTAGCGTATCAAACAAATATGAGTCGCTTAAAATATTTTACATCATCAACCACTACGGGATATGTAGTTCCTGGCCCGTCAGGCAGGTATGGCATTTTTAGCATGGGACGGAATTTTAGTTTTAAAATTGTGATTCCGATTGATGTGAGAAATTAAATCTGACTAACACTGTAATAGATTAAACTTAATTTTTCAGGTTGCACAACGTAAGCATTTTTTTCTAGGCTTTAATTTTCTCTATTTCTGCAATTACTAATTTTCGTTTATTAGTTATTTCAGCTATACGTCCTTTTTCAATCTCTATTTTTTCTTCTACTTCTTTTAAAAAGGGGTTAGAAGTTGATTTTGAGGTTTTAAAAAAGCCCAAATTATTTTCGTATGTTCTAATATTACCGTTAGCCTCATCAAGTATCCGTTTTAAAAAATCGGCTTCTTTTTTTAATGCTTCTAAAGGCTTTTCGGAGGCAACTAAGCGCTCAACTTTTGATTTAAATTGAATGGCTGCTTTTTCCTGTTTATCTATTGATAATTGGTTATACAAATCATCTAATTTATTATAAAAGGCATCGTTAATTCGCTTTTTATCTTTTAAAGGAACGTGCCCGGCATCATTAAACTGTTGTACAAATTGTTTTAAGGCATTCCGATTTGCATTAAGGTCTTCGCTTAAAGCAAATGTATTTAGTTCGTTAATGATATCTTCTTTTAATTTAAGGTTTGATTCGTTAGAGGCATCTTGTGCTTCGTAAAAACTTTTTTTAGCTTCAAAAAATGTGTTGCAGGCCTTACGAAAACGAGCAAACAATTTTGATTCATCTTTTTCACCTGCAGAGCCTGTATTTTTCCAATCTTCTTGTAAGCGTATAAACAAAGGAGTGGTTTTTTGCCAATCTGTACTGCCTTGCAGCTCTTCAGCTTTTGAAATTAATTTTGACTTTTTTTCTTTTACACCTGCGTATTTTTCATTTAAGACAGAATAAAATCGTTTTTTATTTTCAAAAAAACTATCACATAATTGCCTAAATTCTTGCCAAACGCGTTCATTATCTTTTTCAATAGCTCTGCCAATTTCTTTCCACTGTTTTTGAATTTCGATTAGTTTTTCAGTTGCAGTATTCCATTGTTTGAGAGATGAAGTTTCATTAAGTGTTATTAGCTCTTTTGTAAGTTCAATTAATTTTTCTTTTTCTTTTAAGTTATTTTCTTTTTGCTCTTCTAATAATTTATAATGTGCTTTTATGCGAGCATAAGTTTCGTCTAAAATTAACTTATACTCAGCTTTTAAATTTTCCCACTTTTCATTGGGCACGGGGCCAATTTCGTCCCACTCATTGCGATAAACTTTAATTATACGTTCAGCTTCTTTAATATTATCAAGTGTTTGAACTGTTTTTATTTTATCAATAAGTTCTGTTTTTAGTTGAAAATTTCTGGTTAAATCGTGTTCTTGTAAATCACGGTATATTTTTAAATTGTAGTGAAATTCTTCAATTGCTTTGCTGTATTCAGCTTGTATTTCTTTATATTTATGCGTTGAAACGGCTCCTGTTTCCTTCCATTTTGTTTGAAGTTCTTGAAGCATTTTAAAAGCAGCGCCCACATTTTCGCTAAGCTTACTTAAATCGTTAATTTTAGAAATGATTTCTAATTTAATTTCAAGATTTTTTTTCTCTTGCTCTGCCAGTAAATTATCATTTTCTTTTTTCTTTTTCTCAAATTTTTCAATGAGCTTTTCAAATTTCTCATCTTCAGCCTGCATATTGTATTGAAATTCTTTTGCTTTACCACCTTCATCAATAAAGTGTTGTCTAGCTTTTTCAAATTCAATTGCCCAAGCTTTTTTGTACTCTTTTTGTAAAGTACGCACACTGTTAGCAACTTCGCCTGCATCTTTTTGAAGCAGTTCCTCCATTTTTAAAATTAACTCGTTTTTCATTTGTGTAAAATGTAAAACAAAAATACTATAAACTGCAAGTATTACAAAAAATAATAAATATATTTTAGGGGTAATTTAAAACCGCTTAAATGGTTGTTAGTACCATTTTTTACCAAACACAAATGCAACATGTAATGTTACAATAAAATTTTCGGCAGGGTTGCGTGCCATTATAGGCAAGGCCTTTGGAAAAAAATCAACGATTACTCCTGTTTCAATAGCTCTTATTAAATTCGTGTATGGTGCATATTCAAAACTTAAATTAAACTTTCCGGTAATGCCAGGGTAAATAGAGGTTTGGTTAATTCCTTTTAAAAACTCGCCTCGGCCAATTACTGAGTCGGTAGTAAATGTTTGGTTGTTAAAAGCAACCTCGCTAGTATTGGAGTTATCGGGTGAATTTGGGTTAAATACTTGGTAATAGTATGGTTTTGCAATAGCTAATACACCTCCAAGAGCGTAGCTCATTCTTACTTCAACAGCGTTTAAATCAGCTTTGCCAAATATTACGTGCTGCATTCCTAAGCAGCCCCTGAGCGCTAATACTGAATTTAATTTTCCATAAACAAATCGTTTTCTGTCCTTTGCGGGGCCTACAATGTGAACTTGTTTTGGGTGCATAAGATTTTGTCCTTCTATTTCATAAAACGTTCTGGTTTTAGCTGTAACGTGTTTACCTCTTCTAAATGCCAGTCCATATCCACGCGTATTTGCAAATATTTTGAAAGATGCGTCATTTCTATACAAAACATTTAAATTTGATCCATTTTCTTCGCCCATTCCAAGCACATCTGTTTGTGCTTTACTGGCAAAGGTTAATAAAAATAGTGCAACAAATATGAATTTATTTTTTTTCAATATTACCATTCATCTTTTGAAGTTTCAACTTCGTTTTTCATAGTTACTTTAATATTGGCAACTAATAAGCCGGCATTTTTCATAGCTTCGCCTTTTAACTTTTTCCAAGTTATATCATCCATTATCATACTACCGCACTCAGGCACTATGTTATCAACGCTGCCTGCAGAGGTTTTGCCACTATTGCTAACGTGCTTTATTTGATTTACTGTGTATTTGTATTTACTGTCTTTACACTCAATTACAACTTTCATAGTTACTTTTCCGGTGTAATCGCATTGTGGGTTAAGTTCTTTGGGCTTTACTGTAAATGTGGCTATGCACTCTGCTTTACTGCCGGTAGTTACGCCATTAGTTTTTTTATAATTTGGAGCTTCAATTTTAACCCATGATATGGCACGCTTTAATAATTCAGCTGCAGGCAGTGAATCAGTTGTTATAACTTCGGTAAATTTGGTTTCTTTTTTAATTGAATTATCTTGAGCAGAAATTGTATAGGGGCTTACGGCTATAAATAAAATTAAGAATTTAAAAATTTTGTTCATGTTTCTTGTTTAATCGTTAGTATATTTTTTCAAATTTTGAAGGGTTTGACTCTCTCATTAAGTTATAGATAATGTCAAACACATCATCTGCACTTGGTTTACTAAAATAATCGCCATCACTGCCATAAGCAGGGCGGTGTTCTTTTGATGTAATTGTAGTTGGTGTTGCGTCTAAATATTTGTAGGCGCCTTGTTCTTCAAGTACTTTTTGTAAAATGTAAGCGCTTGCTCCACCGGGTACATCTTCATCTAACACAACTATGCGATTAGTTTTCTTTATTGATTCAACACATTTTTTTTCTATATCAAAAGGAAGCAGCGTTTGTAAATCAATTAATTCAACGCTTATGCCAAATTGCATAAGGTTATTAATAGCTTCTTGAGCCACTCTAACGCAACTGCCATAGGTTATTAAAGTTACATCTGAGCCTTCGTTGAGTATTTCAATTTTTCCTAGTTCAATTTTAAATTCGCCAAAGTTTGCGGGTTGTTTTTCTTTTAGTCTATAACCATTGAGAGGCTCAATAACTAATGCAGGCTCATCGGCTTCGAGTAAGGTATTATAAAATCCTGCGGCTATAGTCATATTACGTGGTACACATACATTTATGCCTCTGCAAGCGTGCACTATCATTCCCATAGGTGAGCCTGAGTGCCAAACGCCTTCAAGCCGGTGGCCTCTTGTTCTTATTATTACCGGCGCTTTTTGTTTCCCTTTTGTGCGCCATTGTACTGTTGCTAAATCATCGCTCATTAGCTGAAGGGCGTATAACAAATAATCTAAATATTGTATTTCGGCAATTGGTCTGATGCCTCTCATTGCAAGGCCTATTGCTTGCCCCATTATGGTTGCCTCTCTAATGCCAGTATCAAATACTCTGTTTTCGCCGTATTTTAGTTGAAGTCCTTCAAGACCTTGGTTTACGCCGCCTATTTTACCGGAATCTTCACCAAAAATAATTACTTCAGGATATTTTTTTAATATGGCATCAAAATTATCTCTTAATAACTCACGTCCGTCAATTAGCTTTTCATCGGTATAATTAATTGGGTGAGGTATTATATTTTTAACCGCAAACTGAGATTCTGAATTTAAAAAAGTACTGTAGCGTTCAAAATTTTCGTTTGTAATTTGTTTGATGTAATTAGATAGTTGCTCACGCACCGAGCTATTGCTGCCGATTGAAAGACGTAATGCTTTTTTTGCCGTTGAAATAATATCTTTTCGAATGGGTTCTTTAATAGAACTTAATTCATTTGCGATATCAGTGAGGTTAAGTTGATTAATTAAATCAACTGCTTTTAAAAGTTCTGCTTTTATTGGTGCTTGATAAGCTTGCCAGGCATTATTTTTAGCGGTTCTTACATTTTCTTTTGCCTGCTCTTCAATTTTCGTTAATTCATCATTGCTTGCAATTGCGTTTGCAATAATCCATTCACGCATTTTTTTTATGCAATCAAAATCAGTTTCCCATTGTAGGCGCTCTTTACTTTTATAACGCTCATGGCTACCGCTAGTACTGTGTCCCTGAGGTTGTGTTACTTCTTCAACATGAACTAAAACCGGTACGTGCTGTTCGCGGCAAATGCTTATGGCTTTTTCATAAGTTTCGCATAGGTGGGCATAATCCCAACCTTTTGTTTTTAAAATTTCAAAGCCTTTTGTGTTTTCATTGCGTTGAAATCCTTGCAACACATCACTAATACTCTCTTTTGTTGTTTGATATTTTTTTGGGACAGATATTCCATGTCCATCGTCCCAAACGCTCAGTAACATTGGGATTTGAAGCACACCTGCTGCATTAATTGTTTCCCAAAATAATCCTTCAGAAGTTGAGGCATCACCAATAGTGCCAAATGCAACTTCGTTCCCTTTGTTGCTTAAAGTATTAAAGGGAGCTTGGTGTAAGTTTAGATTATTTCTGTAAAAATAAGAAGCATACGCTAAGCCTAAAAGACGCGGCATTTGTGAGGCTGTTGGGGAAATGTCGCTGCTGGAGTTTTTTTGATGTATTAATTTTTTAAAAGAACCATCGGTATTTAAGCTGTGAGTAGCAAAGTGCCCTACCATTTGCCTCCCTCCGCTCATAGGCTCTGCATCTATATCTACATGCCCGTACAAACCGGCAAACCATTGTTGAACAGTTAAGGCATTAATTGCAAACATGAACGTTTGATCGCGGTAGTAACCGCTTCTAAAGTCGCCGTTATTAAATACTTTAGCCATTGCAATTTGTGCTAATTCTTTGCCATCGCCAAATATTCCAAATTTTGCTTTACCGGTTAAAACCTCTTTGCGCCCTAATAAACTTGCTTGGCGACTAAGATTAATTAACTCAAAATCGGCTAAAACTATTTTTTTAAAATCATCGAAATTGAGGCTACTCTTTTCAGTAGCCGAATTGTGCTTTCCCATTGTACGTTATTACACAAATATAATATTTTTACTTGTAATTTTTAAAGTAATTGCTTAAAAATTTCACGAAATTTGGCGCTTTGAAAAATAGCCTAAATGATACTGCCCTTTTTTTTTATTTTAAAACAGGGAGGGCAGACTTAATCGGCGAAAAATTATTGTTCCAAATCATGTAACACCGATTGGG
Source organism: Bacteroidota bacterium (assembly GCA_018267655.1). Taxonomy (GTDB): domain Bacteria; phylum Bacteroidota; class Bacteroidia; order B-17B0; family Aurantibacillaceae; genus Aurantibacillus. The sequence continues at coordinate 28,528 of JAFDYB010000058.1, forward strand.
TTTGTTGAATTATGCTTTTAATGTTATTGTTTATTACAGTATAATTTGATAATTTTATTTTATCTTCATCACTCCACTGCGTATCAATTATTTTGTTTATTTCATTAAAAGTCAAACTGCTACGTTTTTCAAGCCATTTATGCCTAAGTTGAAGTGGTGCAGTAACGGTTATAATTTTGTTAACTTGTTTGTATATTCCTGTTTCAAAAAGCAGAGCAGATTCTTTAAAAAGAATTTTTTTATTACAATTTTTAATAAAAACAGCAAACTCATTTTCAACAAATGGATGAATAATGCTGTTTATTTTTTCTCGATATAAAGTATTTGAGAAAATTTGTTGTGAAATATATTTTTTGTTGGGAAGCTTGCCTTCGTAGCTTTCATGCCCCAATAACTTAACAATTTCTTCTTTAATATTAGGGCTTAAATACGCTGCTTTAGCAACACTATCACTATTAAAAACTTGATAATTTAAAAACATCAAAAAATCGGATAATGTTGATTTTCCTGAACCGATACCGCCTGTTATGCCTACTATTATCATTATTTTTTTTGAACAATAATTTGAACTTTATTTGGTTTTACGTCAATTACATTTATATTATTAGGCGTAGTGCACAAGCCAACAGATTGAAGTTTTTGATTGCGAACAAAACGAGCGCAGGCTCTAAATTGTGTACTGTCTTTAATTTGATAGTTGTTAGCTGTTGCTGTAAATTTAACTTTTACAAATTGAGGGATGGAGAAATACTTAGCATTATCTTCTTGCAATCCGTTTATATTCACAGGAATATATACAACATGTTCAAGCAGTTTACCTACGTCAATATTAGCTTCAACAACATTGCTTTGGGCATTTATTTTTTGAGAAGGAAGGTTTAATTTTACTTGTGTAATTATTGTTTTTTTTACATCTGTAAATTCAAATGGCTCTGTAGCAATGGTATCAATGTTTTCTACTTCATTTTTTAAGCCCCATATTGTAATTGTTTGTGGTGTTAATATTGGCTTGTTTGCAGCGTATCCAAAACTGCAATTTACTTTTATATTGCTTTTAATTACTACTTGTTTTTTAAACCCTTTTTGCTCAATAAAGTAAAGTGTATCGGGTGAAATTTGAGTAGATTTTTTTTGTAAAAAATTTGGTAAGTTGTTACTTGTAATAACATAATTACTTCCAACTGAAACAAGTGTATTAAAATTAAGATTAATTTCCTTTTTAGTTGAAAAGCTTGAAAATAAATAATTAAGTACGTTGCTTTTATACGTTACGTTTATAGCTTCCGGCAAGCTATTAACCGGCAATTTGCTATTTGGCAAATTAGAAAATGAAACCTTGTAAAGATCGCTAAAAATTTTTTCGCTTGCTGACCATCTCAACAACCAAAGACCAAGTGCGATAATTACGCATATAAAAAAAGCCGTATAATTAAACGGCCTTTTTGTTACTGTATGTTGTTGATTACTCAATTTTGATTTTGTTGTATTGTTTGAGAGGCATCAGAAGAAACTGCATTTTTTGAAATTTTCATTTTTGTGCCGTCCTCTACCGACATGATTATTGTGCCATCTTCATTCATTTTGTTAATGGTGCCGTAAATGCCACCTATAGTTAAAATTTTATCGCCTATTTTTAATGCTTCGATATACTTTTTTTGATCTTTTGCCTTTTTCATTTGAGGGCGAATCATAAAAAAGTAGAATACTACTACTATTGCAATTAATGGCAGAAATGACATGATGCCTCCCCCTTGCCCTTGTGCGGCACCACTTGGTGCTCCTAGTAAAATAAATAAATTGTTCATTTTTTGTATTTATATTTGGTTTGTTACTTTGCAGTTTCCGGTACTACAATTTCGGTTTTTATTCTGATTATTCGTGTTGCCGGTTCACAGTTTGTTACTATTGTTATTGTTTTTTCTTGATATCCGCTTTTTCCTTCACTATTGAATACAACGTCTATTTTTCCTGTGGCATTAGGAGCAACCGGTTCTTTTGGCCACTCAGGTACAGTACAGCCACAACTCCCTTTAGCAGAACTAATCACTAAAGCTTTTGCACCTACATTTTTAAATATAAAAGAGTGACTAACCTTTTCACCTTGACTGATTTTACCAAAATCAAACTCTTCTTCTTCAAATTTTATGTCTGCGTTATTTCCCGTGTTTCCATTAGCACCGGCAGAGTTGCTTACTATTTGTGTGTTTATTTCAGTTTTTTCACTTTTGCTACTACATGAAAAAATTAAAAAAGACACAACAATACAAAGTAATTGAGTAACTTTTTTTAGTTTAATGTATTTAAAAATAGTAGCGGACTTAGGCATTTTATGAGATTGATTTTCAATCAAGGCACAAATGTAACAATATGCTTTAAATTAAAAAAGCGATTTAAAACTTAGCTCTAATTTTTCGCATATAGCGCTTCTTTCCTCCAAAAAACGAACCGCGGTAGCGTGAGCGATAAAAACTGCTTTTTCCTCTAATGACATAACTGTAAGTTACATTCAAAGTCATGTAAGCGTCTTTATTTGTAGGATCGCCACGCTTTTTACCCCAAGTGTGCGAGTAATATGCACCCGGGTTTGCATCTTTATAGCTGGCAGGTAACTCAGTAGTTCTTAGTATTAAGCCCTGCGTGTATGCATCTGCCGGAGGAGTAGATGGATATTTGTCGTGAATATCATCTAAGTAGTCAGTAAATGTTTTTCTAAAGCTCATTTCCATGCCTAAACGATGCTTTTTATTAAATGTAAAATAAAACCCAACACCCATTGGAATACATAATACTACGTTGCTGTAGCTGTATCCTTCAGTTGCATATGGTCTCATTGCTACCCATTCGCCTCTGTAATAACTTTTTGGATTGTGATAAAAAGCACCAACACCTCCCATTAAGTATGCTCTAAAGCCATTGCGGTAGCGATAAGTGTTTCCTAAGTCATTATTTTCGTAAAAAAACCATTCGCCCGTAAAAGCTAATTCAAAAATATCATTTCTAAAATTAAAGTTGCGGTAACGCCTGCCGGGGTTAGTTGATAGTGCATCATCACCTTGTATTCTTAAATAATCAAAAGAAAGCTTCAGAGATAATTTTGGCCTCCATTTGTAGCGTACAAATGCGGTACCGTTCCATCTAGTTTCGGCTAGCTGCATGTCGGCAACAAAGTCGCGACGTGTTTTTTCCTTTCCACCAACATCGCCTAAGTAGTTAGATATTCCAATACCACCACCATATTCCCATAACCACTGAGCTTTTGTGATTGAAAAAAATGATAGTAAAAAAAGTGTTATGTAAAATTTTCTCATTACGTTTATAGCAGTTTCAAATATACAAAAATTTTAAATTTACCTGCAATTTTAACAAGAAAATGAAAAATAACCGCATTTGTCAATTATTTAACATCGAAAAACCAATTATTCAGGCCGGTATGATTTGGTGCAGTGGCTGGGAGTTGGCTTCGGCAGTAAGTAATGCCGGCGGTATAGGACTTATTGGTGCCGGGAGTATGTACCCAGATGTTTTACAAACACATATTCAAAAATGTAAAAAAGCAACAAACAAACCGTTTGGAGTGAATTTGCCTCTTTTATACCCTGACATAGACAAACACATTCAAATAATCATTAACGAAGGCGTTAAAATTGTATTTACAAGTGCCGGAAATCCTAAAACTTATACGTCACTTTTAAAGCAGCACGGCATTATTGTTGTGCATGTGGTTAGTACCGTAAAATTTGCTGTAAAATGCAAAGAAGCAGGAGTTGATGCTATTGTTGCCGAGGGCTTTGAAGCCGGTGGGCACAATGGGCGTGAAGAAACTACAACCATGGTTTTAATTGATGCTGTAAAAAAAGCAGTTGATTTGCCATTAATAGCAGCAGGTGGTATAGGTTTTGGCAGCCAAATGGCTGCTGCATTTTGTTTAGGAGCCGAAGCGGTACAGATTGGTAGCCGTTTTGTAGCAAGTGTAGAAAGTAGCGCACACCAAAATTTTAAAGAAAAAATTATTGAAACGCCTGAAGGCGGAACACAACTTAGTTTAAAGCAATTAACGCCGGTTCGTTTAATTAAAAATGATTTTTTTCAACGGGTAAATGAGGCTGAAAAAAGAGGTGCTTCGTCTGATGAATTAAGCGAAATATTAGGTAGAGCAAGGGCAAAAAAAGGCATGTTTGAAGGCGATTTAATTGAAGGGGAATTAGAGATAGGGCAAATCAGCGGTTCTATAAATAAAATTAAGCCCGCTGCCGAAATTATTGATGAGATTTTTAATGAGTTTTTAGAGGTAATTAGTACCTTAAAAAACAGCGTATAGTGTTTGGATGATTATATTATAAACTACCGCCATGTTCCACCTAATACAATGCCTAAGCCATTATTTTCAGTATCCATTTCTAATGGGTACAGTATTTTATAATTGTTTATGTTAATGGCGTTGCTTCCAATAAAGCCTGTTGAATCGCCATACAAAGCAACTGCATAATTATTTTTATAAAAATTCATAACTACCGGTTTGTCAATTGCAAAAACTGCCGGTAAGGTATAAACACTCGGATAAATTCCGGTAGTAGTTAAAGCAGTTTTAGCATTCCCTGTAACCAGTAAAAGCTTTAAATACAAGTTTTGTTTTGGCAGGTTAATAAGATTATCTGCCTTTAGTGTTAAAGTATTCAGGGTAAAATTAATGTCTTTGTTTTTTTTACACGCGCAAAATGTTAGCGCAATTAAGATGCCGAATTTTAAAAAATATTTCATTTACTTTACTTTATATAGATAAGTTTTCTGTTTTTGCCCAAAAGGAATCGTTCCAATTTTCGTTTAAAATATTTTTTGGGTATTTTGTTAAGGCTAAATTTAATTGCGTTTCATTCATTGATTTTTGGATAAGCGGTAAAAATTTTTGTTTTTCAAAGCGAACATAGGCTTCTAACAAATCTTCAATTGAGCTTAGCGATTTTTCTATGTTTTTATCGTCGGAAAAAAGTTTGCTTAATTTTTTATGAAAATGTTTTGCTTTAACAGTTATTGCGTTTTTAGAATCAATGTTTGGAAGCATTTGCTCTTCTTCAAAATTAAAATGGTTTATTAAGTTGCATTTATAAAACCAATTGGTGTATTTTTTTATACGCTCGATGGTTATATTTTTATTTAATCCGCTTCTAATGTGCCAACAAAATAAAAGTACCACGCTAAATTCTTTGTAAAGAGTTAAAAACAGCTCTTTGTTATTGTTTGTTTCCATAAATTTTTATAACAGTTTTTCAATGTAAGATTTAAGTATAATGGCATGTGTATGCTCTGTATCTTTTGCAGCATATACAAATGTGGTTATTTTTTTTTCGCGGAGTAGTTCAATAAATTCTTGTACAGCATTATTAGATTTTAGCTCGGTTAGATACTTAATTTTAAAATCCATCCACAACAATGGATCGTGCGAAAACCATCTTCTTAATTGAGGTGTAGGGGCTACTTCTTTTGCCCATAGGTCAATTTTCGATTTTTCTTTACTTATGCCTCTTGGCCAAAGCCTATCGACTAATATTCTAAAACCATCTTTGTTATTTGGCTCATCATAGGCGCGTTTTAAATTAATTTTAACTTTCATATTTTTTAATTATTAAATCTTAAGCAGGCGACAGTACTTTTGATTTTAAATACATAGCGGTCCTGTTTAAGTAAGGGAACATGGCAACTAGTAGTAGCGTAAAAAGCAAAAGCCAGGCCATTATTTCAAAATAGTCCATTGCAAAGCGCAAATGATTTTGCATGTTTAGCGAGTTTATTAATAACTTTCCGGAAGCTTTTGCCGGTTTTAATGCAACAAAGCCTTTATTTGAAAGATGGATAGAATTAGTAATTAAATTATGTTTCACAGCAGGATCAATAACTGTAAGTTTGTCCTGAAATGCATTATAGTGCCGGCTTTTTTCATACAACTCAAAATAATTCATAATGGCTATGCTAACGCAAAAGCCTAAATATCTAACAACCAAGCCAAGAGCTGAAGCAGAGGGCCCTAGTTTTACAGCAACTGATGAAATTGAAAAAATAATGGTTGGTACCATAATCATACCAACGCCTAAACCGTGTAGAAAAAGCGGCAAAAAGTAATTAAACTCATTGGCATATATATCAAAAAGATAAAACATGGAAATGTAAAAAATAAATAAAATTAAAAATCCTGGAATCCACACGTAACGTATAGGCTTACGTTGCAGCACAATAGAGCAGCTAATAATTACACCTAAAACAATACCGCTTAAATTAAATAAGTTAATATAAGAAACATGCATCGGATCAAATTTTAAAACGTTTGAAAAAAAATTATTCATAATGCCAAGCCCAAAGCGACATATATACATTATGAAAAGGAGCAACATGCCTACATTGAAGTTTCTTGATTTTAAAACACTTAAATTAACGTAAAAGCGCCTCATACTTTTTTGCCGAACAAAATAAACGAGCGTTAAAATAAAAATTGAAATAGTGCTGTAGCGTATTCTTTCATCTTCTAGCCAATAATACTCTTGCCCAAAAATCATTATATAACCAATTAAAATTAAAATGATGCTGTAAAATAAAAAACTTTGCCAATCAAGCTTATAGAGTGGGAAGCGAATATTTAACCTAAAGTTATTGAGCATTATCATAAGTGCAATAAGTCCCGGTAAGTACGAAAAAATAGCAATTTTATAAACGGTATTAAAATTGAAAGTATCAATTAAATCAGCAGTTACAAAGTTGTTGAATGGCACTGCGCACAATAACATTCCAAAAAATACCGAAAAGCTAATTTCTCTTGCTCTTTCGCTATGCAGGCGACTGAATATTACAGCTAAAGAAAGATTTACAGTGCTTGAAAACAACATGCCTTGAATAAATCTAATGGGAAAAAAAATATAAATATCGTTAGTTAAATAGCAAATTAGAGTGGTGGCAATATTTAAAAAAGTAAATAAAACAAAATATTCTTTGGCAGCTAAAAAATCAAAAAACCGTCGTTCAAGTGCATAAAATCCGGCGTAGCCTGCATAAAAAACAGCCACTGAGAATTGAATGTCGGCAGGCTCGCTGCCATAATAACCCGCGGCAGCATTAATATTTGAGAGCGGTAAAAAAAACAATACCGTACTAGGTAGCAATAGGCTAAATAAAATAATTTTTATTAACCATTCAGGTACCCAATTTTTAAATATGGCTAAATTATTACCCATTGTGTTTAGGTATGTAAACGTTTACGTTCATTCCTACTTTTAATTTGTCAATTTCTTTTTTATCGCCTTCAACTTTAATGCGAACCGGCACACGTTGAACAATTTTCACAAAATTTCCCGTTGCGTTATCTGGTGGAAGAAGGGAAAAGCTGGAGCCGGTGGCAGGAGAAAATGATATTATTTTTCCTTTATACTTTTTATTTGGAAAAGCATCGGCAACAAACTCAACAGTATCTCCTAATTGCATATTTGCTATTTGTGTTTCTTTATAATTTGCTACTACCCACTTATCTGTTTCGTTATCTACAATAAATGCAAGCACTTCACCAAGATTGATCATCTGCCCTACTTCAACGGTTCGCCTGCCCATACGCCCATTATATGAAGCAGTTATTACGGTGTAGCTTACATCTAATTTATGTCTTTCAAGCAGTGCCTTTAAGCGTTCTATTTCAGCTTTTACAACTTCTTTTTCAGCTTTTATATCTTCAACTTTTGATTCAGAAGCTTCGTAACTTTTAATAGAGGCTAAATATTCGTTTTTATACACTTCGAGCGATGCTTGCACAGCTTCGAGTTGTTGTTTGGTTGCCGATTCTTCTTTGTATAATTTTTCGTAGCGTTCATTTTCAAGTTCTTGTTTCCATACACGAGCCTTACTAGCACTAATTTGTGCTTTGTTCGACGCAGCAGCATCTTCAATGGTTCTTATGTTACTTTCTAATACTTTTAAATGCGCTATTTCTTTTTGAATTGAGGCTTCAGTTTGAGCTTGCTGTATCACATATTCGCGATTATCAATTAAAAGCAATGTATCTCCTTTTTTTACAATTTGATTTTCTTCAAACTTTACCGCAACAATAAAACCACCCGCCCTTGAAATTACAGGGTTTACATATTCTTGTATTTGGGCATCGTTAGTGTACTCATAGGTTCTGTATTCCCACAAAGAGTATATACCCCAAATTGCCAAGCAAATAATAATTATACCCGCAATCCAGCCGGTTATTTTAGTAATTAATCTATCTGTAACTGTATATTTTCTTTTCATTTTATGTATAACGTAATGTTTACTATAGTTTACCGGCAATATTTAGCAGCAAATAATATTTATTTTGTGATGCAATTTTTGCCGATGCTAATTCAAATTTTGTTTGTAAAACTTGAATATTGGCATCTAACAAATCGGTAACTAAAGCAGTTTGATTAAAATAATTATCCTTTATGATTCTTGCATTTTCATTTGCTTGAGCCTCATTTACTTTAGCTACATCAATTTGTATTAACGATTCTTTAAATCGCAAAAAAGCTTCTTTTAACTGTTGACGAACTTTATCTTCAGTGTCTCTATGAGTTTCTTCTTCTTTTTCCAATTCTAAGCGCGCAGCTTTTGTTTTGTGTATGTTGTGATAAAACGATGATATTGGAAACGATGCCTTTAAGCCGGCAAGACCAAGCGAGTACCAATAAGGATTATAGGGGAATAAAAATATTTGAGGGTTCATGTAATAAAAATCGCCGGTAAGCCCTAATTTAGGTCTAATGTTAGCTTTCACTTGTTTTAAGTGTAATTTACTTAATTCAGTTTTTTGTTCAGATATGTTGTATATGTATGAGTAATCGAGTGCTTGTTTTAAAAACTGGTCATAATTACTTTCAGCTGTTTCTACATCTTGTTTTAATTCATCTGGTACAATAACTCTTTCATCGGGTTCGCCAATAATGATATTTAATTTTTGACTTGTAATTAAAATATCATTTTCGATTTTTACCAATAATAATTTTCGTTTAGAAAGTTCTAATTCAATGCGCAACACATCGCTTTTAAGGGTGGTGCCGTATTTGTGCATTGATTTAATCTCCGTTAGTTGTTTTTCTTGATCCGAAATATCATCTTTTACAACATTCCTAAAAATAAAAACTTGTTGCAGTTCTAAATATAAAGCAGCAGCTTTGTATTTAATGCTAGAAATAGCTTCCTCTAGTTCAATTTTTTTAATGTGATGCTTTACTTTTTCTTCTTTAATTTTTAAGTTAAGTTTATTTCCATTGTAAATAGTTTGATATAAATCGCCACTTACGCGGTAAAGATTTTTTATAACTTCGTGATATGAGGGCGGAGAAAAAAGTCCTTTATCGTAAATAGGTATGTTGGTAGCCCTTTCATAACTACCGGATATGCCCATTTCCGGCAATCGTTCTAAAATAACATCGTTTACTTCTTCGCTACTGATTTCTATTTCAGAGTTTTTTATTTTTATTAAGCGACTGTTTGATAACGCTTTTTTCCAAATATCATTTAAAGAGATTTTTAAAGAATCAAAACCAAGTTTGTTATTTTGGGATGTTACTTTTAAAATTATTAGTAAAGAAACAAAGCTTAAAATTAAAGCTTTACGCATAGTTCAAAAAATTTAAGGTGCAAAATTGATTATTTTTTAAAGATTTCATTTTCTTTAAACAGACAATTATTTATTCATTTCAGCCAAACATTTTTTTTGTACTTTTATAAGCAAATTGTAATAATATGGGACTTATAGCTTCGTTACCTGAAATTGATAAAAATCCAAATTCAGTTTTTGTGATGCACGAAAAATCAGAAAAGCTTATCCCGCTTCACAAACATACAAAAGGACAATTAAGCTATGTTGAAGGCGGTGTAGCTTATGTTACTATTAATATGAAAACCTATGTTGTGCCTGCACACCATTATTTGTGGATACCTAAAGGTGTGCCGCATGTATTAAGGGTTGCATACTCGGCAACGGTTTTGCGCTCACTTTTTTTTTACGCACATGATGATAAAAAAAATGAATTTTATGGCAAATTAGGCATTTATCCGGCAAGCGAATTACTCATCCAAATGATTAATTATTCAGAGCGGTTTGACGGTAAAAGTATTGGTAAAAGCGATGAAAATTTTGAATTTTTAGTTACTATAAAAAATTTATTACCTAAATTAAATAATAAATCATTACCTATTGTACTACCTGTTAGCGACGACGAAAGGCTTTTAAAAATTTTAAAATTTCTTGATAAAAATATTTCAATTCCATTAAGTTTGCACGACATAAGTGTAAAATTTAATATGAGTGAACGCTCTGTTTCGAGATTATTTCAAAGCAATATGCATATTTCTTATTTACAATACTTAAAAACATTAAGAGTTGTAAAAGCAATTGAACTTATTTTTAAGACAAAAAAAACATTAAGTGAAATAGCGTTTAGCGTTGGTTATGATACATTAGGAGCATTTAGTAATACGTTTTACACTTATACGCACTCACGTCCGTCAGATTTAAGAAAAAAAGGAAATTTTTAATGCAAATTAAAATTTATAGCCAAAACAAATTCTACTTGCTTATCTTTAAAAAAATGTACCTGAACTTGGTGTAACATCATTTTTAGCCCTCAAGCCATTTTATGTGTAAATAAAATTTACTGTAAAAAATGGCTTAAATCAAATCAAGTTTATATATTTGTTGCTTCAACACTCATAAATCTTAATACTCAAATGGAAAAAATTAAAGTAGCAAATCCCGTTGTAGAACTAGACGGAGATGAAATGACCAGAATAATTTGGAAATTTATAAAAGACAAATTAATTACACCTTATTTAGATATTGATATAAAATACTTTGACCTTGGTATTGAGCATCGTGATGCAACAAATGACCAAGTAACAATTGATTCTGCCGAAGCAATTAAAAAATATCAAGTTGGTATTAAGTGTGCAACAATAACACCTGATGAAGCACGCGTTAAAGAATTTAATCTAAAACAAATGTGGAAGTCGCCAAATGGCACCATTCGTAATATACTAGATGGGACTGTGTTCCGCGAACCAATTGTTTGTCAAAATATACCGCGCTTAGTTTCTAATTGGACCAGCCCAATAATAGTTGGTCGCCACGCATTTGGCGATCAATATCGTGCCACTGATTTTGTAGTGCCTGGCAAAGGGAAATTAACTGTTAAGTTTGAAGGAGAAGACGGGAAAGTGATAGAACACGAAGTTTACAAATTCAATGGACCCGGAGTTTCTTTAAGCATGTACAATACTGAAGAAAGCATAAGAGGGTTTGCGCACGCCTGTTTTAATATGGCATTAAATAAAAAATGGCCTTTATACCTATCTACTAAAAACACTATTCTAAAAAAATACGACGGTAGATTTAAAGATATATTCGAAGAGATTTATCAAAAAGAATTTAAAGCTAAATTTACTGATGCCGGTATTGTTTATGAGCATCGTTTAATTGACGATATGGTAGCGAGTGCATTAAAATGGCATGGTAGTTTTGTATGGGCCTGTAAAAATTACGACGGCGATGTACAAAGCGACTCTGTAGCGCAAGGCTTTGGCAGCTTAGGCTTAATGACCTCCGTTTTAGTTACACCTGATGGAAAAATTATGGAAGCAGAAGCTGCTCATGGTACTGTAACGCGCCACTATCGCGATCATCAAGCAGGTAAACCTACCAGCACAAACCCTATTGCCAGTATTTTTGCATGGACTAGAGGGCTTGAGTTTAGAGGTAAGTTAGATAATAATACTGCATTAATCAATTTTTCACAAACACTTGAAAGAGTTTGTGTTGAAACGGTTGAAAGTGGAAAAATGACTAAAGACCTAGCTGTTTGTGCCTTTGGAAACAAAGTAAACCACGGCGAGCATTATTTATATACCGAAGAGTTTTTAAATGCGCTTGATACAAATTTAAAAATTGCCTTAACCAAAAAAACAGTTAACGCATAATTAAAGTTTAAACAAAATAAATTAAAGCCGGTGTAAATACCGGCTTTTTTATTAGTGCTTTAATAGGCGCACTCTTAAAAGTTGGATATAAAAAATAAAGTTAGTGTATATAAAAATGTATAAGCTTTAAAACGATTTTTATTTTGCCTTTGCGCTTGGCAAGGTGTATAAGCTATGTATTTAAATGGCAAACATATTACCCATTATGGTTAATCAGGCCTAATTATACATTAAATCTAAAGTGCATAATATCGCCATCGCTCACGGTATATTCTTTGCCCTCAATACGCAATTTACCCGCGTCTCGGCAAGCGGCTTCCGATCCTAATGTTGTAAAGTCTTTAAAGCTCATTACTTCAGCTTTAATAAAGCCTTTTTCAAAATCGGTATGTATTACGCTTGCTGCTTGTGGCGCTTTCCAACCTTTTTCTATAGTCCAAGCGCGTACTTCTTTTACACCGGCTGTAAAGTAAGTTTGAAGGTTTAATAATTTGTATGCTGTTTTAATTAACTTATTAACGCCCGGCTCTTCAAGTCCCATTTCTTGTAAAAATAATTGCTTTTCTTCGTAAGTTTCAAGCGCAGCAATTTCGCTTTCCATTTGAGCGGTAATTATTAATATTTCAGCATGCTCATTTTTTACAGCTTCTTTTACTAAATCAACGTATTTATTGCCCGTTTTTGCACTTGCTTCATCAACATTACAAACGTACAAAACCGGCTTTATAGTAAGTAAATGTAAATCGGATACGTACTCTTTTTCGTTATCCTCTAACATAGCGGCTCGCGCAGATTTACCAGCCTCAAGCACTAGTTTTACTTTTTGCAAAACATTAAATGTTTTAACAGCTTCTTTATCACTACCTGCTTTTGCGGCCTTTTCAAATTTTTTAATTTTTTGATCAACACTTTCTAAATCTTTTAATTGTAACTCAGTGTCAATTATTTCTTTGTCAGCAACGGGGTTTACTCTTCCGTCAACATGAATTACATTGTCATTATCAAAGCATCGTAAAACGTGTAAAATAGCATTGCACTCCCGAATATTTGCTAAAAATTTATTACCTAAACCTTCTCCTTTGCTGGCTCCCTTAACTAAACCTGCTATGTCAACAATTTCAACAGTAGTAGGAATAATATTTTGAGGCTTAACCAAATCAGATAATTTAGTTAAACGCTCATCTGGAACTGTAATGGTACCAACATTGGGGTCAATAGTGCAAAAAGGAAAATTTGCAGCTTGTGCTTTAGCGTTACTTAAACAGTTAAATAAAGTTGATTTTCCTACATTTGGTAAGCCTACAATTCCGCATTTTAACGACATAGTTGATGGTATTAATTATGTTAATATTATTTGTATCTAAAAATTTTCCGCAAATATAACTAACCAATGTCAATCAAAATAATTAATTTAATAGATTAAAAACTGTGATAAATGGTTTATAAAATTCGTTTCCTCATTAAAAATTAACTTCTATTTTTGAGGTCTATGTTAAATAATAACGATTTAGAAAAGTTATGTACTCAAGTACGCAGAGATATTGTTAGAATGGTTCATGCACCTGCATCTGGACACCCCGGTGGTTCGCTGGGCTGTGTAGAGTTTTTGGTAGCTTTGTATTTTAAAGTGATGAAACACAATCCCTCTAGCTTTAAAATGGATGGATTGAATGAAGATATTTTCTTTTTAAGTAATGGGCATATTAGTCCTGTTTTTTATAGTGTTTTAGCAAGAAGCGGCTATTTCCCCGTTGCTGAATTAAACACCTTTCGCAAATTAAATTCACGCCTGCAGGGGCATCCAACTACACACGAAGGCTTGCCAGGGGTAAGAATAGCGTCGGGCTCATTAGGACAAGGCTTAAGCGTTGCAATTGGCGCAGCTCTTTCAAAAAAGTTAAATAATGATTCGTCAATTGTATATACACTGCATGGCGATGGCGAATTGCAAGAAGGGCAAATTTGGGAGGCTGCAATGTACGCCGCTGCGCATAAAGTAGATAATTTAATTGCAAGTGTTGATTATAACGGACGACAAATTGATGGCGATGTAGATGCCGTTTTATCATTAGGAAATTTGAAAGCTAAATTTGAATCGTTTGGCTTTGTTGTTATTGAAAACAATAAAGGCAATGATATTAATGCAGTTATTGAAAAATTAGCTGAAGCCAAAACTTTTATCGGAAAGGGAAAACCAATTATAATTTTAATGAAAACAGAAATGGGAATGGGCGTTGATTACATGATGGGAACTCATAAATGGCATGGATCAGCCCCAAATGACGAACAACTTAAAAAAGCCCTCGACCAATTACCTGAAACCATTGGCGATTATTAAAGTACTAGCAAATAAAATGTCTGATTTTTTTTCTTACCGTTTGCTAAAAAACAAAGCCTATCGCCTTGTTCTTGTTATTCTATTATTTATTTTGTTTACTCTAAAACTTAATTCTCAACCGCTTAACCGCGTACTTTTTATTTTTGACGATAGTTATAGCATGTACGCTCCATGGAATAGTAACATTAAAATAGAAGTTGCTAAAAAAGTAATGAGTGAGTTTTTAGACAGCTTAAAAAACTTACCAAATTTAGAGCTTGCCCTGCGCTGCTACGGACACACTACGTTTTTTAAACCAGACAGAAATTGCAAAGACACTAAACTTGAAGTGCCTTTTGAACAAGCAAAGATTAGTGCGCAAAAAATAAAAGAACGTATTAAAAAATTAGAACCATTAGGAACAACGCCTATTGCTTATTCTCTGGGAGAAGCAGCAAAAGATTTTACACCAAAATCAAACGTTCGAAATATTATTATATTAATTACAGATGGTATCGAAGAGTGTGATGGAAATCCTTGCCAGGTAAGCCTAGAACTGCAAAAAAAAGGTGTTTTTTTAAGACCTTTTGTAATTGGTGTTGGCCTAGATGTGAAATTTGCAGATGTGTTTGGCTGCATGGGGAAATTTTATGATGTAAGTAACGAAGCAAATTTTAAAGATGTATTAAGTCTTGTTATTACTGAAGCTCTTTCTCAAACAACAGTTGAAGTAGATTTATTAGATATTAACAAAAAGCCAAGCGAAACCGATGTAAACATGACTTTTTACGAAAGTGGTACAAATAAAGTAAAATACAATTATTTGCACACAATTAATAATAGAGGTAATCCAGATACACTGGTATTAAACCCAGATTACAAATATGATTTAGTAGTACACACAATTCCATCTCAACTAAAAAATAATATTTCGATAATAAGAGGGCGACACAATATTATAAATATAGATGCTCCCCAAGGTTTTTTAAAGCTAGAACTACAAGGCGATATAAGCAAGTACTACCCAACAACAATAGTTAGAAAAGTTGGAGAAAATAACACTTTAAATGTGCAAGAATTTGGAAAAAATGAAAAGTATATTGTGGGAAAATATAACCTCGAAATTTTAACTCTTCCAAGGATTATACTAAAAGATGTAGAAATAAAACAGAGTTCTACCAATATTATTAAAATTCCGGATAGCGGGAGCGTGTTATTTAACAAAATAGCAAAAGGCTATGGCAGCATTTATATTGATGATGGAAAAACAGTAACATGGGTTTGTAACTTAAATAACAACCTAACAAATGAAATAATATATTTACAACCTGGTAAATATAAAGTAGTGTTTAGGTTAGAATTTGCAACGGAAACAACTAAAAGCATTGAACGCAATTTTGAAGTAAAAAGCGGTTTACCTTATACAATTAAACTTGAATAAAATGAATAATTTTTCATACAGCGAAAAAAAAGATACAAGATCGGGGTTTGGTGCAGGATTATCTGAACTTGGAAAAACAAATCCAAATGTAGTGGCATTATGTGCCGATTTAACAGGGTCATTAAAAATGGACGCTTTTCAAAAATCTTTTCCGGAAAGATTTTTTCAGGTGGGAATTGCTGAAGCAAATATGATGGGCATAGCCGCTGGTTTAACTATTGGTGGTAAAATACCGTTTACAGGAACGTTTGCAAATTTTAGCACAGGTCGTGTTTACGATCAAATTCGCCAAAGTATAGCCTATTCTCATAAAAATGTAAAAATTTGTGCTTCGCACGCCGGCCTAACTCTGGGCGAAGATGGTGCTACTCATCAAATACTTGAAGACATTGGTTTAATGAAAATGTTGCCGGGAATGGTAGTAATTAACCCATGCGATTTTAATCAAACTAAAGCAGCAACAATAGCTATAGCTAATTACTACGGTCCGGTTTATTTAAGATTTGGGCGCCCGGCAGTTCCTAATTTTACAGATGCGAATCAAAAATTTGAAATAGGAAAAGCCATAGTGATGAAAGAAGGAAAAGATGTTACAATTGTTGCAACAGGCCATTTAGTTTGGAAAGCGATAGAAGCGATAGAGGTACTTGAAAAAAATGGAATTAGCGCAGAATTATTAAATATTCATACCATTAAGCCTTTAGATAACGATGCTATTTTAAAGTCAGTAATGAAAACTAAATGTCTTGTTACTGCTGAAGAACATCAAAAAAATGGTGGTTTAGGCGATAGCGTTGCTCAATTATTGTCATCAAAATTACCTACACCGCAGGAGTATGTAGCGGTAAACGATAGCTTTGGCGAAAGTGGTACCCCCGATGAATTAATGAAAAAATATGGTTTAGACAGCGTAAACATTGTAAACGCTGTTAACAAAGTTATTGAAAGAAAAAATAAATGAAACACTTTTTAATAACCTTATGTTTAACAGTTTCTTTTGCAAAGGCAAGCGAACCTCGTAAATTACTTGTTGCCAGAGGATTTGAGCCTGGTTGGTATGCTGAGTTTTTTGAAAATAAAGTACGCTTTATATATAATTATGGAAAAGACTCACTGCATATTGATTTTAATTTTACAGGAATTAATGCTCAAAAAAAATATAATAAAACAGTTGTTGGTGTAAAAACACCACATCAAACCAATGGTGTTCCTAAATTTGTTGTATCCATTTTACAAAAAAATTGTTTTGAGGCTGGTAGTGGCGAAAAGCGAGATAGAGTAATCACCATTAGCTACAATGGAAAAACTTACAAAGGTTGTGCTACATCAAATTTTTAACTATTGTAGTACACCAATTTGTTTTCCAATTCCTGTAAAAAACTGTTTTACATCATCAGCCGTTTTGGTGTCGCCGGTTGCTCTAACGTATGTATCGGTTAGTGTAATAATGTTTTGATGATAAAATTTTTTCATCTCATCAATCATCATATCTTTCGTCCATAAATCTACTCTAAGAGTGTTATTTTCTTTTTCGTCCCAAAAGGCTAACATAATACTTTTTGTTTCGCCTGGTTTTTCATTTGAGCCTTCAGCCTCCCAGGTAATTTTTACGGGTAATTGATTTTCATCTACAGTAACTTTAAATTTTATTTCGCTTGTTTTCATTATTCTTCTAGTATTTTAAATTCAACTCTTCTGTTTTGAGCATGCTCAATTTCGCTGCAATTTACATTATTTCCGCATCGATTTAAAAGTTTTGTTTCTCCATAACCTACCGATATAATTCGGTCGCGTTCAATTCCAAAACTGCAAATATAATCAGTTGCCGATTTTGCGCGTAATTGACTGAGTTTTAGATTATCGGCATCATTACCTTTACTATCTGTGTGAGCGCTTAATTCTATTTTTAATTTTTTATTGGTATTAAGTACTACAACTACTTTGTCTAGAATTTGTTTTGCTTGGGCTGTTAAGTCAAATTTATTTGTTTCAAAATAAATGCTTTCAATAATGGTAGTGTTTTCTTTGTGTGTTTTTTTATCAGATCCAACAAATGAAAGCCAAGGGTCGTCAATTTCAACTTCACGCAATCGTGTGATTTCACTTTCAAGTGGCTTATAATTAAAGCGCTTCCCTTTTTCATGAAGTAAAACTTTTACAAGGTTTCCATCGTTGTTATAAACTAGTATATTACTGAATGCATCTAAATTATTTTGTGAATTTTCAGCACTTAAATAAAATTGTTTTAAAAAAGGCAATTGTTTAAATGTAATAGTTCCAAAATCATCGGTAATTGTGCTGTCAACAATTTTATAATCTTTATTTAAGAGCAATATTTTAATTTTTATAATTGGGTTGTTTATATTATCGCCGTATATTTTTGCTTTAATATTCATTTTCATTTCATCATCAGCAATACTTAAAGCATTAAAAGTTTGATTATAATTACTGTTAATTTTAATTAGCTTTCTTTTAGCAGCAATTGAATCTAAATTCCCAATGTATTTATCATCTTTATTATAAAGTTCAATTTTTTCACCGCCTCCAGCTTCGTTTTCATCTACACCAATAAAATAAGTGGTGTTTGGCTTAATATTTTCAAATACAAACGAGCCAAAACTACTGGTATTAATGCGTTTAATAATGGTGTTGTTTTTATTAGCGAGATATACAGTTTTTCCGGAAATGAATTTTTTTTGAGCAGCACTTATTAAAATTAATTTACCTCCAATGTTTGATGTAAAGGCATTATTAACCAGAGCATTTTTTTCATCAAGAGGTTTAAATTCAGCAACATTATTAATTGATTTTACTGAGGACACTAATTTTAACTCTGTATTTAATAATGAAATGATGGAGTTGTTTCCTATTTCTTGTTGCTTTAACTCAACGCTAATTTTATCAACTTCAGAAAGTTTTACATTAGTAAACGAAAAAACACCATAGCGATTGGTACTGGTTTCTAAAAGCAATTTATTAAACGAGGTATATAACCTAACCAAGGTGTTGTTGATGCTTAATTTTGGGTTATTATTGATACACAGTTTACCGGCGAGTAATACAGGTATCTCTTGTTTAGTTTCATTTTTTTCACTAGTGTTGTTGTTAGAAGAGTTTGTGCTTTTATATATTTTTTGTAAAAAAATTGAGTTGTAAAGCGAGTCGTCTATCATGCCGTCTTTACCATTAAAAATTATTTTATTAAAAGGGTCTTTAAAGACTTCTGTATTTAAATTGTTATCGTTTTTCAAATAAAAAGGTGCGTCAAACTCATAGCCCATTTTATACTCTTTTACATTATCGGGTATATTCTTAGTAATAACTTCAAAAAACATTTCTGGTGAGTTTTGGTGTAGTAATACTATTTTGTAATTGTTTCCAATATCTAATTTTAGATTAAATTCAGATGATGATTTTGTTGAAATAGTTTTTGTGTTTACGGTGCCATTGTTTATAATAATTTGAACATTGGTTAGGGGGGCGTTGTTTATTACACAATGTCCTTTAATCATAATTTGAGCTTTGCTCAGTAGTACCAACAGACAGATAGAAGCAATTATTTTGTATTTAAACATTTGACTAAGTTAAGCTTTATTTAAGTAATTTTTTTTTATTTTTTTAATATTATTGTTGGTAAGTGCATTTGAATAGTGAGTGTTTAAAAGCTTAATAATTGGGATATTTTTTAAATTTGATATTCCCGCATCGTATTCATTTGAAACTTTTTGTAAATAATTTTTATCAATATTTTTTTCCATCTCGCGCCCTCTGCGATATATGTTTTTTTCTAAGTTTTTGATAGATGTTTTTAAATAAACAATTAAATCTGGCTTTGGCAAAGCTTCAATTAAATTAATAGCTTGAGTTTTAAATAATGCATAATTTATTTTAGTTAAGTTAGCTTTTGCAAACCAAAGACATTTATAAATGCTAAAATCAGCAACAATTATTTTATTTTCATTTTCAAGCGCATTTAAAATTTGATGAAAACGACTATTTAAAAAAAAGTATTCTGTTGCAAGTGCAAATTTTTTTTGATTATTATAAAATAGAGGTAAAATTTTATTTGTTTCAAATAACTCGGGTAAATATAGGGCATTTAATTCTTTTGCAAGTGCTTTAGCTAACGTACTCTTACCTGAGCCAATATTTCCTTCAACACAAATATACTTTGGGGCTTTATAAAGACTCACTTTTGCTTTGTCTTTTGAATTTAGCAGTAATTTTTTTTGAGTTAACTTAAATATGGGGTGAACTTTATTTGGAGCAATGTCGCATATTGGTTTTAAAACAAAATTTCTTAAATATAGCCTAGGATGAGGTATTTGAAGCGTTGGCAAATTAATTACATCTGAATTAAAATATAAAATATCTATGTCCATTGTTCGGTCAACGTATCTTTCTTTTTTTCTAACCCTTCCCATTTCGTGCTCAACTGCAGCTATTTTTTTAATTAAAACTAATGCCGAAAATTGTGTATTAACCTCAATAACAGCATTCAAATAATAATTTTTAGAGTAATGCCCCCATGGTTCGGCAATATACAACGATGATTGGCGTATCACTTTACCAATTTTTTTATTTATAATAGAAACAGTTTTTTTTATATTATCCTCTCGATTACCAATATTTCCACCTAAACTTAAAAAAACGCTGTTCATAAAATAATATTTTTAAAGAAGCTAATTTATGTAGTTTTGATAAAATTTTTAAACAAATACTTTAAATATTATTGTATAGATTTAGCAAATGCTGTAGCGACACAATATTTTTTTACACAATTAAAATAATTTAAACTTATGAAACAATTTTTCGGTGCCTTTTTGGGTTCAATATTAGGAATAGTAATTTCAACAATAGTTGCAGTTTTAATAATAGCAACAGTAATTAAATCAAGCTTTAACTCATTAAAAACCGAAAGTGAAGATGAAAAAAGTACAGTTTCTGCAATAATAAAAATTGAATTTAATGGAGAGTTAGTGGACAGAGAAGAGCCTGAAAACCCGTTAAAAGAACTTAAAAACATAAACCCTCTTTCATCAAAAGATGGTGACAAAATAGGATTAAACAGCCTTTTAAAGAAAATTAATGCGGCCACAGCTGACGATAAAATAAAAGGATTGTATTTAGAGTTTAAAGACTTAAAAGCCGGATTTGCAGATATAGAAACACTACGAAAAAGTTTGAAAGACTTTAAATCTAAAGGTAAATTTATATATGCTTACTCAGAATTATATGGGCAAAAAGAATACTATTTAGCTTCAGTAGCCAGCAAAGTTTTTTTAAATCCACAAGGCGATATGCAATGGAAAGGCCTTTCGATGAATTTAATGTTTTACAAAAATCTATTTGAAAAATTAGGTGTAGAAATGCAAGTATTTAGACATGGAAAGTTTAAAAGCGCCGTAGAGCCTTTCATTCTTGATAAAATGAGTGAATCAAACAGAAAACAATCCGAAGCGTTTTTAGGAACTATATGGAATAGCATGCTAAGTAACATTGCCATTGATAGAAAGCTGAGTATTGAAACATTAAACAGCTTGGCTAATAATTTAGAAATTTCAAATCCTGAAGTAGCTAAAAAATATTTTGTTGATGCGCTTCTTTACGAAGACGAAGTGATTTTAGAATTGAAAAATAAAACAGGCATTAAAGCCACTGAAAAAAAATATTACACATCTATAAATGATTATAATCCAAAAAATAAAATCGAAAATTCAAAAAATAAAATAGCAGTAATATATGCCGAAGGCTCAATTGAAAGCGGCGAAGGCTCTGATGAGGTTATAGGCAGCGCACGCATAGCCCAAGCAATTAAAGATGCACGAAACAATAAAAATATTAAAGCTATAGTTTTTAGAGTAAACTCACCGGGTGGCTCAGCTTTAGCTAGCGACGTAATATGGCGCGAGGTAGTGCTTGCAAAAAAAGAAAAACCTTTCATTGTAAGCATGGGTAACTTAGCAGCAAGTGGTGGCTATTACATAAGCTGTGCTGCCGATAGAATATTTGCTGAGCCTAATACAATTACCGGCTCAATTGGTGTGTTTGGAATGATTCCTAACCTTCAAAAAGTATTTAACGATAAATTAGGAATTACAATGGACACTATAAACACTAATTTACACAGCGATATGGGCAACACATTTAGAAAAGTGAGCGAAGTTGAATACACATTTATTCAAAAAAGTGTTGAAAAAGTTTACGATACGTTTACAAAACGTGTTGCCGAAGGACGAAAAATGACACAGGCTCAAGTTGATAGTATAGGACAAGGGAGAGTGTGGGCAGGTGCAGATGCTTTAAAAATTGGATTAGTTGATGAGTTAGGTGGCATAAACGAAGCGGTTTTATATGCCGCTAAAAAAGTAAATTTAAATGAGTATAAAATTACTGAATTACCAAAACAAACCAACCCGCTTGATAAATGGCTTGGTAAATTTGAAAAAGAGTCCGAATCAAAATTGTTAACAAAGTATTTTGGAAATTCAGCTTACTTTTTTGAGCAATTAAAAAATATAATTGGCGCTAAAGGCATACAGGCACGTATTCCATTTGAAGTAATCATTAATTAATTTTTATTATTTTTGATGCAATGAAATTAAATAAAGCCCTTTATATTATTAAAATTTCTTGCATACTTATTTTATCCCTTTACGTTAATCAAAGTTTTAGTCAAATTTATAATGCTAAAATAGAGTATGAAAGGCGTGCAAATTTATACAAACTATTTAAAGACGATAATATTAAAAATTGGATAAAAGAAGAGGATAAAATAAAAACAGAATACTTTGAACTATATTTTAACGATAGTATGAGTGTTTTTAAACCCATTGAAAATGAATTAAAAGACAATACCGATTGGGCAACAAAAAAAAATACGGTCTATCAAAATCTAAAGTCAAACAAAAGAATAAGCAAAAAAATAATGTGGGGCGAAGAATTATCCTTAAAAGATAGCTTATTTAACAGAAAATGGAAGATAACCGATGGCACCCGTAAAATTGCAGGATTTGAGTGCAGAAAAGCAATGTGGCAGGCAAACGATACTACAAAAATTTATGCTTGGTTTAGTTACGATATAGTAACACCCGTTGGTCCGGAAAGCTTTACCGGCCTGCCTGGTACAATTTTAGGTTTAGCTACCGAGAACGGCAGTGTAGTTTATTTCGCAAAAAAAATTACAGTAAACACCTGCATCCCCGAAAACCTTGTGGTGCCAAAAATAAAACACCTTAAGGAAAGCAATCAAATAAAAGAAGAGTTACAAAAACAATACGGAAAAGAAAAATGGTTTAAAAATTCAATGTTTGAATTGTTTGACTTGTGGTAGTTTTTTTCATTCACTCACTAAAACAATACTTTCGCTCAATAAAGACAATCTTTTCTTGATTTTTTATAATTTTTTCATAAAAACTGTTTATATTTGCCAAAATCATAAAATCTAAATCTATAGAATAAACATTTACTTACAATTCAATTTAAAAAAGTAAGTTTATGCTATTAGCCGGGTTATCAGATTTAGAATTAACCAAACAATTTATTAACGGATGTGACGATGCTTTTGAGGTGCTTATTAACCGTCATCAACGAAAAATATACTCTACAATTTATGTCATTGTAAAAAACAAAGAATTAGCCAATGATTTTTTTCAAGACACTTTTTTAAAAGTAATTCATACCCTAAAATCAGGTAAGTATAACGAAGAGGGCAAGTTTTTGCAGTGGACATTAAGAATTGCCCGTAATTTAATTATAGATTATTTTAGAAAGCGGAAAAAAATGCCTCCTTTACCTATATATAAAAATGAAAATGGTGAAGAAATTAATATGTTTGACTTAATTGAAACACCTGACGCAAATGGAGAGGAACTTAAACAAAAAAAAGATATTAAATTAAAAATTAGAACACTAGTACAAGAGTTACCTTTCGACCAAAAAGAGGTTGTGTTAATGCGGATGTATTACAACATGAGTTTTAAAGAAATTTCGGAACTCACAGGCGTATCAATAAACACAAGTTTAGGGCGTATGCGTTATGCCTTAATAAATTTAAAGAAACAAATTTCAGAAGAAGAATTACTTTTAATTTGAGGAAAAAAAGTGCCCATTAGAAGGGAAAACGGTACGGACATTAAAACTCAACATGTTAAAATGATACCAAGTTCAAATATATTTTATACTAAACCGCTAACAAGATAATTAAAAATGAATATATTTGTAATATGCGAATATTACAACTACAACCTCATTTAACAACTTCGGAGTTGTCAATTAAGTTATCTACTTGTGCCAACATTCA
>JAFDYB010000059.1 GCA_018267655.1 Bacteroidota bacterium
AAAAAAATTATTCCTTTTTCTTCATTACTTTTCTTTTAAAAGAAAAGTAAGCAAAAGAAATCGGCGTTTCGATCTTTCCCTGCACTCTTAATTTTTTACGCAAATTTAATCAAGGTAATTTTTAATGCGCCAAGGTTCAACAAGTAAAGCGCATTAAAAAAACGCAAGCGCCCTCGATGAATTTGCAGTAAAAAATTAATTCACTCCCTCGCACCCTCAGCGAAACGCCTTTGGCTTGCTCACGCTTTAATTATTCCGCAGGATTACAAATTCTGCGGAGCGCAGGGAGCTCCAGCACCAATCGCCCAACCAACTGGCTTTTGTGGTTATTGAAGTAAAGACGGTAATATAAACAGAAGAAATGTACAGATAGAATAAATTATACCTAATAGAGCCATTTTTTTGTTTTTGCTTTCATATTTTTTTTCATAGAAACTTATTACCCTTTTATAATTTTCTTTCTTTATAAAATAATGCTTACAGATAAAGTACCACATAACAAAGATCATGAGCATTCCTATTTTAAAAATACGATCGTATGGATGATTAAAAAAAATATTTTTAACATCAGTATATCGCATAAAGAAAAAAAGTAATGTAGTTTTTGTGGAGAGGAGCACAGAATAAAACAAGGAAGCTAAATTCTCATCTTTTTCGCCCACGCGTTTTATAAGCGCAAAAACCCTGTACAAGCAGTAATATAAAAACTCAAATACTCTCTTTATCATTTCCCAAAAATATTTTCTTCTACAGTGTTTCCAGAATAAAGACAAGATCCTAGTTCAAAAGCTCCGTATATCAAGGCACCAGCAGCTACAAATGGAGCTGCCACTGTTCCTGCCGCCATAATGCCTGCACCGACAAAAACAGTTCCTATTCCAAAGCTAACATTTTCTGCAGTTGATACTTTTTGTCCAGTAGCATATTTATAACCAATTGAGGCTGCAGAAAGCCCATATCCCGCAACTCCTATAACTTTTCCGACCTTGCTTACTACACCAAGTGTTTTTTGAGCTGCGTTAGCTACCTGGCTGGCCTCAAATCCTAAAGCGCCGCCAACAACCCTTCCTCCATTGTACTTTAATCCCATTTCAGCAGCACCCCAAATAACACCACCTGCATTTATAACCTGCCCAGCCCCATCTATAAAATTACCCCCACCACTTTGAGCATTTTCCGTCCATTGCATATAGGCAGCGTTTTCGCTTGGGTTAATTGATTGCCTGCCATCTACCGGGTTTACAAATACTGAGTTACCATTATTATCGTTGCCTTTATAATTTAATTGTACGTAGCCTCCCTTACCTCCGTTGTTAACGTTGTCTTCTATAAAACCATAGCTACTGCTTGTTATTTGAAAATTATTTGCAAATGAGCTGCCACCTAAACTTGATGCTAATGCCGCTATACTGCTGTTATAATCACTATTAAACGAGGTAATATTCATGCCATACAATGAGCTATTGCCCAATGTGCTTATGCCGGATATGCCGCCGCCGCCGCCGCTCCCGCCATTAAGCCAAAAGCCGTAGCCGCCCATGCCTGGCTCTATGCGTGCACCATCAACATAAAGTACCGGTGCATCTACATATTGTGCCAGTGTGCCGTATTGTGCGGGGCCTCCTGTTCCTAAATTATCGTTGGGTTGTACTTTTAAGTATCCGCTTGGGTCGGTATATTTTAGGGGGTTGTTCATTACATAACTGTAACGGTTAAGGTTTTGGGTATTGCTTGGGTCTTGTGTTATTTTATCGGCTTGTATAAAACGCCCCAATACAGGGTCGTAAATGCGGCCGTTCATGTTTATTAAGCCTACCTCATCTAAATGTTCGTGCATGGTAAAACCGCGTATCATGTACAAAGGTGCTGCAACACTACTGTAACTCCAGTTAGTGGGGTTGCGCCGCCTGCCCCAGGCATCAAAACTATATTCTTCTACTATGTTGTTATTGGTATCGGTAAGCATTATGGGGCTGCCTAAATGGTCGGTGGTAATGTATAGTAGTTGTGCTGTTCCGTTATTATTGTAATATACGGCACCCGGCCCGCTTGGGGTGCTAATATAGCTCCACTCTTTGTAAGAGCCGGCGCTTTCTTGCCTTTCGTAATTACCCTGGTAGTAACGGGTGTATTGGTTAGCACCGTTTATACTGTAATCCATTTTTATGCGCTGGTCGTTATTGCCGTAGGTAAAGTTCATTTGCTTGTTGGTGTTTTTTCATAAGGACATTGTTTTTTTGCTTATAATGTAAATTAAAAATTTATACACTACCAAAATAGAGGCAGGTGATTTTTAATCTGTCAAAATTTTACAAGCCTAACGCTTTCGGTATGCTTACTGTAAAACGCAATTATGTTGTAAAGCCCGTTTGTAAGGTCGTTCATATTAAAATTATACTCGAACTCTGCGGGGTTATTAATTGATTTTATAAGCATTCCTTTAGCGTCAAAAATACTTATAGTTTTAGGCAATTCACTACTACTATTTAGCAGCAATCTAAACGTGCCAGTAGTAGGGTTGGGTATAATTTTTAAATAATCATTATTTTTTTCTTTTATGCTACTATTCCATTGTGCGGAATTATTATATATTGAAGTATTTTTGTCTGTATTGCTTTGCCCACCAGAGTTTTGTCTAAAGCTATTGCCTGAAATATTGCAATTATGAATAAAAGCATGAAAAAAACTGTTGCTGCTATTGGCGTTGACACTAAAGCCAGGTTGTAAATTAACTTGCCCGCCTGCCTTGTAATTTATAGTAGAATTATTAGCTATTGTTGATACTGAGGTTATATTGCTTTTCGTTTCTAAATAGTTAGTGTCGCGATTGTAAACCATATTATCATTTATGTTTGCAGCTTGAGGACAAGCTAAGTGCGATTGCCAAATACCCCTTCCAAATGTGGCTGCCCTTATAGTATTGCTGGCATAATTAATTTCTAAATCGCTAACCATACAAACCGGCAGATTATCGCTAAAACAATCCCATTGTTTCATTGTTTTATTGCGATAATAAACTCCTACATCTGTAGCTACATAAAGCCCATCGTTAGAGCCTTTTTCGTAAACAATTTTGTTGGCAGGAAAAATAGGTAAGCCCTTTGAAAAATCTGTCCAAGTTGTACCTGTATCACCAGAATGAAATACCCTATGTTTGTCGGGGAATTTAGCAAAACCATCTACTGTTAGCCACAATTCTCCTGCGTTATTAGGGTTTATAGCTATGCTGGTTACATCATACCATTTAAATAGCACGTTAGCTTCACCTGCGTTAGTATAAGGTGTAATATCTTGCCAACTGCTGGAGCTTACACCGCCACCACTTGTGCTTCTAAAGAAATAATGACTAGGTGGATTACAACTACCCCCGCAAGCAACATCGTACGCCACGTATATTATATTTGTGTTACTAGGCGCTACAGCTATAGCTGATAAAGCTGTGTTCATAGGTTTTCCAAAATTACTTGAAAAATCAGATAATCTAACCCATTGGTTTGCAAAACTTGGAAAAGAACCATTGTATAAAAATTTATATATGTCATGATAACCAATATAAATATTATTATTTATAGCATTGTTTTCAATGGGCCTTAGCCTGTCTGAAGCTGATGCTCCCGGTTGAGTTATTTGCCCCCAACTAGCGCCTCCATTGCTTGAGGCGTAAAGATTATTGGAATAACTGTTTGTTTCACCATAGGCTATGCTTGGGTTATAATAATCAAAAACGCAGTCGTAAGCATCTCCCATTATTTGAGTACTCCAAACTCCGTTGTTATACGTATCTATGCCGTTATCTTGCAAACCGCCAATAATTAAATTACTGTTTTTTTCACTGCTGCCCAAGCCATAAAACTGGGCAATACGCAAGGTTTTACCTACATTTACCCATGGTGGATTACCTGCAGGCATTAAGCTTATGCCACCATCGTTTCCCATTAAAACCATATCGCTATTAGCATTGTCAAATACGGCTATAGCCCTTACGTCAGCATGAGTCCAATTATCAGGATTGCCAGTGTTATATAAATAATCATTATAGGCAGATGCATTTAACCATTTAGACCCACCGGTTGTAGACATAAGCATGTAAGGCAACCCAACATAAATATTGTTAGTGTTAGCAGGTGAAACCTCAAAACCATTAAAATAATTTCCAAAACCACCAGCAAACGTACTCGGGATTGAATCTGCTGCATTCCAGCTTATTCCGCCATCAGGCGATTTTTGAAAATAAGCATAGCCATTATTTGTATGGCCATAAGCCACAAAAATTGAGTTGGAGTCAGCAGGACTAACTGCTATTTTCATCATATCAGCCTGTATTACATCAGGGTTTGAGTTATATAGCGCTGAGCTACCTGTAGTAATGGGTGTCAATTCGGTAAAGGTAGCTCCGGCATCTGTACTTTTAAATAATTGGCAGCCACCATTTAACCCTGTTGTTGTTCCATCGTAACAACTTGGCACGGCATTTACAGGGCTATTAGTGCTAACATAAATAATATTAGGGTTAGTAGGTTTAAACTCAATATCTACAATGTTTCTAATAGAGTTCCCATCATATGGATCGGCACATGCTCCACCAGGACCGGATCCTGGTGTAAAAAAATGACTTGATGTAGAATGAAGTATTGGTAACCAGGTAGCGCCTCCATTGCTGCTTTTGTACAAAGTATCGCTAACGCCCGCATAAACAATAGTATTTGAAGGGTTTGTTCCGGAATTAGGGGATACTACTACTTTATAGGCTACATTGGGCCTTCCTATTGTAGGGCCAAAACTCAGACCCGTGGTTGCCCAGCTTAGACCAGCATTAGTACTTTTTAATATACCAATACCGTAAGAGTGATTATCCGGACGGGTTGTACCGGTAGCAATGTATATTTCATTACTATTGTTGGGATTTATGGCTATAAAATTTATTCCCAATCCTGGTAATCTTAAGTTTTCTGTTAAGCAGACCCAAGTGGTACCGCCGTCGCTTGTTTTCCAAAGCCCTGAATTGGTAGTGCCTGCGTAAAAAATATTTGAATTTATTGGGTCAAAAGCCACGGCGTTAACTATGCCCTGTGTTTGCAACGACTGAGGGTTAATTCCTGGCCCAAGTTCTACCCAGTTGGCAGAATAGCTGCCTGAGTTAAAGCAAATCGGTAAATTCATCTGAGCGTAAGCCGCCTTGTAAGCGGGTAAAAAAGTGCCATTTTCTAAAGGGTTCGTGCTACCTACTCTCTTTTGCCAAAAGGTTTCCCAACGCTCATAAGTTTCCTTTTTCCCGTCATGAGAGGTATCGGGATGCACCATAAAATAGGCATTGGCTTGGCTTTGTATTGTAGTAAAACTATTAGCTGTAGAATTGGGCTGTAAAAAACGACTTTGACTTTGTGCTAAGCCGTTTAGCACACAAGCTATAAACAAAATAAATAATAATTGCTTTTTCATAATAACTTAATGTTGTATTATAAATTTTTGTTTAGCGTTTTGTAAAACTATTGTGTAAAGCCCGTTTGGCAACTCTTTAGTAGATATTGTTAATAGGTGCCCTTCAACTGCCCTTAGGGCAACATTGCTGACTGTTGATTGGTAAACAACTTGCCCTAACATGTTTAATATTTCGAATTTAGGGTTGTCTATTACCCCTGACAAAGCCGAAAGTTCATAGCTTAAACAACTTATATTCAAAAACTCGTCGGCAGGACTAGGGTATATATTAAACTGAGTTAAATTATTATTTACATATTCAATACCAAGTGTTAAGCTATTTATTTTAAAAATTACACCTTTATTATTTATTCCTCCGGCTTGGCACAATCCGTAAAAATTAACGCCATCCGATATTAATGTTCCTATAGGCTGACAACCACTTACACCAAGCATAAAATTATATGAATTCTTAATACCTGATCCATCCGTTTTTATAGTAAATAATGCACCAACACCCCCAGAACCACCACTTTGTGTTAACCCATAAAGGTAATTGCCATTTAACATAACCTCATTACAGCCACTGCCTGGAAGCATATTATAAAAATCAAATAACTTAGTAAAGTTGCTGCCATCTGGTTTTACTTTAAACAGAGTACCCAAGCCACCAAACCCATACTGACTTGTGGTACCATATAAATATGTACCATCATATGTTAATGTACCACCAGGAGAAAGACCGTTGTTTGTATTTGTAAATGCTGCTATTACACTATAACTGCTACCGCTGGGCAGTATTTTAAATACAGCGCCATATTGATAAGGCCCAGTAACACCTGCCGTTGAGGCAGTACCATATAAAAAAGTACCATCAGTTATTAAAGAAGCCAAAGGGTAATAAGCTGAAACGGATGAGTTAAACTCATAAACTTTACTATAGTTGCTGCCATCAGACATTAGCTTAAATAAAGTGCCTGCGTTATTTGTGCCACCACTAAAAGTAGTGCCATATAAATAAGCACCATCGTAATATAAAGAGCCTTCAGGAGAATTTCCGTCATTGGCAATTGAGCCAAATTCGTGCAACTTCGTATACCCTGTTCCGTTAATCATAATTTTAAAAATTACACCCAAACTGTATGTTCCTCCACTATTAGTCATTCCATATAAATAGGAAGTACCATCATAGTATAAAGAACCGTGGGGGTATTTTCCATCATTTGCTATCGAACTAAAATCGTGCAATCTTGTGTAACCAGTACCATCCGTTTTAATTTTAAATATTACGCCTGCATTATTAGCCCCCCCTATTGCAGTCATTCCATACAAATAAGTGCCATCGCTTATTAGCGATCCAAGAGGGTTATAACCATCAGTACTTGAAAAATCAAACAACTTGGTATATTGCGCTGCTGCATTTAAGAACAACAAGTTTAATATTAGTGTGTTAAGAAGGTTTTTCATGTTAATTTTATTTTTTAAGCTACAATTTTTTGATTGGAGTTTACTTTCAAAATTTTTACTGTTTTTTATCCATTTTCTTTTTTTAAATTTGATTTTATCAACCGGTATTTTATTCCAAGGGTTACTTGTTGTATTTTCCACTCTAAATTATTTTGATTATAAATGTTTTTTACGCCAAAATAATAATTTGCATGTAAATCTATTCTTTTAAATATGCTATAATTAACTTCAAACTTCAAGCCATAATCGAAATTTGAAATGTTTAACCTCCTACTATACCAATTTATTTGCTTGTTGCTTCCATCAATGCTTGCTTTGCTAAAATTACTTACTGCACAGCTTACTTGCGCTCCCATGCACAGCGTTAGTTTTTTTATGCTAAAGCCATAGTATATTGGTAAAGAAATGTATGTAATCCATTTTCTTAGGTACATAGGGGTGTAAGATACTCCTATTACATTACCATTTTGATCTAAAATGGCATTTGGCATTTGTTGTATTTCTTTACCTTCTATTTGAGACAGAAGTAATTCAGCAACTATTGATGATTTATTGCTTACACTCAAACGATTGTATATTCCAATATTTCCTGAGGGCATAAAATAAACGCTTGTTTGTTTAGGATCCCATTTTTGGTTGGATATTTTACTCATTCCTAAGTCAAATTTTACCCCAAAATAATTTTGCCCCATTAGTATAGAAGATATGTGTAAAACAAGAATGAATAATATATATATTGATATTCTAATTCTGTTCATCACTATTTATTTTAATGATTTTTTTAATGATAATTTTATTATAGTCATATTCCAACTTAATAATATAAAAATCATTGTAATAACTACCAATATCAAAAGAAATTTTATATGAATTTATTCTGTTTTTTGATAAAATTATATCACCTATGTTGTTTATAATTTCTATGTTTTTAGGCAGTGAATGATCTTTAAATAAAAGAGTAAATTTTCCATTATTTGGATTGGGATATAATTCAATATTTGAGTTGTTTTCCATAACAGAAATAAATTTTTTATTCTCTATATTTTGTTTTGCTCCTGCATTTTTATCCTCTGCATTATTCAACTGTATTTTTGACACTATGCTATCCTTACTCCTTATTCTCATAGCTTGAGATGAGCAAGGGGCAATATAGCTATGAAAATATGTATTTCCCCCTGTTCCACTACCGAAATTTGGTAATAGTTTTATTCCTGTTTCAGACAGTAAAATTGTTGATCTATTGTCTTGCAGCTTGCAATCCAATTCAATAAGCCCAGATTTTTTTATTATGGCATTTAAATTGTTATTATGTTTTTGATTAATTATAGAGCATGGGTTATTTACTAAAAGATTAGTAAATCCTTCGTCTGCATATACCACACATTTATTATAACCTATATCTGGACAATATTCATTTCTTAAATATATAGCTACAATCTTATAAGAACCGACTAAAGACAATCCCGAAAATGTATATGTGTTACTATTACTACACGCTACAGTACCTAAAGCGGTATAATTCATCCCGCCTAGAGGGTCAAAAAAAAGCTTGTATGAATAACAATAACCGATGCAATTAGGAGCCATAGGACAAACATCATAATCAGATGCACAAGGGGAACTATTGCTTTCATTAGATGTTGTTACACTTATTGAAAAATTACACGAATTGCTTTCATAATTTACATCTAAAAGAACAGTATTGTCTACTACTGTGCAATTTTGAGTAAAAAAATAATTACCTTGGATAGAAAAAAAGAATAGTATTACAAATCTTATTTTATTTGTAATATTAGTATTTAAAGCTATTCTAAAAATAAAAACTTGCTTTATTTTTGTATTATTCATTTTGGCTTAAAAAAATTTTTATTCTTGTTCAATTTTATTTAACTTTTCCGTTAAATTATTTAATTTTTCTTCTAACTGAAAAATATATAAATAGGCCTCTTCTAACTTTTCGACTGTTATTTTTTGTATTTCACCTAGACTAGCACCATTGTTTTTAATTTTAGCAGCAGTTGGCATGTTTTTTAAATGCTGATGCGTTAAAACGAATTGCTTAGTTTCGCTTATACTTGGTAGCTTATATTCTTTAGTAAACACGTAGTCAGGAAATGAACCTAACTGTACATATACCTCACGCGAATAGACTACACCATTACTTTTTACTCTAAACTGCACAATGTTATTTGTTTTATCGTACACATCAATGGCGTTCTTAACGGTGGCTGGATTTCCGCTATTATCACATTTAACTAATAATCCATCATCTGTCCAGGCATCAATTGTAAGGCGGGCGCTGGGATTGTCGGTGCCAATTCCTACACGGTTATTATCGTGCAAAAATAAAATATTGTTGTTGGCATTGCTGCTGGCGTATGGTTTCCAAAAATTTAACCCGGCTTGCGAAGCACTTGTACCCCCTGTATATTCCATGCCCCAATCGCCATAAGGACTTATTGTCCCGCCAAGTACTAGCATGGGTCCGCCAAAAGTATTGCTGCCCGATAAGCGTACCGCTGCTTGGTAAACTCTAAACTCAGGGCCACCGGTATTGCTTGTTATGCGAGCCCCAAAACTCATGGTGCCATCTGTTTGAAACCAAGCTCTGTTGGTATTGAATGATTTTAATATAAAGTCGTAAGCATCGCAGGTTCCAATGTTGGCGTCTGTAACACCCACATAAGCTGCCGATCCAAAATTGTTTCCGCCTAAGTTCCAATTAGGAGTAGATGCACATGCCCAAGATGAATTTATGGGGGCTCCTCTTTGTAAATTGCCGGAAGCATCAATATACACATTGCTCGTAACTGTGCCACTAAGCCCTGCTACTTTTAAATTTCCGCCAAATACAGCATTACCACTTACGGTTAATTTATTATTTGCAAACACATCGCCATTAATATTGGTGGTGCCGTAAATACCTTTTGCTGAATTCAGCATTAAGGAGTCTGCACGCAAAGTGGAGGCGGTTACGGTAATGGCAGCATGCACTTTATCGGTAATAATAACGCCACCACCTACAATTAAATTATTTTGCACACGCGCATTACCTGCCACATCTA
>JAFDYB010000005.1 GCA_018267655.1 Bacteroidota bacterium
GCGCTTTAAATTATACTTGGTCAAACAGTTCAAACTCAAACAGTATTATTGTTACGCCTCTTACTACCACGAGTTACAGTGTGCTAGGGATAAGTAACAGCTGCTCAAACACAGCCTCTTTTAATATTAACGTTACAACTACACCAACGCTTGTTGTAAGTGGTAATTTTAGTATATGCACAGGGCAAAGCACTGCTAACATAGTTGCTAGCGGCGCAAGTACTTATTCATGGCTGCCTTCAAGCGGGTTAAGTTCAACTACTAATTACAGCGTTTCTGCAAACCCTACAACTAATACTAATTATACATTAGTAGGAAGTAACGGCGTTTGTTCTACTCAAACAATCATTAGTGTGCAAAGTTTTTCAATTCCTGTAATTAGTTTAAGTAGCAATTCTGTTTATATATGTAACGGACAAACTACTGCTTTTAATATTTCAGGCGTGGCTTCGTACAGTGTTGCTCCATCAATCGGGATAATTAGCAGTTCCGGACAAACAGTTACAGTTTCTCCACCGGCAAGTACAAATTACACTTTTGTTGGATTATCAGCTCAAGGTTGCTCAGCAACGGCAAGCCAAAGTATTGAAGTTGTGCAAGTGCCCGTTGTTAGCGTTTCGAGTGCAACAAACGTTATTTGCCAAAACACTTCTGTTTCTATAGTTGCTACCGGAGCTCAAAATTATAATTGGCTACCACCTTCTGGATTAAACTCGACAAATAGTTCGGTGGTATTAGCATCGCCTCAAGTTAACACTTCATATACAATTGTAGGAATAAACGGAACCGGATCAAATACTTGTGTAGCTAGCTCAATTTTTAATTTATCTGTTACCCCTCAATCGCACGCAATAATATTACCTATAGGATCAATTTGCTCGGGGTCATCCATTAAATTAACAGCAACGGGGGGAGATACCTATAATTGGTCTCCGGCAAATAGTTTAGATAATAGTACTTCTTTTATGCCGTTTGCCAGTCCGTCTGTTACAACTATTTATACTTTAGTAACAAGCTACGGCGGCATTTGTCCTTCAACGGCAACTACACAAGTGGTTGTTAACTCAAGTCCAACCATTTCAATTGCTCCAAGTACATCAATTAATATTGGCGATCAAGCATACGTATATGCTTATACCAATGGTACAAGTTTTAATTGGAGTGCAGCGGATAGTTCAATAGCTTGTTCTACATGCCAAGCAACTTATGTAAAACCAATGATATCGCAATATTATACGTTTACAACTATAAACGCAGGAGGCTGTATAGCTTCAGCAATGACTTATGTAGAGGTAGTTTTTGACAATCAATTATATATACCCAATGCCTTTACGCCTAATGGTGACGGTATTAACGATTTATTTTTTGTTAAGGGTTACGGAATTAGTGATTATACAATTAAAATATTTTCGCGATGGGGTAATTTAATTTATAGCGGCAGTGGTAATATTTTAAACGGTATTACACCTACTTGGGACGGGAAGATTCAAGGAAATCTTTGCAAAGAGGACATCTACAATTACCTTATTGAGTATCGCACAGGCGATGGGAAATCACTTGAAAAAACAGGTTCAGTATATTTATTAAACTAGTTCATCTGTTTAAGGGCTTCGGAGATAGCATTAATTTTACTTAAAGCATCGCTTTCTTTTTTACGTTCAATAGCAATTACTTCGGGTTTTGCATTAGCAACAAATTTTTCGTTAGCTAATTTTTTTTGCACCGATTGTAAAAAGCCTTGATTGTATTCTAATTCCTTTGTTAATCGAGCTATTTCTTCTTCTTTGTTAATGTTATTTGCAAGAGGAATAAAAAACTCGGTAGTTTTTATTTGAAAGGCAAAAGCGCCATCTACTTTTTCGTTACTATAATTAAACGCAGAAAGATTAGCAAGTTTAATAATCACACTATCAAAATAGCTTTTGTCAACGTTTGATTTTTCGATTACAACTAATTTTTCTTTTGGTGATAGTTGCTTTTGTGCACGAACATTCCGTACTGTTGTTACTAATTCTTTGGCTATTTCAAATTTATCTAATAGTGTTTTGTCTAACGATGATTTTATTTTAGTCCACTCGGCAATAATTACACAGTCTTTTTCATCTCTCGTTTTTAATAAATGCCAAATTTCTTCGGTTATAAAAGGCATCCATGGGTGCATTAATTTTAATAAGGATTCTAAGAAATCAATAGTGGCATCGTACGTCGCCTTATCTATTGGCTGTGCTTTACCATCAACAAATTCGGGTTTGATTGCTTCTAAATACCAAGCGCAAAAATCGTCCCACACTAATTTATAAGTTGTCATTAAAGCATCGCTCATACGATATTTTGAGTAATGCTCGTTAATGATTTCTAATTGTTCTGATAATCTATTTTCAAACCAAGTAATGGCTACTTTTGATGATTCTGGTTGTTTATTCTCTGCTCCACTCAGTGTTCCATTTTCAACCTCAAAGCCTTTAATTAAACGGAAAGCATTCCACACTTTATTAGCAAAATTTCTACCTTGCTCACAATAACTTTCATCAAACATTAAATCATTACCAGCAGGCGAACATAACAACATGCCAACACGTACACCATCGGCTCCGTATTTAGCAATTAAATCTAATGGATCGGGCGAATTACCTAATGATTTAGACATTTTACGCCCTAATTTATCTCGTACAATCCCAGTTAAATATACATTCGTAAAAGGTTTTTGACCAGTGTATTCTTTTCCTGCAATAATCATACGTGCTACCCAGAAAAATAAAATTTCAGGAGCTGTAACTAAATCATTGGTTGGATAATAATATTTTAAATCGGCATTGGCTTTATCCCAACCGTTTTGAATAATTTTCGGATCAAACACCGTTAAAGGCCATAACCATGATGAAAACCAAGTATCGAGTACGTCTTCATCTTGTTTGATATCTTTTGTTTTTAATAAAACTTCCGCTTCGCTTCGAGTTTTAGCAACTACCGTATTTCCTTGATTATCGTACCAAGCAGGAATACGTTGTCCCCACCAAAGTTGACGACTAATACACCAATCGTGTACATTTTCCATCCAATGTTTGTAGGTATTAATAAACTTTTCAGGAATTAATTTTACATCACCACTTAATACAGCTTCTAAAGCAGGCTTACTTACTTTATCCATTTTTAAAAACCACTGCATACTCAACCGTGGCTCTATGACTGAATTAGTACGTTCGCTATAACCTACTTTGTTTTTTATCTCTTCTACTTTTTCTACTAATCCTTGTTCGGTTAAATCAATAATAATTTGTTTACGACAAGCAAATCTATCCATTCCTATATAAGCCCCAGCAGCTTCACTAATTGTTCCATTTGGGTTTAAAGCGTCAATAGTTTGCAACTTGTGCTTTTGTCCTAAGTTAAAATCATTGATATCGTGTGCTGGCGTTACTTTTAAAGCACCTGTACCAAACGTAGCGTCCACATATTCATCAAAAATTAAAGGTACAACACGGTTAACAACTGGAACAATTACATTTTTTCCTTTTAAGTGTTTATAACGTTCATCATTAGGATTTACACACACTGCTGTATCGCCCATAATTGTTTCGGGGCGAGTAGTGGCAATAGTTATAAAGTCGTTACTATTTTCTATTTGATATTTAACATAAACTAATTTACTATTAGCTTCTTTATGTAAAACCTCTTCATCACTCACTGCCGTTAAGCCCTGCGGATCCCAATTTACCATTCGTACACCACGATAAATTTGACCTTTGTTATACAAATCAATAAACACATCAATAACCGCTTCACTTAAATCGTTTTCCATAGTAAAGCGTGTTCTGTCCCAATCGCAACTAGCTCCTAATTTTTTTAATTGCTCTAAAATAATACCACCGTATTTTTCTTTCCAATCCCAAGCGTGTTTTAAGAATTCTTCGCGACTTAATGATTTTTTATCAATGCCTTTTTCTTTTAATAAAGCAACTACTTTTGCTTCGGTAGCAATTGAAGCGTGGTCAGTTCCCGGAACCCAGCAAGCATTATAGCCCAACATACGCGCGCGACGAATCAATACATCTTGAATGGTATTATTCAACATGTGCCCCATGTGTAACACACCCGTAACATTAGGCGGTGGAATAACAATAGTATAAGGCGTTCTGTTATCAGGAGTTGATTTAAAAAATTGCTTATCTAACCAATATTGATACCAAGTTTGTTCGGCTTTTGTAGGATTATAAACCTTTTCGATTTCCATAAATTAATTCGTAAAAAACGGCACACGAAGATACTATTTTTACTCACAAAAGGATGCTTGAATTTTTAATCAAATGCCTATTCTGCTTTATATAATCTTTTTATTTTTTGTGATAATTTTCTTAATTTTGATAATCCTTGCTGTTTATGAAAATAATTTATTTTGTTTTTTTATTTTTTATCTTATCAATAAAGGACTATGCCCAAAGCAAAAAAACAGATTCTTTATTTGCCGAACTTAAAAAATGGGAAAACAAAAGTGGTATAGCTGCTGATACTAATTTATATAATGTTTATTGTCTATTAGGTAGTAATTGCAAAAACTCAAATCCTGATACTGCGATATATTTTTTAGATAAAAGTATTGCTTATGCTAAAAAACTACAAAATGGATTAAAAGAGGGAGCTAGTATTACTCAGAAGGGGTGGTGTTATTACTTAAAAGGAGATTTTGATAAATCTTTTAAATACTACCAACAATCTTTAACTATTATTGAAAAATATATGGTTGATTCTGTCAGAAAAAATGAAGTTAAACTAATAAAAGCTGGGAATTTTTCAAATATTGGAGCGATATATTCTGCTCAAGGATATGAAGTTAAGGCTATAGATTATTATTTTAAAGCCCTGTCAATATATTCGGAAATAAAAGATATCGAACATCAAGGGACTAGTTTCTCGAACATTGGGAGTGTTTATAATGCTCAAGGTGATTATATCAAAGCATTAGACTATTACATTAAAGCATCAAAAATTTTTGAGGGAATTGGAAACAAATCAAACCAAGCAGTTAGTTTTATAAATATTGGAGTTATTTGCATGAGGCAAAGCAATTATGTTGAGGCATTGGATTATTATTTTAAAGCATTAAAAATTTTTGAAAAAACAGGAAATAAGAGGTATCAGACTGCGAATCTTGGATATATTGGGGTTGTTTATAAAGAGCAAGAAAACTACTCAAAAGCATTGAGTTACTTTTTTGAAGCGTTAAAAATTGCCGAAGAAACTGAAAATAAACTATATCAATCCGAAAATCTTGGGAATATTGGTGTTGTTTATAATGAGCAAAGAGATTATGTCAAGGCACTAAGTTATTACACCAAAGCCTTAAAAATAGCTGAAGAAATTGGGAGTAAAAAATATCAATCGAGTAACTATTCAAACATTGGATTAATATATTTTAACCAAGCTGAATATGTTAAATCTTTAGATTTTTATCTCAAAGCACTAAAAATAGATGAAGAAATGGGAAATAAGGAAGGACAATCTTTTAATCTCGGATATATCGGAAAATTGTATGTTCAACAAAAAAAATACCAAGAGGCCGATGTCTATTTAAGACAAGCTATACAATTAGGAGAAGAATTAGGTATGCTTTATTATTTAGGAAGTTTTTATCAATCTCAATCCGAACTATACACTCAAACTGGTAAACATAAAGAAGCTTTAGGGGCATATAAAAAGTATGTTTCGTGTAGGGATAGTGTGATGAGCAAAGAAAATCAAAAGGCAAGTGTACAAAAAGAAATGCAATACGATTTTGATAAAAAAGAAGCCCTACAAAAAGCCGAACAAGACAAGAAAGATATTTTAGCCAAAGAAGAATTAAAAAAACAAACTTTGCAACGCAATGGCTTTATTATTGGTTTTGTATTAATGCTGCTTTTAACAGGGGTTGTGTTTCGCAGTTATCGTAATAAACAAAAAGCCAATAAAATTATTAGCGAACAAAAAACAATTGTTGAACAGCAAAAACATATAATAGAAGAGCGTCACAAAGAAATAACCGACAGTATCAATTATGCCGAGCGTATCCAACGGAGCTTTTTGGCTACCAGAGAAATGTTGGATAGTAACTTAAACCGTCATTCCAAATCCAACGGTTACACTACACCTAATAGTCATGCTAAACTTGTTTCAGCATCTGAGCAGATTCCGAAACAAATTCGGAATGACGATAACGATTATTTCATTTTCTTTAAACCCAAAGACGTAGTAAGCGGCGATTTTTATTGGGCAGCTTCGACAAGCTCAGCCACCACAATAAACAAACAAATTAAACCGAACGTTGAGCCTGTCGAAACGCACGATTTATTTTATTTAGC
>JAFDYB010000060.1 GCA_018267655.1 Bacteroidota bacterium
AACATCGGTTTGGCAATATGGCGGCTGAAGTGCTTCTATGAAACATTTGTGCAAGGTTCAACAGCAGTAATTCTATTGAACTTTTATGCTAAAAATCCGCCACATCGCCAAGCCGAAAAACGTTAGCGGCAACTCTAACGCACCCACGACAATGCAAACACGAACAGACAAGCAATGAAAAAACGATTAAATATTTCACTTTGGACTTTGGTACTTTGTTTATTGACAGCCATTCAAACCTTTGGGCAAGTTTCAATTTGTGGCGACAGACAATCTTCTCATCCTGTTGACATCAGAGCATTGTATTTAAGAGATAGTTTACGACAGACAGGCATTGACACAATTATTGTTTACCGACATTGGCTTGGAACAAACGGTTTCAACGGATATGGAAAAGTTATTTGGCTTGACAAAGGACAATGCTTTCAATACAAAATTGAATTTGAAAATAGTGGAGGCAATTATGGAATTAAACAAGTGAATCTTTCCAAATTAAAGTCGGACTCACTTTTCATTTTCTTTTTTGACAATCATATTGACACTATAACAACTAATCCAACAAAACAAAGTGTTCAAATGTCACATGATGCAGAGCATTTTGTTGAAGTGAGTTACAAAGACAAAAGCTATTGCTTTTTAATTTCGGGCTTATTGGTTCAGTTTAACTCTGACAATTTAAGAGCAAAATTTGTTAGTTTGCTTTCTGACGAAAATGATTCCATTATAAGAATTGATGGGGAAAGGATTCCATCAGGCACCAAAAGGAAAAGAAATTAGATGACTTACATGACAATAAACAGAGCAGCCGCTAACAGCACATTTGCAATAGGCGGGGTTTCGCGCTCCGCAGACAGTTTAGTGGTGGTTGAAAATTTTGTGCTCCGCATCAACATTAGTGGTAAAAAACCCGCCCATCGCAAATCTGCAAAACGTTAGCAGTAACTCTAAAAGACGACACGGCAAACAAAGACAAATAGAAAAATGAAACTATTCTCATTCTTAAAGAAAGACAACGCCAAACCGACCTACAAGTGTTCTTGTTGCGGAAAGGTTTATGACGAGTTGCCTCTTTGCTTTGGGTCTGACTATCCTGACTATTACTTTTCTGTTCCACCAAACGAACGAGAAAAACGAATTGAACTTAAAGAAAGTTTATGTGTGGTGGACGAACAACATTTCTTTCATCGTGGTCGGTTGACAATTCCAATAACTAACCATAACGAGAATTTAATTTTTAACGTGTGGACATCAATCAGTGCGGACAACTTTGGCAAACGAATGGACTTGTGGGAAGACCCAAACAGGACAAAAGAAGAACCATATTTTGGTTGGTTACAGACAACTGTTCCGACCTATGGCGACACATTAAACATCAAGACAATTGCGACAGAACAAGAAATTGGACTAATTCCTGAAATCAAATCAATTGAAGAAGGACATCGTTTGACAATCGACCAAGAAAACGGAATTACATTCAAGAGAGCGGTAGAAATAGTGGACGAAATAATTAGACGACAACACAATACGAATTAAAATTACAACGATGAATAAAAGAGCTACTGCTAACATCGGTTTGGCAATATGGCGGCTTAAGTGCTTCTATGAAACATTTGTGCAAGGTTCAACAGCAGTAATTCTTTTCAACTTTTGTGCTAAAAATCCGCCACATCGCCAAGCCGAAAAACGTTGGCGGTAATGCTATCCGACCAAATGCAAATAACAGACAGACAAATAATTAATACAAAGTATGGAGCAAACAATTAAGATACTAATTTACATTCACGCATTTTTTGGAGGACTTGGTTTAAT
>JAFDYB010000061.1 GCA_018267655.1 Bacteroidota bacterium
TGCATTTCGACAGGCTCAATGTGCAGTTTTTTGGTGCCGTATAAAAAGCGCAAGCCAAAGGCGTTTCGCTGAGGGTGCGAGGGAGTGAATTAATTTTTAATGCGCCAAGGTTCAACAAGTAAAGCGCATTAAAAAAACGCAAGCGCCCTCGATGAATTTGCAGTAAAAAATTAATTCACTCCCTCGCACCCTCAGCGAAACGCCTTTGGCTTGCGCTTTTTATACGGCACCAAAAAACTGCACATTGAGCCTGTCGAAATGCACAGTTTTTTGTGCGCTATTCTGCAGAATTTGTAATTCTGCGGGGCGGGGACGGGAGAATTATCTGACTTATTTTTCGTCTTCTATCATTTTCTTTAGAGAAGTGCTATCAATTTTAATTAAGGTACCTTTATCCGCTTCGTATTTAATAATGGCTTTATTTCTTGGAACATTTTCATCACTATCATAAAAAGTTTTTTTTATTCCATTAGAATTATAACAACAAAGATATGCAATGTGAGTTCCTAAAAAAGGCTCTTTTGAAATCTTCTTATATATTAAACTTCTATCCTTCAGCAATTGTAAATTGTTATTCATCAACACGTATTTTTCCTTCATTGAAACTGGGTAATTTACCACAACTAATTCGCTGTCAGAATAAAAATAGTACATAAAGTTCTTTAAATCTGGAACATCGATTGGCCCAGAGACATATCCAAATGTAGTGCAATATCCTTGTTTTTCGATTGTAAATTTTATCGCATAAACATTGTATTTTCCGTCTAAAACAGATGCTTCTTTAGATTTTTTAATAAACATTTTGACTTCTTGCTTCGTAATATTGAAGTCAATAAACTTTTTAGGATTCGTAAAACTAAGAGTAGATAATAAAAGTGCTGATAAAGTGATTACCGCACATAATATGGTTTTGTGTTTTTTCATAAATTACCGTTGTAAATAACTTTCTAAATTTGTTGGCTTAATACTACCGTTATAATATATCCAGGAGTTTCCATTAGCCCCAATAGTATATATAGGAATTTTGAAAAAATTACTGTAATTCTTGTCTGCTGTAGATGGCGGTGTTGACATTGGATGAGTGTGAAATATTTTTTTGACGTCATTTTTGGTATAATCGTTAATATAATTTCCCACATCGCTTACGTGAGGATAACTTTCATTGGATTTATTACCTGCCCATGGCATAACGAAATACCTTGGTTGGGCATCGATTGTGTTTTTAATTTCTAAAGCAACAACTTCAACGGAATTGTTTAAAGCTTGTATTAACATGAAATCATATAAATTTTTCTTGTCAACGAAGGCACCTATATCTTTGCTCGGTTCACCAAAACTTTGCGCCCCCTCCGTCCATTGCATGTAGGCGGCGTTTTCGTTTGGGTTAATTGATTGCCTGCCATCAACAGGGTTTACAAATACTGAGTTACCATTATTATCGTTGCCTTTATAATTTAATTGTACGTAGCCTCCCTTACCTCCGTTGTTAACGTTGTCTTCTATAAAACCATAGCTACCGCTTGTTATTTGAAAATTATTTGCAAATGAGCTGCCACCTAAACTTGATGCTAATGCCGCTATACTGCTGTTATAATCACTATTAAACGAGGTAATATTCATGCCATACAATGAGCTATTGCCTAGCGTGCTTATGCTAGATATGCCTCCACCACCGCCGCTACCGCCGTTAAGCCAAAAGCCGTAGCTGCTTATTGTATAAGCTAATTTACTCATTACTCAAATGTAATTAATTTTTTCTTCATTACTTTTCTTTTAAAAGAAAAGTAAGCAAAAGAAATCGGCGTTTCGATCTTTCCCTGCACTCTTAATTTTTTACAGTATCTTCTAAAAAAAATCAAAGTCATTCCGAAATGTTTCGGAATCTTAGAACGAGATGCTGAAACTAGTTCAGCA
>JAFDYB010000062.1 GCA_018267655.1 Bacteroidota bacterium
ACTTACAATTGTATCTTAACGAATTTG
Organism: Bacteroidota bacterium; assembly: GCA_018267655.1. Taxonomy (GTDB): domain Bacteria; phylum Bacteroidota; class Bacteroidia; order B-17B0; family Aurantibacillaceae; genus Aurantibacillus. The sequence continues at coordinate 28 of JAFDYB010000062.1, forward strand.
TTTACAAACTTAATAGACGATATTTTGGTGAGCGAATCTTCGAAAGGCTTGTTATTGCCAATATTACAGGATTATGATAGATTGCGGATATTCAATTTATATTTAATGGGCTTCTTTTTTTTGTAATCCTTTTTAGGATCTACCTCAATTTTGCTTCAATTGTTTTGTTGATAATCAAATGCTTTGTAAAATATTTGAACTACTTTTGGGAAAACGTAGGTTAATCTTGTGAAAAGATACATTGCATTTTTTATTCTGTTACAGAATATATTTTGGTGGGCAAATGCCCAAAATTACACATACGATGCTTACGAAAAAGATGCGCTTGTTAGTCAAAAAATAAGTAGATTGTTAGAGAAGCATGAAATAGATTCAGTTAATTTTTATTTAAAAAGGTATCAGAACAAATTGGGATTTAATTACTATAAAATAAAATTTTTAACAGATACAACAAAAGAAAATTGCTACAAATATTTAGATTCAGCTTTTAGCAGAGGAATGACTCCTTTATGTATTGATAAATTTTTAAACAAATACGACACAAATCACGTTCAGCAATCTTTTAAAAGAAATTATTTAAAAGCCTATGTTTTAAGTCTAATTCAAACTATTGATAGTATTCACTACAAAGACCAAGAATATAGACAGCAGGTTGCTTTATTAGATAATTGGGGTGTGAAAAATAAAAAAGTTACAACAAACAATCTCGATAAAAAAAACGATATCAAACCTAGGGAATCAAAAAATAATTGATAGTTTATGGAACATACAAGAAGGTATTGATAGTACTAATTTTGAATTATTAAATAAATTAATTGAAAAGTATGGTTGGCTGAGCGCAAAATTAATTGGTGAATACTATTGTCAACGCCCCGCAGCTGATGTTTCAATTCTCATTGTTCATCTTGGTAGTAAAAAAAGAGAATATCAAATACAAACATTAAAAAACGTAATTGATTTATGCCTAAAAAATGAAGAATCTTGGGAAATAGCTGAATCATTGATTGGAAACTTGCATAATAGATTTGCAAATGAGTTTAGTGAATTTACTTTTCTTAAAATTAATAACAACATTATAGAAAGAAAAAATTCTTTTTTTAGTATAAAAGTGATGACCGTAAACTTAATAAATAACAATAAAAAAATAGTGATTAAATGTAGTAACAAAGTTTTATTTGAGGACTTAAAATCTTTTATGTTAGAAATTAATAACAATTATGTTGTAAATCAAACACTCGTAAAAGATTTAAAAAAGATTAACTGGCCTTTACCACAAAAGTTAAACAAACAAAGCTTTGAATACATTTATGCGCCGGAATTACCCCCAAATATTATCTATTATAAAACAATTTCTAAATAACGATTATACCAAGCGCAAATATACTTGTTTAATTAACAATAATTGATGTGCATGGTATTTAACAATTAAAATAACACTGTACTTATTTTTTTGATTTATTATGCTTCAATCGAAAATATTTTCTGAATTTCTTTTTCGTATTTTTTTGAAATAACTTTGCGCTTTAAGCTTAATTTAGGAGTTATTTCTCCGCCTTCAACCGACCAATTCCCGTCAACAATCTCGCAGCGTTTTAGCTGCTCATGGGGAGCCAAAGTTTTATTCATTTCTTTAATGTGGTTAAATATATTTTTCTTCAACTCTTCTGATGCAAGCATTTCTTTTTCTGTTACCCATTCAATTTTATTTTGTGTACAGTATTCTTTAAAATTAATCATATTGGGGACAATAAGAGCCGAAGTAAATTTTTGCCCTTCGCCCACAATCATACACTGCTCAATTAATTCACTTTCTTTTAATTTATTTTCGAGCATCATTGGTGCAATATATTTGCCCGCACTATTTTTAAATATTTCTTTTTTTCTATCTGTAATTTTTAAAAATTTTTCGTCAACAAATACGCCAACATCTCCTGTATGAAACCAACCCTCTGTATCAATTACCGCCTTTGTTTCATCCTCATTTTTATAATATCCCAGCATTAAGCTTGGGCCTTTCATTAATATTTCGCCATCTTCTTCTGCAATTTTTACCTCTATTTTATCTAATACTAAACCAACAGTACCAAATTGTGTGTTTTCGGATTCAAATCTATTCACTGATATTACGGGCGATGTTTCAGTTAAACCGTAACCTTGCATCATTTTAATTTTTGCGCAAGTAAAAATACGCTCTAATCTTGGATTTAAAGCAGCGCCACCGCTTATAATGGCAACAATATTGCCTCCTATTGCATTGCGCCATTTGTTGTAAACTAACTTATCTGCTATGCTCCTTTGCAATTCATAAAAAAAACCATTAGCTTTATTTAACTCGTAGCGCTCGGCCAATGCTAAACTCCAATTAAAAATATATTTTTTAATTCCTGAAAGCTTTTTTCCTGCCGAAGAAATTCGCTCGAATACACGCTCAAAAATGCGAGGTACAGCCACGAACACTTGAGGATGTATTTCGCGACAATTATCGCCAATCGTTTCAAAGCTTTCTGCATAATAAATACTAATACCATGATATAAATACAGCGTATTAATAAAACGCTCATACACATGATTAAGCGGTAAAAAACTTAGCGCTTTCCAGGTTGATTTAAAATCAAGTATGTATTTACAGCTTTCGAGCAAAGAAATAAAATTGTCATGACTTAACATTACACCTTTTGGTTGACCTGTTGTACCAGATGTATAAAGAATTGTAAGTAAATCGTTTGGTTTAATTTCTTTTTTTATCAATTCTATTTTTTCAGCAATAGGGTTTTCGGCTCCCATTTCCATAAACTCTGAAAAATGTTTCACTCCTTCAATAGCATTAAAACTAATTACAAATTTTAAGTGTGGTAATTGATTTTCCAACTCGGTTAATTTTTTGTAAATAACTTTATCAGAAATAAAAATTATTTTTGCTTCACAATGATTTAAAATATATTTTAAATCGTCGTTGCTTATTGTAGGATACACCGGCACCAAAATCATACCTGCTTGCTGTACGCCGTAATCAACAAAATTCCATTCAAAGCGGTTGTTCGACATTAGCACTACATTATCATTTTTTTGCAATTTAAGATAATGCAGCGCATACGCTACATGTAAGGCCGCATCATAAAAATCTGAAGTACTAATATGTTTCCATCGCTTATCAATTTTTGAGTTAAGCATATCCTCTTTCTCAAAGCACTCATTCAAATTTTCAATTATGTCAAATACTCGCGCTATTTTTTTCATTTTTATATCCTTAGCCCGAAGATGCAAATTTTATTTTAAAAATTATACCCATTGTTTGTTTAAAATTTGTGTAATTTTGGACTATGATTGTAATCACTGGAGCAGCTGGTTTTATTGCCAGTTGCGTTGTTGCTAAGTTTAATGCCGAAGGGCATACTGATATTGTGCTGGTTGATGATTTTAGTAAACTTGAAAAAGAAGCCAACTATCGTTTAAAAACATACTATCAAAAAATTGAGCGTAAACATTTTTTTAATTGGTTTGAAGTTCATTTTAACCTGATTGAATATGTTATTCATTTAGGAGCAAGAACCGACACTACTGAATTTAATAAATTTATTTTTGACGAGTTAAATTTAAACTTTTCAAAAAAAATGTGGGAAATGTGTGCCACACACAATATTCCTCTAATATATGCGTCAAGCGCCGCTACATACGGAATGGGAGAATTTGGTTATAGTGATAACCATGCTAATATTGAAAATTTAAAACCGTTAAACCCTTATGGCGATAGTAAAAATGATTTTGATAAATGGGCCATAAAAACAGAAACTCAACCACCTCATTGGTATGGATTAAAGTTTTTTAACGTGTACGGTCCAAACGAATATCATAAAGGGAGAATGGCATCGGTTGTTTTTCATTCATACAATCAAATTAAATTGGCTAGTAAAGTAAAATTATTTAAATCTCATAACCCTAATTATACTAATGGCGGCCAACTTCGTGATTTTGTATATGTTAAAGATGTTGCTAATGTTATTTGGTTTTTATTTTCAAACAAATGCGAAAGTGGCATATATAATTTAGGTTCCGGTAAGGCCCGCTCATTTTATGATTTAGCAAAAGCAACATTTAACGCTCTAAATGTTCCCGTAAATATTGAATATATTGACACGCCTGTTGATATTAGAGACAAATACCAATACTTTACAGAGGCTGATATGACAAAACTAAAGCAACAAGGCTATCTTACCCCCTTTACTCAGCTTGAAGATGGCGTAAAAGATTACGTATGTGAGTACCTAAATAAAAATGATTATTTATAAATTTTTTATTTATTATTTTGATTTGTGAAACTGATATAAATTAATTTTGATGAAAAGTGAATGGCAATTGTTGCAAGAAAAAATTAAAGAAAGGTTTGGAGAAACACTTGAAATTGATGCCCTACTCTACCTCATTGGCTTACAAGAATTAAGCCATGATTTTAAAAAGCACAAAAAAGATGATAAAGTAAACATAATGCATATTGCAATTTGCACTTTATTAGAGCCTTATGGTTTTTATAAATTTAAAGGGCGCGATGAAGAGGGTTGGCCGCACTGGGATTTGCAAGAAAGCGTTCCTTTTCTTGAATCTAAACACCAAAATAAATTAATTGTTGATGCTATAATTGAGTACTTTAAAAAGAATGGATTTTTAGTTATTTAACACTAAATGTGAGCATGAAATTATTTTTCAGGCTGAGTATCGCCTACATAAACGCCGTTTTTATAAACAGCTATTCGGGTTAAAATTCCATTTTCGTCATAAAAATAGGCTTTACCTTCAATAAATAAATTATCTTTAAAAATACCGTCTTTTGTAATTTGCTTATTTTTATTGTACAAAACATTAGGTCCGTTTAAAGGCCCCCTAGCTCCTTTTTTTGCTTGAGCATCGTTAGGCTTCTCATCTTCTTTTACAACTATTTTAGGCGCATTTTCAGCCGGGTTATCTGATTTTTGTATGTTTGGTTTTTTAGGTTGGTATTCTTTAATTGAGGCTACGTCCACATTGCCTTCATTAAAGTTTTTCTCGGCTTTAACATCGCCATTTTCGTAATACTCTTTAAATGTACCTGCTTCTTTACCATTTACAAAATTGCCTTCAATTGCTTTTTGGCCATTTTCGTAATAATAAGTAGATGAACCCTCGCGCTTACCAGTTTGATTATATATGAACTCGTGCTGAACTTGCCCATTATCATAGTACAATTTATAATTGCCTACCCATTTACTTACTTTCCAAATACCCTCTTCGCTTATTTTACCATTTTCATGATACATAATGGCATAACCATCAGGGCGGCCATTAACAAAAGTAAGTTTGCTTTTTAAATTTCCATTACAAAAATACTCCACCCACAAATCTTTTTTTCTATTATCTTGGTATTTTCCCTCTTCAACTTTCGCTTCAGGCGTATAACAAGTGCCTGGTTTGTTTTTTCCAAAAATAACCCATTTTGCTTGTTTTCGGCCATCTGAATCAATTTTATTGATAGTGTCTCCCTTAAACAGTTCAAACGACTGTGCGCTAATAACAGAAGAGAGAAGTAAAGTGAATATAGGTAGAAATATTTTCATTTGCTTATATCAAATTTATACATAAAATTTTCCGTTTGCAAGATTTTTAGACCAATTAACATTAATGCCCGACAAAATTTAAACATGTAGTATGTGGTATTTTTGTACGTAACTAAGTCTTTCAGGTTTCATTTATTTAGATTATTAGATGAAATCGTGTAATAAATCGACCGACCTACAAAAAAGGTACTTTTGTAACCTTAGCTTTTAATAATTTATCGCGAATTATAACAAATATTTCTGTATCGGGTTTAGAATAAATAGTTTGTACATAGCCCATTCCAATAGCCTTGTTTAAACTTGGGCTTTGAGTGCCTGATGTTACTTTGCCAATGGTGTTCCCCGATGCATCTGCAAGCATATAATCATGGCGAGGGATTCCTCTATCAATCATTTCGAAGCCAACTAATTTGCGAGTTACTCCGTTACTTTTTTGGCTTTCTATTTCAGTTTTATTTATAAAGTCTTTCGTAAATTTTGTTATCCAGCCTAAACCTGCTTCAATAGGCGATGTTGTATCATCTATGTCATTCCCGTAAAGGCAAAAGCCTTTTTCTAATCTCAGAGTGTCGCGTGCGCCAAGTCCAATGGGTTTAATTCCAAACTCTTTTCCTGCTTCAAAAACAGCATTCCACATTTTTTCAGCGTCGGCGTTAGGTATATATAATTCAAAGCCTCCTGCTCCGGTATATCCGGTGTTGGATATAATAATATTTTCAATGCCTGCCATTTTACCAACGGTAAAATTATAGTATTCAATATTGCTTAAATCAACGTCTGTTAGCTTTTGTAAAGCAAGTATTGCCTTAGGGCCTTGAACTGCCAGTAAACTTAAATCGTTTGAAATGTTTTTCATTTCAACATTAAAACTATTGTGTTTTGATATCCAATTCCAATCTTTTTCAATATTAGAAGCGTTTACTACCAATAAATACTCATCTTCTTTTTTTCTGTAAACTAATAAATCATCTACTATACCACCTTTATCATTTGGCAGACATGAGTATTGAATTTTTCCATCGCTAAGTTTTGAAGCGTCGTTTGATGTTACAAGCTGGATGAGTTTTAATGCATTTTGGCCTTTTAATATAAATTCGCCCATGTGGCTAACATCAAATACCCCAACTGCGTTTCGTACAGTTAAGTGTTCGTCATTTAATCCTGAGTAAGATACTGGCATATTATAGCCCGCAAATGGTACCATTTTGGCACCTAATTGAATGTGAATGTTTGTTAGTGCTGTAGATTTCATTTATAGATTAAGTTTTAGTTTACATTTTCAATTACCATTGCGCTGGCTCCACCACCACCGTTACAAATGCCGGCAGCACCATATTTAGCATTGTTTTGTTTTAAGATATTAATTAAAGAAACTATAATTCTAGCTCCGCTTGCCCCTAATGGATGCCCCAATGATACTGCGCCGCCGTTTACATTTACTTTTGATGCATCTAAGTTCATTAACTTTGTGTTTACTAGGCCTACCACGCTAAATGCCTCATTTAATTCAAAATAATTTATATCGCTACTTTTTAAGCCGGCCTTGTTAAGTGCTTTTGGAACGGCTTGACTGGGTGTGGTTGTGAACCACTCTGGTGCTTGTTCTGCGTCTGCAAAAGATTTAATTTTAGCAATGGGTTTTATGCCAAGCGCATCTGCTTTTTCTTTACTCATCAACACTAATGCGGCAGCTCCGTCATTCATTGTGCTTGCGTTTGCGGCAGTAACAGTTCCATCTTTTTGAAATACAGGTTTAAGAGCAGGTATTTTCTCAAAATTAACGTTTTTGTATTCTTCGTCTTCGGCAAATATAACCTCACCTTTTTTTGTGTTAACGGTAACGCCAATAATTTCTTCTTTAAATTTTCCGGCAGCCCATGCAGCTGCGCTACGCTTATAAGATTCTATAGCAAAAGCGTCTTGCTGTTCGCGAGTAAAGCCATGTTCTTTTGCACATAACTCTGCGCAAACTCCCATAGCTACATTGCCGTACACGTCGGTTAAGCCATCTTTTGCAAGCCCATCAATCAGTTGTGTGTTACCATATTTTGCACCCCATCTGTTTGATTCAACATAATATGGTGCTGAGCTCATATTCTCCATACCACCTGCCACCACAACATCGTTATCGCCAAGCAAAATGCTTTGTGCGGCAAGTGCAATTGATTTCATTCCGCTTGCGCAAACTTTATTTACTGTGGTGCAATTAACGGTATCCGGTAATCCTGCAAATTTAGCGGCTTGGCGTGCAGGAGCTTGACCTAAATTAGCTTGTAAAACCGAACCCATATAAACTTCGTTAACTAATTTAGGATCTAATTTTATTTTTTCTAAAGCGCCTTTAATTGCTGCTGCGCCTAATTTAGTGGCACTTACACCGGCTAAACTTCCACCAAACGAACCAATGGCAGTACGAACTGCCGATACTATATATACTTCTTTCATAATTAATTATATTTTAAAAAACCGCGCCTAATATAGGGTTTTATTAAAAAGAATAGCGTTAATTTTTTAATTATTTATTACCTGAAATCAAATCAGCTACTCTGCAATTAATTTTCTATTTTTATCTTTTTATTAAAAAATAGTGTAATAAAAACACATATCATACTCAGCTTTAGTTAAAATATGAGCGAATCTTCACACGGTCACCATAATCACCAAGTTAAATCAATAACCTCTATAAGCAAAGCCTTTATTGTAAGTATTGTGCTTAATCTTTTGTTTGTTTTTATTGAATTTATTGCCGGGCTTTACACAAACTCTCTTTCGTTGCTTTCAGATGCAGGGCATAATTTGAGCGATGTGGCAACGTTAGCACTATCTTTACTTGCATTTCAAATTTCTAAAAAAAAGGCTACCGATAAATATACTTTTGGCTTTCATAGAGGCACTATTTTAGCTTCACTCATTAACGCTGTTATTTTGTTAATTGCAGTTGGGTGCATTGCATGGGAATCTGTTCAGCGTTTTATAACACCCCACCCAATTGATGGCAAATTAGTAAGTATTGTTGCTATAGTTGGTATTTTGATTAATGCTTTTTCGGCCTTTTTATTTTTTAAAGAAAAATCGAATGAGTTAAATGCAAGGGGTGCTTTTATACATTTAATGCTTGACGCTATAGTATCGGCATTGGTGGTGATTGGTGGTTTTTTAATTTATTATACGGGTTATAATTGGATTGATCCTTTAGTAAGTATTATAATTATGTTTGCGGTGATATACAGTACATGGGGCTTACTTAAAGAAAGTTTTTATTTAACGTTAGATGCTGTACCTAGCTCAATTAATATTGATAAGGTTAAATCTGAAATTCTTACAGTTAGCGGCATACAGAGCGTTTATCATATTCATGTGTGGGCGCTTAGCACAACCCGAAATGCTTTAACTGCACATGTTGTGTTTAAAAATAATGTTACTTTAAATGAGGCAAATTTAATTAAAAACGAAGTTAAGCATAAGTTGGAGCACCTTAACATTCAACACGCCACCCTAGAAACAGAAGCGGCAAGCTAATACTTTGCTACACATGAATTTGGTATTTTAAAATAAATTTTTCAAAAATATAATTTACTGCGTCAGCATTTGGGTGGGTAAAATTATCTTTATAAAACTTATAATCTCGCAAATCATCAGTTACTAATTCATAAGCTGCAAAATAGTCAACTTTGTTTGGAAATTTGTAAACCAACTCATTGCACAATAATCGCAAAATTGATTTTGAAATAGCGTTATTTTCAACGCCATCGCGTAAGTGTTTAACGGGTGAAACAGTTAAAATTATTTTTAAATCCGGGCATTCAAAAAACAGTAATTGAAATAAATTTTGATATTGCTCAACTAAGTTATTTAATGTTAAATTTATTTTTTTAAAATGCTGCTGGGGTTGTTTGTGGCAGTTGGCAACAATTTTACCAAATAAATTATGTAAATATGCAAACGAACTTCCAAAAGTAATAATCAAATAACGGCTATTTTTTAATGCAATTTTGTAATTACTTAAATCAGTATTAATCAAATTTAAAAAGCTTTCTTTTTCAGGTGAGGAAACCGAAGAGTGATGTAAGTAACTGCACCATTTATTATCACGAAACACTAAATGCGAGGTTTCGTAAAAATCAGTTTGAATGATTCTCTGTAAAATTTCGGCAATACTGTGTGGGTTAAACACAATACCATTAGGGTTTAAAGTAAGGTTAAATTCTTTTTTTTTTAGTAATTCACCAATATTTGTTGTAAAGCAAGAGCCTATTAAAAACAAAAAATCACTTGAATTAATTTTAAAATTAGTATTAATTGGGGGGTTGTAGTTTAACATTGTTAAACGCTAAAATTTTAATAATTCTTCGTATAATTTTTTTACTGGTAATCCCATTACATTGTAAAAACTTCCTTCAATTTTATCAATGCCAACATACCCTATCCAGTCTTGAACGCCATAGCCCCCCGCTTTATCGTAAGGATTATAATTTGTTAAATAAAACTCTATTTCTATTTGTTGTAATTTTTTAAAAAACACTTTGCTTTCATCAAAAAATAATATCTGTTTAGCAGTATTTTTTAAACACACTGCGGTAAAAACTTGATGCATTCTTCCACTTAAGGTCTCCAGCATAATTTTACCTTCGGCAAAGTTTAAAGGTTTATTAAACACTTTATTTTCACACCAAACAATTGTATCGGCGGTTATAAGAAGCTCATTTTTAGCTAAAGGGGCGGAAAATGCATTTGCTTTTTTTTCGGCTAAATGCAAACATATTTCTTGGGCTTGTAAATTTTGTGGCCAATTATCTTCGTTTGCATTAATTGGTTTGCAAGTAAATTCGAAGCCTAAGCCCTTTAAAAGTTCTTGTCTTCTAGGCGATGCCGATCCGAGGATTAATTTGTATTGAAAATTTTCAAGAATTTTATTCATTTCTTTAGTTTATTTTTTCTTAATTATAATAAAACACAAGGCTATAAAGCAAGCCCAAAAGCATTATGCATTTTAGCATCAAACTACTGCGTTTATAATTAAGTGAGGCTTTATCTCTTAAAATTTTTGTTGCCAATATTGCGCAAGGAATAACTAATGCAAAAAAAACATACAAGCTATTTAAATTAAAAATATTTCTATCATTTTTAAAAGTATTATAAACAACTATTAAGAGTAAAATGCTTGTAATCATTAATAAAAAAAAGGCTGTTGTTTTGGCTACGCTAATTCCGCTAGCAATTGGCAAAGTGTTGCAACCGGTTTCTTTGTCGCCGATAAAATCTTCCATGTCTTTAATAATTTCGCGGGCAAAAGTTGTAATGAAAGCAAATAAGGCATAAATAAATGTTATTTTGAATGTTGATAAAATTGCTTCTTTGTGTACTTGATTAAAATTTTGAAAGACATGTTGCATTACACCTAATTCAAAAACAAAGGGAATAAAAACAACTGAAGCCGACAAAATACTCACAACAATATTTCCGGCAAGTAATTGTTTTTTAAAATGTGTGCTGTAAAACCAAAGTAAACTTGCTGAGAGTAAATGAAACAACCACAACCTTAAGTAGCCTGTTTTATATGATACTATAAACCCTAGTATTAACCCTAGTAAGGTAAGTATTACATGCAATATTATTGCCCAGCGACGTTTAATTATTTTATCAATTACAACCGTTTCGGGGTGATTAATTAAGTCGGTTTTGATGTCGAAGTAATCATTAATTACATAACCGGCAGCAGCAATAAAAACGGTGCTTAATACAATTAAATAAAAAAGCCTATCGCTAATTTCTAAAGCCAGCCCATTCATATTTAAAACCTTTTGAAGAACAAAATAGCGAATAAGGTATTGAGTAAGTATTATCATTACTAAATTTTCAATCCTTATTAATTTAAAAAAAGCAAAGAGTTTAATATTTAAAAAATTACTCAAGAAAAAATTTAAAGCTAATATAACTAATTTTTTACCATTTTACAATTTCCCAATTGCCTTGAACTCTTAATACCTGCTCAATTATATCTCTTACACAACCTTCGCCACCTTGTTTAGATGAAATATAACTGCAAAGATTTTTTATCTCAATTGCTGCATCTGAAGGACATACGGCACAACCAACTCTTTGCATTACTTCATAATCCGGTAAATCATCGCCCATGTATAGCACAGTCTCATCAGATATTTGGTTAGAGTATATAAAATCTTTATAGCATTGTAACTTATCGTGTTGGTTAATGAATATATCGGTTACACCCATATTCTCTAAAGCTTTTTTAATTGCCACGTTATTACCCCCGCTAATTATGGCGATTTTATATTTTTTTTGTAAAGCTAAATGAATTGCATAACCATCTTTACTGTTTATGCTTCTTATTAATTCGCCATTGGTTAATACCTGAATTTTTCCGTCTGAGAGTACTCCATCTACATCAAAAATAAACGTTGAAATATTATTTAATTTTTGTTTAAAGTTTAACATGTTGTTGTTCTTGTATTAATTTAGAAAATTGTTTGTAAAGATTGGATTGATTTTTATTTTTATTTAAGAGCAGTAAATGTTTATTAATTGTATTTACATCATTACGCTTTGCAGGACCTGTTTGGGTTTTAATTGGATTATTATTTTTAATTTTTAAAACTGTTTGGTTAATGAGTGGTAATAAATTTTTAAACTGCAATCCTTTTTTGCTTAAGTTTTTTTCGGCTAACACAAAAAGTGCGTTTGTAAAATTATTTACAATAACTGCGTTTAAATGATAGTTCAATCGTTCTACATCATTTGCCTTAATAATATTTTTACTGAAATTTTTACTGAAATTTTTTATTTGATTTTTAGAATATGATGAATTAGCATCAATTAAAATAGGGGTTTCGTTCCAATTTATTATAGTATTTTTTGAAAAGCTTTGAAGCGGATACATCACACCATAATTATTTTGTTTTATAATTTCACTTACCGGCATAGCTCCTGAAGTATGCACAACTACTGCGTTTTTATTAGATAAATTTAATTGCTGCGATACATTTTTAATAGCAGAATCGCTAACGCAAATTATATAAATATCAAAATCAGATGGTAACTTTTTAAGAGAATACACAACTTTACAGTGATTTATTTTAGCAAATTGTTGCAAGGATTTATTTTTACGGTAATTAGCAACGATTAAATTATTTTTTTTTATTAAACTCAAATGCTTTGCCAGATGCCAAGCCAAATTGCCGCTACCAATAATTGCAACATTTAATTTCTCAGTCATGCTTCATTCGTAAAATTCTTATGCGCTCAAGAATTGAAATTCCGGTTCCAAAAGCCATAACAAGGCAGCCAATCCATAAAATGTTGATGAACGGAAATACGTGAGCCTCCATTACAATAAAATCACGTGTATTATTTAATTTTTCGCTCATTGTAATTTCAACACTTCCCTCTTCAGGATTTATTTTCCAAAATACAAATTTTAAACCTAATGCACTTATCGAGTCTTCTTTGGGTATTGCAATCGAATTTTGAATTACGTATTTAGGTCGTGCATAAAAGGTTTCACCATTTACATTTTTAGCTCGTAATAGCGCGGTAATTTCAATTAAGGAGTCGCTTTTCAAATAATTTTCGCGTGTAAGATTGCTTTTAAGTGAATCAATTATTATTAAAGCATTGCTCGAAAAAATTGTATCTCCCATGTGCCCTACATAATTTTTAGCATTTCCAAAGGCATTTGATTTATTTGCAATTGTATCTATATTTAAATCGGCATAGGTTACATGTGTGTATATATCTCTGTTTAAGTAGTGCTTTGTATCGGGTTCCGGTGCTTTGCCCATACGAGGGTTATCTTGCACGTGAGGCTTTAATGTAAAATTATATTTTGGTTTACCATTTTCGTCCGGTGAAAAATAATCTACTTCAAAATAAACATCTATCCCAATGCGTTCTTTTTTTCTATAGCTAACTAAATACGGCCCCATAGGCAAAGTGTCGCCAAGCGTAAGTAAAATACTTTTATTGTCGTCAAAATCTTTTCCTAAGCCGGATACTTTTCGTTGAGCTGTATTTTTTGAAAGTGTAACTTTTTTCGACATTGAAATTAAGGCTCCTATTATTAACAAGGCAAAGCCAATGTGTGCAACTGAAGCGCCTGCTTTTTTCATGTTTCCTTTTAAAATTGCAGCCCAGTAGGCAGCATTAGCAAACACTGCAAATATTGAAGCAATTAATAATAAAGTAAATCCTATTTTATGATACCAGCTATATTGCCCAGATATTTCAATAAAATACAATGGTATTGCTCCACATAAACCAATAGCTATAGCTAAAAACAAAGGGCGTAATATTGATTTTAAAAATGATTTCACATTCGTTTTTTTATATTTCAAAAATTGAGATGCCGCAACTAAGGCTATTATTATTATTGCAAATGGCAACATCCAATCGTTATAAAACATAACTTTGGGCGGCGCGTATTGTGTTGCAAAAAGTTTATTTAACACCGGTATTGACGTAAAATAGGTAATTACAAGTGCCGAAATTACTAGGACTAATGATCCTAAAAACATCCAAAATTCGCGCGAATATAATTCTTCTTCGTTTTTTTGTTTCGGAAAATCTTTTTTATAACAATATGCTGTGAGTACTATGTTTGCAGCCATCCACAGTAATAGTATTATTTTTTTATACCCATAAAGTATCGAAAAAAACAATATTAATATTGAAACAACTGCGTAACTTACTTTTATTAATTTATCATTAATTAGCAGAAATACGGAAATAAAAATAAATGTTAGCACGTACAGAACTAATTGTCCGGTCATTCCTAAATCAGTAAAGGCATGAACAGATGCGCTTCCTAAAACGCCACTGCGAGTTAAAAAAGTTGAGTACAATACTAATAAAAACGAAGCTATGCTTAATAAATGTGTTGTAAAGAGGCTTCCTCCTTTATTTTTGTTTATGAGCATGGTATGTCCGGCTCCTACAAGCACAAGCCAGGGCACAAGTGATGAGTTTTCTACCGGATCCCAAGCCCAAAATCCTCCAAAACTTAAGGCTTCGTAGGCCCATGCACCGCCCATTAACACACCTACTCCCAAAATTAATACACCAAAAAATGTCCAAGGTAAAGCTAATACTTGCCATTTAGTATAGTTTTTTTTCCATAAACCTGCTATGGCAAATACAAAAGGAACTAAGGTAGATGCAAAGCCTAAAAATAATGTTGGCGGATGGATAGTCATCCAATAATTCATTAATAGTGGATTTAATCCCCGTCCATCTATTTTTTGTAAATAATTTTGAATTTGTAAAAATGGAAGATTTTTATAATCAGAATGTTCGCGTAATAACAAAAATGGATTGCTCCCAATTTTGTAATCAAAAATATAAACGCCTAATATCATACTTGCCAAAAAAACTTGAACAAGTGCAAATATTGCCATTACAGGTATTTGCCATTCTGTTGACTTAAGTTGATAACGCAATATTAACCCTAATAAAACATTCCAAAACGTCCATATTAAAAAACTGCCTTCTTGCCCCTCCCAAAAACACGAAAAAATAAACTTCATATTCATGGTTTTGCTACTATGCTGAAAAGCGTATTGATACTCAAAATAGTGATTAAATAACATAAAAAATAACGTAGCTATTATTCCTATTACTGAAATAGCATGGACGCTAAAGGCAAGTGAAGCTAATTTTTTGAACGCTATATCTTTAGATGAAAATAAATATGCAATAAATGATAAAAGAGCTGCAACAAACGAAAGTACAACAAGTGCATTGCCTAAGCTACCCAGCCAAATGCGTTCTCCTATTTGATTAATCAATTGCAAATGCTTAATTAGTTTGTATTTTGTTATCTGAATATTTACTTGGGCATTTCATTAAGATATCATTTGCATGAAACTCATCTCCTTTCATTTTGCCTATAAGTACTATTTGCTCACTTTTATCAAAATCTTGTGGTTTACTTTTGTGAAGCACAACGCGTTTTGTTTTAGCATTGTTGTCCGTCATGCTAAATGTGAACTCATCTGGATTAATGGTGGGATTGTAAATTTGTTCTACAGATTTATCTAATTTTCCAACAACGTGATATTCGTGATCCGGGTTTTCAGATGCCTCCGTAAAATTAGCATAGGTACTTGTATTTTTAAGAGATACAAATATTGCACCTACTGCAACGGCTATTATTATTATTCCTATAATTTGTAATTTTTTCATGGTAGCTATTTATTCAAATTATTCAACTATCTCTTTTTTAATCTGTTTTTCTATTTTTGATAATTTTCTTTCTATGTATATCAGCAAGCCAATTATGCATATAAACACAATTGAAATAACACCTACTACAACGTATATTTTTCCACTTTCTCTTAACTCATCAGCCATTTGTGGGCTTGCACTTTGAGAAAATGAAATTAAACTTAACGCACATATTAATAAGGTTAGTTTAGTTTTCATCATTATTTAATTTTAAATTACTTGTGCGATTAAAAATATTTAGTATCCAGCAAGAAAACAACACCCAGCCTATTACAGCGGGGTAAAATACTAAACGCATATTACTATCTAAATCATATTTCGAAAATGCAGGATTACCGCCATTTCCAGGGTGAAGTGAATCTGTCAATCGAGGTAAAATCATAATAAATACGTTTAGCATTACAAACGCAAAAATATTATATACAGAGGCTATACGAGATTTTGTATCATCATTGTCAATACTTGATACTAATATAAAATATGCTAAATAAATTAATATTCCAATTGCAACGCCGTTAAGTTTAGGATCTTGAAAAGTCCACCATGTTTGCCATGTAAATTTTGCCCAAAGCGAGCCGGTTAAAATACCTGGCACAGCAAAAAATAGGCCTACCGAAGCTGCGTTATATGACAATTTAAAGTGGTCTTTACTATTTTTAAAAAGCGAAACAACTGCATAATATACCGAAACACTCATCATAAAAATCATAGCAAACCAAATAGGAACATGGTAAAATAAATTACGAATTGTTTCATTTAATATATCCAACCTTGGCACCGAAACAAGGAAACCATAAATTAATGTATATACGATTAATATTACTGAAAGTATTTTATACCAATGCTGCTTCAAGTTGAATTATCGCCTGCAAAGATACGTTTTTTATTTATAGGTAAGATTTCATTAACTGTGTAAATTAAAATTTATTCTAATGAATATACTTATAGGCAATCAGCCAAGCGTAGCGCTAAAAAAAGACAACCTAAGTTTGTTTAGATGATTAAAACATTAATATCGTTGCAAGTATATTTTAACTAAATTTGTGGCCGCTTTATGGAATACAATTTTAACGAGATAGAGAAAAAGTGGCAGCACTATTGGGCAAATAAAAAAACATTTGCAACAAAAGAACCCTCTTCAAAACCAAAATACTATGTGCTGGATATGTTTCCTTACCCCAGTGGAGCAGGCTTGCACGTAGGTCATCCATTAGGCTATATTGCAAGCGATATTGTAGCGCGTTACAAAAGGCACAAAGGCTTTAATGTGCTGCACCCTATGGGTTACGATAGCTTTGGGCTTCCGGCTGAGCAATACGCCATACAAACAGGGCAGCACCCTGCTAAAACTACCGAGCAAAATATTAAACGTTACCGTGAACAACTTGATAAAATTGGTTTTTCGTTTGACTGGGATAGAGAATTAAGAACATCAAACACAGAATATTATAAATGGACGCAATGGATTTTTATTCAAATTTTTAATAGTTGGTTCAATCAAACAACCAATAAAGCTGAGCATATTAATTCATTAATTCAACATTTTGAAAAAAATGGCACTCAATATTTAAATGCCGCCTCTACCTTAAATACACAACAATTTACAGCAAATGGCTGGCAAAATTTTTCAGAAAAAGAAAAAAGCGACATTCTAATGAAGTATCGCTTAGCTTATTTAGGCGAAGCTTATGTTAATTGGTGTCCCGCATTAGGAACAGTTTTAGCAAATGATGAAATTAAAGATGGCTTGAGCGAACGTGGAGGCCACCCGGTTGAGCGCAAATTAATGAAACAATGGAGCATGCGAATTACCTCCTATGCACAGCAATTACTCGACGACTTAGAAAAACTAGATTGGACCGAAAGTTTGAAAGAAAGCCAACGCTTTTGGATTGGCCGAAGCGAAGGAACAAGCATTAAATTTAACATAGCTCACAACAACGCCTTGCAAATTGAGGTATTTACAACACGCCCCGACACCATATTTGGCATTTCATTTATTACATTAGCGCCTGAACATGATTTAATTGAAAAAATTACAAATCCTGAAAATTTAAAACAAGTTAATGATTATATAATAAAAACAAAAAACAAAAGCGAGCTTGAACGCCAAGCAGAAATAGAAAAAATAAGCGGCGTATTTACGGGAGCATACGCAGTTCATCCATTTAGTGGTAATAAAATTCCAATTTGGGTTGGCGATTATGTGTTGTCTGGCTATGGCACAGGAGCAGTAATGGCTGTGCCTGGGCATGATGAACGCGACCATCGTTTTGCAAAACATTTTAATTTACCAATAATTCAAGTTGTAAATGGGCACAACGTTCAAGAAAAAGCAAACGATGCAAAGGAAGGAAAAATAATTAATTCTGATTTTTTAAATGATTTGCAAGTAAAAGATGCTATTAAAAAAGCAATATTTGAAATTGAAAAAAGAAAATTAGGCGAAAAAAAAATAAATTTTAGATTAAGAGATGCCGTATTTGGCAGGCAACGCTATTGGGGGGAACCTATCCCTATATATTATAAAAACGACATTCCCTATGCGCTTTCTGAACAAGAGCTACCCCTTGTGTTACCGGAGGTTGATAAATATTTACCCACCGAAGACGGAGAGCCACCTTTAGCACGTGCCTTAAACTGGAAATATAAGCACGCTAACGGAGAAACCTATAACTTTGAACATAGCACAATGCCCGGTTGGGCAGGAAGCAGCTGGTATTTTTTACGTTATATGGACGTAAATAATTGTGATTGCTTTGTAAATAAAGAATCTGCTAATTATTGGCAAGAAGTTGATTTATATATAGGTGGTAGCGAACATGCTACCGGACATTTATTATACGTAAGGTTTTGGACTAAAATTTTACACGACCTTAATTTTATTCAATTTAATGAGCCAGCAAAAAAATTAATCAATCAAGGTATGATACAAGGTACCAGTTGCATGATTCACAGAGTAAATGGCACAAATAAAATAGTTTCGCATACCTTTGCTAATAAGTACCAAACAACGCTTGTGCATATTGACGTAAATATTGTTGATAATAATATAGTTAATTTAGAAAAATTAAAAGAGTGGCGCGATGACTTTAAAAATGCCGAGTATGAGCTTGATAACGGAAAATTAATTTGTACTACTGCTGTAGAAAAAATGAGCAAACGTTGGTACAACGTAGTTAACCCCGATGATATTTGCGCAAAATATGGTGCAGATACGTTTAGGTTGTACGAAATGTTTCTTGGTCCTTTAGAACAAAGCAAGCCTTGGAATACTAATGGAATAACAGGAGTAAGCAATTTTTTAAAAAAATTATGGCGCCTATACGCAAATCCAATTTCAGATGAAGCGGCTAATAAAAGTGAATTAAAATCACTACATAAAGCAATAAAAAAAATTACAGAAGATATTGAACGATTTTCATTCAACACCTCAGTTAGTAATTTTATGATTTGCGTAAACGAACTAAGTGATTTAAAATGTAATAAACGTAGCATTTTAGAACCTTTGTTAATTTTAATTTCGCCCTATGCACCACATATAACCGAAGAACTTTGGCAAAAATTAGGTCATAATGATAGTATTGCATACACCACTTTTCCAACGTTTAATGAGGAATACTTAATTGACGATAATTTTAACTACCCAATATCATTTAATGGCAAAACAAGGTTTCAGTTTGAGCTTCCGGCAGCATTAGGCATTAGCGAAATTGAAAAAGAAGTGATGCAGCGTGATGAAGTTATAAAGTACTTAAATGGCGCCCAACCAAAAAAAATAATTATAGTACCTAAAAAAATAGTAAACATAGTGCATTAGCAAAGTAACAAAAATAAAAAAGCCACCTTTTGGGTGGCTTTTAAGTAATGTTTAATACTTATTAGAAATACATGTTAAAACGCAATTGACCAGAAAGTCCATTGAAAATTGAGTTTTTGTTATCAGTTCCTAACATAAAGTTATTAGTTGCATTTTTAGCATCAATTGTAGTTGAACCAGTAACTAAGTTACCACTACTATTATTACCAACTGACTCTAGAGTCATTGATTGAGCACCTACATGTTGGAAGCCAATACCCCAACCAAACTCACCACCAATACTCATTTTAGGTAAAATAAAATATTCAGCACCTACAAAACCACGAACACCAAACATAAAACTTGTTCCATTATTACGAGAAGTTATACGAGCGTCAACATTTGCACCATTATTTTGAATCGAAGGAGTGCTTGCTAAAACGTTGTTAGCAGCATAACCATTGTTCGTTCCAGTAAAATTATCAGCACTTGAAGGCGTTACAACCATTGAAGGAGTAGTAGAAGCAACTAAAGCATTTCCGTATGTAAATTTATCACTGTTAGTTGTTACCATAAAGCCAACATCGCCACCATAATAACCTTGTAAACGAGTTTTACCTTTACGAATTTCGTAACCGGCACCAATACCAATTGTAGTTCCTCCATTTTTCCAAGAGTTTTGAACTATATTTGTTGGATTAGGGAACACTGTGTTAGTTGGATTACTAGGCAACTGAGCTACTGGTTGATTAATAGTATTGCTATTAAAACCAATATTAAATGAACCACGTACAGCGTGAGTTGCATCTAAAAAGTAACGCCCCGTAATTGTTTGGTTTTGAGTAAAGAAATTAAAACCGGGAGCTACGTTGTTATTAGTTTTTCCAAAGAAATTACCTGCGTAATTTAAAAATGGATTAGCATCAATACCAATACCCCAATCACCGGCTTCTGGTAAAATAGGTTCTCCTTTTTTAGACGTTAAGTCTTGAGCAAATGCGCTTGTTACTCCAAACGCTAATGCTACTAATGCAATAGATTTTCTCATTTTATATAAATTTAAAATTTAACACAAAGATAACGTGTTTTTATTTAAAAACTAAAATGGATTTAACAATTACTAACAAAGCTTTGTTAAGTTTTTGATTTTGAGCTAAGTAATGGAACAAATTTAAAGTTTCCTAAGTTTTTTCGGTCAAAAGTACTTTCAGATGTTTTTTTTAACCATACCATTTCTTGCACTTCGCCTTCGCCTATCGGGATTACAATAATACCCCCAACTTTAAGCTGAATCAATAAATCGTTTGGCAAATAAGGGGCGCCCGCAGTTACTATTATTTTGTCGTATGGGGCAAATTGTGGTAAGCCTTTGTAGCCATCGCCATAAATAAGTTTTGCGCTATTGTAGCCTATAAAGGGTAAAAAAAGTTTTGTTTTGTCAAACAATTGTTTTTGGCGTTCAATGCTGTAAACCTTTGCACCCATTTCTAATAAAACCACAGTTTGGTAACCACAGCCGGTGCCAATTTCTAATACCTTTTCGCCTGCTTTAAGGTCAAGTAATTGTGTTTGAAAGGCTACAGTGTATGGGTGCGAAATAGTTTGACCTGCGCCTATAGGGAGGGCTTTGTCGCTATATGCATGATCAATTAAAGCCGGCCTTCCGGTTGTTGGATCAAAAAAAAGATGACGCGGAATTTTTTCAATAGCACTTAACACATTGGCATTTGTTATTCCTTTTGATTTAAGGAGCTCAACCAATCGTTTCCTTTTCCCTTGGAAAAGATACTCGTCTTCTTTAGATACTTTGTAAAACACTTTTTTAATGAATTTACAAAATTACATCACAAAAGCGCCATATTTTTAGTAATATTGTCTTTTTACTAACATAAGAGTATTAGCGTTTTGGTTCAGAATAAAATAGCGTTAGTTGGCGTTGGGCATATTGGCGAAATTCACCTCAAATTGTTACTTCAAAGCAAAATATGGCACCTGAGCGGTGTTTTTGACACAAGTAAAAACCGGCTAAAAAAAATAGTGAATACATATAAAGCAACTGTTTTTGAATCGCTTGATCAAGCAATTGATGAGAGTGATGCACTATGCATTTGCACGCCGGCACAAAGTCATTTTAGCATTGCTAAAAATGCAATTTTAAAAAACAAACATGTATTTATTGAAAAACCGGTGTGTTTTAGCTATGGCGAAACAAAACTGTTGGCTAACTTGCTAAAAAAACATTTAAGCGTTAAGTGTCAAATTGGTCATATTGAGCGTTTTAACGATGCTTTTGTTTTACTAAAAAAAGAAGCAAAAAACATTTATTTTATTGAAATTAACCGCTTTGCCAAATACAATAAAAGAGGCACAGATGTTAGTGTACTAGCCGATTTAAGCATTCACGACATTGATTTAGCATGTATGCTTGCGCAAAGCACACTTGCTGGCTGTAAAGTTGAGGGAAAAAAAATTGTATCAAAAACGGTTGACAAGGTAAGTATTCAGCTTCGCTTTAAAAACAATATTGTTGTTAGCATAAATACCAACCGTTGCGATTTAGAAAACGTAAGAACTATTAAGGTGTATTGTAAGCGTACTATATTTTTAGCGGATTTATTTAATAAACAAATAACTTCAGTTAATCTGCCAAAGGTTAATTCAACCAAAGCGCTAATTAATTTTGAAAATAATATAAAACAAGCGCAAGCTATAAATATTCAAAAAACAAATGCAATATTTGAAGAGCATTGTTCGTTTTATAATGCAATAAATAAAAACAAAAAAATAGCAGTAACTATAAATGAAACATTAGAGGTTATGAAAATAGTTGATACCTTAGAAAAATTGTTACAAAAAAATGAATAAAGTTTTACATACAGCCATAATTTTAATACTTAGTTTTTTAATAAGTACTTGCACTAAGTTTGTACCGGCAACGCCAGGCTTTACTCTTACAGCAACAAATGCAAGCGTAAATGCAATTAATAATATTTCAAGTTGCCAAGGCTCAAAAAGTTCAAAAATAACCGATTTATTTTTATATGTAAACGGGCAGTTTAGGGGAGTTTACCCTATAGGAAATCCAATGCCAATAGTAAACAACGGGCAAAATGTTACCATTAACGTTTTTGCCGGTGTTAAAAATAGCGGTATGAACGACTACCGATTAGCTTGGCAGTTTTATCAATATTTTACACTTGATACTATTGTACCTATTGGGCAATTTGTAAACAGATCGTTTGCATTTAATTATAGCCAAGGAACAATATTTGAATGGCTCGAAAATTTTGACAATAACTGCAGTGGCAGCCCGGTATCAGGTTACTCTGTAGTTAAATCTCCTAACTCAGATTCAACTTATAAAATTATTTCAAATACATCAGATTGTTTTGAGGGCAAATCGCTTCAATTTGGATTAACAGGAAATGCCACAAATACAGTTGCCGCACAATGCAGAATAGAGTCGGCAATTACACACACATTACCAACAAACAGTGCCAACGTATTTATGGAATTAAATTACAAATGCAACCAGCCCTTTGTAGTTGGAATATTAGGCTCTGCAGGGGTAGAAATTGCAGCCATAACCATTAACCCAATGGCTAGTTGGAATAAAATATATATTCAATTAGCAAACGCTTTATCTGCGGCAAATGGTGCCACAAGCTTTAAATTTTATTTCAAGGTGATAACTACGCCTGACAATCAGTTTCCAAATGTATTTTTAGATAATATAAAAGTAGTACACTTTTAATGAATAAGCGACTTTACACAATACTCTACATTTTTTTCGACTGGTTAAGCGCCATGTTAGCATGGCTTTTATTTTACTATTACAGAAAAACACAAATTGATTCGCTTTGGTTAGGTCATGAACCCGTTAATATTTTTGACAATCAATTTATAAAAAGTATTGCAGTACTACCTGTCATTTGGATACTCGTATATTACTTATCTGCAAGCTATAATAATGTTTTAAGGCGATCGAGAATTAATGAGCTTGCTCAAACGTTTATTATCACGCTAATAGGTTGTTTAGTCATTTTTTTTACGCTCTTGCTTGAAGACAAAGTGAGTACCTATAAACAATACTACAAATTATTTTTTGTGCTATTTGCCTTACATTTTGGTATTACAGCATTGTTTAGATTTATACTTTCATCGAATACAAATAAAAAAATACATTTAAAAAAATTTGGATTTAAGACTATTTTAATTGGAAGTAACCAACGCGCTCTAAATTTACTAAATGAAATTAAACAACTAAAGCAGGGTGCCGGAAATAATATTATAGGCTTTGTACATATTGAGGGGAAAAACGGCTTTAGTAAAGATTTACAAAAAGAAATAAAACACTTAGGCGAATACAATAATATAAAAGAAATTATTGAAAAAGAAAAAATTGAGGAAGTAATTATTGCTTTAGAAAGTTGGGAACACGAATATATTAGAAGCATTGTAAACAACGTTAGCGATTTAGGTATTGTTATTAAAATAATACCCGACACGTATGATATTTTAAGCGGCTATGTTAAAATGAATGCTATTTTAGGAACACCCTTAATTGAAATAAATAATAGTGTAATTACCGGTTGGCAAATGGCTGTAAAGCGTTTTTTTGACGTAGTAGTTTCGTTGCTTGTTTTAATTTGCTTTAGCTGGCTGTATTTACTATTAGCAATTTTAGTAAAACTTAATTCAAAAGGACCTGTATTTTTTACACAAGAGCGAATAGGCGCACATGGCAAACCCTTTGATATTATAAAATTTAGAACAATGATTTTAAATGCTGAAGAGTATGGCCCGGCTTTGTCAAGCGATAATGATA
Organism: Bacteroidota bacterium; assembly: GCA_018267655.1. GTDB lineage: Bacteria > Bacteroidota > Bacteroidia > B-17B0 > Aurantibacillaceae > Aurantibacillus. The sequence goes on from JAFDYB010000062.1 coordinate 24,479, forward strand.
AACGTATAACTAAAATAGGAAAGTTTTTACGCCGATCTCGTTTAGACGAATTGCCCCAATTTTACAATGTTCTTGTAGGCGACATGAGTATTGTTGGGCCTCGCCCCGAAAGGCAATATTTTATAAATAAAATAATTGCAATGGCGCCGCACTACAAGCACCTGCATAAAGTTAGGCCCGGAATAACAAGTTGGGGGCAAGTAAAATTTGGCTATGCTGAAAATGTAGAACAAATGGTTGATAGATTGAAATTTGATATTTTATATATTGAAAATATGAGCTTGTTGCTTGATTTTAAAATATTAATTCACACCATACTTATAGTACTTCAAGGTAGAGGTAAATAATACCAAGCGCAATTATATTTTTTTTCTCGTCAATCTTCCTTTAAAAATATTTCTGAAACGCCTGGCATAAGTTAGCAATGATTAGAATAAAAAATTATCTTTACCTCATCTGTTTTTATGTTCAAAAAAAATTGTCCACTAAATGGTTGCAATTCCAAATCCCAGATGTAATCATCAGATACAGGCTTTCCTAACTTTGTTTCGATGACTTTGCGAATATGTTTTGCAACTAATATTTTACCATTTATAGCTTTTTGTTGTAAAGCTTTCATGATTTTTTC
>JAFDYB010000063.1 GCA_018267655.1 Bacteroidota bacterium
AAAAAACATAAAACAAATAAGGCATTTTTTCATACTAACAAAATTAAAACATTTTACATAAAAGCAAACGTATTTTTGTTAAATCAATTTTTTGCCTGAGAGAGTAGCTGTGCTTGTTGTTTTTTAAGCAGGGCTAGTTCGCTTTGTAATTGCTGTATTTGGGTACTTAGGTTTTTAAGTTCTTCAAGGGTAATAGTTGTTGTAGCATCGGTAAAAATAATTTGTCCTTTAGGTGCGGCAAGGCTTAGGTTTTGCTCGTTGTTGCTTAGTGTGGTGCTGTTGTTTTCGTTTAGTGTCATTACAAAGCCACGGTTGGCAGCTGCGCCTGTAAATAATTGCCAGTTGTTATCGGGTTGTGCCTTTTGTTAGGCTGGTCGTTTTACGTTCCTTCTTCTTGCAGTTTTTTGATTGATCAATTTGAGGTTTCGTTTTTCTTTGTCAGCCTTTATGAAATCGCTTATTGCTTTTTCTTCCGCTTTTGTCAGTGATCTTGATTCAACTACAAAGTCAATATCAAGAGGTTCTTTTATTAGTCCCATAATTATACATTTAAAAATATTTGTTCATTAAGATTAACGCAGATTCTGTTGTTATGACCATTTTATGCCCTCCGAAATGAATAGCGCCTAAGGTCTGTTCGTAATGTGCTATCAATTTAGTTTTTGATAAAAATGAAACATACCCTTCTCCGCCTCTCTGAAACGAAAGTTTACATGCAAACGCAACGAGGTTTCCAGGAACACCTAAATATGTTTTCCCTTTTCCAATGTTGAAAGGCGCACTTTCAATCAAGTGTACATAAACATGGTCGGACTTCACTTCTAAACTAACAAGACCTTGAATGATATTTGGATTATTTGAAATTGTTAATTTGTAAACCTCCCTTTCTGGAATTTTAAATTCGTTTGACCAATTAAATTGCCAATCAATTTTCTTCGTTATATTTTTTAATTCAGCCTTTGTAAGCATAGAAATCTCGGTCGGAAAACTATCTCTCGACTTTACATTTTCAATAGAGTTTGTTAGTTTGTCTATTTCAAAATCTAATTCTATTTCCTTTCGTTTTTTCACAATACGAATTTACGAAAATTTTGCCTATTTTGAAAGTTGGTTTTGTTGGTTTGATGATTCGTTGACATGATCCGCTAACTACTGCATTTGTACCATCAGAACGAAAAAACAAGCCCGTGTTTGTTGGAAACTCCTTTAAATGCAATAGGTTTAAGGGAGTGCTAAAACCATTACCTATGCCTATGAAACCAGGGTTTGCGCTACCCGTGCCTAGTATAGTCATGCGTGGAGTACCTGGACAACAAACAAATTTGTTTAAAACCGAACTCAAAACATTTTTATCAGATAGTGTAATCCTCTATCGTTTAACAGATAAAATAAATTGGGAAGAAGTTCACACATTTTGTGAACCTTATTGCTCCCGTTTTGGCAATGTCTTAATTTATTTAGAACACTTTTGATCCTTGATCAATAAAATTGATTATATTTGTGCGAATTTTAAATCTAAAATTCGCCAGCATGAGCTTAACTTACTTAAAAGATAAATTTGTAACCGATGGTTTAACATTTGACGATGTTTTGTTAGTACCCGATTACTCCGAAGTATTACCGCGCGAAGTTGAAATTTCGAGCTATTTTTCAAAAAACATTAAAGTTAATTCTCCCTTAGTTTCTGCCGCCATGGATACGGTAACAGAACATCGCTTAGCAATAGTTATGGCGCAAGAGGGCGGTATTGGTGTTCTACATAAAAACATGTCAATTGACGATCAAGCTGCGCAAGTACGAAGAGTAAAACGCAGCGAAAGCGGCATGCTGCTCGACCCCATTACACTTAACGAAAATGCTCTAATACAAGACGCGTTAAATATTATGGCTGAAAATAAAATTGGCGGAATACCTGTTGTTGACAAGCAACACAAGCTTCTTGGTATTATTACCAATCGCGATTTGCGCTTTGAAAAAAACTTAAATCGCCCGGTACAACAAATAATGACAATGCGCGAAAATGTTATTACAGCGCACCAAGGCATTACACTAAAACAAGCTGAAGATATTTTACAAAAGCATAAGATTGAAAAGCTCCCAATCATTGATAAACAAAATCGCCTAGTTGGTTTAATTACATATAAAGATATTACTAAAATTAAAGTACGTCCAAACGCATGTAAAGATGACCAAGGCCGACTAAGAGTTGCCGCCGCCGTAGGTGTAACTGCCGATACAATAATGCGAATAGATGCATTGGTTAATGCAGGCGTAGATGCAGTGATAATTGATACAGCTCACGGCCACAGCGAAAGGGTTATTGATACTCTTAAAAAAATAAAAAAATCATTTAAAACTCAAATTATTGTTGGCAATGTTGCTACTGGTAACGCCGCTTTAGCCTTAGCTAAAGCTGGTGCTGACGGTGTTAAGGTTGGAATTGGTCCGGGCTCTATTTGTACAACACGTGTAATTGCAGGTGTTGGTGTGCCACAATTAACTGCCATCATTGAGTGTGCAAACGCATTAAAAGGTAGCAAAGTACCTATCATTGCTGATGGAGGAATTAGATTTACGGGCGATGTAGTTAAAGCATTAGCTGCCGGCGCAGGCACAGTAATGATGGGTGGCTTATTTGCAGGAACAGAAGAAAGCCCCGGCGAAACAATCATTTTTGAAGGAAGAAAGTTTAAATCATACAGGGGTATGGGTTCATTAGAAGCGATGCAAAAAGGAAGCAAAGACAGATATTTCCAAGATGCCGAAGATGACATTAAAAAATTAGTACCCGAAGGTATAAGCGGAAGAGTTCCTTACAAAGGCAATTTAGCTGAAATAATATACCAACTAACAGGCGGTTTACGCGCAGGTATGGGATATTGCGGTGCAAAAAATATTAGCGACTTACAAAAAGCAAAATTTATTCGAATAACATCTGCCGGAGTAAAAGAAAGTCACCCGCACGATGTTGTTATAACCCGCGAAGCACCAAATTACACACGTTAAAATATGATATTACCAATTGTAGTTTATGGCGACCCCATTTTACGTAAAGTTGCCGCTCAAATTGATTCTAATTACGAAGATTTAAATGTTTTAATTAAAAACATGTTCGATACTATGTACAGTGCCAAAGGGGTTGGCTTAGCCGCTCCGCAAATTGGCAAGTCTATACGCTTATTTATTGTAGATACAGAGCCGTTTGCAACAGATGATGATGAAGAAAGTGAATTTACCCCTGAGCAAAAAAAACAATTAATAGCTTTTAAAAAAGTATTTATTAATGCTAAAATAACAAGCGAAACCGGTATTGAATGGAAGTTTAACGAGGGTTGTTTAAGTATTCCAAAAATTAGAGAAGATGTAAATAGGAAGCCTGAAATTAAAATTGAATACTACGACGAGCATTTTAAAAAACATGTTGAAGCGTATGATGGCGTTATTGCGCGTGTTATTCAGCATGAATACGATCATATTGAAGGAAAACTATTTACAGATTTAATAAGTCCTTTTAAACGTAAAATGATTTCTGGCAAGCTGGCAGATATTAGCAAAGGAAAAATTAATCCCGATTACCGAATTAAAGTTTATAAAGCAAAATAAGTAATACCAAGCTCAAATATATTATAGACTAAAGATACTTAGGTAGTTTTTGCTTAGATGATGAAAAAAAATTTTGCGTAGCAACGCCTACGGAAAGATTTTTTGAGGAAGTATAAACGAAAAATAACAAGTAGATTGGGCTACAATATATTTGTACTTGGTATAAATACAAACTAATTTTTTAATTTACACACTTAGTGAAACAGTGCCAAAATTATTGTGCATTCCAGCCGCCGTCTACCGGTAAGGCAATGCCTGTAACAGTATTAGATGTATCGGCAGCTAAAAACAAAGCTGTTTTTCCAAGTGTTTCAACGCTAACAAATTCTTTAACTGCTTGTTTATATAGCATCACTTTGCTAACAACATCTTCTTCGCTCATGTGGTGAGCTTTTGCTTGGTCGGCAATTTGTTTTTCTACTAACGGCGTTTTAACGTAACCCGGACAAATAGCATTTACAGTAATATTAAACGGAGCGCCCTCTAAAGCAAGGGTTTTAGTAAGACCTAATATACCGTGTTTGCTTGCAACATAAGCGCTTTTAAATTCAGATGCAACTAAGCCATGGGCCGATGCAATATTTATAATTCGCCCAAATTTTTGCTCTTTCATAGCATTCCAAACAGCTTTTGAAAGATAAAATGCGCTTGTTAAGTTTATTCCAATTATAGCATTCCACTTGTCATCAGGGAAATCTTCGATAGGCGATACAAATTGAATACCCGCATTATTGATTAGCACATCTATTTTTCCAAATTTTGAAACCCCTTCGCTTACCATGGTTCTTAGCTCTTCCGGTTTTAGCATATTAGCCCCGTTGTAAAGAGTTTCTATTCCAAATTCTAATGCAATATTTTTTGCTATTTCAGGGCCGTTTGTTTCTAAGCCATTAAAAATAATATTATATTGTTTTGTTTTAGCAAATTCGCGAGCTATTCCTAATCCTATTCCGCTAGTACTCCCTGTAATTAATATGGTTTTCATAATTTAAAATTTAATATAATTACAAATATATTTTGCTTGTTTGCCATAAAAAAGCAAAATAACCATAAACTAAGTTGATTTAATATAATTTGTGAAGAATACGTATAAAAAAGCTTCCTTGTTGTAGTTTAAATAAAAAACGCAATTGCTTAAACAATTGCGTTTTTTATGAGAAATAATTTTTTATTAAAATTATTCGGCTAAAACGGTTACTTTGTTTTTATTTACTTCAACAACTCCACCTTTTACTTCAAATTCAGTTTTTGAATTATTATCTTGTGTAATTTCAATTTTTCCTTTTGTTAAGGTTGCTATCATGGCTGCGTGATTATTTAAAATGCCAAAACTACCCTCACTGCCCGGAAATATTGCAGATTTTACAGTGCCTTCAAATAATTTTTTATCGGGTGTAATAATTTCTAGTTTCATCTTAGCTTATTTAGCTTCTAATAATATTTTTTTACCTTTTTCAATAGCCTCTTCAATAGTTCCTACTAAATTAAATGCAGCCTCAGGATATTCATCTACTTTTCCATCTAATATCATGTTAAAGCCTTTAATCGTATCGTCAATACTAACAAAAACACCTTTTAAACCGGTAAACTGCTCAGCAACGTGAAATGGCTGTGAAAGGAAGCGTTGAACGCGGCGTGCGCGATGCACTACTAGTTTATCTTCTTCGCTTAATTCATCCATACCAAGTATGGCAATAATATCTTGCAATTCTTTATAACGCTGTAAAATTCCTTTAACGCGCTGTGCACACGAGTAATGAGTGTCGCCAACAACTGCAGGGTCTAATATACGTGAGGTTGAATCTAATGGATCAACGGCAGGGTAAATACCCAATTCGGCAATTTTACGACTTAGTACGGTAGTAGCATCTAAGTGGGCAAAAGTTGTTGCGGGAGCGGGATCAGTTAAATCATCGGCAGGAACATAAACGGCTTGCACCGATGTAATAGAACCTTTTTTGGTAGAAGTGATACGTTCTTGCATTACTCCCATTTCGGTAGCAAGTGTTGGTTGGTAACCAACGGCACTAGGCATGCGCCCTAATAATGCAGATACTTCAGAACCTGCTTGTGTAAAACGGAAAATATTATCTATGAAAAATAAAATGTCTTTACCTTGCCCGCTTCCATCGCCATCGCGGAAGTACTCGGCCATGGTTAAGCCTGAAAGAGCAACGCGTGCACGTGCTCCCGGAGGTTCGTTCATTTGTCCAAATACAAATGATGCTTGAGATTTTGATAGCTCGTTTAAATCAACTTTACTTAAATCCCAACCGCCTTCTTCCATGCTGTGTTTAAAAGCTTCGCCATATTTTACAATGCCGCTTTCAATCATTTCGCGCAATAAATCGTTTCCTTCGCGAGAACGTTCGCCAACACCTGCAAATACTGAATAACCGGAGTGTCCTTTTGCAATATTATTAATTAATTCTTGAATTAATACTGTTTTACCTACACCTGCACCGCCAAACAAGCCAATTTTACCTCCTTTTGCGTAAGGTTCAATTAAATCAATAACCTTAATACCTGTAAACAGTACTTCTGTACTGGTTGATAAATCTTCGAATTTAGGTGGTTGGCGATGAATAGGGTAACCTCCTTGATTATTAACATCATTAATACCATCAATAGCTTCTCCTACCACATTAAACAAGCGACCTTTAATTTTATCGCCGGTAGGCATTGTTATTGCTTTTCCGGTTGCAACTACTTCTAAGCCTCGGTAAACACCGTCTGTGCTATCCATAGCTACAGTACGAACAGTGTCTTCGCCTATGTGTTGTTGCACTTCAAGGATTACTTTTTGTCCGTTACGAACTATTTCGAGTGCATCTAATATATTGGGTAATTTTCCGCCATCTAAATCAAATTTTACGTCAATTACCGGTCCAATTACTTGAGAAATTTTGCCTTTTTGTTGCGACATGCTTTTTTAAATTAAATTTGGGCGCAAATGTAGTGATTTTTTTAAGAATTTAACGAAATTTTAAATAAAAATCATTAACAATACCTTCTTAATTTATGCAAAGTTAAGCGCATTGTTACTTTACCGTATAGCTAAAACAAATCTTTACTTTGAGTTTAAATTCTGATAACTTAGCGCAATGATTTTAATTCGTTTAATAAAATTTTTACCTTTTGCATTATTATTGTGTTTTTGCAATAATGAGCCAAAAATTACCGATAATGCCAATAAACCTGTAAATAAAAAAGAAACGCTTATAAAACCTTATACCCAACTGAGTGATGAAAAAGGTTTTAATGGTATTTATATTGTTGGCGATATGCTGGCTTTTTCAAAAACTGATTCTGCTGCCGGGGAGAAAATTGGCCAAAAAATTCAAAATGCTATGCAATTATTAAGCAAACAATTATTGGCTTTTAATAAAAATTTTAACTCAAATTTTGGATTAATAACATATAACGAAAACGTAAATAATATTGTTTTTCAACTTATTTTACCAATTGACAGTATGCCAAAAACAAAGCCTAAAAATTGTGATGTGATTGTGCTTTATAAGGACACCATGCTTGTATTTAATCATTATGGCTCTTACAAGGGTATTAAAAATGCTTACAATAATATTGATCAAAAACTTGCAACGCTTAATTTAAAAAAGAAAAAACTGCCAATTGAATTTTACATTACTGATGTTACAACGGAGCCTGATTCTGCTAAATGGCTTACCAGAATTATGGTTCCTGTTAGTTTTTAATGATTATTTTTTGCCTTTTGCGCTGTTTACTTGTTGCTGTCTTTGGCGCGCCATTTCTTCTAAACGCTGTGCAAAGCCGCCTTTCTTCTTAGGCTTTTTCATGTTTTCTTCGAGTTGGGTTCTAATTGTAGAATCTTTTATAAACAACTTAATAATGTAGTTTTGGCTAAATGTAAACATATTCGCTAAAAAGTAATACCAGCTTAAACCAGCCGAATAGCGGTTCATTACGGCTAAAAATATAACCGGCATAAAATACATCATAAACTTCATGCCAGGCATTTGATTGCTTTGTGGGGTAGCCATCATGTTACTGTTCATGTAAGTGTAAATAATAGTACTTACAAACATTAAGGCTGCAAACAAGCTTACGTGGTCGCCATATATAGATGATATTACAGGAATGTTGCCAAAATGCCAAATGCTATCATAGGTACTTAAATCATCTGCCCATAAAAAATTTTTTTGTCGAAGTTCAATGGCTGCCGGTATAAATGCAAACAATGCAATGAGTATAGGAAATTGTAATAATAAAGGGAAGCATCCGCTTAAAGGGTTTACACCAGCTTTATTGTACAAGGCCATTTGTTCTTGTTGTTTTTTAATAGGATCTGCATTTTTTTCAAATTTTGCATTAAGTTGATCTATTTCAGGCTTTAATAAACGCATACGAGCGCCGCTTAAATATGTTTTGTAGGCAATAGGTGATAGCAATAATTTTACAATTAAGGTTAAAATTAAAATTACAAGGCCCATATTAAGTGTGCCTAAGCCATTAAATAATGGAATAACTAACCATTTATTAATTACGCTAAATACACTCCAACCGGTTGGAATAATTTTTTCCATATCATTGCCAATAGCTTTAAGTGTGCTGTAATGATTTGGGCCAAAGTAAAAATCAAAATCAAATTTTTCAGAAGCGTTGCCGCTAAACGGAATACTCATTTCGGTTGCAACTGATTTTACAACCGCTTCTGAATTTGGGCGTAGTCCGGTTTTTATATAGCTTCCTGATTTTAAAAAATTTGTTTTTGCAATAATGGTTGAGTTAAAAAACTGTTGTTTAAATGATACCCATTTAATATCGGCATCGTTTAGCTCTTTGGTATCTTCTTTCCCGGGATTAATGTAATCAGGTGAATTATCGGCTTGCTTATAATAAATCGTAGCGGCTTCGCGTTCTTTTACAATGTGTTTTTCTTGTGTTGGCAGCAACATTGCCCAGTTAAGTTGAATTTGTTCTTCTTTATCGGAAATAATAGTTTGCATACCTACTAGTTTTATAGAAGAATTAACAAGGTATGAACCAGCGTTAAGAGTATAATTAATTTCGATATAAGAGCCGGGTTTAGATGTTTGTAATTGTAAAGTGATTTGATTTTTTTCAGATTTAACTGATGTAAAATAAAAGCTATCTGTACTAAACACTCTGCTGCGTTGGTATGCGTTTAATTTAAGTGCAAAAGATGTGCTGTCTTTATCAAATAACACCAATGGCTCTGTTTTGCCATAGCGTTTGTATTCTTTAAGTTCAACTTTTACAATTTGAGCGCCTCTGTTTAAAATGGTAGCTTTAAGTTTTTCATTTTCAATTGTAAAATAGCTATCGGTGCCTTTCGCTGAAACAGCAAAATCTTTATATTTTTCGTTAAATTGAATAGATTTAATAGAGTCGCTTAAAATAGTTGCGTTTAGCTTTGAAGCGGTATCTGTTAATGTTTTTGCTTTTTCTGCTTTTATAATTTCTTCGGTTCGTTTGTGTTCTATCAGAGCTAAGGAATCTTTAATGCGCTTGCGTGCCGCCAGTTGTTCTTTACTTGGAGCGCTAAAATAGAGCCAAGCTCCTAAAATAGCTGCTATTATGCCTAAACCTATAAGGGAATTTCTATCCACAATTTTAATTTTAAAAGTCGCAAATTTACAATTAAAACCCATTCTATAAATAACTCTGTAAAAATTTTGCTTTTGCTTAAATAAAATATTTGCATTTTGTATTATTATGTAATTTGGCAACCGAAATGAAAAAATATTTTTCGCTTGTAAAATTTAGCCATACATTGTTTGCACTTCCCTTTGCTTTAATTGGTTTCTCGTTAGCAATTCACTCAAAAAGTATTCAGTTTAATTGGCAAAAACTCATGTATGTTTTGATGTGTATGGTATTTGCAAGAAGTGCTGCTATGGCATTTAACCGATATATTGATAGTGCTATAGATGCCAAAAATCCCCGCACAGCCATGCGCGAAATACCTTCGGGTAAAATTTCGAAACCACAGGCTTTAATTTTTGTGATTGTTACATCTGTTTTATTTATGTTTTTTTCGTATCTGATAAATGAATTGTGTTTTTATCTATCGCCGGTTGCATTACTTGTAATTTTAGGTTACAGCTATACCAAACGATTTACCTGGCTTTGTCATCTTGTACTTGGCTTAGGGCTTAGCCTTGCTCCCATAGGAGCATATATAGCGTTAACTGAAAAATTTGACGTTCTGCCAATAATATTAAGTGCTTTAGTTTTGTTTTGGGTTAGCGGTTTTGATATTATTTATGCTTTACAAGACGCTGACTTTGATAAAAGCAACAAGCTAAATTCTATTCCGGCAAAGCTAGGAGTGAAAAAAGCGCTTAGGGTGTCTGAATTTTTACATGCAATAACAGCTGTTTTGGTAGTATTTATTTACATTAAAAGCGGCTTAGGCATTATAAGTTTGATAGGAAGTGCTGTATTTATTTTTTTATTGTTTTATCAGCACTTATTGGTAAAGCCTAATAATTTGAGTAAAATAAATATAGCTTTTTTCACATTAAACGGGTTTGCTAGTTTATCCTTTAGTGTATTTATTTGCTTAGATATTTTTATCTCGAAGTAGGGGAGAGGGCTTTCACTGGAATTCCTACCTTTGTGCGGACAGTTTTCAGTTGACCTAAAGCGACTATCTTTAACAAATGGAAAACAGAACAATCCGTTACAGCGAAGATTTTAAAAATAAAGCTGTAGAATTAGCCATTGAGCGCGGCAATTTAGTTGATGCTGCTTAGTAAATTAATTTTTGCAAGTTGCTACAATTTTTCTGCCAAATGCAAGTTTTGTTCGGCAAGTTTTGTAACGCAAACACACAATTTGAATTTAAAAAGGAAATGTTTTTTACATTGAATGAGTGTAATCAAAGCAGTATTTTAAATAATTATAAATACAATTAGAGTAATTTGCTTGTGTTTAGTTGAATTTGTTTTGTTCAACAGAATTGGGTACACGGTTTTTTTGAATATTGTTACTTTATGATTTCTTTAATATCAGTAATTATTTTTTTTGCTAAGTTGTTGGCAGTAGTTTCTGATGAGCTTTCGCTGTAAATGCGTATTATGGGTTCTGTGTTGCTTTTGCGAAGATGCACCCATTCTTTGTCAAATTCTATTTTTACACCGTCAATGGTGTTTATGGGCTGTTTTTTATATCTAAGCTTTATTTTTTCTAAAATTTCATCAACATTAATATTTTGGGTTAACTCAATTTTGTTTTTACTTATATAATAATTTGGATAGATAGAACGTAGCATTGATGCGGTGTCACCATATTTAGCTAAATGAGTTAGAAAAATAGCGATGCCTACCAGAGCATCTCTACCGTAGTGGAGTTCAGGCAAAATAATTCCGCCATTACCTTCGCCGCCAATTACAGCTTTTGTTTCTTTCATTAGTTTAACAACATTTACCTCGCCAACTGCTGAGGCGGAGTATTTACCGCCTGCTTTTTCGGTAATATCGCGAAGGGCACGTGTACTACTAAGATTACTAACAGTGTTTGCTTTTTTATGTGATTTTAAAACAAAGTCAGCAACCGCAACCAAAGTATATTCTTCACCAAACATTTCACCATCTTCGCATACTAGGGCAAGCCTGTCAACATCGGGGTCAACACTAATGCCTAAATGCGCTTTTTGTTTTATAACAGTTTTGCTTAAATCGGTTAAATGTTCAGATAAGGGTTCTGGGTTATGAGCAAAGTTGCCACTTAAATCATTATTAATTAAAGTGATTTTTACAACTCCTAACATTTCAAGTAGGGCAGGTACGGCAATGTTTCCTGTGCTGTTAACAGCGTCAATTACAATGCTAAATTTAGCGTTGGCAATAGCAGCTTTATCTACGTAGGGTAGGGCAATTATTTTTTCTATGTGCGTATTTAAAAATGAATTATTTTGAGTATATGTTCCTAAATCTTTTACATCTGCATACTCATAATTATCATTTGCAACAAAGTCTAAAATTAGTTTACCGTCTTGTTCACTTATAAATTCTCCAAACTTATTTAAAAGTTTAAGAGCGTTCCATTGTTTTGGGTTATGGCTAGCAGTTAGTATTATGCCGCCTAGTGCCTTTAATTCAGTAACAGCCATTTCAACGGTTGGCGTAGTGCTTAAGCCAAGGTCAATTACGTTTATGCCCATGCCCATAAGCGTTCCACTAACAATACTGCTTACCATAGGCCCGCTAATACGGGCATCTCTGCCAATAACTACCGTGGCGCTGCTAGTGGAATTAGTTTTTAGAAGCCATTTGGCGTAAGCTGAAGTAAATTTTACAATGTCAATTGGAGTCAATGCTTCCGTGGGTAGCCCGCCAATGGTTCCCCTAAATCCTGAAATACTTTTTATTAAAGTCACGTTAAATTTTAAAGTTCAAATATACAATGCTAAGGCATTTAATTTTGTTCAAATTAATAACTATAAACTGTTTATTATTTAATAAATTTGATGACTTAGTAAACGAATTAAAAATGTTAAAACAAATTGCAGTAGGAATATTTATTTTTTTTATTGTTTTAAAAGTAAGATCGAACAACGAGTTTTTGCTGAAAGCAGATACAATTTTTATAAGTGCAAGTTTTGAAACATATAGTAATAAGATAGATAAACATAGACCAAGTCCAATTGTGCAGTTTTTTTATAAGAGGAAACAGAGTAATAAAAAACTTATTGCTGCTGCATTGGCTTTTCCGCTTCCGTTTGGGATAGTTGGGTTGCATAGAATTTATTTAGGAACAGCGCCACATGTGCCTGTTGTTTATGTTGCTACAATTGGTGGTGTTTTTGGGATATTGCCTTTTATTGATTTTTGTATTTTAATATTAGATAAAGATGTTACCCGCTATAATAATAACGACAAGGTTTTTATGTGGGTTAATAATGGCGAATAAATATTAAATTAAATGATTTTCAATAAGATGTTCGGCAATTTGAATAGCATTTGTTGCAGCTCCTTTGCGTAAATTATCTGAAACAATCCAAAGGTTTAAACTTTTTTCGCAGCTCTCGTCACGCCTTATTCTTCCAACAAATACCTCATTTTTATTATGCGCAAAAAGCGGCATGGGGTATATTTGGTTTTCGGGATCGTCTTGTAATATAATACCTTTTGTATTATGTAAAATGTTTTTTACGTCAGAAATTGAAAAATCATTTTCAAATTCAACGTTAACACTTTCGCTATGTCCGCCAATTACCGGGATACGAACTGTTGTTGCTGTAACTTTAATAGAGTTGTTTCCCATTATTTTTTTAGTTTCGTTTACCATTTTCATTTCTTCTTTTGTGTAACCGTTTTCTAAAAAAACATCAATTTGTGGAATTACATTTAAGTCAATTTTATATTTATAAGCCATTTCATTGCTATGGCTATTTGTGCGCTCGTCCATAAGCTGTTTTACGGCTTTAACACCTGTTCCTGTAACACTTTGATATGTAGAAACTATTATTCGTTTAATACCATATTTTTTATGCAATGGATTTAATGCAACAACCATTTGTATAGTTGAGCAATTAGGGTTTGCAATAATTTTATCTTCTTTTTTTAGAGTAGAGGCATTTACTTCAGGAACAATAAGTTTTTTAGATGCGTCCATACGCCACGCGCTTGAATTGTCTATTACGGTTGTTCCTACTTCTGCAAATTTTGGAGCCCATTCTAACGATGTTGAACCGCCTGCGCTAAAGAGAGCTATATTAGGCTTTTTTAGAACAGCTTCGGCCAAGCTATGTACTTTGTAATCTGTACCTTTGTAAGGTATGATTTTGCCTACTGATTTTTCAGAGGCTACCGGAATTAATTCAGTTACTGGAAAATTTCTTTCTGATAAAACTTCGAGCATTTTAGTACCTACAAGACCTGTTGCTCCAACAACTGCAATTTTCATTTTGTTATCTTATTAAGAGTTAGTGGTACAAAATTATTAGATTTAGTTATGATACCAAAATAAAATGTGGCTAAAACTAATCTCCAAAAATTTCGGAGTCACTTAAACATTTACTGCACTTTGGTGCCGGGCGAGGTGTAATAACTGTTTCAAATGGGCGAATTGCTTTGGTTGATTTGTCGTATTTCATTGTCATTTTAATTTCAGATTTAGTGGTAATTCCGCCTTTTACAGAAGGATTCCACAAATCCATACTTTTCACTGCTGCACTAATTAAATCATTAAGCAAAGTATTAGGCCCGGAAACCATTGCTTTTTTCACCGACCCGTCAAAATTTAGAGAGAGTTTTAAAATGCTTTCATCGCCTTTAACTTTACGTGTAGTTTTTTTATCTAGAGCAATATTTTCTTTAAAAAATATATTTATATCGTCTTCGCCTGAGCCATAAAATGGTGGGCGACAAAGTTTATTGTTTTTTGCTTTTTTAGGTTTTGTGTAGCCTTCTCTTTTTTTAACGGTACTGCTTAAATCAATAGTTGATGTTTGGTCAGGCCCATCTGTTTTTGTTATCTCTTCTTCTTTTGGTTCAACCTTTGGTTCTTCTTTAGGTTTAACTTTTTCACTTTTTGTGTTTTTTGAAGTTTGATTGTCCTTAGCAGATGTTTTTTCTTTATTGCTTGGTTTTTCAGGTGCAGTAGTAATTTCTGTTTTTTTGGTATCAGTTGTTTTTTCGTTAGAATTTTGTTTTGGCTTTTCTGAAATAACTACCGGTTTAGGTTCGTCTTTGGCAAAATATAGGTAAAAACCTTGGGTATGCTTAAAAGCTTCGGCATCGCCGCCTATTTTGCATTGACAAATAGTTTTGTAATTAGTGTTAAATTGAAAAAACTCAGGATAGGTATTTAATAAATTTTCCCAACGCTCTCTGTTTGCTTGTTCTCTTTCTGCAATAGCATCGGCAGAAGTTTCTGAAAAAACCAAAATAATGTCGGTAATTTTAGCAGTTTTGTTTGAGTCGGCAGTGCTTGTATGAGCCATTCCTCCACTGCCTTTTTTAGATTTTAAATGAAAGAAATTTTTTCCTATTGCTTTATATGTATTTGTAGTTGAATCTTCTTCAAAAATTAAATCATCATAAACCGGGGTTTGAGATTTGATAATACTTGTGATTACTACAAAAAGCGTTAATACGTAATGTTTCATTTTTATATAATTTAATAGTTAAAGGTAAATAATGAAAGTTAAAAAAATAGGATAAAAGTACACTTCAAATTAAAAGAAGATTGTTAATAACCAAACAATGTTTTAAAACATATTTTTTTTGTAATTTTGTAAAAAGATTGCCTATGGTTTGTGTAATTACAAATAACATCGAAGTATCGGTGGAGGTTGTTTACTCTTCGCAGAATAGCTCTCCTCGCGATAATCATTATTTTTTTATTTATTTTATTACAATTACAAATAAGAGTGATTACACCGTTCAGCTATTAAAGAGGCATTGGGAAATTTTTGACACAGGTGCAGAGCATAGAGTGGTTGATGGAGAAGGTGTTGTTGGTGAAACTCCATTAATTGAACCTGGTAGAAGTTATACGTATAATAGTGCTTGTAATTTAACTTCTGAAATTGGTTATATGGAAGGTTTTTACAAAATGCAAAGAGCAATTGACGACTTAGAGTTTGATGTTAAAATACCTCGTTTTGAATTAGTTGTTCCCTCAAAATTAAATTAAGGGTTAAAATTGAAAGTATATAAACGGTTGCATATCTCCGCTCATGAGTTGGTAGGCTGAAAAAACAACTGCAACAGTAATTAACAACATCGTAACATAATTTAATTTAGCAAAGTAAAAGCGATATTTTTCTTTTATGTTTTCCGGGATCCAATGAATAATATAGCCTAAGAGCATAATTAAAAAAACTATTTTATAACCTGCAATAACTTCAAAAAATAAATCAAGTCCAAAATTATTTTTGATGCGATTAAAAATTTCTAAAACAATTGTCATATCAGCACTCCTAAAAAAGATACGAGTAAAACTTATGAAGGTTAAGGTTATTAGTATCAACAAAAATTTAGTAAAGTAGTTTAAATGATTTTTAAACGGCGATATTTTTTGCCAAAGCTTATGAACAATTAACCCAATTCCATTTAAGCCACCCCAAATAATAAATAACCAAGAGCTGCCATGCCAAAGGCCTCCGAGTAACATTGTAACCATTAAGTTAATATTTGTATTAATATATTGCCTAATGGGCTTAACAAATAGGGCAATAATAATTAAAGAACCAACAATTGAACTTAATAAAATTAGAAGCCAAAGCTTACCGCTTAAAAGGGCAATGAATAAAAAAATAACTGCTATTGCAATATAAGAGCCAATGCTGCCGGTTCTGTTTCCGCCTAAAGGAATATACAAATACTCCTGCAGCCAACTGGAAAGTGAAATATGCCAGCGTTTCCAAAATTCGCTTGTACTTGTAGCTTTATATGGCGATTTAAAGTTTGTTTTTAATTCAAACCCAAATAGTAGGGCAATGCCAATTGCCATATCAGTGTAGCCACTAAAATCCATGTAAATTTGCAGTGAATAGCCAAATACGGCAAAAATAATCTCAAGCCCGCTATAATAATTAGGACTGCTAAAAACTCTATCAATAAAATTTACGGCTAAATAATCGGCAACTATTTTTTTTGTGAATCCATTTAAAATCCAAAATACGGCTAATCCAAAATGTTTTTTTGTTAGCTCATAAGGACGATGTATTTGCCAAATAAATTCGTGTGCTTTAACAATAGGGCCTGCTACAAGGTGCGGAAAAAAACACACGAAAAAACCATAGTCGATAATTGAATGGAGTGGTTTTACTTTTTCTCTAAACACATCAAACGTGTAACTAAGTGATTGAAATGTAAAAAACGAAACGCCAATAGGAACAATTAATTTGTCGAGCATATAAGTTGTTCCAAAAAAGTTATTACTTAATTCGGCAAAGTGATTGTGATAGGTTATTTGGGCTCCTGTAATATTCGCATAACTTTCTACAAAAAAATAAGAGTACTTAAAAAAACAAAGCAGTGAAAGATTTAAAATAATACTGATACTTAAATAAATTTTTTTAGTTAAAATAAATTTTGAGTTATGTATTAGATGTGCCCATGTATAATCACTTATAATTGTAAATAGCAGCAGTATTAAAAAGATGCCTCCTGTTTTATAATAAAAAAATAAGCTTATTAAAAACAAATAAAATATTTTTAGTTTTTGCCTGTTAAAAATTAGGCTATATATTAAAAAGGCAATTAAAAAAAATCCCCAAAAAAATAGTTGAGTAAACAGCAATGGTTTTTTAGGATTATAAGCTAATATTTCTAATACTGAGTTAAGCACTAATTTTTTGTGTTGTTTTTATATGATGAATAAATTGTATTAAACATATTAGTGCCAATAATAGTATATCCTTTTGGTGTAAAATGAACTCTGTCACGTGCGGCAAGTCCTGCTTTTACCCATTTAAGCATTGATTTGTAGCCGCCCATAAATTCATATAGATCCCACACGGCTACGTTGTTTTTTTGCATCAAACTAAACATTGCGTCTTGAGCAAGAGAGGTTCTTTTGTTAGGGGAGCGGCGTTTGATGAAATTATCTGTTGTTGTAGTAAGTAATATTGCAACTTTTGGGTTAATGGTTTTAAAAATTTTTATTAAACTATCATAATGAGCTATGTAATCAGCTTTGTTAAAATTTTTCGCTTGGGAGTCGTTTACGCCTAATGAAAGAATAACTAAATCGGGCATAATAGTTTTTAATTGTTCTTCAAATTTATTGCAACGCAAAAATGAATTGCTCGATGCGCCATTTACACCAAGGCCGGCTAAATAAAAGCCATTTTCGTTATTGTTTTCGAGGCTAAAGCCAAACAATGTAAAACCCTTGGTAATAGTATCTTTTCTTTTAAGTTCAAAAACAACACTATCACACATGTCTTTTAAAATAAAAGTTGTATAACCATTTTCTTTTTTATCTATGCGTTGTTGAATTTTTGTATTGCGAATGTCAAATTCAAACGATTCGTTAAAATTATGATATACTTTAATCGTATTAAAATTACTAAGTACTGATTTTTTTGTTAGGGCTACTCCAAAATTACAAAAGCTATCATTTGTTGTAACGCTTATGCCGCTCATGCCAAGTGGTAAACAAAAATCTTTAGTAATGCAACGGCATTTTTTCCATTTTCCGTTTGAAAAAGATGTAGAGTATGGTTGTGAATTTGTTTTTGCTAAACGGTAAGGGAATGTGAAGTAGCCGCCGCCATTTAATTTAAAATTTTGTTGCAATAGTGTGTAAAAGGTATTTGTCCACATGCCGCCTTGTACATGAGAGCCGCCAACATGCACAATGTTTACGCAGGCATTTTTTGTTTTTTTTAGCTCTGATATTTTTTTAAAAAGGTGCATAAAATTAGAGCTATCGTTTGAGTACAAAAGATGGTTTGCTTTGTAATTTATAAACGGATATTCTTGCGACAAACAAAATTGAGATGCTAAGAGGAGTATGAGGATTAATTTTTTCAAGTTATTTTCGTATGGTTAAATAGTTGTTGTATTCAGTTATTAATGATGCGTAGAAGAGTGTTGCAATTTTTCTGGCTCCTTGTGGGCTAAAATGAATATAATCAGAGGCTGCTAAGTTTTGTTCAACCCAACTTGGCATACTATTTTTTCCGCCCATACACTCGTACATATCAAAATAAGCGCAACCGCTTTCTAAGACCACTTTTTTTAAATTATCGCGAACAGATTCTAAAATAGGGTAGGTGATATAGCTTGTTTCTTCTTTTATACTCATATCAGCAGGGCCAATAAAAATAACAGATGCATTGGGAGCTGCTTTTTTTACAAGAGAAATTTGAGATCTAATATATTCGGCATAATTATGTGCGTTTGCAGCATCTTTTATTTGTGGCATAGCATTGCCTCCAAACTGAAGAATAATAAGTTTTACATTAAGATAATCGTAAAATTGTTTTAATTGATTAAAATTAATCTGATGAAAAAATGTTCCACTGCTACCTCTTAATCCAATATTATCAACTATTACACCGTATTCCGATTCAAGAGAAAGGGCATAAAAATCAGGGCTATCTTTACCTGAAAAGTTGAATTGATGGGTATAAGATTCGTTGCCAACATTGTATTCCTTTAGATTAAAAATACCCCCTGCAGTTAAACTATCTGCGCTTATTAGTGCCGGACCATCATAAAATTCACACCAAGTTTTAGCTTGGGAGCCACCATAAAATAATTTAATTTTATGATAATTTAAATTGTTTGTGCCTGCATTTTTTGTGGTAGATATTTTTACATAACTTGTAGTTGCACTTGAAGAATCGTTAATTTTTTTGCAAGGTAAAAAGCGATTAAAACCAGCCATTATGCCATAATTGGAGTGACTTACACGCTTATCCTTTGCTGTAAAAACACCATATCTATCCCAATTATCACTGTAAATTATTTTGTTAGTTACGCTCTGTGAAATTGGCATAAATGAAATTAAGCCAGGCCCTCCTCCTCCAAATTGCCCTTGTAATTTTAGTCTTAAATAATCGGTAATTCTATCGCCCTCAATTTGACTATCACCATAATGCAAAACTCTAATAGCATAAGGTACGCTTTTTAAGTTTCTGAGTGCTTCAAAAAAGTTTTGTAAAGATTTTATTGAAGTATATTCAAGCTTCGAGTTAGGCTTAGGCTTTAATGTATCAAGGGTAATAATAGAGGAGTCTTTTTTTAAGTTATTAGTTATAATAGGTTTTATTTTATCGAGACTGTCGGCAGTGCTAATAATTGAAGTTATATTTTTATGGGATTCTTTAGTTTTTAGTAAGTCAATCGGATTAGGAAATTTTAAATTAAAAGAAGATGTAATTTGCACGCCATTTGTGGGGAAAACAATGCCAATTATACTAATTAACAGTATAGAAAATAGTAGAAATAACCATGTTTTAAAAGGATGGTGCATACGCTAAAAATACTTAAATAGTGGTTAACAACATTGAGTTAAAAAGTAGAGTTTTACACAATAAATTTTGAATAAAAAAAATATAAATTGCTGTTTTTATTGCCGAACAAATTAAAATATTTAATAGTTATCGCTGGCCCTACCGCTGTTGGAAAAACAGATTTATCAATAAGTTTAGCAAAGCATTATAAAGCAGATATAATTAATGCTGATTCAAGGCAATTTTATAAAGAACTAAATATTGGCGTAGCCAAGCCATCGCTAGATCAGCTAAACACGGTTAAACATCATTTAATAAATAATAAAACTATTAACGATTTATACGGTGCCGGTCATTTTGAAAAAGATGCAATAACTTTGATTACAGAGTTATTTAAAAAACATCAATTGCTTATAGTTTGTGGTGGCTCAGGTTTATATTTAAACGCGTTGCTTTACGGGATAGATGATTTTGAGGAGGTGCCTATTGAAGTAAGGAATAACTTAAACACTGTTTTTTTAGAAAAAGGAATTCTTCACATTCAAGAAATGCTACTAAAACACGATCCTATTTACTACAACAGCATTGACATAAACAACCCGCAACGCATAATAAGAGCTCTTGAAATTTGCATTTATACCGGTAAACCCTACTCATCATTATTAAGTAAAAATAAAATTGATAGAAATTTTACAGCAATAAAACTTTTAATTAATAGAGAGCGAACCGAACTTTATAGCAGAATAAATGATAGAGTAGATACTATGATGAACAATGGGCTAGAATTAGAAGCAAAAAAAATGTTTGTGTTTAAACATTTAAATGCTCTTAAAACGGTTGGCTACAAAGAATTATTTGACTATTTTGAGGGGAAAATTGATAAAAAAGAAGCCATTTTAAAAATAAAGCAACACACTCGTAATTATGCAAAACGTCAATTAACATGGTTTAAAAATAAAACTGATTTTAAAGAATTTAACCCGAATGATTTTGATAAAATTATTTCATACATAAATGAAATTATAAAAATAAGCTAAGTGATTCCTCTCATTAAAGAATATAGAAACATTGAACAAAATGTATTGAATGTTATTTTTTCTGAGTTTTTTATTCAGATAGTTAATGTAACATTCATGAATATTTTACCTCTTTATATGTCTCGCGAAGGCTTTAGTGATGAGGACATAGCTCTTTTTATTACTTTTCGATTTTTAGGAGTTTTTATTTTAGCAGTCCCTTTTGGTAAAAAAATTAAAAAGCGAAAACTAATGCCTTTGTTTTTAATTTCCAATATTTTTGTGCCTATGTTTGGCATACTTATAGTTTTAGGTGTAGCCTATAAATTAAAAGTAGTTTTAATAATTAGTTTGTTATGCTGGGGTGCAGCATTCACTTTTATGCAAATTCCAATTTCTCCTTTTATTTTGAGAAATTGTGCTTTAAAAAATCAAACTTCTGCTATTAGTTTAAGTTACAGTACATGGGGTTTTGGTGGTATTTTAAGTGGGTTAATTATTTTTTTATTAGATTTATTTAATGATAAAATCTTTAACGAAAAAAACATTTTAATTCTGTTTTCCTTGCTAGGATTATTAGGACTGTTTTTTATTTTTAAAAATAAAAAATTTGAAGAAAAAATATTAGCAGTTGATTTTCTTGAAACTAAATACGAAACCCCAAAAAACAATTGGAATATTATTTTAAAAGCCTTGATTCCAACATTAATTATTGCTGTTGGAGCGGGATTAACTATTCCTTTTTTAAGCTTATTTTTTGAAAAAGTTCACGAATTAAATAAAGGACAGTTTTCTGTATTAAGCTCTATTGCGGCGCTATTGGTAGCCTATGCGGCTATGTTGGTGCCTACTATAAAAAAAAAATATGGCTATCAAAAAGCAATACCTACAACACAATCAATAGCTGTAGTTTCTTTAGCTGTATTAGCTTCAACACAATATTATAATCAATATTCATTTGCCGTAATTATAGCAGCCATTTTTTATTTACTCAGGCAACCTTTAATGAATATGGCAGGACCAATGACAACCGAGTTAGTTTTAAATTATGTTGGTTCCAATAACCAAGAAATTACTAGCGCTTTAACAAGTGCTATTTGGAGTGGGAGTTGGGTATTTAGTGGTTTAATGGTTAAACTATTACTTTCGTATAAAGTGCATTTCGCTAATATATTTTTAATTACTTCAGCGCTGTATGCTTTTGGAGTTATGATGTATTATTTTTTAATTTTAGACTATAATAAGCGCGAGAAAATAATTAATGAAACTCTATAAAATATTTTTTTTCAATTTTATTGTTTTACCTTTTTTAAACGTATCACAATCACTAAATTTTAATATTAAAAACGCTCACCTTACTCCATTTAATGGAAATTATTATTTGGCGGGCATAGAGGATAACATAAACTATTGTAAAATTAAAGTTTATAAATTTAAATTTCCAAATAAACTAATTGATAGCATAGAGATTAAAGTAGATGGGCAATCAAATGATTATTTTCAAACAGCATCAGATACAGTACATGATTTTTTAAATATTTATTTTCAAAAGAAAAAATCAGATAAAACTTCTATTATTCGGTTAAATAAAGGCTTTAAAATTACCGCAACTATTCAAAATATAGATATACAAAAGGTAAATAATTTATTAAATTTTGAAAATGAAAAAAACTATTTTAATCATGCCTATTATGCTATTAAGAAATCAAACGACACTTCAAATGCTCAATTTTTTTTAGATAAATACATTTTAATAGATACTCTTAAAAATTTCGAATATAAATTAGCATGGCAATTCCCATTTGAGAGAAGTAATATTGAGTGGGCACATATTATTTTGCTTAATAAATTATATGTTTTCTTATTTGTTAAGATTAACAATGGTCTTAAAAAAGGAGAGTGGATTTTAAAAATAAAAACTGATTCAGGAACGTTAATAAAAGGAATAAAAATTAATAATACACCTAATCAATTTACCTACTGTTACGGAAATTGCATTTTTGATTCAATCAATCAAAAACTTTTAGTTACAGGTCAAATGCTCCCAACTAAAAACTTTAATATACAAGCAAACCTCAATACATTAAATACGCTTTCGCTATCAAGTCAATATATTGTTGAAATTGACAGCTCAAACGAAATTACAAATAGAGCTATATTTACATTTCCAATCATTCAAAATAAAAATAATGTATCTGCTTGCTTCCTTCACCCAAATTATCTTTCTTTAAGCACCACTAATAATATTTTAAAGATTGTTTACGATAGTTATTTTACAATTAAAAACCCATTGTTATATGCTTATTATAATACGCTTTGTGTTAACTTTGATTTAACTCAATTTAGTACAGATAAAAAATACACGGTTCAACAAACACAATTTTTTACCAAACTGCACGAAGATCAAATTAAAAATAAATCTGTTTACGAAAATTTTATAAATATTGAATCGAACAATAATTTGGAAAAATTTTGCTTTTTAAAAGAACAAAGCCCAATCAAATTAGCTTCAGTAAACTTAACCGACAGCACGTATCTTTTACTAAAACACTCTAATAAAGACAATTCAACAATTAATCTTTCAAAAATTTTAGTTGATGCGAATAAAATAAATGAAATAAATATTTTGTCTTTTAATCAAAGTGAATTAATTAATTTAGTTATAAGTAGCAATTTTGCTATAATTGCTTTAAACGTAAATAGTTTTGACACAAAACTTAAAATAATTAATTGGATAAAAAATTAATGCTAATATTTTCGCAAAAAATATCAAACAGATTAAGGTACATATCTAACACATTATTTACCGATGTTTTTGAACAAAAAATTAAAATTACAACTTCTACTGATGAATTTAATGCATACGGAGGAGTAAAAATAAATTATTCTAATTTAAAGCTAAACGCAAATCTGAACATAATTCCACACAGTATTTTATTTGACTATGGAATAAAAGAATATAAAACAGATGTTCAAAACAATAACAATTTTTATAAAATATTTTTTGTTACTGACGCATTAAATAATTCTTTACCCTTTGATTTTTTTGCAGCATCATTTTGGTTAATTACAAGATACGAAGAGTACTTAAATTACGCTCCTGATTCATTTGGACGATTTCATTATAAACACTCGCTAGCATACCAATATGGTTTTTTAAATAAATGCCTTATTAATTTATGGCTCGAAAAAATAATTGACTTATTAAAAAGCAATTCAAAAATTGAATTAAAAGATCAAAAATTCACATTTATTTCAAGCATTGATATTGATAATGCCTATAAATACAAGCATAAAGGCCTTATTAGAAACATAGCGGGATTTGTACGCGATATTAAAAAACCAAAATTATTTTTTGAACGCTTTAAAATTTTAATAGAAAAAAAAGCCGATCCTTTTGATTGTTATTCGTTTTTAATTGAAGCACATCAACACTATAATGCAGAAGCTATATATTTTTTCCTGTTGGGCGATTACGGTGTAAACGATAAAAATTTACCATCTTCAAACAAAAATTTTCAAACCTTAATAAAGCTACTGACCGATTATTCAATGGTTGGAATTCACCCATCGTTTGCATCAAATAAAAACTTTAAACAATTGCAAATTGAATTAGCCAGGCTTAATAATATTACACATAAAACAATTCGAAAAAGCAGACAACATTTTTCAATGTTATTTTTTCCTATAACGTATAATTCGCTTTTAAAAGCAGGAATAACAGAAGATTTTACCATGGGATACACTAATATTAATGGCTTTAGAGCATCTTATTGCAAGCCGTATAAATGGTATAATTTGATAGAGGAAAATGAAAGTAATTTAACGATTAATCCATTTGCATTTTCGTATAACAGTTTAGCGTATTATACTAAAGAAAATGAAACTAAATTGCTTAATGAGTTAATTGCTCTTGTTAACGAAGTGAAAAAACATAAAGGGCAATTAATAAGCGTTTTCCACAATGACAACTTTGATGATAACACTAAGCAACTGTATATTAATTTTTTAAAAATTTGTTTGAGTAAAAACTCCTAACTGGTTTTATTGATTATATTAATTTTTGATTCACCAATTACTTTAAAAGCAGTACGTCTGTTTTTTTGGTGAGCAGCCTCCCATTCAGGACTCTTCAAAGTCATTTTATTTACTTCAGCTTCCGGAATTACAGGTTTTGTTTCTCCGTATCCTTTTGCTACAATCCGAAGCTTGCTAATTCCTTTTGACACCATGTAGTCAACACAACTTTGCGCTCTTGCTTGTGATAAGCGCATATTGTAATCATCGTTCCCTCTAGCATCTGTATGACTACTTAGCTCAATTTTTAAATTGTCATTTAATTTTAGTAAATCAACAATTTTATCAAGCACTTCTTTTGATTTTGGCCTAAGGGTTGCTTTGTCAAAATCATATTCAATCCCTTCAATCTCAATATCTCCGGCAGGTATTTTAGGTAACGTAAAATCTCGTGTAAATAATTCGCTTTCAGTTTTTCCTTTTGTTGCTACTTCGTTTGCCCTAGCAAAAAAACCATTTTTTTGCGCTTTTAAAAAATACTCCATGTGTGGTTTTAATGGTGTAGTGTAGTAACCATTTTCATCGGTTACAAGAAAAAATGGTTCATCTACATCATGTACGTCTTTAACGGTAACCAAGGCTCCCGGAATTGGATTGCCTGTTTCTTCTTCTGTAACTAATCCTTCTAATGTAAACTTAATAGGTTCATTTAAAAACTCAAAGATTTTGTAACAGTGCCCACTAGGACAGTCTATTCTATCGCTCGCAAAAAATCCGCGATCTCCAAAACGATTTATTATAAAATATGAATCATCTTTTGGTGAATTAATAGGAGCGTTTAAGTTTTTTGGTACAGAGTAAACGCTATCATCAACATTTAAACTCGATTTAAATACATCAAAACCTCCAAGCCCTGTCCAGCCATTTGAACTGTAATAAAGCGTATTGCTAATAGTGTGGTAAAAAGGACTTATTTCATCTCCTGTTGAGTTAACCGTATTTCCAAGATTTTTAGGATTTCCAATATTACCATCAGAGTCAATGTTGGCATACCATAAATCTAAACCACCATAGCCTCCCGGTCTATTAGAAGAGAAAAATAATTTAGAGCCATCAAACGATACAAAAGGATTTTGAGTTTTGTATCCAGGTACGTTAATATTTGTCCCTAACTTCATAGCTTCATAAAATTTGCCACCTGTTGTTTTAGCGATGTAGATATATGATTCACTTCTATTAGCATCGCTCCAACGTGTAAAAAGCATTACTTCATCTGGGGTAAATACGCCTGAACCTTCGTGTAACGAGGTATTCACAGGTCTTCCAAAATTAACAGGTCGT
This sequence comes from Bacteroidota bacterium, assembly GCA_018267655.1. Lineage (GTDB taxonomy): Bacteria > Bacteroidota > Bacteroidia > B-17B0 > Aurantibacillaceae > Aurantibacillus. The sequence goes on from JAFDYB010000063.1 coordinate 25,903, forward strand.
TGCCATATAGTATCATCTAGTGTTGAGTAATACAAATCGCAATAGTAACGCGAGTCTTGTTTCTCCGGATCTGTTACAACGCCTCCTTTTCTCGCACTTGTAAAAATTAATTTATTGTCGCTCATGTAATACATTGGCGCAAAGCTAGTAGTACCTCTATTAAACACAAGAGTGTCCATAAGCTTAACCCTAATTAATTTTTTTGCTTGCAAAGTGTCTAATGCAAAGTAACATGAAGCTTGTTTTTTAGCAGCTAATTTTATGAGTGAATCGCTGCCTTTGTTTTCAGCAACGTATTCGTCAAAAACTTTAAGTGCATCTGGGTATCTTTTTAAATTCATCAGGGACAGACCATAATAATAGCCAGCATCTGGATACACTTTTCGTTCAACGCACTTTTTAAATTGGCTTACAGCATGCGAGTAATCATAATTTAATCGATAACTTTGCGCCAAGCGATACAATATAAAATCATATTTAGATGATGTTACCTGCACCTCTTTTGTGGCGTTTACACTGTCTTTTTGCTTAGTGATTTTTAACTCAGGTACTTTAAACAATGATTTCATTTTAAGATTTACTAATTGTGCTTCATAAGGTAGCACAACTGATTTTAAGGCAGTTGTGTCATCAAGCACTTTTGAGTATAAATCGGCTGCTGTTGCATAATCTTGTTTTGAATAAGCATTGTCAGCAGCTTCAATCCATAGTTTTTTAGATTGAGCGTACGTTAATGATGTTAGCAGAAACAGTACTGGAAATAATATTTTTTTAAGTTGCATAAATTATAAACGTGGACAATTTTTAACAGATTGAACCTTTGCTTTTCTTCCTAAATATGTAAGCGATATTTCAAAAGCACCCCTTGTTTTACTTACGGTTTTAAGTCCGGATTGATTAATGTCGTACGCCATACGAATAATAAAATTATCTTTCCTAAAACCAATGTTAGGAACAGTTGCATCATTTGGCCTAAGCATAATGCCTGCAATAGCAAAAAACTTTTCACCTTTAAAATAATACCCAATATCTACACCATAAGTTTGCTGTATAATATTATCTTGATTATAAATTAATATTTTTGGGATAACATATAGTAACTCACTAATATTTACACGAACACCTGCATTAGCATAGTTTCTGATTGGCAATCGGTTTGGCCCGCCTGTAAATGATTCTTTTGGCCGCGTTAAATTAAATGCGCTAAAGCCAACAAATGGATTAAACCTAGCTTGTTGTTTAGAGTAATAATAGAGTGCGCCAAAGTTCACAGTTTCTTGAAAAAAAGTTTGCCCATTAAAATTTTCACCACTTGGTAAGCCTTTGTCAAATGAACCTCCATCTAGTGTACTCCATTGATTATCGTAGGTTAATAATTGGTATTCAACTTGCTTTTGTGTAAATCCAGCTTGAATGCCAAATGATAAATTGTGATATTTGTTTTTATCTAAAGGCACTGCATAACCAACCGATGCTAATGCAGAAAGTACATTGTAGTTTCCTAAGCCTGCGCGCATGTTGCTAATTTGCCCACCAAAACCCCATTTACCCTTAGGCATATCAAAACTTGCAAGCGCAGTTGTAAAAGGTTTATAGGCAATTGCGTTCCATTGTGTTCTGTACTGAGCATGTGCTCTTATTTTCCCTTCAACTAAACCGGTCATGGCAGGATTTAAAAATAGTGGGGCAGCATCATACAAACTCAAGTGAAAATCTTGAGCTTTACAAAAAATGCTAGTTAAAGTAAAAAATATAATTAATAATTTTTTCATGTTATCGTAATAAAGTTACATCTCCGTTTTTCTTAACAGACCTATTGTTATACATATCAACCTGTAATACCCAAACGTACACGCCAACAGGTTGCGCTACACCATCTTTAGTTCCGTCCCAACCAATTTTTTGATCGGTTGTTTCAAATACTAATTCCCCCCAATTATTGTAAACTTGAAACTTCATATTCTCAAATGGACCACCTTTTACAAATAATAAATCGTTATTTTTATCTCCATTTGGTGTAAATCCGGTAGGTACTTGCGGCAACAATGTTATCTCAATATTTTTTGAAACAGAATCAACGCAACCATTTAAATCTTTTACAGTTAGAGTAATAATGTAATTTCCTGCATTAGCATAAGCATGTGAAGGCGTGTTTCCAACAAAATCGTTTGTATTGTCTCCAAAATTCCAAGACCACGTTTGAATTTGTCCGGTTGGCAACGAAAAGTCAGAAAAATAAATTGGTTCGTTAGCAACAGCAGGGTTGTTTGTCATTCCAAACTGAGCCTTTGGTTGCGAGTTAATAGTAACTAATTTAGTTATTGATGCCGAGCATGAATTGTTAGTTATTGCAGTCAGCATTACATTATAAGTTCCAGGCACAGTGTAAGTGAAAACAGGGTTTCTTACAGTGGCTGTCCCATTAACTACCCCAAATTGCCAATTCCACGCAACAACGTTACTGTTTGGAACATTTGATGCTGAAGGCACCGTAGATAAGTCAAAAAACTGAGCCCCCATACTTTGACAGGCATTATTGTATGTAAAATTAACTACAGGCAGTGGGTAAACCGTTATGTTTCTTGAAACTGTATCAGGGCAAGTTACATTTAAACTATTGGTTCCGGTTACAGTCATTGTTACAACATAAGTGCCTGTATTGGTGTATGTATAAATAGGGTTTGTTGCAGAAGAAACACTGCTTGGGCTATCACCAAAATACCACTGATAGGATAGGCTAGAAGTACCATTAGCAAGCGAATTATTGATAAAGTTTACAGGGGCATTTAAGCATTTTACAGGCGAAATATTAAATTGGGCTTTTGGTGCCTGCACAAAAATAGCTGTAAAACTTGCTGATTTTGCAGGGCATCCTTGATTACTTAATGTTGAAAGAGTTAAGATAACGGAGCCATTTGATACGTCGCCCGGACTAGGGTAATATAACACCTGGTTAGACGAGCTGGCTATTGTATTACTTGGCGTAAAAGCACCTGTGCCCGTGCTACTCCATATACCACTTGTAGTATAACCGTTTATATTGTTTACTAATTGTATTGGCGCATTTTCACATACAGCGGCATTGTTTGAGTTAACAGAAACTACCGGAGCCTTTAAAACAGAAACATGAAGTGTGTCTGTTGTAGATGGACATTGTCCGGGAGTTGATATTAACACAAATGTAACGTTTCCGGCAAGTGTATCATTTTGACTCATTGTATAACTTGCGCTAGATGGAGGTAATTGTGTAAATACGCCTGTACCGTCAGAAGTAGTCCAACTTCCTGTTGTTGCTGCTCCGGTAACTGTGCCATTTAAAGCAACAGCTCCTGCACTGGCGCACACTGTAAAGTTAGGACTAACAGAAATGCTGGGTTTTGCTATTATATTTAAATTAATTGTACTTGAAACAGGTGCACAGCCACCAACGCCAGGTAAAGTAACTGTAAATGGTATTACAGAGTTAGTGTAATCGCCCGTGCTGAGTTGATAGGTTGGTGTTAAAGTTTGATTTGTTGGTAAAAAAATTCCGGTCCCGATATTAGATGACCAATTAGGTTGAAGCGTTGATCCGCTTGCAGCCGCAGAGAATGTAACAACACTTTGATTAGTACACGCTGTAGCATCAACACCATTGATAGTTGGAGGATCAATAAAACCAACCGTAAAAGATTGAGAAGTATTAATACAACCAAGGTTTGGAATTTGTGATGTAAGCGTAAAGGTTATAATTCCATTTGATAAATCGGTTGGTGATGGTGTATAAGTTGTATTTGGGCCAGGAGCACCAAATATGCCTCCACTTCCTCCGCTCCAAACAGCAGTTGATGCATTAATTACAGCGCCGGTTAAGCTTAGCCCGCTAACATTATTTTTACAAATAGGCGCAATACTTGATGTGATTGTAACTTGCGGAGGTTTATTTACAACTAAACTTAATGTTTGTGTAGTGGGTAAACATTCGCCTATTGAAGTAACTGTAAAATCAATCGTATTTAATAAAATATCTTGAGGACTTAGTGTATAAACCGCAATAACATTTGTAAAGGTGTTGGTGTAGGCAGATGGATATGTTGGAATATTTGAAGATGTACCCGCAGATGTGGAATACATACCTGAAATAGCTCCACCAGTTACAGTGCTTGTAAGCAAAACTGTACTACCGGGCACAGCGCATACTGAAATAGTTGCAGGTGCATTAATAAACGTTCTTCTTTTAAAAGAAGACATATAATGGAATAATCCTCCAGTAGTTGAATTTCCCCCGAAAACTCCTAGTGCAAAGTTATTAGCGTCAGAAAATGAGCTTGTTGTATAAGAATTTGCAATAGTATATGTTTGAATTGGTTGTCCCGTTAAATCTATTTGAGTTCCCATATAAGGTCCACCAGGCAAAGTAGCTGTTCCCGGTGCAACAGAAAAAGATGCGGCAGGAACAGGAATACTAAGAGTGCCAGTAGAATTAGTGAGGGTAAAAGAATTTTGAGCGCCATTTTTACACAAAATATTCAAAAACATTCTTTGATTATTTGTTTTAGAAAAAGCAACTAAACTTGAGCCAGCACAAGTTAGAGGTGGTAAAATAGCTTCTCCTAATTCGCAACCAATACCAGACGCGTGTAAGCAGTAAATAGGCTTTGAGGCATTTATATATGTTAGCGATTGTGTGGTATGGTAATAATAGGTATCTCCTTTATTAATCATTGCCGTTGTTACAGTGCCATCATTTACTGTAATCTTAGTGAAATTTTGGGTTCCAACAATATAAGCTCCATCAGGCTCTCCAGAATTCATAAAACCCTTGTTTAAAACATAGTCTGTCCCAATCACATCTACAGGCACTATTTGATCACCCATTAAATCATAACAGCCTGTTAGTCCATGTACAGAATCATCAGCAACCGTAACACATACGTTTTTATCTGCAACAACAACGCTTCCGCTTAAATTATTGCCAGGCACATTTGTATTTGGAACTATATTTTGAACATTGTAAACTTCACCTGCGTTTGTCAAAAAAACACTATAAGTTATACCTGCTAAATGCCCAACAACATTCGTTTTTGGGGTAATCCAAATAGTTGTATTTGGTTGTGTTGCGACTATTACTATTTGTTGGCGGGGTTGTGTGGAAACTCCATCTCCATTCAAATCACCCCCTAAAGTAACATTATACCAGTTTGTTTGAAAAGGGCAGTAGAACTCCTTGCCAATTCCATTTTGCCCTTTTAATGAAAAGGTTTCAGGATTTAAAAAATTTGGACTTCTTGTAATTACATCGTACACAACCGTAATGTTAGGATTGGCTAACCCAGGTGCTATTGTTGGATTGGGTGAGGAGGATATGTAAATACCATACGGTACAACAGAGTTAACCGGCCTATTTTCCCAATAATCGAAGCCAAGTGTTGTTGGGCTAGCCAATTTGTTTCGCCATAGTAAATAATCAAATGTGCCTGTATAATCTAAAACAAATGTTGTATCGTATTTACTAGGACCTGAGTATGCAGGTTGTCTAAATCTAATAATAGTGCCTGGCTGCCCTGCAAAGTGAAATTTAATATCATCTTTCCACCAATGGTCCGGTGTTACCCAAGGGGCAGCAAACCAAAAAGAGGTATCAATTTGAGCTTTTCCTTTTTGGAAGTAGAGCAACATGAAAAGTGTAACTAAAAATATCTTACTTATTCTCATCATTCTTTTTATTTTTGAGGTTTGACTTTAAAGAGTTATCGATTGTATTAAGTTCTTGTTCATCTGCATCTAATTGTTTTTCAGCTTTACTCATTCGCTTTTTAGCGCTTACATTATAGCGCAACATAATTTCGTGTGAACCTGATGAGTAGGTTTGTAAAGCGTTTAACGAGTAATCGTAAGCATAAGCTACTGAAAATTGTTTTTTAATTGTAAAACCAATTAAGGCGCTGCTGCTTGCTTTGTGTCGGTATGTTCCACCAACCCACACTAAGTTTTTATAGCTGAGTTTCAAATTTCCCTCCCACTGATAGGGTGCTGGGTTACTATACCTAATTAACATACTTGGCTGTAAAGTCCATTCTTTCTTTTTATCTAATTCAAAATTATAGCCAATAATTCCGTACATGTGTATAGTTGGCTGCCCAAGTTTTGAGTACCAAGTAATTTTTGAAGATAACAATTGCATTGTGCTAATACCTAAAAAGAATTTTTTACTGTACAGATAAGTGCCAGCATTAGCATCAAAGGTATTGCCTGATAAGTTATTATTACTTAAAAATTCATCTGTTCCATCAGTGCTGTATGGTATAGCATCGTACACCCGCACATTGTACTGAGTTCCTCCTCCTGAAAGACCAAAACTTAAATTTAATTTATTGCTTAATCTAAGATGATAAGAGTATGAAAAGTAGAGCGAATTTCTTTGAAGTAAACCAATACGCTCTGTCATAATATATCCTCCTAGAGCCATTTGCGGTTTCTTTTTTAAGGTACCAAAACCACTAAATAAGGCCGTATTTGGCGCTCCTGAAAACCCTGCCCATTGGCTTCTGTATAAGCCCGTGTATTCTTGTCCGGTATTTACACCTGCATAGGCAGGGTTATATAAATATTGATTTGTTATAATGCTAGTAAATAAACTTTGCTGCTGTCCAAAAAAAGGAACTGCGTTTGATAAAAGCAAAAAGAGTGTTATATGTAAAAAATATTTTTTCATTTATTTAAGTAGAGTAATTGTTCCTTTAAAAAGTGTATTTTCTTTATCATTTAATTTAATCACATAAAAATAAACGCCTAAGGGTAGGGGAGCTCCTTTATAGCTTCCGTCCCAAGCATTTGAATAGCCTATACTTTCGTATAGCTTATCCCCCCATCTATTATATATTTCAATATTTGCATTTGGATAGAATACATTTATAAAATCAAGTCGCCAAAAATCATTTTTCCCATCATTATTTGGCGTAATAAAATTTGGGATTAATTTGGATATTTCACCAGCAACATTTGATATTTTTAATAATAGGGTGTATGTGCTGGTACAACCGTATTGATCTGAAATCATTAACGAAACAGTATAAGTGCCATTTTGAGAATAGGTTGTAACCGGGTTAGGCACAATATCTGTTTGCCCATTGCCAAAATTCCAGCTCCAACTTACTGCAGAGCGTGAAGAGTCTATAAACGCAACATTTGAAACAATAGTGGTAAATGAAGGAACATTGTAAATGAATTTTGCAAGTGGTGGTGGAGTGATATTTACTGTTTTTGTAATATAACTTGTGCAGCCATTATTTGAGGTAACGGAGTGCGTTATATTGTAACCTCCCTGACTTGGAAATATAATTGAAGTATCTTTAGCATGTGAGGTACCATAACCTCCAAAATCCCAATAATAGCCATTGCTAGGTATTGTTGAAGGTGCAGATACAGAAGAGTTGTCTGTAAAAATAATTTCTTGTGCCGACCCTGAGCAAACTCTTGAAACTGAAAAATTAGCAACCGGTAAAACGTTCACTAATGCTGTTCTATTAATAGTATCATAGCAATTGTATTGATTTTTTACGATTAATTGAACCGGAAATGTACCAGGCGTTGTGTAGGTATGTGCGGCAGTATTAAATGGAGGTGTGCTTTGTATTAAAATACCTCCGTCACCAAACGCCCACTGTGAGCCTGTTATACCGCCTAACCCAGATGTGTTGATTGATAAATTATTAAAATTGCTTATTTCATTTAAACATACCGGACTTACAGAAAAATTAGCTGTTGGTTTATCTTGAAAATCAATTCGTATTTGACCGCTTACAGTATTACAAACCCCATTATTAGTAGTGCTAAATGTAAGTATTACAAAGCCATTCGAAATATCGGAAGCAGAGGCAATATAAGTTGGTGTTAAGGCAGTGTTTGTGGGGGTAAATGCACCGGAGCCGCCTGTCCAAATTCCTGTGGTAGTTACTGTGCCTCCAATAACAGCATTTAAGGCAGTATTGGCATTGTTTTTACATGAGTTTAATCCTGGTCCTAAATTAACAGTAGCCGGTTGTCCAAATATTATTTGAACGCTATCTTGAACAACCAAACATTGTTGGTTATTTGTGCTTTGAAGTTTAATATAAACAAAGCCTGCGGCTATATCAGAAGAGCTTGGTATATAATTACATACAAGAGCTTGGTTATTAGGATAAAAACCACCCGACCCAGAGGTTGTCCACTTTCCGGTATTTGTAAGCGTTCCTGAAACGGTGCCATTTAAAAATACAGTTGAGCTATTAGCACAACTTAGTATAGGTTTAATTAAACTTGATTTTACAAGTGGAGCTTTGTTTACAGTAATTTTCACAGTATCTGTAACGTTATTACAACCAGGCGTGTTTGTACTTGTTAACACTAATTTTATTTGACTTAACGTAGTATCAGAATTAGATAAGTAATATATCGGGTTAAATATGCTGCTTGATGGACTAAAGCTACCGCTTGCAGGGCTAATTGCACTCCAAACACCTAAACTAGAGGTGCTAATAACATTTCCATTAAGTTGAACAGTAGGATTGTTTGAACAAACAAACTGTGATAACCCGGCTGTAACTAATGGCGGTTGCTTTATGTTTAGTTTAAAAGTATCAGAAACGTTTGGACATATTCCGGTTGAGGTTAAAATAAACTTAATAACACCCCCTGTTGTAGCAGGAGTTGTTTGCGGAACAGGTTTTATAATAGTGTCAACTAATGCTGGTGTGTAAACATTTCCTGTAATACTGTTGCTTGGTAAAGAAAAAGCACCATAACCGTTTGTTGACCAATAACCCAATATAGGGCCTCCTCCAATTGTGCCATTTAAAGTAAATTGAGCATTGGCGCAAATTGTTGCGCTTGGCACAGAGTTAGCCTTTACAAAACTCTTAGTAGTGAAAGGCGAAACAAATGCATAATTAGAACCTCCGGTAGTACCACCGTTTAAAACCCCAACATTAAAAACGTCCATTGTATTTCCAACAAGTATATAAGCCCCTAATGGAATGGTTGATGTGCTAAAATATAATTTTGCAGTTACTAAATTATTGCTAGAGCCTGGCACAGTTGTAAATGCCGCAGATGAAACAGGCACCGGAGAGCCGTTTGCCGTAAGTGTAAAGCTGCTTTGAAAACCATTTCTTATTGTTAATAAGATAAATAATGAGTCGCTGCTTACTCTCGTAAAAGCATTCGTATAAGTTCCGGCGCAATAAGCGGGCGCAACCTGAGCACCACTGTACTTACAGCCAAATCCTGTAACATGCAAGGCATAAATTGGCTTATCGCTGGTAATGTATGAAATACCATTTAGGGTAGAATTTGTTGAAAAAGTTTCGGTTGAATTTATTAATGAACTAACTGTTGAAGTTAGTGAAGTTAACGTAAATGATGATGCATTTTGTGGCGCTAATAAGTAGATAAACTCATTTAATGAATTACCGCTATTAAGAACATAATAACTTCCAATTGCCGAACTGTTTGTTAGTTGATCTGCAAAATACGATTGGCATAAAGAGCTACTGTTAATAGCACCGCTTATGCTCACAGCAATGCTTGAATCTGACGAAATAATAGAACCGGCTAATTGACTTGGATTTACGACCTTACTATCCGACAAAGAAAACGTTTGCCCTTGTGTAAGTGAAATTACAAAAGGAACATTTTTTGTTCGACCTATGCAGGCTGCTTTTGGTGTTATAACAACGGTAGTGGTGCCACTTTTAACAGCAACAATATCAAAACCTACATTAGCATCAGTTGGTGTAGTTACTGAAGTTAAATTGTTGGGAAATGGAAGAAAAAAATCAGAGCCGATGGCGTTACTGCCTTTTAAACTCATCATTTCTTTATTATTTGTGGCAGATATGGCATACTCAACAGAAATTTTTGTGCTTGACGAAATATAAATGCCTTTATTTGAAACTGAGTTAGTAGGAGAACTTTGTATTGAGCTTAAAAAAGCACTCACATCAACCAAGGTATTGGTGTTTGCAGGTATTGTAATTGTTAAATTTACGCCAGCTATATTTGCTGGTTGGCGAATTAACACCGTGGACGGTAAATTATATGTTTGAATGTTAAAGCCTATGGGATTATTTCCCATTGTTGCAGAAATAGAAGGCGCTACAAACCAAAAACTTGTATCAATTTGAGCTTGTAAACACGAAAAATTAAAAAATAATATAATGACGAATCGTAAATATTTTACCATACAAATTTTGTTAGTATCAATTTTATCTTCACGAAAATAACACTTATTTTTTAATTTTTATCATTTTTAACATTAAAAGCTTATTTAAATATTGTGTTAATGAAAATCAACACAGTTTAAAATTAGAAGCCGTGTTACAATAAAATGATTTATAGCTTAGTTTTGACTGTGTTAATAAACGTATTGTTACAAAGTAGATAATTAAGTTTAAAGTTAGGTTACTCAATGATTAATTTACCTTTTTTAATCACAGTTTTATATGTATTTTGAATGGTGTAAATGTATATGCCTTTTTGTAAATTTTCTAAATTAAAATGGGCCCTTTCTTCTGCTACTTTACCGGAATAAATTATTTTTCCGGTTAAATCAAAAATATTAAAATCTAACAAAACGTTTGTGAAATTTTCGATATAAATAAGTCCTCTATTAGGGTTTGGGTATAAGTTAATTAAACCATCATTAATATTAGTGTAGTTATTTAACCCGGCCACGCTTGGAGTGCAGTTGTTAGGATGTGCAAAAACATTTTGATTGTTTAATAGTTTGTTAAATGTGTTTAAAATAATTATTTTTATTTTTAAACTGTCTTTACCCCCAAATCCTCCTTTACCATAACTAGGTGTTTTGCCGGTAAAAGTATTAAAGGCAGAATTAACAATGACACCGCTGTTCGCACTTTTTTTTGCAACAATAAATGTCCCAAAACCTACGGGTACGTATGGTGTTGCAGAGGTAGAGTTTCCATAATCCCAGCCAATTAATTCAATTTTACAAAATCCTGCGTTAACAGTGTCAATTTTCACATCTCCATTATTGTCGTAGCCTAATACTGTTGCTGCATCATATTCGTAAGATTGGCAATCTAATTGAGAATGAAAAGCCAAGCCGGTGCCTTGAAGCAATGGCGAATTATGTTCTACTATTTTATAGCCATAATTACCGTGATAAGGGTGCATACCATAAGCGCCTAAAAACCAATCAACGCCTATGCTATTTAAAACAGGAAAGGATAATGTTGGGTTTGTCCATAATATTGTTTTTAAAAGTGGGTTTGTTTCAGGGTCAAGCGCAGCATTTTTATAGCATATAAGTTTAGTGTTGTTTACATCATATCGCACTTGCCAGCCCATAGTATTCCCTGAAAAAATTACACCGTGATTTCCGTTTGCAATAAATTTATCAAAATTAATTCTTGCATTTCTTGTCCAATACTCACTATGCCCTATAACTACTAAAATTTTTGAAATTGCTATTTCACTGTAATCATCTAAATCTCCATCTTGTATGTATTGCACAGAAAACTGATTACTTAATGGTAATAGCCATTTTAAAAATGGATAACAATGATGCTTTACTTCGTTTATGATAAATGGACTTAATGGACGCAAAAAACCAACTTCGGTTTCTTTTATGTTTCCAATAGAATTAAATGCGTATAAACTCTTGTCTCCCGCATTATTATAAGCGGCTTCTGTATTGGAGGGGTATAGTATAGTGATATCAGCATTTTTTAACTTGTTTTTTATTACCAAATTAATTTTTCCGCCAACGTTATAAATTCCCGTTTTTAATCCTGAAGGTACTATGTATTTGTAAGTAGGACTGTACCCATAATTTAACCAGGGCGTAACGGTTGAGTTGGATTGGGCGCTTACATAACATACAAACGAATCTTTTTTATGCATGTGTGCATCAAAAATATAGGTGGTTTGCAATTTATTTATTTGCGAGCTAATATAAAAAACAATTGTATCGCCTGTAGTGTAGGAGCGTTTATTGGTGTAGCCATCAACAACATTATTTATTACTGCTGATAATGAATTTGCTTTTGCTGCAATTATTGTTTGGTTAGGGTATTCGTTAAGTTCATATAAATCTAGTTTTGTGTTTGATTTATTTAAAGGCTCGTTGTATTGAGCTGTGCTATTTTGAACCGTTAATAAAAAAAAACAAAATTAAAAGGGGCGCTTTAATAAACATATATACCTATATAATTGCAAATATAAGAATAAATTAGATAGTATCTTCGAGCTGTTTTTCGGAAGTCTTGACTTTTTGTTTCTTTGGGATCAAGCCAAAAGAAAGGAGAAAAATGTTTTGCTTATTATTTGTGTTTTAACAATCCCTGCTCCTCCGAGGAGTGGAGAGTGGATGGGTAAAGAAATCGGCGTTTCGATCTTATCTAACGCTCTTTATTTTTCTGAAAATTTAATACCAAGTGCGGATATATTGTAGCTCTTCTGCCACCCCAATTAAGGGTACTTGTAAAATCAGCGCTGTTCTTGTTATAAAGCTCTACTACTTTATATATTTTACTCTTTGTTACGCCTAAAAATAAAGCATATTCCTCTGCTTTTTTATTAGGGTTAAATGATACAGAAAGTAATATTTGCCAGTAACTTC
>JAFDYB010000064.1 GCA_018267655.1 Bacteroidota bacterium
ATAAAATTTATAGGTAGCATTGTTTGTTTTTAAAATATAAATTCCGGTGGGTAATTGTTCGATATTAATACTGTTTTCTTCAAAATTTCCCTGCATTATAGCTTGCCCAAATGTGTTGTAAATACAGTATAATCCGGAGGCAATGCAATCTATAAAAATCATATTGTTTTTATAACATACAGCATTTTGCTTGTTAATACAATTATTTTCGTTTTCTTTTAAATCAGTGGCAATTGTTAGCATGTACATATCGTTATGAAACACGTTTGAATTATCGTAACCAAATAGTACATACATACTTCCGTTTGCTACAAAACTACTAGCAACAACTCTCTGCCCCCCTATGTAATTATTTAATTGTGTATAAGAATTTCCTAGAGTATCTAATTTCCAAAAATCGTCTAAATTATTTGCGTTACTATTTTGCCCTGTTCCTATATAAACAGTATTCGAAACAAAATTTCCGGTTGCATCATAACGAGCACTGCCGCTTAAATTATTTTTTTGTATCCATTTATTTTGTATTGGAAAATATTGCCAAACTTGTTGATTTGCTCCATTAACACTGTCTTCCCCACAGGCTAAATAACCACTTGTGATTGCTGAAATACCTATTGGAGCGGCACGTGCAGGTGATGGTAAATTGTTTTTTTGTGTCCACTTATCTGTCAGTGAGTTGTATTGCCATAGGTCACGTAGCCATGTGTTGGCAGCACTCCAACCGCAACTAACAAATCCACTATCATTTGCGCTAAAAGAGCCTAAAGCGTAACGGCCCACAGCAGGTAAGCTTGCTTTTTGAGTCCATACATTTGCAATTGGGTCATATACCCATAAATCGGGCAGTGGATTAAATACAGAATCTGTACCACAAGTAACAAATATTTTATTATTTGCCACAAAACATCCTGAATGCAGATTATTATTACCCGGAAAACTTGCTTTTTGTACCCATGTGTCGCTTGTAGGGTTGTACTGATACCAGTCCCTAAAACCTCCACTTGAGCCACTTACCCAACCTAAGCCTGCATAACCCATGTTGTTTACGCTAGCTGCTACAGCGTAGCCACGAGGCGCACCAGGGAAGTTAGCTTTTTGAATCCAAACCATTTGCCCATAAAAACTATTTGTTATTAAAATAAATATTAATAAACTATTATTTATTTTCATTGGTCTTAGTCGTTGGTTGAAACTACGCACTTTTAGTGCAAGCCTTTCAGGCTCTAAAAATTTTAATGTCATTCCGAAATGATTCGGAATCTTAGGAGATGCTGAATCAAGTTCAGCATGACAATCGTAATATTTTATCTCTTCAAAAAATTTCATTTTTCTTTCAAACCTGTGGACTAAAAGTCCATAGTGGTTTAGTGTTTTATTTTTTAAGGTTTATAAAATTTATAGGTAGCATTGTTTGTTTTTAAAATATAAATTCCGGTGGGTAATTGTTCGATATTAATACTGTTTTCTTCAAAATTTCCCTGCATTATAGCTTGCCCAAATGTGTTATAAATACAGTATAATCCGGAGGCAATGCAATCTATAAAAATCATATTGCTTTTATAACATACAGCATTTTGCTTGTTAATACAATTATTTTCATTTTCTTTTAAGTCAGTGGCAGTTGTTAGCATGTACATATCATTATAGGAAACATTTGAATTGTCGTAACCAAATAGCACATATACATTGTTTTTTGCTACAAAACTACTGGCAACACCTCTCGTTCCTCCTGAGTAATTAATTAATTGTGTATAAGAATTTCCAATCGTGTCATACTGCCAAAAATCATTTAAAACATTGCCATTAGCTTCTTGTCCTGTACCCACATATATTTCACTTACTGCAAAAACTCCATTTGCAGCAAAACGAGGGTTGCCTGTTAAATTATTTTTTTGTACCCATTTATTTTGTATTGGAAAATATTGCCATAGTTGCTGATTTTGCCCACTTACGCTGTCTTCCCCACAGGCTAAATAACCGGTTGTAATCGCAGATATACCTGCAGGACCACATCTAGCAGGAGCAGGTAAATTAGCTTTTTGTGTCCACTTATCTGTTAGTGCATTGTATTGCCACAAATCGCGTAACCAAGTATTTACAGCACTCCATCCACAACTAACATACCCGCTATCGTTTGCGCTAAAAGAGCCCAGTCCGTAACGACCTACAGCAGGCAAACTTGTTTTTTGAGTCCATACATTTGCAATTGGGTCGTATTCCCATAAATCAGGTAGTGGCGTAAAAGAGCTATCATTACCGCAAGCAATAAAGATTTTATTATTTGCTAC
>JAFDYB010000065.1 GCA_018267655.1 Bacteroidota bacterium
ATTAATAAAATTATGGAATTGCAGGAACGTGATAAGGAATTGGTGGATTTATACTCAAACCTTTATAAATCCAAGCGTGAAAGTGATAAAAGCCATCAGGAAGATATTAAGGAATACAAAAAACGCATTGAAGAGTTAGTAAAGCAACTTGCCAAAAGCGAAGTTGTATCGGAAGAATATAAACGTGTGGCTGATTTAAAACTCGGAAACACCTATAATATTAACGCTACATGGATTGATAAGATTGTTTTTATTTTAAAAGCTGCCGGAAGGCCTTTACGTTCTTCTGAAATTGTTGAGATTCTTTTAAAGAACGATATTATGTTTCGCACTTTAACTGGAGATCATCAAAAAGGATTGTCTGCTCATCTAACTAAGGCGCTCAAGTATGGTCGAATAGTGGGTGTGAAACAGAAAGGACAGAATGGGTATTTGTTTTCGTTACCTGAAGAGTAAACTCCTATCAATACGAGCTTGTTTAAATCTATAACTATCATTAAAACACTGTAAATCTTAAAATCCTATATTTGCTAATAACAAAAAGAGAAAATTATTGAATAAACTATAAACTAAAATAAGACATATAAGAATTTGCGTTAACGCTAATTTTCGTACCAGAAAACTGCCAATTTTCAATGAAAATACACGAAGAAAAAGCCAAAACGCTCACGCAATGCGTGGGCTTTTGCTTTTTTCGTGTATTGGGATGGCAGTCCCTCTGGTACGGAGAAGTAGAATGACCCACGCAGATTTTTTGTGGCTGCCACTACAAAAAATCATGACAATAGCAGAGATTCTTAGAGATAGTAATTACAACATATCTCTATTTACCGATAAGGAAATAAATAAACTGGAAGCAGAAATTGTTTTCCGTGAAGCAAAAGGGAAAAAGATTCCTTACATCAAATGCGCCATCCGCAATAAGGAAATTAAATTAAATCCTGAAGAGATTGTTAGACAGCTTTATGTAAAGCGTTTAATTAATCTTTACAAATACCCTCAACAATTAATTCAATTTGAAATTGGAATCAATTTCGGTGTTGAAGTTAAACGTGCAGACATTGTTGTTTACGATGCAAACAGACCTGACACGCCATACATTATCGTTGAATTAAAAAAACCAAAATTAAAAGAAGGTAAAGAGCAGTTAAAAAGCTATTGCAATGCAACTGGCGCTCCTATTGGTATTTGGAGTAATGGTGGTATTGAACAATTTTATCACCGACAAGATCCGAATTACTTCAGTGAACTGTCCGATCTACCTTTCGGAAATGAAAATCTTGATGACTTTTTAAAACAACGTAATCAATACACTATTCTTGATTTATTAGTTAACGATAAACTTAAAGAAAAATCTCTAAAGCAAATTATTCAGGAGCTAGAAGATGAAGTTTTAGCGAATGCAGGGGTTGATGTTTTTGAAGAATGCTTTAAATTGATTTTTACTAAACTTTATGATGAAAAACAAAGTGGCGAAGACATTAGTAAAATTCAGAACTGGTTAGAGTTTAATGAAGGCAAATCTCTTGAGGATATTCCTGAAGGTGTTTCAAAGAAATTTAGAAAATTACAATTCAGAAACATTGGAACCGACAAACAGGTAAAAGATAATTTTGAAGAGTTGTTTTTAGAAGCACAAGGCGAATGGAAAGGGATTTTTCCGGCAAGCACTCAATTAAGCCCAAGAATGACTCCTTCACATACAGCTATTTGTATTTCCTATTTACAAAATATAAAATTGTTTAACTCCAACTTAGAAGTGGTTGATGAAGCATTTGAATACCTTGTAAATAAAAGTAACAAGGGTGAAAAAGGACAATACTTTACACCTCGTTATGTAATTGATATGTGTGTAAGGATGCTAAATCCGACACCTGAAGAGTACATGATTGATACCGCTTCGGGCAGTTGCGGCTTTCCTGTACACACTATTTTTAAAGTTTGGAGTGAATTAAATCCCGAAGAAAGTCATTTGTTTACAGCGCAAGACAAAACCAAAGAACAGATAAAATACGTTCGAGAAAAAGTATTTGCCATCGACTTTGACGATAAGGCTGTTCGTGTAGGAAAAACATTAAACATTATTGCTGGTGATGGTGAAACAAACGTACTACTGTTAAACTCACTTGATTTTGAAAGTTGGAATGAAGCAGCAAAAGATGGCGCATTTCAACAAGATTTCGGAAAAGGTTTTTCAACTTTTGAAAAGCTAAGAACCAATAAAAAAGAAGTAAACAGCAGAAAAGATTTCAGGAATTTTCAGTTTGATGTATTAATGGCTAACCCTCCTTTTGCCGGAGATATAAAGGATAGCAAGATCATTACCAAATATGAACTTGGCAAAAAGTGGCAAAACAAAAAAGTAAAAGAAGGGGGCGTTGAAAAAGTAATACAACAACATAAAGGTTTCGTAGATAAAATAAGCCGAGATATTTTATTTATTGAGCGTAACCTTAATATGCTAAAACCGGGTGGCCGCATGGCTATTGTATTACCACAAGGTAGATTTAATAACAGTAGCGATAAAGCGATTAGGGATTTTGTAGCAGAACATTGCCGGATTTTAGCAGTGGTTGGTTTGCATGGTAATTGTTTTAAACCACATACCGGTGTAAAAACTAGTGTACTTTTTGTTCAAAAATGGGATGATGAGTTATGTCCTAAAAAGGAAGACTACAATATCTTTTTTGCAACGCAACGTGAAGCTGGAAAAGACAACAGCGGTGAAAAGGTTTATGAAAGGGAAATAATACCAGCTGTTGAACCAATTTATAAAACATGGAAAGAAGATTTTATAGATGAAGATACTGGTGAAGTTGTAACTATAGAAAGACGAGAAATTAAAAAGGAGGGGCATCCTGAACAAATTGTTTTTAAGAAAGACAAATGGGGACATGCTATAGTTAAACATGATTTATTTAATACCGATGGTTTAACTAATGATGGTATTGCAGAAGCCTTTATTGAATTTGCTAAAAAGGAACGACTAAGTTTTTTTTAGGAAGCCCCTTTAATAAGGCCAAATACACGGCATTGTTGGAGGGGCTAGATGTAAATATTCAATCTCTCAGTAATCTATTAAATAAAAATGAAAGATTTAGATTTGACTCAGAATACTTTAAGAAAGAATATGTAAGAATTGAACAGCATTTATCTTCAAAAGCATTTAAACTCTTAAATCAAGTTGATTGTGAAATAATACATCCTAGTGAAATAAAACGAGAATTTGTTAATAGTGGTGTATGGTTTTTTAGAACACAAAACTTAAGACCTCTGAAAATTGAAAGCTCAAATGACGTTTATATTTCAAAAGAAGATGCCTCAACTTTGCTAAAAAACAATATTTACTTCGGCGATTTATTAATCACAAGAACAGGAGCAAACTATGGACAGACCGCTATATATGATTTAACAGTGCCTGCAATTGCATCTTCACATGTTTTTATTTTAAGAAACACTTATTTCAACCAATTTTATTTAGCTGTATTTTTTAATACTAAATTTGGTCGAAAGATGATTGACAAAGGGATGTATGGTGCTGCTCAACCTGAAATAGCCCCTTATTATTTAAGCAATATACCAATTCCAGATTTCAAATTAAATTTTCAAGAACAAGTAGAGAAAATTTATAAAACGTCCTCAAAACACAATGAAAACTGCATTTATATTTATTCTGAAGTAGAATCAAATTTTTTAAAAAATTTGAAACTCGAAAACTGGGAACCAAAAGAACTCAATACTTCTGTTAAGAAATTATCTGAATCGTTTGCATTAAGCGGTAGAATTGATGCCGAATATTATCAACCAAAATTCGATGAGCTAATTAAGAAAATAAATAATGTAAAACACGATACATTAGGAAACTTAGTTACATTCAAGAAATCAATTGAGCCGGGTTCAGATGCTTACCAAACAGAAGGAATTCCTTTTGTTCGAGTTTCTGATATATCTAAGTTCGGTATTTCTGAAACGGAAATACATTTAAACAGAAACGAGTTTGATTTAGATGAACTGAAGCCTAAAAAAGACACTATTCTCTTGTCAAAAGATGGCAGCGTTGGTATTGCATATAAAGTGGAGGAAGACTTAGATGTGATAACTTCCAGCGCGTTATTGCATTTAAAATTAAAATCAAAAGAAGTTCTGCCTGATTACTTAACTCTTGTATTAAACAGCAAACTTACGCAAATGCAAGCCGAACGTGATGCAGGTGGCTCTATTATCCAACATTGGCGACCTGATGAAATCAAACAGGTTTTAATTCCAATTCTTCCAATTGATGTTCAGAAAGAATTAGCGAAACAGATTCAGCAATCCTTTAAACTAAGGAAAGAAAGTAAACGCTTATTAGAAGTTGCTAAAACGGCTGTTGAAATGGCAATTGAAGTAGGAGAAGATAAAGCGATAAAGTTTATTAAAGCAAACTCTTGAGCCACTCATATGCCTCATCGTAATCGCTAAAAATTTGTTGAGGATATTCGTGTTTACTAAAGCTTTGCAAAAACTTCATTAGGGTTGCTGTAATGGCATTAGAGACAACAATCGCTCGTGCTTTGGTTACTGATGCTGCCTGCTCTAATTTTGCCCTCTCCTTTGCTTTTTTATCCATGCTCCATTTTGCACGAGCATCCAAAAGTTTTATTGCTGGTTTCCCCTCCGCTTTATGGCGTATTGCAATATTTATATTAAGAACATCATATTGGTCAAGTTTTTTGTGATCCTTCATTGTGATAATGATGATACCGTTCTTGTCTTTAAAAACAGTTGCAAATTCTAACTCTGTTGGATTGGTACTAGCCATTGGATAGATAAAGATACTAATATACTCTGAATTCTGTATCTTAACTTCTAAACACAAAATAGGATTCTTTAACGCAGCGTCACTTAAGAATCTCTTAAGAATTATAGCTGTATATTTACCATATGAAAATTCTCCTCATAGAAGACGAAGCTGAACTTCGCAAATCAATAAAGCAATATCTTCATCAAGAAGGCTATTTGGTTGAATCTGCTGCTGATTTTATAAAAGCTTCAGAGAAGGCTGGGGTTTATGATTATGACTGCATATTGGTTGATATAACTTTACCTAAAGGGAGCGGACTCGACATCATCAAACAACTAAAGGAGAGTAATTCTAAAGCCGGAGTAATAATCATTTCTGCAAAAAATTCATCAGGAGACAAAATAAAGGGGTTGGATTTAGGTGCGGACGATTATTTAGCAAAGCCCTTTGACTTAGCAGAACTTAATTCACGCATAAAAGCACTTATCCGGAGAAGAAATTTTGACGGTAGCAAAGCAATAGTTGTGAACGAGATTACAATTACACCGGATGAAAGGCAAGTAAAAGTTAATAGTGATTCTGTTAATCTTACTGCAAAAGAATATGACCTTCTGTTATTCTTTATTGCAAATAAAAATCGTGTAGTGTCTAAAAATGCGATAGCCGAACATCTGTGGGGCGATGACTCAGATCAAATGGATAGTCATGACTTTATTTATGTGCATTTAAGAAATTTAAGAAAAAATTAATGGAGAAAGGCTGCACAGACTATGTGCAAACCATCTATGGCATTGGATATAATTTTAAAACCAATTAATGAAACTTTTAAATAAAACCATACGGTACTATGCTTTAATAAGTCTTCCGCTATTGATATTGGCAGGATTAATTTCTTATATGCTGATTAAAGCTGAACTAAGAGATGGAACAGATGAATCGTTAGAACGTGAGTTCACTAAGGCAAAAGGATTAGTTCATAGCAATACTATTGGTCAAACTTACTATTTAAGCCCTGATAGCTTATCTTACATTGAACCTCTAACAAATCAAAGATTTGTCCCGGGATATACAGATACATTAATTTACGATAAAATTGAACAAGAAGATGTTTCATTTAGAAAATTTGTTAATCAATATTCATTCAATGGAAAGCCTTACTATATTACTGTATTAAAAACTACCATTGAAGAAGATGAATTATTGGAAGGGATTTTGTCAACATTTTTCATTGTTGTTGGGCTTCTTGCAGTTGCGTTTTTTGTCTCAAACTGGTTGTTGTCAAAATCAATGTGGAAGCCATTTTATGAAACACTAAATGAATTAAATCGATACGAGATCAAGAATCACGAAGAGCATAATTTCCCTAAATCAGGAACCCTTGAGTTTAATCAGCTGAACGAAACCTTAAACAAACTCATTGGAAAAATACATCAAGATTATATTCTCCAAAAAGAGTTCACAGAGAACGCATCACATGAACTACAAACTCCTATTGCTGTATTAAAAGCTAATGTGAATTTATTAATGCAGTCGCCTTACTTAAAAGAGCAAGAGATGGGGCAGCTGCAATCGATGGATAATACATTAAAGAAAATAAGTTCTTTAAATAAAGCTCTTTTACTTTTAGCTAAAATTGAAAATAATCAGTTCAAGGAGGTTGAGCAAATCAATTTTTCAGAAGTCATAACGAAGACAATCGATAATGTTGAGGAAGTTGCACAGGCGAAAGGCTTAAAGATTACATCAGTGATCGAACCGAATGTGAATCTTAAAATGAACACGACTTTATGTGAGGTTATAGTTTCTAACTTACTTCAGAATGCGATGCGCCACAATAAAGATAAAGGTGAAATTCAAATAAAACTATCTACTGCCGGATTGATAGTTTCCAATTCAGGAGAGCCATTAAGCATTAAGCCGGAAGATTTGTATGTTCGTTTTACAAAAAATGACTCCTCTAAAGAATCAATAGGGCTTGGCCTTGCTATTGTAAAGGGCATAGCAGACCTTTACAATTTTAACATTCGTTATAGTTTTGATAGTTCCATGCACCATTTTGAACTGAAGTTTAACTAAAGATTTGCTTTAGATTCTGATTCTAATTTTAGTGTATGAATAAAGTCAATAGAATATTTCCCACAAAATTCACCACACTAGTCTTTTTATTTGTATTAAGCGGTATTACTTGCTCCTTTGCACAAACCTCTGTTTCTATATCCGGATCGGTAAAAGATCGCAAAACAAAAGAAGCATTGCCATTTGTTACCGTTACTCTAAAGAATTCAAAGGACAGTTCATTGGTTCAAGGAACGGTCACTAATGAAGAAGGTAGATTCACACTCAGCAATATCAAATCTGGAAACTATTATACCGAAGTAACATTCATTGGCTATAAGTCTTTCATGCAAAATGTTTATGTAGGGACATTAAGCCAGTATTTAGATTTAGGTATATTGGAACTTGAAGAAGATGCCAAAGTTTTAAATGAAGTTGAAGTTACTGCTAAGCAAGAGGAAGTATCCGGTAAAATGGATAAAAAGAGTTATACATTAGAAAATAACGCAACACAAAGCGGAGGAACGGTTTTACAAGCGATGCAAAACTTACCGGGCGTTACTGTTCAAGATAACAAATTACAAATTAGAGGAAGTGATAAAGTGGTTGTTTTAATTGACGGGAAGCAAACAGCATTAACAGGTTTTGGAAATCAATCGAGTTTAGATAATATTCCTGCATCAGCAATCGAAAAAATTGAGATCATCAATAATCCTTCCGCAAAATATGATGCCAATGGAAATGCAGGAATCATCAACATTATTTATAAAAAGAATAAACAAGAAGGATTTAATGGAAAGATAGGTCTTTCAGGAGGATTGGGAGCGTTGTGGATTAAGAAGGATAATTTACCGACTATCAGACCGCAGTATCAATATACACCTAAAGTAAATCCATCACTTTCACTCAACTATCGAAAAAAGAAAACAAATCTCTTTTTTCAAGGCGATTACTTATTGACAAATACTTTAAATAAAAATGAATTTGTAGATAGGTATTACGATACAGGGGAAATTATCAGGCAGCAGACAAAGCGAAATAGAAACACAACTATCGGTACAGCGAAAGCAGGTTTTGATTATAACCCGAATGATAATAATCAATTTAGCTTATCTGCGCTGTTCAGTTCTGAACGAATCTTAGATCATGGTGACGAGCCATTTTTTAATTCTGATTTGACCGATAGAAAAAGGCTTTGGCAATTTTTAGAAGATGAGTTGAAAACAACTGTTACTGCTTCCTCCAACTATCAGCATAAATTCAAACAAGCAGGTCACTTATTAAATATCGGACTAAACTACACTTTTCACAGAGAGGATGAAAAATACTATTTCACTAATGTAAAGCCGACATATACAGGAAATGATGCTTTTAAATTGCTATCCGATGAGCATGTTGCCGACTTTAATTTAGATTACATCAAGCCCTTGAAGTACGGAAGATTAGAAACAGGATTAAAATTCCGTTACAGAAATATTCCTACTAATATGCAATTCTTTCCGGGCATTAATTCTCCTATAGATTCGAGTGCTGGAGGTTGGGCAACCTACAAAGAATCAATCCCTGCCTTATATGCAAATTATGTTTTGGAAAAGGCGAAATACGAAATTGAAGCAGGAATTAGAGCCGAATATGTTGGCGTGAATTATTTAGTTAACCCTAATCATCCTACTTATAAGAGCAATGGATATAATTACACACAACCATTCCCAAACGTTCGGATGGCTTATAAATTCAATGATAGAAATAAATTATCCGTATTTTACAACCGCAGAGTAGACAGACCGAATGAAGTAGACATAAGAATCTTTCCAAAATATGATGATGCTGAAATTATAAAGGTTGGTAATCCTGCGCTTAGTCCACAGTTCACCAATTTATTTGAATTAGGTTATAAATCATCTTGGAAAAACGGATATTTGTTCGGCTCCGTTTATCACAAATCAGCTAACGGAACAATCACAAGAATTGCAAGCACCGTTCCGGGAAGCACTCTGATCTATTCTATAATGCAAAATGCAGGAAAAAGCTACAATACTGGGGTTGAGTTGTTACTTGCACAGGATATAAAAAGTTGGTTTTCGTTCAACGTAAACTTTAACGGCTATCAAAGCATAATTGAGGCATTTACAGTAGAGAATAAATACCCTGCAATAAACACATACAGTTCTTCAAGACAAGAATTAATTTCATGGAACTCGAAATTTAACGGGGTATTTCACTTAAAGAACAAAACCGATATTCAACTAACAGCTATTTACCTTGCCCCTGATTTGATTCCGCAGGGTAAAATAGGAACACGATTTTCTTTAGATATAGGCATTAAAAAACAAATACAAAAAGGCAAAGGAGAACTGTTTTTAAATGCAACGGATTTATTTAATACCATGCAAATTCGTAAAGAAATACAAGGAGCTGGCTTTTATTACATAAGCACCGATTATTATGAAACGCAAGTTGTAAGGGTTGGCTACAATTATAAATTTTAAAACAAACTCCCATGAAAAAGATACCTGAAATAACACTCGCATTTTGGATAATGAAAATTTGCGCCACAACACTTGGAGAAACTGCCGGAGATTTGTTGTCAATGACTATGAACGTAGGATATGCACTTAGCTCGCTTATCTTAATTAGTTTCTTTTTCCTAACTCTTTTTATTCAGCTTTTTTCAAAAAAATACAATCCAATTGTTTACTGGCTTGTTATCCTATCAACTAGTACAGCCGGAACAACCATGTCCGACTATATGGATAGAACACTTGGGCTTGGTTATGCCACAGGATCAGCAATTCTAATTGCAATTCTACTTTCGATATTTATATTTTGGAAAATGAGCGAAAAGTCTTTATCAGTAACAAACATTACCACGTTTAAAGGGGAGATATTTTACTGGACGGCTATCTTATTTTCTAATACCCTCGGAACAGCGGTTGGAGATTTTTTAGCTGATGATTCAGGACTTGGTTTTTTAGGCGGAGCGATTTTAATAGGTAGTTTGTTGGTATTAATTGTTTTAGCTAAATACATGACAAAAACATCCACCGTTCTGTTGTTTTGGATTGCCTTTGTTTTAACCCGACCCTTTGGAGCAACCTTCGGTGATCTGTTAACAAAGCCATTAGAAAAAGGAGGTTTAAATTTTGGGACAGTTGGTTCCTCAATAATTCTATTCACAATTCTTGCTCTTCTTTTATTTTTCAATATGAGGAAGAAGGTCGTTTCCAAAGAATAAGAAGAACAATTCTGACCGTCCTTTAGAATCTCTAAAGATTTGCTTAAGAATCTATTTGCACCTTCGGTTTAAATCTTCGGACACATGACTCTTCACAATGTACTTCAAAGGCTGAGCCTCTGCTTAGTTTTTACTATTCTTACAACCGTTTCCACAATCGCTCAAAATGTAACTATAAGCGGTTATATAAAAGACTCTGAAACAGGGGAAACACTTATTGGAGCAACAGTTTATTCTACCAAAACAAAGACAGGGGCATCTGCCAATACTTATGGGTTTTACTCTTTGTCGCTTCCAAAAGGCGATAGTACAGGCTTAGTATTTACTTATTTAGGTTACACGGCACAAATAAAGAAGGTGGTTTTAAGTCAAAATATTGAATTGACTGTTAAACTACTTCCATCTTCCAGTCAACTTTCAGAAGTGACTGTAACTGCTAAAAAATCAGATGAGAATGTGCAAAAACCACAAATGGGTGTTATTGATATTCCAATTCAAAAGATTAAAGAACTCCCTGCTATTCTTGGGGAAACAGACGTACTTAAAGTTGTTCAGTTGTTACCGGGCGTACAATCAGGCAACGAAGGCACAACAGGTTTTTTTGTTAGAGGCGGGAACTCAGATCAGAATTTAGTTCAGTTAGATGAGGCGGTGGTTTATAATCCTAATCATTTGTTTGGCTTGTTCAGCACCTTTAACACAAGAGCCTTAAATAATGTAACACTCATTAAAGGCGGTTTCCCCGCACAGTATGGCGGGCGTTTATCATCCATACTTGACATAACAATGAAAGAAGGAAACAATCAGAAGTATAAAGTTGAAGGAGGGATAGGGATAATATCCTCAAATATTACCATAGAAGGACCAATTGTAAAAGAGAAAGCCTCTTTTATTATTTCAGCACGGAGAACCTATTTAGATTTACTCATAAAGCCGTTCTTGCCAAAAGGTATAACAACGACCTACAATTTTTACGATTTGAACGCTAAGATCAACTGGCAAGTATCAAAGCGTGACCGTTTATTTTTGAGTGCGTTTAAAGGCAACGATAAGGCAGGATATACCGAAGCAAGCAGTATTAACTATGGAATAAAATTCGGAAACTCTACAGCAACACTCCGATGGAATCATTTGTTCGGTCAAAAATTGTTTGTTAATACTTCCATTATTTACAATACCTACTTGCTTAACTTATCCACCGTTCAGGGAAAATATTACGCTCAGGTATATTCTGGCATTAACGATCAAAATGCAAAAACGGAATTTCAGTATTATCCCAACAGTAAGCACAAAATTATGTTTGGCGCAAACTACACTTATCACACGTTTACTTCGCAAGGCAAATCTGATAAAATTCCAAAGAATCTTCAGTTAGCAAATCTTAAAACAAATCAAATCCCTCCTCGATATTCAAATGAAATGGCTGTGTATCTTAATGATGAATACACCATCACAAAGCGCATTGCTTTAAACGCAGGAGTTAGAACTCCGGCATTCATCACGAAGGACGTTTCTTATTACACTTGGGAGCCTCGTGCAACATTAAAAGTTTCAGTTGACTCTTCTTCTTCCTTAAAAGCTGCATACACAGTTATGAATCAGTTTTTACACATCGTACCAAGTTCAAGCGCATCGTTGCCATTTGATTTATGGATACCATCAAGTAAGATTACCAAGCCTGAAAGGTCGGAGCAATATGCACTTGGATATTTCAGAAACTTTAAAGAAAACAAATATGAGGCAAGTGTAGAAGTATATTACAAAACAATGCAAAATCAGGTTGCATTTAAAGAAGGAACTCAGCTTTTGGAACAAACAAATATTGATAGCTCACTTGTGTTTGGTAAAGGATGGAGTTACGGTGCAGAATTTTTTATAAAAAAGAATGTAGGAAAATTAACCGGATGGCTTGCCTATACACTCTCTTGGACGAATCAAAAGTTTAAGGATTTAAACTACGGAGAAACATTCCCATTCAAATATGACAGAAGACACGTACTGTCTGCCGTTGCCACTTATGAATTATCGAAGCGTTGGACATTATCTGCCGACTTTGTTTTCTCAACAGGGAGTGCTTATACACTGCCAGTTGGTAGAGTTAATGTGGCAGACGGAGGGAGTTTGTATGATGGTGTTTATTATGTGTATGATAAGAGAAATAATTACCGACTTAATCCTTATCACCGTTTAGACATTGGCGCAACATACAGAAAAAATAAAACCCTATTTAAAGGCAAAGTTCCATTCGTGTCGGAGTGGGTTTTTAGTATTTACAATGTTTATAGCCACAGGAATCCTTACTTTGTATATCTTACTGTTGATCCTGTCACACAAGAGCCAAAGGCTAAGCAGGTTTCCTTATTGCCAATAATTCCAAGTGTCACTTACAATTTTAAATTTTAAACTATGAGAAAGTTCTTTTTTTTAGTAGTCATTTTGGTTTCATTAGGTTTCATCCTTTCTTGTCAAAAGGATGTAAAACTTAAGCCTCTTCAATATGACAGCCAGCTATCGATTGAGTGCATTTTATACCCAGGAAAAGTTCCACAATTGTTTCTAAGTACAAGTGTTCCTTTTTTTAGCTCTAATACTACACCACAACAATTATTTGCTCGTGGAGCTTCAATAACAATTACAGGAACTTCTACAGATAATTTAGTTGAAGATTCAGTGTTTGATAATTTTCGATGCAGGTGGGTTCCATATTACAAAGGAAGTATTCCTTCTATCATTGGACAAACCTACTACTTATCGGTAACTTACGCAGGAAAAACATATACAGCATCTACTACAATAAATCAACCGCAAGTCTCTATTAGTTCTACTTCATTTGTGCATTCTTTTCATGATGTTTATGGCGAACATGAAGGAGTGATTGTGGATTTTAATGATATTGCGGGGAGCAATAACTATTACCGTTTTCAAATGAACAGGATGATAGATAGTTCTGTGTATGGCGCATCCAACTTGGGGTTAATTCATAGCACATGCACAAACGGTAGCTTTTTTCATATCAAAGAGTTCGGAAGATCGATATATTTTGATAAGGGAATAGATGGGCAGTCCATGCAATTTGTTATAGAGCCTGCATTTAAACATAAGTTGAATGATACAGCCTACGTTTTTGTACAATCATTAGACAAAAATTCTGCGGAGTTCTATGATAATATAGATAAACAGAAATTAGCTCAGTTAAATCCTTTTGTTGAACCAGTTTTTCTAAAAACAAAAATCGAAGGTTGTATTGGAGTCTTTGGGTCTGCTGTGGTTTCTGACTCAGTCCTTTTTGTTTACCCTGAATGAGTAAAGATTTCCTTAAGAATTGCGTGACACATTTGCATTAGAAATTAAAAACTCAAAAAATGAAACACTTAACACTTTTAATGCTTGGAACAGTAACACTCTTCTCACAAGCTTGTCAAGAAAACACGAAAGAAACTAATGAAGATCCTAATGAAGCAACTGTAGCAGTTGTAAAAACTGAGGTTAAAGAAGACCCAAATCAAAAGGTGTTTGAAAATTTAGATCAAATTCTATCTCCTTTTGAGGATATGACTGAATTTGCTTTGGACAAAAATGATGAGGGCATTGCAAAGTCCATCAGTAAAGTTGATGCAGCTATGAATGAAGGAACTTTTGCTAAAAACCTAAGTCCTGAAAGTATGAAATCTCTTTCGCTACAAATCGACAAGCTAAAAGAGTTTGCCAAAATGAAAAATTATGAGCAATTGGCGTTAGCGTCTACGGACATATTTGAATACAATACAAGCAATTTTGTTGACACTAAAAAAATTGAAAATCAAATACGAATAGAGCATTTAGATTATATGGGTTTCAAAGTTCTTGCTCTTTTAAATCAAGAAAAGATTGATTGGAAAAATATCGAGCAAACTATTGATGGTGTTAAAAAAGAATGGCTTGCTTTAAGTCCTGAAATAAAAGATAATAATTTAAAAGATTCTTTTGAATATTTATTCGAAGGACTTAATGTTAGTGCCAAAAATAAAGACGGTAAAATGGGTGAAATTCTAGCCTCTATGGACTTGAGTTTAGTTGATGTTTTAGAAAATAGTTTTTAATAAAAAACATTTTGATTTTGAGTAAATAACAACTTAAGATTTTCTTTAGATTCTTATAGTAGTTTTGGATTAGAAAATAATAACATATAAAAAACAAGTAAAATGAAAACAACAATCGCAACAATCGCATTATGCTTCGGGTTTATCTATGCAAATGCACAACACTTAAAAGAGGCAGAAGTTCCGGCAAATGTTAAAGCAGGCTTTGCTAAAAAGTATCCCGGATCAAAAGTTAAGGTATGGGAAAAAGAAGGGGCAGACTTTGAAGCAGAATTTGATTTAAACAAAGTTGAATCTTCTGCTGTATTTGGCGCAGATGGAACTTTCAAAGAATTGGAACAGGAAATAAAAACTGCTGGACTACCTAAAGCAGCTACAGACTATTGCACTAAAACCTTTGTTGGTTATAAATTATCAGAAGCAGCAAAAATAACTGATGCGAGCGGCAAAGTTATGTATGAAGCCGAAATGGAAAAAGGGAAAGAGCATTTTGATGTAATTTTTGATGATAAAGGCAACTTCATTAAGAAATCAGAGCCTTCAACCAAAGAAGAAGGTAAGGACTAATTTTTTCATAGTTTGTTTGTAAAAAGCCTCTGTTTTATACTGAGGCTTTTTATTTAAGTGTTTAATTAAGCCTAGAATGTTTCTATATTTCCTACATATTTTTTGTCAAATGTTTTATAATTTCTAGTTTCGTTGCATAATGTCGAAATGGCTTTTCAAAATATTTATTATAATAGCTGGGTTGTTTTATTTGCAAGCTGCTTTTGAAGTCAATACAGACCATGTAAAGAACACTTGGGGGGATGAATATGATACTTACATTCATGCGGACAATTCAAGCAATCATAACTTTGATAAAGTAGATCACGGGAAAGATTTTCATATAATTACAGCATCAGGTTTCAGGATTCAAATTCCAATTAGGGAAGCGGAAATAATCATTCCGATTTCAGAAGAACTTCATTCTTCACCACCGAAACTTTTTATCGAATTTCGCTCGCTTTTAATTTGATTTAAGCCGACAATCTATTGTTGAACTTAAATTAAATTATCATGAAAAAAATCATATTAACTTTTCTATTAACTTCTGCGGCATTAGTCTCAATTGCCCAGAATACTTTTAAAGCAGTAATTAAAGACAGTAAAACTAAGGAGACTCTTGTTGGAGCAACTGCTGTTTTACAGGGAACTACAAATGGCTCAAGTGCCGACATCAATGGATATGCTGAAATAAAAGATATACCAAATGGAAAACAGATAATCGTATTTTCTTATGTCGGTTACGATCAAAAAATGGATACTGTAGAATTTCCATTACAGCGAAGAGAACTTATTGAAATTCTCTTGAAACCGGCTTCAACCGAAATGGAAGAAGTTGTAGTTTCAGCTACTCGAAGCAGCAGAACTATTGACGATATACCTACACGAGTTGAAACAATTTCTGCTGGAGAGTTGGATGAAAAAGCAAGTATGCAACCTGCAAATGTCAAAATGGTTTTGACTGAAAGTACAGGAATTCAAACACAACAAACATCAGCTACTTCTGCAAACGCAAGCATACGAATTCAAGGGTTGGATGGAAAATACACCCAAATACTCAAGGATGGCTTTCCTCTTTATTCTGGGTTCTCGTCTGGTTTAAGCATTATTCAAATTCCACCTTTGGATTTAAAAAGGGTTGAATTAATTAAGGGTGCAGCCTCCACCTTATATGGAGGTGGTGCAATCGCTGGACTTATTAATTTTGTTTCAAAAGTACCGATGGAAAAGCGAGAATTGTCTTTACTTGTAAATGGAAATAATAGCAAGGCATTAGACATAAGCGGTTTCTATTCACAGAAATGGAGAAAAATAGGTCTTACCTTATTTGCTTCTCAAAATTCACAACAGGCCTATGATCCAAATAAAGATGGATTGTCTGATATTCCTAAGTTCACACGTTTTAATCTCAACCCGAAACTATTTTATTATATTGATTCTTCAGCAACACTTTCCTTTGGAGTTAATACAAGTATAGAAAACCGAATAGGCGGTGATATGCAGCTAATAAATCACAAGGCTGACAGCATTCATTCGTATTTTGAAGATAACATCTCTAATCGAGGTTCAACTCAATTAAAATTTGAAAAATCATTTAAAAACAAAGGTGTACTTACACTAAAAAACAGCATAGGTTATTTTGATCGAACAATACGAAAACCGAACTACGACTTTTCAGGAAAACAAATCTCAAGTTTTTCAGAAATAAATTTTCTGTTACCCAGAAATAAGTCGGAATGGATAGGAGGTATCACCGCATGGACTGATGATTTCAAGCAAACAAATGTAGATTCGCTTGTTTTAATGAACAAGTCTATAATTGCTGGGCTGTTCATTCAGAATAGTTACAAAGCAACTGAGAAACTTGTTGTTGAAGCAGGGATTAGATTAGACGGTACAAATCAGAACAATTATTTCGTTTTACCAAAGTTATCTCTGCTTTATAAAATTTCCCAAAAGATTACAACAAGACTGGGAGGTGGATTAGGTTATAAAATGCCTACTATTTTTTCTGAGGATGCTGAAGAAAGAGCCTTTCAAAATATTCAGCCATTGGATTACTCAAAAGTCAAGCCTGAAACTTCAACTGGAGGAAATTGGGATGTAAATTATCGCACTATACTTTTTGAAAAATTGTCTTTCTCATTTAATCAACTATTCTTCTATACCAGACTGGATAACCCATTAGTGCTAAATTCAACTGTTTTACCGAATGGAAATAGTGAATTTGTCAATGCAAGTGGGTATATGGACACTAAGGGATTTGAAACAAATGTGAAATTCCGGTATGAAGACCTAACACTTTATTGTGGCTATACCTTCATTGATGCCCGTCAGCATTATGGTGTAGAAAGAATAAACCCATTGACAGCTAAAGATCGTCTCTACATAACACTTATGTATGAAGAGGAGAACAAGTGGCGAATCGGTTATGAATTGTTTTATACTGGGCAACAATACCTAAACAATGGGTCAAAAAAAAGGGATTATTGGGTTATGGGTATTTCTGCTGAAAGAATGTTTAAGCATTTTAGCCTCTTTGTAAATGCTGAAAATTTTACAGACACAAGACAAACAAGGTTTGAGCCAATATATACAGGCACAATTCAAAGTCCACAATATAACCAGATTTGGGCGCCAACAGATGGTTTTATTTTTAATGGTGGATTTAAGCTAAAATTATAATGCTTGAGTGAATATGAAAAAATGTAAAGAAACTAAAGGATTAGGCAATCGTCCTTATTTATTTTAGCTTCTACTTTTGCCCTGAAAACGATTTTTGATCCTCCGAAAGAAGGTGACCGTACAAGTCCCAAATTTGAGCCAAAGCCCTCGTATCTTCTAGGATTTGGTTTATATTTGGTTCGGATGGCGGCACAGTTGGTAAAAATCGGTAAAACAGTAGATTAAAATACCTAACAGATATAAAAGGTCAGTTTATTTACCTTTTTATTGGTATTTTTAGTTCGTGCTTGAATTTCTGCGTCACATAGAAACTATTTATCCTATTTCCTCTAAGTCAGAAGAAGCACTAGTTGCTATAAGCAAGGAGCATGAATATAAAAAAGGTACTAATGTTCAAGATATAGGTCATACTTGCAAGACCATCTATTTTGTAAAATCAGGTGTGGTTCGAGTCTATTATTATAAAGACGCCATCGACATCACTGAAAGTTTTGAGTTTGAGAATGCTTTTGTTGCAAGAGCGGAAAGTTTATTTACAGGTAAACCATCACAAAAAGCAATAGAAGCAATCGAGGACACTACTATGATTGCAATTGATTCATATAGATTATTCAATTTATTTGATAATCATCCCGATTTGGAGAGACTTTTCAGAAAAATTATTGAATCTTCTTACGTTAGCACAGTTCAAAGAATTGAAAGCTTACAGTTTAATACCGCTGAAGAACGTTACAAATCGTTGCTGAAAGCATCACCCAACGTGCTGAAAAGAATTCCATTGAAATACATAGCTTCTTATCTTGGGATCACTCAAGTTAGTTTAAGTCGAATTCGAGGAGCTAAGTAACTATTTATCATATGATAAATTCAATCCAATAAAGTCAAAATACCTTTGCTTAAAATAAATTAAGCATGGAAAGTTTTGATCGTAAAAAGCATTGGGAAAATATTTACACAACAAAGGAGTTAGAAAATTGTAGTTGGTTTCAACCAACCCCGGTAACATCTTTAGAGTTTATCGAACAATCTGGAATCTCAAAATCTTCTAAGATAATTGATATTGGGGGTGGCGATAGTTTTTTAAGTGACAGTTTATTAGAAAAAGGCTTTACTGATATCACAGTTCTAGACATTTCTGAAGTGGCATTAGAAAGAGCAAAACAACGGCTTGGAGAAAAGGCGAAAAAAATTAAGTGGATAGTGGGAGATGCAGCCAAATTCTCGCCTCCGGAAAAATATGATCTATGGCACGATCGGGCTGCATTTCATTTTTTGACTGATCACAGTGATCTAAGAAGCTATGCCGAAACAGCTAAAAATTCCCTCAAGGAAAATGGGATATTGGTGATAGGAACTTTTTCAGAAACTGGCCCAAAAAAATGCAGCGGAATTGATATAAAACAGTATTCGCAAGAAGCACTTACCAAAGTATTCGAAAATGGTTTTAATAGGCTCAAATGTCTCAATGTTGACCATCCGACACCCTTCAAAACCACTCAGAATTTCACCTTTTGTAGTTTTCAGAAATTGGAAAATTAACACGAAATGGGAAGAGCAATTTTTGGTGCGAGAATATAAGATTTGCAGTCGCTTAAAATTAATACATAAAGTCCAATATTTGTAGCATTAAAAATGGTGCCGCTATTATCCTGACTTCTCAAGCTCTAAAAGATCGTAACCTAATTCGTCGAATTACTGATTTTTAACAATCCTGTGAATTTCGGCTCTAAATTGTTGGTGAAATTCATGAATTTTAATCAAATCTTTGGCAAATAATTCTGGTTTAAGTACTTTTGTGCCATTAACTGTAAGTACCTTAGAATCAATGATATTTTCAGGGTTTTTGTTCGAACTGTGTAAACGACAGCCCGCTAAAAGGGACTTAGGCTCAAAAAGAGAACTAAGTCCCTTTTTTATTATAGCAAAATCGCCCGAATTATGGGCAATTTTAACTATTTTTTTGCGTAAAATTTTTTTAAAAGCCTCAACCGCTAATAGGTCCTTCTTCACGTGACTCTTGCGGGCTACTTTTACCTTTGTACCAAAATTGCAAATACATATTTAAGTAGGGTATTGTATTTTGCTTCTTTTTTTAATTCTTGCTCTATCCATTCTTGTAGCTCAATATAGCAGGCTAAGCTATTTTTTTAGATTTTTTATTTTCTTTTCTATTTTCTCGTGCCCTTGCTTAGTGAATACAGAGGGTTTTCCGACTTTTCCAATTCTACCATTGTAAAGCAAGGCTTCTAATTAATTGAAAAACATGTCGTTTGTCCTAATTACAGTAATGTTAGCACTAAAATCGTATCATTTTAGCTACAGTTTACAAGCGTTTTACCTATTAATTTAAGATTGCTAGACTTTAAACTTTTACTGTAATTTATAAGTGAATTTATAATTAAAATTGGCGCATTCGCCACGTCAGGAAGCAAAAGCTCCTCTTTTTTAATTTCTTTGCTTTTTAAACTTGAAGAATTGTAAATTTTTACCATAGGCTTCGTTATTTAACTAATAAACGCAAAAATTAAACCAATATTGCGCCCTATTTAATTAAATTGTAAAATTCATTAAGGGACTTTAAAACGTGATTTGCAATAAATATTCTAAAATCTAATATGTTCCCATTTACATGTGCTTTTTCTAAGGCTTTGTAATATTTTAGTCTGCTTCCCATGCTACCTTTAATATTAGCAATGTAATAGCCATTTTGCAATAAAATTAAATTCATTACTAAGCGTGAAGTACGGCCATTCCCATCAATAAAAGGATGGATGCCAACAAGTATTTGGTGAATATCAGCAGCTAAAATAACCGGGTGTAAAGAGGTATTCAAATTAAAATAATTAATTAAGCCTTCCATTTTAGCAGAGATATCAAAAAATTGTGGCGGTATATGGTTGCTTCCTGAAATACGAACTTCTGTTTTGCGATAAGTGCCCGCATTTAAGTCATCAATTCCTTTTAAAATTAAACGGTGTATATTTTTAATAAACCTTTCGTTTAAGGATTCATTTTGCCCCACTAATTCATATAAATAAGTTATGGCCTCGGAATGGTTAATAGCTTCTAAGTGTTCTTTTACACTTTTTCCGCCAATAGTAACACCTTCTTTTAAAACAAGATTTGTTTCTTGAAAGGTTAATGTATTTCCTTCGATTTTATTACTCTCAAAAGTATAAAGCGTGCTAAAGTAATTGTTTATTTTATTTTCTTGAACGTGATTTAATGGCCTAAGCTCATTTATTTTAGCTTTAATTTCGTCAATTTTTAAAATAATTTTAGAAAGCTTCTTAGGAATATGTTGTTCTTTTTTTGAGTTCAATAAAAGCTTATATCCTGCTACACTTTCGCTAACTATACTCAATACCTCAGCAGCATATTCGTAATTTTTGATTTTTTTAGTTATTTCTTGCGCAAAATATACACTAAGCAACTCGTTTTGTTTCACTTCAAATATAGTTTCTAATTGTTTAATGTGGCTTTCTGTGGGTATTCTTTTGTCAGATTCATACCTGCTAACTAGTGAGGAGTCTGCGCTAAGAAGCCTAGCTAATTCAACAATTTTATATTTTTTTTTTATTCTTAACGTTTTTATTTTATGGCCTAATGTATTTGACATAATTTATCATGACAAATATAGTCATTGTTTTTAATATGCAATATTATTTTAATAATTTTTTATTATTTCTACCTTTGAGCATATTGTTTATGAGAGTTATTGAATTTAGAGAAGCCCTTCGCGAAGCAATGAGTGAAGAGATGCGCCACAACGAAAAAATATTTTTAATGGGTGAAGAGGTTGCTGAGTATAATGGCGCCTATAAGGTTAGCAAGGGAATGCTTGCCGAATTTGGAGCAAAAAGAGTGATTGACACTCCTATTGCCGAACTTGGTTTTGCAGGTATAGCTGTTGGTGCTGCATGTAATGGTTTGCGGCCCATAGTTGAATTTATGACCTTTAATTTTAGTTTGGTTGCGATTGATCAAGTAATAAACAGCGCAGCTAAAATATATAGTATGAGTGGTGGTCAATATAATTGCCCCATTGTATTTAGGGGCCCAACAGCAAGTGCAGGAATGCTTAGTTCACAGCATTCGCAAGCTTTTGAAAGCTGGTACGCTAACTGTCCAGGATTAAAGGTAGTGGTGCCAAGCAATCCTTATGATGCAAAAGGGCTTTTAAAATCTGCTATTCGCGATAACGATCCTGTAATTTTTATGGAAAGTGAGCAAATGTATGGCGATAAAGCTGAAGTTCCTGAAGAGGAATACATTATTCCATTAGGAGTGGCGGATATTAAAAAAGAAGGTTCTGATGTTACAATAGTTTCATTTGGTAAAATATTTAAAGTAGCAGCAGCAGCAGCCATTGAGTTGCAAAAGGAAAATATAAGTGTTGAGTTAATTGATTTACGAACAGTTAGACCAATTGATTACGATACAATAATTAATTCGGTAAAAAAAACAAACCGTTTAATTATTGTTGAAGAAGCCTGGCCTTTAAGCAGTATAAGTACTGAAATTACCTTTATGGTACAAAAACGAGCGTTTGATTACCTCGATGCACCTATTACACGCATTACATCTGCTGACACGCCTTTACCTTATGCACCAACATTAATTGAAGCTAGTTTGCCTAACGCTTCAAAAATAGTTAATGCTGTTAAAGAGGTAATGTATATTCATAAGTAAATTTTTGCATTGAAAATTGCATTAATAACCGATGGCATTTGGCCCTACGTTATGGGTGGGATGCAAAAGCACTCGTTTTACCTTTGTAAATATTTTGCAAAAAATAAAATATATGTTGATTTAGTACATTTTAATCAAAGTAATTTTGATATAGAGCGCTTAGAGTTTTTTGACGAAACGGAAAAAGCGTTCATTAATTCAACCATAATTCCATTTCCTAAATCAATACATTTTCCGGGGCATTATTTGTATAATAGTTATAGGCATTCTAAATTAATTTATAATAAAATAAAGCCATTACTTAGTAGTTATACTTTTATTTACACAAAAGGGTTTACCGGATGGCACTTAATAAATAAAAAAAGCAAAAAAAAAATAATTTGCCCCCCTATTGGTGTAAAATTTCATGGCTATGAAATGTTTCAACAACCAATATCCTTTAAAATATGGCTGCAACATGTTTTTATTTTAAGGCTACCCGTAAAAAAAATATGTAAAAAATCCGATGTGGTTTTTAGCTATGGTGGAGAAATAACAAAAATTATTAAATCAATTGGCATTGACTCAACTAAAATAATTGAATTGCCAAGCGGTGTTGAAAAAGAAACTGTTGCCCCAACAATTTCAAACACTAATAAGCCCTTAAAGTTTCTTTTTTTAGGAAGATATGAACGAAGAAAAGGACTTGAAGAAATTTATGAAGCAATTGCCTTGTGTCAATCGTATAATTTCGAGTTTTATTTTATTGGAAATCTTCCTAAAACAAAGTTAAATATTAAGCACACCTATTTTGGTGAAGTTAGGGATAAGCAACAATTATTGAATCAAATTAAAGCTTGCGACATTCTTTTGTGCCCAAGTTATAGCGAAGGCATGCCAAATGTTGTTTTAGAGGCTATGGCAAGTGGGTTAGCTGTAATTGCAACTAATGTTGGCGCAACCAATGTTTTAGTTAACAACAATACGGGTTGGCTTTTACCTAAATGTAATTCAAAATTAATTGCGGAGCATTTAACTAATGTCATTAACACACCTAAGCACGAAATTGAAAACAAAAAGCAAAATGCGCTAAATTTAATTTCTGATAATTTTGTTTGGGATAATTTAATTCAAAAATTAATCTATCAGATTTCTAATCTACCCAATCGCCGATAAACAAATTTGTATCGTGAGTACCACCATTTTTACGATTACTGCTAAAAATTAATTTTTTTCCGTCTTTACTAAACATAGGAAAAGCATTAAAGGCACTTTCATTAGTAATTTGCTCTATGCCAGTGCCATCGGTATTTATCATGAATAATTGAAAATCGTAACCTTTAGAACTATGATGATTGCTTGAGAAAATAATTTTTTTTCCACTAGGGTGAAAAAAAGGAGCCCAATTAGCCTTTCCTAAATTTGTTATTTGTTTTAAATTACTTCCATCAATATTGCAAGTATATATTTCCATATTTGTAGGAGCAACTAATCCTTTTTGAAGTAGTTCTTTATATTCTTTAACATCTTCTTCCGTTTTTGGTCGTGATGCTCTAAACACAAGTTGCTTACCATCTGCTGAAAAGAAGGCTCCACCATCATATCCTAATCCAAAAGTAATTTGTTTTTGATTTTTTCCATCAATATCCATTATCCACAATTCTAAATCACCACTCCTATCGCTGGTAAAAACAATTTTATCTCCCTTTGGTGAAACCGTTGCTTCTGCATCATAGCCGGGCGTATTAGTTAATTGGGTTATTATTTTACCCTTTTGATCGGCAACAAAAATATCGAAAGAGTTATATATTGCCCATAAGTATTTGCCTTTAATATGTGGGGTAGGAGGACAAGAGTCGTTTGATTTAAATGTGCTTGCAAATAAAACATCTTTACCATTAGGCATAAAATAACTACAAGTAGTTCGTCCTTTGCCATTGCTAATCATTTTTGGTTTGTAAGTTGAGTCAATTTTTTCTTTTGAAAGATTCATTACAAAAATTTGATCGCATTGTAAACCCCATTTCTTATAATTACTTTGAAATGAAACTGACGAATTATCAGGTGAAAAATAGGCTTCGGCATTGTCGCCGCCAAAAGTAAGTTGAGTTAAATTTTTAAGATGTTTTTCTTGTGAGAAGCAAAGCTGAATAGCAAAAATAAAAATAATTGATAGTTTGTGCATAAAATTTGAAAGCTCAAAAATACAATTTTATCTAAAATAATAAAAAGTTATATTCATAAATAGTTATATTTGTCAACTATTTTGAAAAATGCAAAATAACTGCGAGCTTCCTTTTGGTACTAATTTACTTGTAATGTCTAAGCTATATTACGGGGTTATTAGCTTGCATTTAGAGAAGCTTGACATTGATAGATATTATTCGGTTTTATTTTTTATATACAATTCTCCTAAAAAATGCTCGCAACAAGCCATTGCCGATGAGCTTCGCATTGACAAAACGGCTATGGTGAAAGTAATTGACTATCTTTCAGAAAAAGAGTTAGTAAAACGCGAAACTGATAAAATCGACCGCCGCAAACACTTTATTATTCTTACTAAAAAAGGTAAAAAATACGCAACTGACATTGCATCTGTTTTTCAAAATCTCGATAAATCAATCTTTAAAAATATAAACATGAAGCAAAAAAAAGATTTAAGCGATGTTTTAAATACAGTTAAAAAAAATCTAATGAAACAGCCATCAAACGCAGTAGTTTTTAAATATAAAAAATTCACAAAATGAAATTTGGTAAAAAAATAATTTTAATATCTCTTTTTGTAGCCCTCTTAATTGGTTTAAAAATTCTTTTCTTCCCAAAAGAAAACCACGACCAAAAAGGGCAAGGCAAAGGAAATGCTAAGCACCCTCAATCGGTTAACTATATTGTGGCAAGTAAAAAAAATATAAGCAATACCATATACTCAAACGGAACAATTGGTGCTTTTAATGAATTAGAGTTAAAACCTGAAATACAAGGCAGGGTTGTTGACATTTATTTTAAAGAAGGACAACAGGTTCAAAAAGGTCAGTTATTAGTAAAGATAAATGATGCCGATTTTCAAGCACAATTACAAAAAATAAAATCGCAAATTAATTTATCGCAACAGAAATTTGAAAGGAGTAAAAAACTCCTTTTAAATAATGCCATTAGTAAAGAAGAATTTGAAACCCAAGAGAATGAATTAAATTCGTTTAATGCCGATAAAGCTTTTGCTGAAGTGCAAATACAAAAGTGCAACATTACCGCGCCATTTAACGGAAAAATTGGATTAAAAAACATAAGCATAGGTACCTTTATTACGCCCACTTCAACCATTACAACTTTGGTGCAAACTTCGCCTATGTTTGTTGAATTTTCGTTACCCGAGCAATATTCACAAATTGTAAAAGAAGGTAATTCTATTGATTTCCAATTATCTGATACTACACATTATAAAGCAAACATTTACGCAAGTGATTTTAAAATTGATGCCTCAACAAAAACAATAAAATACAGAGCTATATATAATGGAAATAAAAACATACTAAGCGGATCATTTGCAAAAGTATTTATTGACTTGGGTACTACAGTAAACTCGATTTACATTCCAACTCAATCCATTGTTCCTATTTTTAAAGGACAAAAAGTATTTGTGATAAAAAATAATAAAGCAAGTTCAGTAAAAATTCAAACCGGCTTACGAACCGATAATTTAATTCAAGTAATTAGTGGCTTAAACGAAGGTGACTCAATCATTACTACAGGATTATTGAGTTTAAAGGATGGTTCGGATATTAAAATTATTAAATAACTAAAATGGATATCGCCTCATTAAGTGTAAAACGACCGGTATTAGCAGCGGTAATGTCATTTATAATAATTTTATTTGGCGTTATCAGCTATACTTTTTTAGGCATACGCGAATTTCCTTCTATCGATCCTCCCGTTATTACTGTTCGCACTAATTACACAGGTGCTAATGCCGATGTAATTCAATCGCAAATCACTGAACCACTCGAAAAAGTAATTAATGGGATAGAAGGCATTAGAACTATTTCGGGAGCATCTAATCAAGGTGCAAGCGTAATTACAGTTGAATTTAATTTAAGCACAAATCTAGAAGCAGCAGCAAACGATGTTCGCGACAAAGTGTCGCAAGCAGTTAGACAATTACCCCAAGACATAGATGCACCTCCTGTAGTTACTAAAGCCGATGCCAATAGCGACGCCATAATTTCGATGACTTTATTGAGCGACACTCGAAATTTGTTAGAGGTAAGTGACTATGCCGAAAATGTATTGGCACAAAATCTTCAAACAATACCGGGGGTTAGTCAAGTTCAAATTTGGGGGCAGCGCCGCTATTCAATGCGTATTCGTTTAAAACCTAAAGAGCTTGCGGCCTATCAATTAACTCCGTTAGACATTAAAAATGCACTTACTAAAGAAAATGTTGATTTACCTTCTGGGAAAATTGAAGGTATTAAAACTGAGTTAACGGTTAATACCATTGGAAAACTATCAACGGTTAAAGATTTTGAAAACATGTTGATTAAACAAGATGCTAATAATTTGGTTTATTTAAAAGATGTTGCTAAAGTTGAATTGGGTGCCGAAAACGAAGAAACAAATTTAAAAGAGTCGCAAATACCAATGGTTGGTTTAGCGCTTGTACCGCAACCTGGCGCAAATTATATTGACATCTCGAATGAGTTTTATAAGCGTTATGAGAAATTAAAAAAATCGCTTCCAGCAGATTATAAAATTAATATTGCATTAGATAACACCAGATTTATAAAGCGCTCTATTAAAGAAGTTGAAGAAACGCTTATCATTGCTTTAATACTCGTAATTATTATCATCTACTTATTTTTTAGAGATTGGCTCATTGCCTTCCGTCCATTGATTGATATACCAGTGTCGCTAATTGGCGCATTTTTTATTATGTACATTATGGATTACTCAATTAATGTACTTACGCTGCTTGCTATTGTTTTAGCAACGGGATTAGTTGTTGACGATGGAATTGTAGTTACCGAAAATATTTTTAAAAAACTTGAAAAAGGCTTATTACCAAAACAAGCAGCCATTGAAGGCACACGCGAAATATATGTGGCGGTAATTTC
Organism: Bacteroidota bacterium; assembly: GCA_018267655.1. Classification (GTDB taxonomy): domain Bacteria; phylum Bacteroidota; class Bacteroidia; order B-17B0; family Aurantibacillaceae; genus Aurantibacillus. The sequence goes on from JAFDYB010000065.1 coordinate 27,166, forward strand.
AACATCGCTAACACTTGCCGCAGTATTTATGCCGGTAATATTTTTACAAGGATTTGTAGGTCGTTTGTTTAGAGAATTTGGAGTTGTAATAGCAGGCTCTGTACTAATTTCAGCTTTTGTTTCGTTAACATTAACGCCAATGCTTAATGCAAAGCTTGTTCGGAAAAATCATCAAAAGCGAAGTAAATTTTACGAAGCAACTGAACCATTTTTTGTTTGGTTAGATACAAGCTTTAAAAACTCTTTAACTCGATTTTTAAAAACTCCTATGCAAGCTGTTGCAGTGCTAGTTATTTCAATAGCTGCAATTTTTTATTTTGGAGGACAATTACAATCAGAACTATCGCCACTCGAAGATAGAAATTGGTTGCGCGTAATGGCAACCCTTCCAGAAGGAACAAGTTACGAAGCTACCGACTCGTTAATGGACAGATTTTCCAAATTTATTTCTGATTCGGTAAAAGAAAAAACAGTTTTACTTACAGTTACCGCACCGTCGTTTGCGGGTTCAGGAGCAGTTAACACAGGTTTTATGCGCTTAACTTTAACTGAATCGCAAAACAGAAATCGATCGCAACAACAAATTGCAACCTACATTAACAAACACTTAAATCAATTTCCTGAAGGCAAAATATTTATTATTCAAGAACAATCTATCACATCGGGCGGCGGACCTAAAGGAACATTACCGGTACAATATGTTTTGCAAACAAACGATTTTAACGAATTAAAATCAAAGCTACCAAAGTTTATGGAAGAGGCTTCTAAAAGTCAGGTGTTTCAAGGAGTTGACGTAAATTTAAAATTTAATAAACCTGAATTAGTGGTTGAAATAAATAGAGAAAAAGCAAAATTATTAGGCATTTCAATTTTAGATGTTGCTCAAACTATTCAACTTGCTTTAAGCGGACAGCGCTTTAGTTATTTTACAATTGGCGACAGACAATATCAAGTAGTTGGGCAAGTTGAACGGCAAGACAGAGAAAAACCATCAGATCTTGGTGATTTATACGTTAAAAGCGCGAGCGGACAAATGGTGAAGCTAGATAATTTAATTAAAATTTATGAGCGTAGCAGTCCACCACAATTATATCATTATAACCGTTATCAATCGGCAACAATATCAGCAGGATTAGCACCCGGCAAAACAATTGGAGATGGTATAAAAGAAATGGATAGAATTGCAAAAAGCTTATTAAACGATTCGTTTAAAACTGATTTAAGTGGCCCTTCGCGCGATTTTGCTGAAAGCTCATCAAATATCGTTTTTGCATTTATCATCGCATTATTATTAATCTATTTAATTCTATCTGCTCAATTCGAAAGTTTTGTTGAGCCCTTCATTATCTTATTAACTGTGCCAACAGCACTTGCAGGGGCATTATTTTCTCTTTGGTATTTTAATCAAACTTTAAATATTTTTAGTCAAATAGGTATGATTATGTTAGTTGGTTTAGTTACAAAAAACGGAATTTTAATTATTGAGTTTGCAAATCAATTAAGAGAAAAAGGCGCTAATATTAAAGAAGCTTTAATTGAAGCAGGTACAGCGCGACTAAGACCAATATTAATGACAAGCCTTGCAACAATGCTAGGAGCATTGCCAATTGCATTAGCCTTAGGGGCAGGTTCAAAAAGTAGAATGGGAATGGGCATTGTAATTATTGGGGGCTTACTTTTATCAATGGTGCTAACGCTTTATGTGATCCCTTCGATTTATTTATTAATTATTCGCGACAAAAAAAATAAAAATGAAACGCATTAATTTGATATTATTTTCTTTTTTAATTTATTTTGCTAGCTCGCAAAACACTCTAAGTATTGAAGATGCCATTAAAAACGCATTGAAAAATAATTACGGACTAATTATTTCAAAAAACTTAATAGCCATTGCAAAATCACAAAACAATATTGGTACAGCCGGAATGTCGCCTACGGTTACTTTAAATGGAAATTTAGGCTTAACTACATCTAACTCTCGCCAAGAGTATTTAACCGGACAAATACAAGAGCGTACCGGTGCTAACTCTTATTCTGGAAATGCCACATTAAATGCAGCTTGGCAATTATTTGATGGCTTTCGAATGTTTGCAGTAAAAAAACGATTAGGGTATAATGAGCATTTGACAGATATTCAACTCAAGCAATTAATGGAGGTAACAACATACTCAGTTATTTTAAATTATTTTGATATTGTTCGTCTTTCCAATCAAATAAAAGCTGCTGAAAAAAACATTGAAGTTTACTCAGAATTAAAAAATATTGCAACCCTAAAATCAAACTATGGCAGTGGCTCAAACGTTGATTTGTTAATGGCTTTAACTGAAGAAAATAAAATAAAAAGTGATTTGATAAAATTAAAACAACAATTACAAACAACTAAATACAACTTAAATATTTTAATGGTTGCGCCTTCTGAAAATGACATTTTACCAAGCGATTCAATTATTATAAATTATCAGCCTAAATTAGATGAACTTAAAAAAACATTAGCTGTAAGCAATTCCTCTGTAAATATTTCAAAGCAAACCGAATTAATAAATCAACAAAGTGTAAAGGAAGCTCAAAGTATTTACTTGCCACAAGTACAGTTTAATTTGGGTTTAAACGAACAGTTTAATAGAAGTCAGGTTGGTTTTATGTTGTTTAGCAAGCAATTAAATTTATCGCCAAGTCTTTCTGCAGGATGGACATTATACTCAGGCGGATACAATAAAAAAATTACTGAACAAAGGAAATTAACTTTACTCAATCAGCAATTAACAACGAAGCAATTTATTTTTCAAGTAGAAGGCATGGCATATTTGCATTACACTTTATTGCAACAAAATTTTGAAATATTAAAACTTGAGGGAGAGAATTTAAAAAATGCAACAGAGCTATTACAACTATCAGTTGAACGATATAAAAATGGAAAGGCTGCCTTGCTTGAAACACTCCAATCTCAAAAATACCTTGAAGACATAAAAGTGAGATATATAAATGTACTTTACGAATTAAAGCGCGAGGAAACAGAGCTATTAAAAGCCAACGGCAAATTAATAAATTAAAAAAAGAAATAAAAAAAGCCCGCAAATTTTTGCAGGCCTTTTTATTTAAAATACGAAACTCTTATTCTGCTATAACTTCAAATTTTACAGTAGCAGATACCTCTTTAAATAATCTAACTTTTGCGTTGTAAGTGCCAAGCGCTTTAATTGAATCTTCAATTTCAATGTTTTTGCGTTCTACTTTATAGCCCGCTTTTTCAAGAGCCTCAGCTATTTGAATGTTAGTAACAGAACCAAAAATTTTACCACTTTCGCCAGCTTTAGCGCCAACCTTAATAGTTACATCTGATAATTTTTGAGCATTTTCAGTTGCCTCTTTACGAAGCTTATCTTCTTTATATGCTTTTTGTTTTATCATTTCGCTATTCATGCGTTTTTCGCTATCGGTTGCTAAAACAGCCTTGCCTTGCGGAATTAAAAAATTACGACCGTAACCATTACGCACTTTTATTAAATCATGCTTATATCCTAAGCCTTTAATATCTTGTTTTAAAATAACTTCCATTGTTTTTTCCTCCTTATAAATTATTTTAATAAATCTGCTACGTAAGGCATTAAAGCAATATGGCGCGCACGCTTAACCGCTTGAGCTACTTTACGTTGATATTTTAATGAAGTTCCTGTAAGACGACGAGGAAGTAGCTTTCCTTGCTCATTAATGAACTTTAATAAAAAATCAGGATCTTTATAATCAATATATTTTATACCGCTCTTCTTAAAACGGCAATATTTTTTACGACTTACCTCTTTAGTTTGAGGGTTTAAATATCGCATTTCTGTTTTTGTTGCACTCATTTATTTAAACTTTTAATATTAAACATTATGCCGAAGCGTTTTCTTTCTTTTTATTTGGTTTTGCTTCCGACAATTTGCTGCGGCGCTTTTCAGAATAAGCAATTGCATGTTTATCTAAAGATACCGTTAAAAAGCGCAGAATTCTTTCATCGCGTTTGTAAATTACTTCTAAATTAGCCACAATATCAGCCTTTTCAGAGGTAAATTCAAATAAATGATAAAAACCTGTTGTTTTCTTTTGAATTGGATAAGCCAACTTGCGTAAGCCCCAATGTTCCTCATTTATTACCTTTCCTCCCAACTCAGTAATGCTTTTTTTTAATTTTTTTGCGGCCTCCTTTGCCTGTTCATCAGACAAAACGGGAGTTAAAATGAAGACCGTCTCATAATGTTTACTCATTTTTGTAATTTTAAATGGGCTGCAAATGTACAACATTTTTTTATTATTATCAAAACTTTATAAGTGATAAAAATTGGAAAATTGTTGAAATCTTACTGTAAAACTTTAATATATTTTTAGATTTTAGTGCTAAAAATCATAAAAAATTACATAAAATTGTAAAACTAAGTGAAACTACTAAAAATATCATTCATAATTACATTGTTTTTACTCTTCATTAATGATTTAAATGCACAATCAGGAGGGCGTAAACGCGAACATAAAAATCAAAGCAAAGGCTCTATCTTTAAAAGACACCGTAGCTCAGGCCATGCCGATAAATTTGCTTCTGGAAATGGCAGAAAAGGCTTATTTGCAAGGCTTTTTAGAAAAGATAGACCGGCATGGGTTTATCATAGCACAAAATCCGGTAGAGCGCAAGTTCGCGAAACCAGGAATTTGTTCACTAGATTTCGTACAAAAGGTAGAGTGTATCGCGAGGGCATTTTAGCAAAACAAAACACCGAAAGGGCCAAAAGAAGAAGTCGCGGTAATTCAAGCTTTCATCATAAGCGATATTTTTAAGTAATTTTCAGCTAAATTTTTGGGAATTATATTTTTTTGTATATCTTTACTGTAATTATACATTTTAGGAACCATGAATATTTTTGTAAGCAACATTAGTTTTAAAGTTAGAGAAGAAAACTTAAAAGAACTTTTTAGTCAATACGGCGAAGTTAGTAGCGTGCGTATTATTAAAGACAAACAAACAAAACGTAGCAAAGGCTATGGCTTTGTTGAAATGCCTAACGATGCAGAAGCAAATAGTGCGATAAACGCTTTAAACGGAACTAGCCATAATGAAAGAGCTTTAGTAGTTACTGAAGCTAAGGGGCCTAAGCACGATTCATCATCGCCGGCTAATTAATTTTAATATTATTTTTTTTGACCCGTTGCGTAAATGCTTCGGGTTTTTTTATTACGCTTAAACAATGCGAGTATTTTATTTATGTTAAACTATCCGCTTGCTTTTGATGGGTTTGGCACAATGCAAAACTCAAATCTGTTGTAGCTATAGCTGTTTATTTTTCGCCTTTTCAAAAAGTATTTGCAACTCCTGTTATATAAAAACTTTTTTACTTGTTTAAGCACGTGATCAATAGTGTCCTAAACGTTTTACTTATTTGTGTAACGTGTTAGTTTTATTGAATGTTTAATTTTAAAAATGATTGTTTTGAAAAAGCCCCCCTGTAATGATGCGGGTGGTGGTTCATGATAATCTTCAAAAGGTCTATCTATCGTTGCAAATTTATTTTTCTAAAAATGCTAACGATGTAAATTTTAACGTGCTTATAACTAGACAGCATGCACATTTAAAAAACCTAGGCGATCTCGTTGAATTTTTAAAGAAAAATAAATTCACGCCAACGCCCCCTTAGCGAAACGCTTTTGCTTACTACTTTCAATCTATCTACTCTCTAGTATCAAATAACTGAGCATTAAAAATAAATTCAGAATTGTTTTTTGTCATTTTTGCCACCTCGTCAAATGAGCAGTTTTTTAATTGAGCAATTTTTTTTGCAACTTCAAATATGTAAACCGGTTCGTTTCGTTTGCCCCTATATGGTACTGGTGCTAAATAGGGTGCATCGGTTTCTAGTACCAAATGTTTTAAATCAATTTGTTCTACAACTTTATCTAATCCTGCATTTTTAAAAGTTATTACGCCACCTATTCCTAATTTAAAATCTCCAAGTTCAATAATTTTATTTGCTTCATCTAATGTGCCAGAAAAGCAATGAAAAATAGCTTTAGGTAATTGACGATATGCTTTTAATATGTTGTATGTTTCATTAAAAGCGTTACGGCAATGGATTACTATAGGGTACTTAAATTCTAGTGCCCAATTAATTTGCTGTTCAAAAGCTACTATTTGCTCTTTTAAAAATGATTTATCCCAATATAAATCAATTCCAATTTCACCAATGGCAATAAACTTTCGCTTGCTTAACCAATTGTGTACAATTTGTAATTCATCTTTTACAGTCTGATTTACGCTGCATGGGTGAAGCCCTATCATTGCAAAACAGCTATTTTTATATTTGCTCTCTAATTCCAACATGGAATTAATAGTAGATGAATCTACATTGGGTAAATAAAATTTTTCAACGCCTAAGCTTAATGCTTTTTTTATTAAATTTTCTCTGTCGCTATCAAACTCAGGCAGGTAAAGGTGTGTGTGTGTGTCTTGTAACATTTAATTAAGTGCCGAAAGCGTCAAGTCAACAATTGATTTTAATTCTTTTTTATCGGCTCCGCTCTGACTCATTACGCGTAAACCGCATAAAGTATTATATAAAAAATGACTGTACTGCTTTACAGGTTTTTTTAATGAAATCTCTTTGTTTTTTTGAGCGTTTTCAAGCCATTCAGTAAGAAGCTTTTCTGTTTCAGATTTATTATTGCAAATAACTTGGTTGGTTTTAAAACACTGTTTACTCATTTCAGCAGCTGCATTTACTAATAAACAGCCATTATCGTTAGGGTTTTCAGCTAAGTGATTTAGCACGGCTTCAAATAGTTTTTCTATTTTTTTTAAGCCATTTGCTTCATTGGTGTTTAAAATCCCTAATTTTTCATTATCAATATTTTTATAATATTCAAGTGATTGTACGTAAAGGCTGTGTTTGTCGCCAAAAGAATCATACAAACTGCTTCTGCTCAATCCGGCCACTTTGAGTATATCATCAACCGATGTGCCGTTGTATCCTTTTTGTTTAAAAACATTAGAGGCTATTTCTAAAATATGCTCTCTTTTAAACTTTTTATTTTTAGGCATAAAAACTTAATTATTTTACAAATATACTTCATTTGGAATGAATATTCCAAATTATTTTTAAATACCAATTTTACTATCTACAATTTGTAGTATTTCAAGTTCAATCATTTTTGTTTGAGTTTCTATTTTCTTACCTTTTTCAATAACAGAATTAACAAAGGCTTTATCGCTATATCCTGCAGCATTAATACGTACATTCATAAAAGCGCCCATTACGGCAGTTCTTGCACACAAGGCGCCAACTCCGGCATCGCTAACACTGTTAGGGTTACCAATTTCTGCCATTACTTTAATTATTTGTAAACTTTCAAAGCTTAACTCCATTACCTTTAATGGAATTTCAATTGCAAATTTTGTTGCTTGATTTATTGCTGCAGTTCTAATTGATTTTTCTGTATCATTACTTTTTGGTAGCGAAAGTGCTTGCATTATTTTGTTAAAGGCATTTGTATCTTCGTCAACCAAGCTTAGTAATTGATTTTTTAATTTTTGGCCTTTTTCGGCATATTCGCTAAATTCTTCCCATTTATTATCCCAACCTTTTTTGTGTGAACTTAAATTTGCAACCATTGCAGCCAAGCTAATTCCTAAACTGCCAACGTAAGCGCTTATGCTTCCGCCACCTGGTGCAGGGCTTTCGCTGGCGGTTTCATCTGCAAAAGCATTTAAATTCATGTTTATTAATTTTGATTGAGATTTGTCTTTTAGCAAATACTCAATAATTCTATCTTCGGGCTTAAACGGGGCAAGCTCATCAAGGCCTAATGATTTTACAGCTATTTTAATTAATTCTTTTTCGCTTACGCCAAGGCTTCGTTTTTGTTTTTTTAAAAAATATTTTCCAGCATCTAGTATAGCATTTAAAGGAATGAGGCCAACCAATTCGCTTCCGGTAACACGCAAACCACGTTCGTTGGCTTTTTTGCATACTTCGTCAAAGGCAATATGCATAGGCGTTGCATTTACGTTAGTTAAGTTCATTGATATTTGGCAGATGCCATACTCTTCAATAAACCAACCAATTGCTTTTACGGCTTTTAAACTGCCGGGTTGTATTTTTGGAGTACCATCTGCATTTGTTATTATTTTGCCGCTAATTGGATCTCCTTCACGCATAATTCTGCCTGCTTCGCGCACATCAAATGCAACTGAATTTGCGCGACGTGTTGAGGTTGTATTTAAATTTACATTAAATGCTACTAAAAAATCACGAGCACCTATAACAGTAGCGCCACGTTTTTCATCCATTTCTGCCGGGCCAAAATCTGGTTTCCACTCGGGCAGTTTTATTTTTTTGAAAAACCCTTCATACTCTCCATTTCTAATAATAGAAAGGTTGTTACGATTTTTATTTTGCTGAGCTTCTTCATATAAATAAACAGGTATATTTAATTCACTTCCAACTTTGTGTGCTAATTGTTGGGCGTATTTTGCTGTTTCGGCCATTGAGATATTGCTTATGGGAATAAATGGGCATACATCTGTAGCGCCCATGCGAGGATGCTCGCCTTTATGTTTGCTCATATCAATTAATTCGCCTGCTTTTTTAATAGCTCTGTAAGCAGCTTCAATTACTTTTTCGGGTTCTCCTACAAATGTTACAACAGTACGGTTTGTGGCTTTACCTGGATCTACGTTTAAAAGTTTTATTCCTTCTACTGATTCTATTTCGTTAGTGATTTGTTTTATTATTGCTAAATCATTTCCTTCGCTAAAATTTGGAACACATTCTATTATTTGTTGCATAACTATTTAAATTAAAGTGTTAAAGCTACCAATATTTACAAATTGTTCAAAGTCTTTAATCTAAAATTGAATGTGTTTTTTAGTCAATTCATTTTGAGTGTGTGGTATTAAAAAAGCTGACCCGGTAGTGTAATTTACGTTAGAATTTAACTTGAAGACGCAGGTTTATTTGCCGACTGGTTAAGTAATTAGGCACCGCATACATATTGCCTGTAACATCGTGTACCCAGGTGTATGAAACAGTGTTTTGAACATCTAATAAATTAAATACTTCTACAAATATCCACATGTCTTTTAAATGATTTAAAAAGTTTTTCCGTTTTATTTCTCTATTTTCTTTTAAAATGTTGTATGCAAATCCGGCATCAACTCTTCTATATGGAGGCATTCGCAAAATTTGCTGCCACCTAATATGTGTTGGCGGACCAAACGGTAAACCCGACCCAAATTGTAAGTTTAAGTTAAATTTAAATTGTGGCAGTCTAGGCAAATAATCTTGAAAAAACATACTGAAAGTAACTAATTGATCGGTTGGACGGGGTATGTAACCAGGATCTACCCGTTGACTATCTGCTTTAACTTGATCAAACGTATAACCTCTAACAATTTTTTCGCCTTCCTTATTATAATAATTGTAGTGAATGTTATTTGGGCTGTATTCGTAAGTTCTTAGCAGGCCCAAATTCATCCAGCTGTCAATGCCTTTTACAAATTCGCCATTTACCCTAAAATCCATACCTGTAGCGTAACCAATACTATTATTATTTGCAAAATAACGTATTCTAACGTTATCAATTTCATAAGGATTTAAATTGCGAAGATCTTTAAAATAAGCTGCTGTAATAAACTTAAATTTTCTACCCCACATTGTAAAATTATTGTCGGCAGTTAATACGTAGTGAACTGCTAGTTGTGCTTTTACCGAAGTGTTAACAGTGCCGTCAATATTTCTTAATTCTCTGTAAAATGGTGGTTGATAATAATACCCCGTGCTAAATTTAAACATCCAATCGTATTTCCAATTTGGTTTGTACGAAAGCGTGATGCGAGGCGAAACAACCAGTTGTTTATTTAATGTCCAATAATTGGCGCGAACTCCGGCATTTACAAACAACTCCGATGAATCTTTAAAACGATAATTGAAATTATATTGAGAGTAGGCCATCGTGCGCTGGCTAAACAAACTAATATTTGTTTTGTAAACATCGGTTAATGTTATGTCGGTGGGGCTGTATGGAATAACGTAACCGGCCGAGTCAATCATTCGCCACTCTCCAAGCCTATCGTTTATTTGTTCTATTTGATGGCGAAGTCCCCATAAAAACTCGGTTTTATTTTTGAAGTAATAAGTGCCTTTATGCTCAGCATTGTAAACATTTGCATTGAGGTAATTTCTGCCGTTATTTAAAAAAGTCCCTATTCCTCTGTTAAAGGCAACTTGTCCAAAATTGGGTTTGCCTAAATCAGCTTCCAGCTGGTCAATATAATATTGCCCTTGTACTGTGTAAAGTTCCTCTTCGTTTGTGTTATAGGCTGATGTTATAAATTTTAATTTTAATTGATTGTTTGGCTTATAGGTGGTTGATATACCAGTAAGTAAAGTATTGTATTGCATTAAATCTTGCCCGTCAAAGTATATGGTTAAACGTAAAGCTTGATTAACGGTGCCAAAATTTGTTTCGCGGTTGCTTGGGATTACCAAATAACGATTATTAGCAAAGCTGCTTAACCATTCTACTTTCCACTTAGGGTTAATGTCGAAAGTCAAAAAACTTTGAATATCAGCACTGCTTGGGCGGTATTCGCCTTTTGTGTCGAGTGTGTTTAACAAGTATTGATTTGTTCGATAGCGAGCGCCTATATTCCAAGAAACTAATCTGTTTTTACTTATGCCTTCTAATTGAATGTTTCCGCCTAAAATACTAGCTGATGCATTTCCTCCAAACTTTAGTGGTTTACGGTAAGTTATGTCAAGCACACTGCTCATTTTATCACCGTATTTAGTTTCAAATCCACCACTGCTAAAGTTCATGTTTTGTACCATGTTGGGGTTTGCAAAACTAAGGCCTTCTTGCTGACCGGAGCGTGCTAAAAATGGTCGATAAACCTCTATATCATTTACATAAATTAAATTTTCATCATAGTTTCCGCCTCTTACACTATAACCACTACTTAATTCGTTGTTGCTACTAACACCTATTTGAGTTTTAATTAAATCTTCGATGTTTCCGGTAGTTGTTGGCAACTGATTAAACCACTTAGTGTTTAGCGATGTAATTTCTTCTGCTCTGGTTTTTTGGTCAATAATTTCAACAGCTTTAAGTGTATTTTTAAACGACATAACTGTATTAAACATTTTAACTTCGCCGCTTTTTAAATGAAAGGCAATTGATTTTGCCGTAAAACTAATGTTAGAAAAAATAACATTGATTGGCTTTTCTGCATCCACCTCCAACTCGTAGTAACCGGCTGCATTAGTTTGGGTATATTGATTTACATTTTCTTTTACAACAATTGATACGCCCGGTATAGGATCATCATCTGTTCCTTTAACAATGCCAGATATTTTTGCTTTTTGAGCGAACAAAATGTTTGTTAAAAACAAAAATAGTACGATATGATTTTTTTGTATAATAAGGTTAAAAATAAGCTAACGAATATAAGCTATAATTATTTTGTAGGAACAGTTAAAAATATTTTTTTTGTATTTTTGCCTAAAATAGTAGGCCTATTAAAAAATCAAAAAATACTCTTTTTTATTTAGTTACAGTTGTTTTTTTCTCGCTCTTAGTTTGGCAAGTATTTCAACAAGGTAAAAAATTGCAGAGTGCAGCAGCGTTTGAAACAGAGGCCTCAAAAATTCAAGATATAAATTCTGTTTCTCAATTTTATGATTCCTTAAAGCATAACACTACTGAGCCTTTAAGTACCTTAATGCTACAAATTATCACCATTATTTTAGTTGCAAGAATAATTGGATATGTCTTTAAAAAAATAGGTCAACCTTCGGTAATTGGTGAAATTGTGGCAGGTATAGTGCTTGGTCCAACTATATTAGGAAGATATGCTCCGGAAGCTTTTGCAGCTCTTTTCCCCGTTACGTCTTTAGCTAATTTGAAATTTTTAAGCCAAATAGGTTTAATCTTATTCATGTTTGTTATTGGTATGGAAATTGATTTTAAAGTTTTAAGAACAAAAGCTAACGAAGCCTTAGTTATCAGCCATGCCAGCATTATCATTCCTTTTTCACTCGGTGTAAGTTTCGCGTATTTTATTTACAAACAATATTCACCCGATCATGTTAATTTTATTTCATTTGCCTTATTTATTGGTATTTCAATGAGCGTAACTGCTTTCCCGGTATTGGCACGAATTGTTCAAGAGCGTCAAATTTCAAAAACAAAACTAGGCACAATTGCGTTAACATGTGCTGCAATAGATGATATAACGGCATGGTGTGGTTTAGCGGCTGTTATAGCTATTGTTAAAGCCGGTTCTTTTGTTAGCTCTTTATATACTTTGTTAGCAGCATTATTATACGTTTTGTTTATGCTAAAAATTGTTCAACCATTTTTGCGCCAATTAGGTGAAAAATACTCAAGTAAAGAAGGCCTAACAAAGCCCGTTGTTGCAGTTTTTTTCTTTACCCTTATTACTTCTGCATATTTAAGTGAAATGATTGGCATACACGCTCTGTTTGGGGCATTTATGGCAGGTGTAATAATGCCCGAAAATATTAATTTTAGAAATGTATTTATTGAAAAAGTTGAAGACGTGTCGCATGTTTTACTCTTACCTTTATTTTTTGTTTACACCGGTTTAAGAACTCAAATTGGCTTGCTTGACGAAGCTAACTTATGGTATGATTGCGCAATGATTATTGGAATAGGCGTTACAGGAAAGTTTATAGGCAGCGCTTTTGCAGCTAGATATGTTGGACAAACATGGAAAGAAAGTTTAACAATAGGTGCGTTAATGAATACGCGTGGCTTAATGGAACTTATTGTGCTAAATATTGGCTTTGACCTTGGGGTAATTGACCAACGAATTTTTGCAATGATGGTTATAATGGCATTATTCACAACTTTTATGACCGGACCATCACTTGATATAATTGAATTTATTTTTAAAGATAAAACAAAAATAACCGAAAAAATAAATGAAGACATTGCCAGCGAAAAATACTCTGTGCTTATTTCCTATGGAAATCCGGCAAAAGGCAAGCAAATGTTACGTTTAGCTTATTGGTTAACAAAAAACATACAATCTAAAATTAGCACTATTCATATTTCGCCCAGCGGCGAGCTTAATAAGTATAATTTAGTAGAGTATGAAAAAGACAGCATAAATCCGGTAAGGCGCGAAGCTCAAAAATTAAGTGTTGATTTAACAACGCACTTTAAACCAGCCCTCGATATAGATAAAGAAATTGTTGATTTTAGAAACTCCGCTAAATACGATTTGCTTTTAATAGGACTCGGAAATTCAGTATTTAAAGGATCTTTATTAGGGAATATTTTAGGATTAACTTCAAAAATTTTAAATCCTAAAACAGTACTTCAAACCATAAAAGAACGAAAAATTATACTCGATGACACATTGTTTGATGAGCATACCAATTTTATTATCAAAAACAGCGTTATGCCAGTTGGAATTTTTATTGATAAAAAATTTAATGAAGCAAAAAACATCATAATTCCTGTTTACACTATAGGCGATAGTTTTTTAAGTATATATATACAAAAATTTTTCTCAACGGTATCGCATTCAATTACTATTTACGATGCTACTCAACTTTTTGTACAATATCCTGAGCTAAAACATAATTTTACCAACCAGCTGCAAAACGCTAAAATAATTTCAAAGGCGAATGATGAAATCAAACTTTTTAAATCATTTGATTTATGTATTTTAAACATAGATTCATGGAAGGAATGTGTAAAACAAAAAGAGGAATGGCTAACAGTTAGCCCTTCTATTTTAATTTTAAAATCTTAATGAGTATCTAATAATACTTTTGCATAAGTGTAAAAAAGTTCATTACAGTGTTTACTAGTGGGTATTTGTAATGTTTGCTATTATAGAATAGTTTAATACCAAGTGCAAACACGTTTTAGTTTAAAAACACAAAATTATTTTTTGTTGAGGTAGAGTATGAAAAGTGAAATAAGGCAAAAGAAAAAACAAACAAACAAAAGAAATTGCTATTTCGATCTAGCTTTGCTCGTAAAGCTGCCGACTTTTGAAGGAATTAGTTATTACACGCTACTGTGTCCTTTAACAGACTCAGGGTACAGCGGCATTTCGAAATGTGCTGCGATCTTCCAGATGCAGGCTTTGTTATACGAAAGTGAGTATTTAAATAGGTCAAAAAGAAAACAAAGAAATATGGCAGGAAGCACCGCTTGATTTAACGACAGATTCAGTAATGGAATTGAATAGTTTGGATTAAAACGGGGGATCTTTTGGATTAAAAAAAGATGTTTACATTTACATTAAATTTAGTATAGCTCCCATAAAATAAATTGAATGTAAAAAAAATATTTTTACCTCAACCTAAATCAATCGTTAAGCGCTTGTTTCCAAAAGCCTTATGGCAAGTAAACACAACAAATAAATCACTTTACTTAACGTTTGATGATGGTCCCATACCTGATTTAACCGAGTGGATTTTAGATGAGTTAAAAGCCTATAACGCTAAGGCTACATTTTTTTGCGTTGGGGCTAACATATTAAAAAACCCTGTAATTTTTGAGCGTATTATAAACGAGGGTCATACGGTTGCAAATCATACAATGAACCATATTAAAGGATTTAAAAACAGCACCTCGTATTATTTAAAAGAAGTTGAAGCTTGTGATAGATTGGTGAAAAATAATTTTTTCAGACCTCCTTATGGTCAGTTAAAACCATTACAATACAGAGCTTTACATAAATTAGGGTATAAAATTGTTTTTTGGGATGTAATTAGTTACGACTACGAAAAAATTACACACTTGCAGTGCGCACAAAACGTAATTAAAAATGCAAAGCCTGGAAGCATTATATTGTTTCACGATAACATAAAAGCATATAGTAATGTTAAATATGCATTAAGGAAAAGTTTAAAGCACTTCTCTCAATTAGGATATAGCTTTAAAAAGCTTTAATTCTTCGACTTGATTTTTAAGTACTGGTCAATCTGCAATTCAGAATTAATTAAATTATTTAGCTCCTTTATATTAGTTGTTGATACGCCATACTTTATTGATATGCTATATAGCGATTCACCTTTTTGTACTTTATGGGTAATATAATTAATTGAATCTGTCTTTTTATTTTGAGTGTTTTCAGGTGTTACAGAATTGTTTTTGCTATTCTGTGCTAATTGGGTATTAATTGTTTCTTTTGATTGAGCTATATTTTGCGTGTTTTTGCTTTCAGGCTTTATGTCCAACTTAACGGCCTCACTTTTTTGCTCAGGCACATATACTACAAGTTTTTTTCCTGCATGAACGCCTCTGCGGCCAATATAATTCCATGTACGCAAGTCGCTCAAGCTAACGCCATACATACGGGCAATAGTACTTAGCTTTTCACCGGGTTTTACAATATGTGTTTTTTTAACCTCCACAACATTTGCAATATTTTTGTCTTGCTGTTGATTTTTAATGGCGGTGTAAATATCTTTTTCGTTAGTTAAAAATAAGCCAATTTTAGTTTTAGGCAAACACATACTATTACCGCCTGCGGGAATAATGTTTTTTCGATATTGAGGATTAAAATATAATAACTCATCGCCTGTAACATCAAGCGCCTGTGCAATTTGGTCAAAATGCATTTGCTCTTTTACAATTACAGTATCAACTTCAAAAAAACTTTTCCTGGGTAGAGCAGGGTATAAGTTATGTTCTGGTCCAAAGCTCATAACGTAATTTGCTGCAATAAATGCAGGTACATACCCCTGTGTTTCTAAAGGTAAGTAAGGTCTAATTTCCCAATAAGTTTTTTTTCCGCCACTGCGGCGTATAGCTTTTGTAATTGTTCCGGGGCCTGCATTGTAAGCAGCAAGCACCATTTGCCAATCACCAAACATAGAGTATAAACTCTTTAAATATTCGGCCGCTGCAACCGTTGCCTTATATGGATCGCAGCGATCGTCTATATACGAGGTAACACTTAGTCCGTACAACTTTCCAGTTGGGTACATAAATTGCCATAAGCCCATTGCACCTGCCCTAGATCGTGCATATGGTATAAGTGCACTTTCAATTACAGCTAAATGTTTTAATTCAAGTGGAATATTGTATCGGTCAAATACCTCCTCAAACATAGGGTAATATAATTGAGCGGCTCCCATCATTCTGCTAACACTTTCGCGCTTGCGCACGGTATATAAATCAATAAATGATTTTACATGATTGTTATAAACCAAGTCAAATGGAGAAAGAGCATCTAATTTAGCCAAACGCGCTTGGTAAGAATAATCGTCAAACACAGGAACGCTATCCGGTGTATATTTGAATTTATTGTTTTTAGGAAATATAGGTTTTAAAAATGCCTTTTCAAAAACCTTTTGTGTTTGCAGGCTATCTAAAACAGCTGCAATTGGGTTGTCGGAAATAAATGACTGGGCATAAATTCGAATAGTAATTAAATTAATTGCTATAAGTAAAAAAAATATTTTTTTGTATCCGTTCATTTTTTCTTTATTCATTCTTTAATGTATTTAACGTAAAATTTTTAAAAACGTTACAATATATATAAATATTTTTTTAACCAAATACCATTTATATTATTTAACAGCCCTTTTAGCTAAGTTACAATTTTTGTACCTCTAAAAAAAGAGTAATACATATATTTTTTAACTTTGCATTGTGAAATCAAAAGAAAAAGTACATCAACCTATATTTAACATTGAACGAAGCATATCCTATATACTAATTTCATTAGCGTTTAGCGCCTTACTTTGTTATTTAGCTTATAGTAATTTACTCGGCAAAGAAGCTGATATGGTAAAGCCACTAGCATTTTTTTTACCTTTGCCGGCGCTTTTTATCAGTTTTAATACTTTATGGATGCTTATTAATCCATTTGCTGTTTTTTATAAAAATAAGTTTGAGCTAAAACAATGGCTATTTTCAAATAAGGAATTTTATTTTATTGACGTTAAAAAAGCTTATGTAAATAGTAAAGGTTATTTAATTATTACTTATAACGACGATGAATTTGAAAAAATTAAGTTAATTGGAATTAGAAGTTCTCACGCAAAATTAATTGAAAGTGAGTTTAACAAAATGTTAGCCAATTATCCCAAAGTATTTTAATGCTAGATGAGGTCAGCGCATAAAACGATATAATCAGTTTCTCAATTTATTTCTCATCGTCTAAGTAAAAAGTAATTTCACATTTTTAAAATAGACCTATAATTAGAGCTATTTGGGTTTATTATTTTATTTTTAGTTACAGAAAAAAAAGCTTTTAAACAGTTTAATTATAAAACTGTTTTGCTTTTTGTTTTGGTTCAGGAAGCATAAAGCCTATTCTAAAGCCCATTGACATTGAAAGACCCAAGGCAGTTGATCTAAAAAAACCATGAAAATTTCCTGGTTCAAATTTTTGTGAAATGTAACCATAATTAGGATAAACCCCTATTTGTGATGAGTTATTATATGGATTGTCATAAAAACCCTTAAATGTCATGCTTCCGCTTTGGCCTGTGTAACCAAAACCAATGTAATAATCTAACGTAATAAAGCTACCAAGAGCCGATTGGTTACCAAAATTTATAAAACAACCATAAGCAGTTGTATTATAATCTGATTTATAAGTTACGGAACTGCTTGAACTTGGGTCGTAAAAGGTATTGGTTAAACCTTGCCATTGCATGTAAGAAAGAGCTAAATTTAAACTAACATAGCCTCCTAATAAAGGGTGTTGAAACTTAGCACCCCTAACAGTAGTTTTACCATGAGATAAAAATTTAATGCCCGGCTTTAAATAAAAGCCATAGTAACCACTTGGATTATACGCCGCTTGATTATCAAATATTTTTAAATAGTTTGGATTAAAATTTGAGTTAATATAACCAACTTCTGCATCTAAATTGGTACCAACTTTTAAAACACGCTCGTAAGCAAAAGCAAGTTGATTAAACGCTATTGAAAAAGGATGCAGTTTAACAGCTTCTCTACGGTTCATAACATTTGATAACTGATTTGCAACTAAGAGCTCATCTGTTTTAACCTGCTCATAATAGCCACTCGCTAATCTAAAAGCCGAAACTAAGTTTTTATCAATGTAAGTAATCGGACCGTCTTTATCAAGGCGATACCTAAAATCTATATCTGTGATTTCATTTATCTTACAAGGGATTTTTTTATGATCTTTTTTTAAATAGAGCGTATCCAACTGGCTAAACAAAGTGTTTGAGCCTAATATTAAAAGAAAAAGTAGCTTTTTCATCGTTATATTTTTTAAAGATTAACGTAAATCTACAAAAAATAATTAAACAATCCAAATATCTAAGCTAAATTTGGAGCATCATGTTTACCGGAATTATTGAAACAACAGCTACACTAATTGATTTAAAATCGAATGGTACTAATATTGATTTTTATTTTGAATCAACTATAACTAACGAGCTTAAGATAGATCAAAGCATTGCTCATAACGGCGTATGCTTAACAGTTGTTGAAATAAAAAATACTAGTTACAAAGTAAGTGCTATTTTAGAAACGCTCAATAGAAGTAATTTTAATAAATTAAAAAAAGGAGATGTAGTAAATATTGAGCGTTGTATGCCTGCAAATGGAAGGTTTGACGGACACATAGTGCAGGGGCACGTAGATTGCGTTGCCTTTTGCAAAAAAATTATTGATATTAACGGAAGTTGGGAATTTGAATTTGAATTGAATAGCAACGAAATTTATTTAGTTGTTGAAAAAGGGAGTGTTACTATAAATGGCGTAAGCTTAACGGTAGTAAGAGGTCAAGGTAAATTATTTTCGGTGCATATTATTCCTTACACTTTTGAGCACACAAATTTTAAATACTTAGCAGTTAACAGCGTGGTTAATATTGAGTTTGATATTATAGGCAAGTATGTAAAAAAAATGTTGAATAAAGATATTGCATAAAAAAGAGTGCAAACAACATAAATTTAATGTTTACAAAACGCACTTAGTAAAATTGTGTTTAAATTTTGGTGTTACACCAAAATAGTAACCGGATTTTCAATAAATAGTTTTAAAGTTTGTAAAAATGCTGCGCCCGTAGCACCATCTACGCTGCGGTGATCGCAGGCTAAGGTAACTTTCATTACATTACCAGGAATTACTGCGCCATTTTTTACAACAGGCACTTGTTTTATTCCGCCAACGCTTAATATACAACTTTCAGGGCTGTTGATAATTGAGGTAAACGATTCAATGCCAAACATGCCTAAGTTAGAAATTGTAAAGGTATTTCCTTCCCAATCTTGTGGTTGTAATTTGCGTTCGCGAGCGCGTTTGCCTAAATCTTTTACCTCTGCACTTATTTGCGAAAGTGATTTTTGATCGGTAAAACGAACTACCGGAACCAATAAGCCATCTTCAATTGCAACAGCAACTCCCACGTGTATATGGTGGTTAATTCTTATTTTATCGCCCATCCAATACGCATTTACTTTTGGGTGTTTGCGAAGTGCAGCAGCAGCAGCTTTTATTATAATATCGTTGAACGAAATTTTTGTTTCGGTAATTTTATTCATTGCTTCGCGCGCAGCTATTGTATTATCCATGTCAATATCTATGGTTAAGTAATAGTGTGGCGCAGTGTTTTTGCTTTCACTTAAACGTTTTGCAATTACTTTACGCATTTGCGAAACCGGCTCATCGGTAAAACTTTCGGTGCCAAGCATTGCAGGTGCAGTAAGTACTGTTTTTGCAGAAGTGCTCGAGTTGTTTTTAAAATTTTCAACGTCGATTTTCACAATACGTCCATTATCGCCGCTGCCATGTACTTTTGATAAATCAATCCCTTTTTCTTTTGCCAAAGCTTTAGCCAGAGGCGAGGCTTTAACGCGGTTGTCGTTTGATATATTTGTACTGTGGCTTGTTTGTACTGCAGCTGTATTTTCTTTTACGGTAGCTGAAGTATTTTGATTTGCTTTAGGTGCCGAAGAATTTGAATTTACGATTTGTAAAATTTCATTTACATTTTCGCCACCTTTGCCAAGTATGGCAATAATTGCGTCAACTGGTACCGATTGTTTTTCTTGTACACCAATATGCAGCAAAATACCATCTTGAAAACTTTCAAATTCCATTGTGGCTTTATCGGTAGCAATATCAGCAAGCAATTCGCCGCTTTTTATTTTATCACCCACCTTTTTATGCCATTTTTCAATGATGCCATCGGTCATGGTATCACTTAGTTTTGGCATTCGAACTACTTCAACGCCTTTGGGTAAACTGGTGGTAGATGTAGTCGTTGTATTTACAGTAGATGCTTCTGTTTTTTCAATAGCTTTGCCGCCTGTATTTCCATTTAATAAGGCAGAGATGTCTTCGCCTTCTTTTCCAAGTATGGCAATTACCGAATCAACCGGCACCGGCTGTTTTTCTTGCACGCCAATATGCAGTAGCACACCATCTTGAAAGCTTTCAAATTCCATCGTTGCTTTGTCAGTTTCAATATCGGCAAGCAGTTCGCCGCTTTTTACTTTGTCGCCCACTTTTTTGTGCCACTTTGCAATTACGCCATCTGTCATGGTATCGCTTAGTTTAGGCATTTTTACAATTTCAGCCATATATTAAAATTTTGTAAATGGTTTTTCTTTCCGATTAAATGTTATTCTTTGATGAATGGGTAACCCGGTTCTGAGTAAATATCCTCGTATAGTTCATACGGTTCAGGATAGGGGCTTTCTTCGGCAAATTTTATGCTTTCATCAACTAAATCTTTAACGCGCGCTTCAATTTCTTCAATACCCTTTTCATCAATCCATTTATTTTTTTGAAGTGTTGCCAATACTTTTAAAATAGGATCTTGCTCTTGGTATTCTTTTACTTCTTCTTTGCTGCGGTAAGTTTGTGCATCGCTCATGCTATGTCCTTTGTAGCGATAAGTTTTCATTTCCAATAAGGTTGGTCCATCACCTCTACGTGCGCGTGCTACGGCATCTTCAATTGCTTCATGAACAGCTTCAACGGTTAAGCCATCAACGGGCTTGCTTGGCATATCGTAAGCCAAGCCTAATTTCCATAAGTCATGAACATTACTGGTGCGTTCAACCGAAGTCCCCATTGCATACATATTGTTTTCAATCACAAATATTACAGGTAATTTCCAAGTCATTGCCATGTTAAAGGCTTCGTGTAGTGCGCCTTGGCGTACAGCGCCATCGCCCATGCTGCAAATACAAACATTGTCTGTTCCTAAATATTTTTCAGCAAAAGCAATGCCTGCACCTAAAGGAATTTGCCCGCCAACAATACCATGCCCACCAACAAAATTATGCTCTTTGCTAAAAATGTGCATACTGCCTCCTTTGCCCTTACTGCATCCGGTTACTTTAGCGTACATTTCTGCCATTACATATTTTGGGTGAAGCCCGAGTGCTATGGGGTGTGCGTGATCGCGGTAGGCGGTAATGTGCTTATCTTCTTTTTTAGTGGCACTTACTGT
Source organism: Bacteroidota bacterium (assembly GCA_018267655.1). Lineage (GTDB taxonomy): Bacteria > Bacteroidota > Bacteroidia > B-17B0 > Aurantibacillaceae > Aurantibacillus. The sequence goes on from JAFDYB010000065.1 coordinate 48,626, forward strand.
ACCTGCTACAATTGCTTCTTGCCCAATGTATAAGTGGCAAAAACCTTTTATTTTTTGTTGTACATAAACTTGCCCTGTTTTTTCTTCAAATTTTCGCATTAACAACATGCTTTCGTACCATTTCAAATATTGTTCTTTGGTGAATTTTAAATTAGAAACAGCTTTTTTTTCAACTGCAGTTTTAGACATAATTTACAAAATTGATAAACAACAAATTTAAGAGAAAATTATGGAATTAAAAATTCATTTATATTGAAATCTGTACAAGTACTATATTTCTTTTTGCGCTTGACAAAAGAGCTTTTAGAGAGAGAGATAATCATCAAAACTAAATAAACAAAAAAGGAATGCAAGAGCATTCCTTTTCATTTAAAAGCAGTGTGAGTTAAAACTAGTGAGCTTCGGTTGCTTCGTGCGCTGAACTTTGTTCGTGTGCTTCGCCACCGCCATGATGCCCGCTTTTTAAAGCTTCTTGTTGTTTTTTAAATATAGGGTCAACTTTAGTAAAATGCCCACTAGTGCCGGCATAAGTACCCTCTGTTAAAACTATAAAAATAGTGTAAACAATAAATATAATGTAAGGCATAAGTATAGTGTATTTAAAAAACTTTACCTCGTGCCCTAAGTGCATAAACCACCATACAATTGCGGCTGCTTTTGCTATTGTTAATGATATAAACAGTGTTTTTAGCCCTAAAGTACCAGACCAACCTTTACTAGGTGCTAAAAAACCGATTATTAATTCAAAAATTGTGATAGCTAACATGACCCAAAATACATTCCAAAGGGTGCGGCGTGATTTTTTTCCATGAGCCTCATCGTGATTGCTCATTATTTCATATTGCGGATAATTATCGTGAAATTCCATAGCTTAAAAATTTTATTAAAGTAAGTAAAAAAATGTAAATACAAATACCCAAACTAAGTCTACAAAGTGCCAGTATAAACCAACTTTTTCAACCATTTCGTAATGACCTCTTTTTTCGTAAGTGCCTTTAATAACGTTTAAGAAAATGATAAAGTTAATTACAACACCGCTAAATACGTGAAACCCGTGGAATCCTGTAACAAAGAAAAAGTAGTTTGCAAATTGAGGTACACCGTATTCGTTAACTACCATGTTTGCACCGTGTATGTGTCGTGTAACGGTTTCGCCAATATTGTGATCAAAAAATGTTCTTATGTGACCTTGATCTGTACAGTCTTTAATACTTGTAAATAAATCTGTTCCCACAATAAAATTATACCACTCCCAAGCTTGTGAGCCAACAAATGTTGCTCCTCCAATTATTGTCCAAAACATCCAAACAATAACGCCTTTTCTATTCATTCTATGGCCGGCTTCAACAGCCAATACCATGGTAACAGATGACATGATGAGCACAAAGGTCATAAAGCCAACGTAGGCCAGCGGAATATGTTGTTTTATAAACGGAAAGTGGGTAAATACATGTTCAGCTTTTGGCCAAATATCGCCAAATTTGTGGCGAATGAAGCCGTAAGAAATTAATAAACCACCAAAAGTTAAGGCATCTGAAATGAGGAAAAACCACATCATCATTTTACCATAGCTTATTTTAAACGGAGATTGTCCGCCACTCCATGCTTCTTTAGCATCGAATTCTGTAACGTGAGTTGTTGAATGTGACATATAAAAGAGAATGTTGAATTATACAGAGTGCAATATTAACGATAAAAATATAAAAACAAAAATAAATATACCCATAATGCATCTAAAAAGTGCCAATAGATTGAAGTTAGCTCTATTCCTAGGTAATCAGCCGAAGAATATTTTTTCAACAGTGATTTTGTTAATGAAACCATTAAGGCAATTAAACCTCCTATCATGTGCAATAAATGGAGTAAAGCGATGATATATAAAAAGGATCCGGAAGCGTTGGCATATTTTCCTAAAAAATAAATACCTTGAGAGGTTAGTTCTCGCCAAGCGCTGATTTGAGTATAAAAAAAGCTAAATCCCAATAAAAGGGTAATTGCCAAAAAGAGAGCAGTAGCCTTGGTGTTATCTTTTTTAATAAAATATTGAGCTAAAACCATTGTTAAGCTGCTGGTAAGGATTAAGGCGGTGCTAATAAACATGATATTAGGAAGGTTAAATTGTTTCCAATTGCCATTATCAGCCCTAATTAAGTACGCACTGGTTAATCCGGCAAAAAGCATAACAATGCTAACTATTCCAAGCCATAGCATTGGTTTTGCGGCTTTTCTTTTGGCTTGCCTTAGTTCTTCTTTTCTAATTTTATAAAGTTCTTTTTTACTTATTTGCGATTCCATGTATTTTAAAGAATAAAAATTGTATGTTAAATTCTGCCACAAAGTTAAACTTCAATCCGAAGTGTTCACATTATTTGTAATTAAATTATTAAAAGTGATATTAATCAATGTTTTTATGTTTTAAGCCCTTGTCATTAATGCTAATTGTACTGTTGGGAGGTAAATTAGTATAATAAAAAATAATTTTTTGGCTAAAACATCGCTTGGGTATTTGTAAAATATATAAGCTTGAAGCACCATTGCTAAGCCACAAACAACACAAACTAGAGTGCTTATTAGTCCTACAAAATTAAAGGTAAAGGGTAAAATGCTACAAATAAGCAAAAATGCGCAATAAAGCAGTATTTGAAACTTACTAGCATCGTTTTTTCCGCCTCTAGATGGCAGCAAGTAAAAATCGGCTTTAGCGTAATCTTCGCTGTTAAACCAAGCCAATGTCCAAAAGTGTGGGAATTGCCAAACAAATTGAATTAAGAATAATAGGAGTGCAAACACGCCAACAGAGCCAAAATTAGGAGTTGAAGCCACCGCACCAATTAAAGTTGGCAAGGCCCCCGGAAAAGCTCCAACAAATACAGAGAAGGGTGTTATGCGCTTTAATGGAGTGTATGCTAATGCGTATAAAAGCATAGAAATAAATCCAATTATGCCCGATAAAGGGTTGGTGTAAACCCAAAGTATGGCAGAGCCACCAATGCCTAAAATAGCACAAAAGATAAACGCTTGGGCTTTTGTGAGTATGTTTTGAGGTAAGGGCCTATTTCGCGTACGATCCATGAGTTTATCTAATTCTTTTTCAATAATTTGATTAAAGCCATTGGCGGCACTAGTAACTAAAAAGCCACCCAACCCAAGGGCAATTACTTGAACTAAATTTATTGTTTCAGCTACGGTAAAATAGGTAATTAAGGCACTAAAAACAACAAGGGAGCCAAGTCTGTACTTAGTTAACTCAATAAAGCCTTTTAACTTTACAAGAAAAGATGGATTATTTTTAGTGCTAGTTTCCAAAAAAGAACGCAAATTTACAATTATTAAAACTCAAAATTATGCGTTCATGTAATCATTTTGTAAAAACTCTTAAAAAAAAGCATTTATATTAAACATTTTTATATTTTTGCAGCAACTAAAAGTAATCTAAATAATTAACGATGAATTCAAAATTTTTACGTACAATAGGTGCTAGTTTGTCAGTAGCACTAGTTCTTTCAAGCTGCGATGGTTTGGGAAAAATGCTTAAAAAGCAAAAAGAAATACAATACTCAATTACCCCAAACCCCATTGAAATGCATGGCGACAGCGTTCAATTTAGTGCAAGCGGTAAATTTAGCCCAAAATTATTTGCTAAAAAAGTAACATTAACTATTACACCAATGGTTAAGGGTAACGGTGGCGTTGAAAAATCGTTAAAACCAATTGTATTGGTAGGTGAAAAAGCTACTGGAAGCGGTCAAAAAATAGCCTACACAACAGGTGGCTCGTTTAACTATACGTCTGAAAAATTTGCTTATGAGCCGGGTATTCGTAATGCAAAGGTTTTAATAAAAGCTGTTGGCCAAGTTAAAAAGAAAACAAAAGAGTTTAATCCGGTTGAAATTGCCGATGGAACAAATGCAACGCCTTTATTGGTTCGCAATGATGAAAAAGGAATGTGGGCAAAAGATAATTTTGTGAAAACAACTCCGGCTAATCAGTCAACGCATATCTATTACGCAATTAATCAGTCGAATGTTCGCCCTGGTGAAATGAAATCGGAAGAGATGAAGGCGTTTAATGAGTTTATTAAAACAAATATTAACTCACAGTGGTATGAGTTTAAAGGTATTAGCGTTTCTGCATACGCATCTCCAGACGGAGAAACCGATAAAAATGAAAACTTAGCAAAAGATCGTGCAAAATCGGGTTCAGCAGCAGTAATGTCTGAATTTGGAAAAAACAAAAACAAAGATCAAAAGTTTGGAAAAACAAAAGATCAATATGTAGTTGGGACTACTAATGAAGATTGGGCTGGTTTTAAAACCTTGATGGAGCAGTCAACAATGGCAGATAAAGATTTAATTTTACGTGTGTTAACAATGTACAACGATCCAAATCAGCGCCGTAAAGAAATTAAAAACTTATCAAAAACTTATGTTGAGTTAGCTGAAAAAGTATTACCAAAATTACGCCGTTCAGAAGTTACTGTTAATGTAGATAAAAAGTCTCGTACCGATGAGCAAATTACAAAGTTAATGGTTAGCAACCCTGATAGCTTAAACGTAGAAGAATTGTTGTATGGCGCAAGCTTAACAAATGATATAAACACAAAATTACAAGTGTGCAAGTCTGCTGAAAAACAATTTGCATCTGACTGGAGAACTTCAAACAACGTAGGGGTTGTATTGCTAATGCAAAATAAGGTAACAGAAGCTTCAGATGCCTTTAAACGTGCCGAAAAAGCAGGAAGCAGTCAGCCGGCTGTTTACAATAACTTAGGTATCATTGAAGCAAAAAATGGTAATCGTATTCAAGCGCGTGAGTTATACAAAAAAGCAGGCGGTTCAGTGGAATCAAAATATAACATGGGAATTTTAGATATTCGCGATGGTAAATACAGCGATGCTGTTAGTAACTTTGGAGATGCTAAAAATGTAAATAAAGCCTTATCGCAACTATTAACAGGCGCTGCAGGGTCAGTTAACTCTACACTTGATGCAGGTAATGATAAAGATTCAGCATATGGATTTTATTTACGTGCAGTAGCTGCTGCTCGCAGTGCAAATAATGCTGATGCTATTTCAAACTTAAAGAAAGCAATTGAAAAAAATGGCTCGTTAAAAGCATGGGCTAAAGATGACGTAGAATTTATTAAAATGCGCTCTGACAGTGGGTTTACAGGTTTAACAAACTAACATATTTATATTCCTATAAAAAGCCAAGCTAATTTAGCTTGGCTTTTTTTTAATAAAAAACACAATTATAAAAAGCAATTTGTTAGTTAATTTCAATTATTGCTAAGTTTTGCTTTAAACTAAAATATACTTTTATTTTAATGGGAAAACAAAGGGTACACTTAATAGCTATTGGAGGAAGCGCTATGCACAACATGGCCTTAGCATTACACGAAAAAAACTATATAGTAACAGGCAGTGACGATGAAATTAATGAGCCAAGTAAAAGCAGGCTTGCGCTAGCCGGTTTGTTACCGGAAAAAATAGGTTGGTTTCCTGATAAAATTACAAAGGATATTGATGCCGTAATACTTGGCATGCACGCTAGAGAAGATAATTTTGAGTTGATAAAAGCGAAAGAATTGGGCTTAAAAATTTACTCTTATCCGGAGTATGTGTACGAGGCAACAAAAAATAAAACAAGAATAGTTATTGGTGGAAGTCATGGCAAAACATCTATTACGGCAATGATTTTACATGTGCTACATTATTACAAAATTGAGTCAGATTACTTAATAGGCGCTCAACTCGAAGGCTTTAAAACAATGGTAAATTTTAGCAATACTTCAAAAATTGCTGTAATAGAAGGCGACGAGTACCTAGCTTCACCAATTGACAGGCGACCTAAATTTCATTTATACAAACCTAATATTGCAGTATTAAGCGGAATTGCATGGGATCACATTAATGTATTCCCAACCTTTGATGTGTACAAAAAACAATTTGAAATATTTATTGAATTGATTGAAAAAAATGGTGCGCTTATTTATTGTGATGAAGACGAAAATTTGAAAATTATTGCCGAAAAAGAATATCCTAATTCGTTGAAAAAAATACCTTATGCTGTGTTGCCTTATGTTATAAATGATGGTATTACATCTATTTTACAAGATGGTAAAAAGTATGAGATACAAATATTTGGAGAACATAATTTAATGAATTTAAATGCGGCAATGAATGTTTGTGCGCTTTTAAATATTGATGCTGCCATGTTTTTAAAGGCTATTGCCGGTTTTAAAGGAGCAGCAAAACGGCTTGAGCTTGTTTATAAAAACAGTACATTTTCTTTCTTTAAAGATTTTGCGCACTCTCCCTCAAAACTTAAGGCAACAACTAACGCAGTAAAAGAACAATTTAAAAATAGAAGTATTACAGCCTGTATGGAGTTACATACATTTAGCAGTTTAACTAATGAGTTTTTGCTTGAGTATAAAAATTGTATGGATTATGCCGATGAGGCGATAGTATATTTTAATCCTCACACTATTGAACATAAAAAACTTAAACCAATTACAATTGATCAAGTAAAAAATGCGTTTGCAAGAAATGACATTAACGTTTTTACCGATAGCCTAGAACTTCAAAAATATTTAATAAGTCAGCATTGGAGTAACAAGGTTTTATTAATGATGAGCAGTGGTAATTTTGATGGAATAGATTTTACTAATCTTTCGCAAAAATTAATAATGTAATTCAGGCTTAACTTTGCTGTTTAGCCAGCTTTTTTTTAAGTAGTGTAATTAACACAGGCGCTATTGAAATTAGAACAATTCCAATGCAAACCAAGTCTATTCGTTTGCGTATAAACTCAACTTCGCCAAGCAAATAACCGGCTGTAGTTAAACTACCTATCCATAAAGCACCACCTATAATATCAAAAGTTAAATATTTTCGGTAGTTCATTTTTCCAATACCTGCTGCAAATGGGGCAAAGGTTCGAATAAAGGGTACAAACCTTGCCAAGACAATTGCTTTAACGCCATATTTTTCAAAAAAATCTTCGGTTTTAGTTAAATATTCTTTTTTTACAATAGCTTTTCCTCTTAGTTTTAAGTTAAAAACTTTTAAGCCAAAGGTTCTGCCAATCCAATAATTACAATTATCACCCAAAACAGCAGCTGCAAATAAAAGCAAAAATAAATAGCTAATATTTAGCATACCACTTCTGGCGAAAAAACCGGCTACAAAAAGTAGTGAGTCGCCGGGTAAAAAGGGCATAGCTACCAGGCCGGTTTCAATAAAAATAATTAAAAATAAAATAGCATATATGGCAAGGCCATAGTTATTAAATATCCACTGAAAGTTTTCGATACTTAGTGGCCAAAGGTGTTTAAAAATTTCAATCATGTTTTTTAGTTACTTGTTTGGGAATGTTTGTAAAAATTCTACAATACCTCCTCTTAAATTGTAGAGGTTGTTAAATCCGAATTGGTTTTCAAGGGCGTTAATTACGGAGGCGCTGCGTTTTCCGCTGCGACAGTGAAAGATAACTTGTTTTGTTTTACTCACTTTGTCAACGTTATCCATTATTTCGCCCATTGGAATTAAATCTCCGTTTATATTGCTTTCTTCGTGTTCGTATTCTTCGCGAACGTCTATCAGTTGAAAGTCAACGTTTTTATCAATAAGATATTTTAATTCATCGGCAGTTATTTCTTTCATTATAGAGGTTTTTATTAAGAGATTAAATTTCTGTTTTTAGTTCAGGCGGTAAAAATGCAAAAAAAGTATCGCCCCTTAAGCCTAATCGCAGTGTTTCTGTAGGAATAACATCGTCAACTGCTATGTTTCCTAAATTTACATTACTGCCAAACAATTTTATAAAATATGCTTGTTGGCTTTTTTGAGGGGTTTCCCAAATTATATTTTCAAGTTTAACTTTATTTACGATGCGGTTAATGAGTAGGGCATGAGCACTTCCGTTTTTATGAAAAATTCCAACGGTGCCACTTTCGCGTGCTTCGGCAATTACTTTAAAGGAACCTGCTTTTAGTTCAGCCTCCATCATTTTTATCCAACGTTGTGGGTGTATAATTACGCCTTCTTCTTTACTGCCAACCTCGCTTAATACTGTGAAGTTTTTAGAAAGTATAGAAATGTATTCGCATTTTTTTTCGTGATTTAGGGTAATACTGCCATCGCTTACTTCGCAGCTTTTGAGTCCTAGTTCGGAAACATAATCAACATAGGCTTGAAATTGATTGCGTATAACAAAAGCTTCAAATAAGGTTCCGCCAACATAAACGTTGATGTTGTTGTCTTGGTATAATTTTATTTTTTCTTTTACATTATTTGAAACCAATGAAGTTCCAAATCCAAGTTTAATAAAATCAACGTATTTCCCTGACGCACTAACTAAATCTTCGGCTTGTCTTAAACTAAGGCCTTTGTCCATTACCATTGTAATTCCGTTGCTACGAGGGTTTTGAGTTCGTTCGGGTAAGTATTTAAGTGGTGAATGGCTCACTTTTTTAGTTTTAGGTGTTTCTATCATTGTAAAGAGAGATTAAATTTATTAATTCGTTATCGTTAACCAAAACGGGGGCGTATTCAAAAATAGTATTGTATGCATCGTAATTTAGGCTAAGTCCTCTTGCTATAAAGTCGATAGCATCTTTTTTGTTTTTATTTTCTATTAATAAAACGCCCATTCGGTAGTATAGTTCTGCTGAGGTTGGGTGTTTTTTTATACCCTCCAGTATTACGTTTAGGGCATCATTTAGCTGACCAAGTGTTCGTAGAACGTTGCTATAGTCGAGATACACGTCGTGGCGCTCGTATTCTAATTCAATAACTCTTTCAAAAGCTAAAATAGATTCTTCTAAAAAACCTATTCGTTCATTTATTTGCGCAAAAACATACCAAGACTCTGCATCATTTGGATTAATTTCAATAGCCTTTTTAGCGTAGTGGATACCTTCGGTTGATCTGTTCATTGCATCGAGAACTACGCCAATTCCGAGCCAAGCATCGGCATTAGCGGGGTCTAGTTTTACGCATTTATTGTAATTAACTAAAGCGTTTTCGAATTTATGAAGGCTTTCGTAGCATTCGCCAATATAAAAGTAGGTGCTTGGGTCACCTTCTTCGTGCTTAAATGTTTCTTTGTAGCATGATATAGCATCTTCATAGCGCTCGAGTTGAGCGAGCGAATTAGCTTTATTAAAATAGGCAGAGCTAAATTTTTCGTTAATTGCTAAAGCATAATCGTAAGCATCAATTGCTTTTTCAAATAAACTTAATCTGTTGTAGGCTAAGCCTAAGTTAAACCATGCAAAATAGCTGTATGGGTGTTTGTCTATATAATTCTCAAAAAATGCAACGGCTTGCTCACTTTTTCCCGTTAAATCAAAGCAAAGAGAAAGTTCGTTTAGAGCCACTTCGTTTTTTGAGTTATATTGCAGTGCCTTTTTTAAATAATACATGGCATCTAATGGTTTTTCTTCGTTTAAAAATTCAACGCCTAATGCAATGTACACCTCGTCTTTATTTTCAGAGAGAGGCAATGCTTTTTTATAATTCTCAATAGCTTGTTCGCCCAAACCTATTTGGCTATATATGTAACCGCGCGCCATATACAATTCGAAGTTATTTGACTCAAATTGTTCTACTTGATTAAGAACGTTTAAAGCTTCGTGCGTAAAGTGTTGAGAGGATAGATATTGTGCGTAACGGATTTTAATTATGCCCGAGTATGGATATCGCTCAAGAGCATAATCAATAGCTTTTTTTGCCATTTCGTAATTAAACCAATTTAAGTAGTAATCAATAATTTCTTCTAATTGATCGGCATCAAAAAAGCAGGTTTTGTTCTCAGAAATCATTGCTTCAAAGTTTTTTAAGCTTTCTTCAAAATCATTTCCATTATCAAAATCATCGTTATTATCATCAAAATCTCTCTGCATATAATTTTTATAATATAAAATTACATCATTTTTTGTCATAAAATAATTTGATTTTTTCAAAAAAAATATTACTTAACTTAATTTAATGATTAACATGTACTTAAATAGGATTTTAGAATATTATTTTTATAATTTTAGACCGTTAATTTATGGATAAAAGAGCTGAAGCATTTTTGCGCTTACTTAAAATAATGGACGATTTGCGCGAGCGATGTCCATGGGATAAAAAACAAACTATTGAAAGTATTAGACATTTAACTATTGAAGAAACATTTGAGTTAAGTGATGCCATTTTAAAAGGAAATTTAGATGAAATAAAAAAGGAGCTGGGCGACATATTACTCCACATTGTTTTTTATAGCAAAATTGCGTCTGAAACAAATAATTTTAATATTGCTGATGTTATAAATGCCTTGTGCGAAAAACTAATTTATCGCCACCCACATATTTATGGTGATGTAAAAGCAGATAACGAAGACGATGTGAAAAAGAATTGGGAGCAGTTAAAGCAAGTTGAAAAAAATGGGAACAAAACGCTATTGAGCGGAGTACCTAAAAGTATGCCGGCTTTGTTAAAAGCATACCGCATTCAAGAAAAGGTAAAAGCTGTAGGTTTTGACTGGGAAGAACCCTCGCAAGTTTACGACAAGGTAAAAGAAGAGTTAAACGAGTTTGAAATAGAACGAAAAAAAGGAAATATTCAAGCGGCTCAAAAGGAATTTGGTGACGTTTTATTTTCGTTAATAAATTATGCTCGCTTTATTAATATTAATCCGGAAGATGCGCTAGAGCACACAAATCAAAAATTTATTAAACGTTTTAATTATATGGAAGAAAAAGTTAAATCGCTTAACAAACAAATTGCAGATTGTAAACTTGATGAATTAGATAAGTATTGGAACGAAGCAAAAAAAATATAATGCGCGCGTTTATTAAACAAAATAGTTTTGTTGCCTTTTTATACTTAACGGTGTTTTGGTTTGCATTATTTTTAATTTTAAATAATGATAAGTATGAACTTCATTCAAAAATAAATACAGTAGTAGGAAACATTTTTTTTGATACTTTTTTTTATTTTATAACGTATTTAGGCGACGGACGTTTTTTGCCTCTTTTGCTAATTCCCATTTTTTTATATAATGTAAGGCTTGGGATTATTTGTACAATAACTTTTTTAATATCGGCGGGGTTTACAACTATTTTAAAATACAGTTTTTTTGAAGGAGTTGATCGCCCTTCTTTTGTCTTTGATTGGGTAGTTAAGAAAAAGCTTGTTTTTGTAGAAGGCCTTGAACTCCACATCCACAATAGCTTTCCTAGTGGACACGCAACTCAAATTTTTGCGATTTTTACACCAATTATTTTTTTTACAAATAAGCAATGGGTAAAAATAGCTTGGCTCGCATTAGCTTTAATAGCATCATTTAGTAGAGTTTATTTATCGCAACATTGGTTAAACGACATTACCTTTGGAAGCCTAATTAGTTTTGTTTTTGCTTGCTTATTTTATACATATATTGTTCACACAAAAAAACTAAATAAATTTAACTGTCAATTACATAAGTTATTTTAAATAAAGTTGTACATAGTCGTTTTGGTATCCCGCTAATTATTTTTTTGTTTGTTAGCCTGGTGTTTTTACCGTTTATTGGTAATTGCCATTTGTTTGATTGGGACGAAGTAAATTTTGCAGAGTGTGCCCGGGAAATGATTGTCTCAAAAAATTATAGCGAAGTGCAATTAAATTACCGACCTTTTTGGGAAAAACCACCTTTGTTTATTTGGTTTGAGGCCGCTTGTATGAAAGCTTTTGGCGTAAACGAATTTAGCGCGCGTTTGCCAAATGTTATTTGTGCTTTTTTTACAATGCTTACCTTGTTTAACATAGGTAAAAAAGTTTATTCAAATAAATTTGGTTTGTTGTGGGCGGCAACCTTTTCGGCAATGCTTTTACCACATTTGTATTTTAAATCAGGTTTAATTGACCCTTGGTTTAACCTTTTTATATTGCTTTCAATTTATTATTCAATAAATTATTTAAGCAACAGCGGCTTTGCTAAAGTAAAATGGGCACTATTATCGGCTTTGTTTATTGGTTTTGCAGTGCTTACAAAAGGACCGGTAGCTTTATTAATACTAGGCTCATCTGTTTTTATAACAATTCTTTTCGCTAAAGAAGTTAAACAAATTATTTCTTTTCATTTTTTATTTTATGTTTTGGTAATAGCACTTATAAGCTCAACATGGTTTTTAATGTTATATTTTACAGGCAACTCACATATAATTACCGAGTTCTTAAACTATCAAATTAGATTATTAAAAACAGGTGATGCCGGTCATGAGGGGCCTATTTTTTATCATGTGTTTGTATTACTAATTGGATGTTTTCCTTTTTCTCTTTTATTTATAGAAGGGATAAAAAAGAAAATACAAAACAATGATTTTCAGAAAAAAACTAATATCATTATGCTTGCTTCGTTTTTTATAGTACTAATTGTATTCTCGATAGTTAAAACAAAAATTGTACACTACTCATCATTTTGCTATTTTGGATTAAGTTTTTTTTCAACTCAATTTTTAGTAAATTACGCTAAAGAAAAAACGATTTCGTCAAATTATAAATTAGGTTATATTCTTATTTCATTAGTAATGACGCTGGTATTGCTAGCCGTAAGTTGTTTAAATTACATTAAACCCTATCTGCTTAATTTAAATATAATAAATGACGAGATTGCTGTTGAGTTATTAAAAACAGATGTAAATAACTCTTTGTTTGAAATAATAACAGTTGTTTTATTTATTACATCTTCAGTTTTATTTTATCGAGTTTTGTTTTATAAAAAAACTAAAATGCTGTATGTTTCAATAGCAACTTTTATTTTATTTTTGTTTACAAGCATTTTGTTTTTTGTTCCAAAAGCAGAAATGTTTGTGCAAAATTCAGCTATTCAATTCTATAAAAGTGTTTCAGATAAAAAATGTTACATCGAAACAAAAGGCTTTAAAAGTTATGCGTATTTATTTTACAGTAACCGCCAACCAAGTGATTACACAAATGCAGAGCAAATAAAGTATATAAATGCGTTTTTTAAAGATCCGGCGCATAAAATATTTACAATAGACACGTTTTATGGTGGGGCTATTTGCGACTGGATGTCGTGGGGCAAAATAGACAAACCTGCTTATGTAGTGTGCAGAACAATTGACGAAAAACAATTATTTACAAATCTTGAAATGAGAAAATTATATTCAAAAAACGGTTTTAGTTTTTTTGTTCGAATGCCTAAATAAGCTCTGCCAAATAGTCGGCACATTTACATTGGCATAAATTGTGTACATTAAGGTAAATTTTAATGTATTTTCGATGAATTTTATGAATGATGCCGACGACATACGCCTTACTCAAGCAATTGAAGATGATGCTGATTTTATCCCCTTGCTTAGCAGCGAAGATGAAGATAATATTAAAGGAGAAAAAATTCCGGATATTCTGCCAATATTACCGCTAAGGAATACGGTATTATTCCCGGGAGTCGTTATTCCTATTACTGTTGGTCGAGAAAAATCAATACAACTTATAAAAGATTATAATAAAGGCGATAAAACAATAGGCGTTGTTGCTCAGAAAATAGGAGATATTGAAGATCCAACAGAACACGATTTGTATAATATAGGAACAACCGCCTTTATTATTAAAATGTTGCGAATGCCAAATGGCGATACAACGATTATTATACAAGGAAAACGTCGTTTTAAAATTAAACACTTTGTTCAAATAAACCCATATCATAAAGCCAGCGTTGAGTCACTTGACGATATTAAGCCGGAAACAACAGATAAAGAATTTCAAGCAATTATATCTAATTTAAAACAAACTTCGCAAGAGATTATTAAACTTTCTCCAAACATTCCTAGCGATGCAGGGTTTGCTATTAATAACATTGATAGTCCTGCATTTTTAATAAATTTTGTAAGTAATAATTTAAACGCAAATACTACCGATAAGCAACGCATACTCGAAATAAAAAATTTAAAAGAAAGAGGCTTAATGGTTCTCGAGTTTTTAAATAAAGAGTTGCAAATGGCCGAGTTACGCAATCAAATTCAAAGCAAAACAAAACAAGATATAGACAAGCAACAGCGCGAGTATTTCTTAAACCAACAAATGAAAACCATACAAGAAGAACTTGGCAGTGGTAACTTTGAGCAAGAGATACATTCATATAAAGAAAAAGCAAAAACAAAAAAGTGGAGTGCAGAGGTACAAGAAATATTTGATAAGCATATTGCAAAATTGCAACGAATGAATACTGCCGCAGCCGAGTACGGCATTCAAACAAATTATATTGAACTTTTACTCGAACTGCCTTGGAACGAATATTCAAAAGACAATTTTGATTTAAAAAATGCCGAAAAAACTTTAAACGAAGATCATTACGGTTTAGAAAAAGTAAAGCAACGCATAATAGAACATTTGGCGGTACTAAAATTAAAAGGAAATTTAAAAGCGCCTATCATTTGTTTATACGGACCTCCGGGTGTAGGAAAAACAAGTTTAGGAAAAAGTATTGCAAAGGCTTTGGGCAGAAAATATACTCGCATGAGTTTGGGAGGTTTAAAGGACGAAAGCGAAATACGAGGGCATCGAAAAACATATATTGGGGCAATGCCAGGAAGGATAGTTCAAAGTTTAAAAAAAGTACAAGTTGGTAATCCTGTGTTTGTATTAGATGAAATTGATAAAGTAGGAAATGATTATCATGGCGACCCTTCGAGCGCTTTGCTTGAGGTGCTTGACCCGGAGCAAAACAAAACTTTTTATGATAACTACCTTGAATTGGATTACGATTTAAGCCAAGTAATGTTTATTGCAACATGTAATAATTTGAATGCAATACAACCTGCTTTACGCGATAGAATGGAAATTATTGAGGTGAGTGGCTACACAATTGAGGAAAAATTAATGATTGCAAAACAACATTTATTGCCAAAAGTAATTGAAGAAAGTGGCCTTAAAAAAACACAATTTAAAATTTCAGATAAGCTAATTGAACTTGTAATTGAAAATTATACGGCAGAAAGTGGCGTGCGCAATCTTGAAAAAAAGTTAGGAAAAATAGCAAGGAGTATAGCCGTGCACGTTGCTACTGAAACACAAATTCCAACGCTTGATGCAGAGGTTATTTCAAAAATATTAGGCCCAACACATTTAAAAGATAAATATCAAGGAAACGAAATTGTTGGAGTAGTTACAGGTTTAGCTTGGACTCAAGTAGGAGGCGACATACTTTTTATTGAAAGTAGTTTAAACAAAAGTAAATCACCAAAATTAACTTTAACCGGAAATTTGGGTGATGTTATGAAAGAAAGCGCAACTTTAGCCTTAGAATTTTTGAAGGCACACCCATCTTTAATAAACCTAACAACAGATGTTATTGAAAGTTATAATATTCACATACACGTACCTGAAGGTGCAACACCTAAAGATGGACCAAGCGCCGGAGTAGCTATGTTAACATCACTAGCAAGTGCATTCACAAATAGAAAGGTAAAGAAAAACATTGCAATGACCGGAGAAATAACATTAAGAGGAAAAGTACTGCCGGTAGGGGGGATAAAAGAAAAAATATTAGCAGCAAAACGTGCAGGCATAAAAGAAATAATGCTTTGTATAGATAACAAAAAAGATGTTGAAGACATTAATCAAACTTACCTTAAAGGGCTAAAGTTCACCTATGTTACGAATATGAACGAAGTAATTGACTACGCATTAATTTAATTTATTTATAAAGTTTTATGCCTTTAATTTTACCAGTAAATAATATTTTGCCGCAAATAGGTGAAAATTGTTTTATAGCACCTAATGCTACAATTGTTGGCGATGTTGTAACCGGCAAAGATTGCAGCTTTTGGTTTAATGCTGTAGTTAGGGGAGATGTGAATAAAATTCAAATTGGGAATAAAGTAAACATACAAGATGGTGCCGTTTTACATTGCACATATCAAAAAACAAAATTAATTATAGGAAATAATGTATCAATTGGTCACAACGCAATTGTTCATGGTTGCAACATAAGCGACAACGTTTTAATTGGTATGGGAGCAATAGTTATGGATAACGTTGAAATAGGTTCAAATACTATTATTGCAGCAGGTGCAGTTGTAACTGAAGGTACTAAGGTGCCTGAAGGGTGTATATTTGCAGGAATTCCTGCAAAAAAAGTAAAAGATATTTCAGTTGAATTAATTAATGGCGAAATTAATCGTATTGCCAATAATTATTTAATGTATTCAAGTTGGTTTAAATAAAAATATTACTTCTGAGCTGTTCTGTAAAAGTAAACAGCAACACAACTAAAAATCAAATTAGGAGTCCAAACGGCTAAAGCCGGCGATGCTACACCTGTAGTTGCTATGGTTGTAAAAACATACATAAGCATAATGTAAATGCAACTCAATAATAAACCTAGTGCAATTTGCAAGCCAACACCACCCCTTACTTTTTTTGAAGAAATACTTACCGCAATAATAGTTAAGATAAATGTAGCAAATGGGAAAGATGACCGACGATACTGCTCAACTTCAAAAAATTCAATTCTATTGCTACCTTTCATTTTTTCGCGAATAATATAGTCTTTTAACTCAAAATAGGTCATTGTTTCAATTTTACTTTCAAAGCGCCACATATCGCTAGGTGTAAAAGGAATTTTTATTTCTTTTTTATCATAAAATTTATTAAACTGCTTGTAAATTGGTTTTTGGTTTTTTAAGGTATCAATACGATTTTGAACTTCTATAAATCGTTCGTAAACGTTATTTAACTGCCATGATTTATGTATTGAGTCCCAAATCATGTTATCAGCGCTTAAAAAATAAGTTTGTTTGTTTCCAACAACATCTTCAAGTGTAACTTTTTGTGCTATGTTTGTTCGGTTATCGTAACTTTCTAAATAAAGCATACGATTAGTTCCGATTTTTTTATGAATATTATGATCTTCGCTGTTGTAGTTATTGTTTATCCATTTGTCTTCAAAAGCAATTTTCTTTTTGAATGCTTTTGGTAATACTAGGTGATTCAACACAAACGATGAACCTCCTATTATTATGGCACCCAATATATAAGGGCGCATTATACGCTTAAAACTTGCACCTGAACTTAAAATGGCAATAAACTCACTGTTGCTCGCTAGTTTGGAAGTAAAGAAAATTACAGAAACAAATACAAATAATGGGCTAAACATATTTCCATAATATGGAATATACATTAAATAATAATCGAAAATTATTTCTTTAATGGAGATAGGTTTTGTTGTAAAAGTAGTGAGTTTGTCTTTTACATCAAAAACAATAAAAATTAATAATATAAGTGTTATACTAAATAAAAATGTTTTTAAAAAACGAGATAATATGTAACGATCGAGCAACTTTAACATTACAAACGTTTGTTTAGGTTAGGGATAAGGTCATTTTTCCATTGCTCAAATGTATTGTTTAGTATTTGCGTTCGGGCTTGAGTAACTAACCATAAATAAAATCCTAAGTTATGAATACTGGCAATTTGTGCACCAAGTAGTTCGTTGCAGCTAAACAAATGGCGCAAATAGGCTTTTGAATACATTGTGTCTGCAAAAGTGTGAGCATTTTCATCAATTGCTGAAAAGTCGTTTTTCCATTTTACATTTTTGATATTAATAACACCTTTTGATGTGAATAATAAGCCGTGACGTGCGTTGCGAGTTGGCATTACACAATCAAACATATCAATGCCTCGCGAAATACCTTCTAAAATATTGGTTGGAGTGCCAACGCCCATTAAATAGCGTGGTTTATTTTTAGGTAAAACTTCTGTTACTAAGTTGGTCATTTCATACATCTCTTGTTCCGGTTCGCCAACACTTAGTCCGCCAATTGCACAACCAAAACTACTTTTATTGGCAATGTATTCAGCACTTTTTATGCGCAAATCTTTGTAAACACTTCCTTGCACAATTGGAAACAAAGCTTGCTCATAGCCATATTTAGAGCTTGTATTTTCAAATTGTTTTACACACCTATCGAGCCAGCGATGTGTTAGTTCCATACTGTTTTTGGCATAGTTATAATCGCAAGGGTAGGGGGTACACTCATCAAAAGCCATCATTATATCAGCGCCAATAATTCGCTCAATATCCATTACGCTTTCAGGTGTAAAAAAATGCGAACTGCCATCAATATGGCTTTTAAAAGCAGCTCCTTCTTCACTTAACTTTCTTTTATGCGAAAGGGAAAAAATTTGATAACCGCCACTGTCGGTTAAAATAGGTTTATCCCAGCCAATAAATTTGTGTAAACCGCCTGCTTTTTCAACAGTATCGGTACCGGGGCGAAGGTAAAGATGATAGGTATTGCCCAAAATAACTTGTGCATTAATATCGTTTTTTAATTCACGTTGGTGCACACCTTTTACGGTTCCTAAAGTGCCAACCGGCATAAATATTGGGGTTTCAATAGTGCCATGTGCGGTATGCAATTCGCCGGCCCTTGCTTTGCTGTTAGTTTCTGTATGTATTAAATTAAATTTCAATGTTTGCGTGTAGTTTAGTAATCAAAATGTTATTATTTACAAAATTTAAAGCATCGTCCATATTTTTACAAACGCAATCAGCAATACTAAAGCGTTTATCGTTATAATTTTCAATATCAGGTACTGCAATTGTAAACATTTGTGCGGCCTTTGAAGCAATAACGCCATTAAGCGAATCTTCAAAAACAATGCATTGTTGTGGCATAACGTTTAATTTTTTTGCGCAATTTAAAAAAACTTGTGGGTGTGGTTTCGCAAATTTTAAACGCTGAGCTGATTCTAAAACAGCAAAGGTGTCGTTCATGTTTAAAATATTTACAACCTCCAGCATTAATTTTTTAGGAGAAGAGGTTGCTAAGCCTAAAGTAAAGCCTGCCTCTTTTAATCTTAAAATTAGCTTGTTAACATTATGTATGGCTTTACCATTTTGCTTTAGTAAAAAAACAAGTTTGTTTATAACACCGTTTTCAAAGCTAGTATTATCAACAGATGAAATAGAGTACTTTTTAAACCAAAAATTTACAACGTCTGTAAACCGCATGCCCGTAGTTTTTTTACAATCATCATCAGTAAAAGGAATATTAATAGATTTAAAGGACTCTATCATAGCAATGCGCCAAAAAGGCTCGCTGTCAATCAATATTCCGTCCATATCAAATATGGCTGCTGTGTAATTCAAGTTGTTAATTAATTTGTTAAGTATTTGCAAATATAAAGGTATTTCGCTTGAATTTGAGACTTAACTTTAGTGCATGTACTTTCCGCAATTTAATATTATTGGGGTGCCCGAAATTTTAGCAATAATTGCTCTAATAGGCTTGTTATTCATAATATTGTATTATTGTTTTAGCATTTTACCATTAGCGCGCTATAAAAAGCCGATATCCCAAAATGAAAATATAGAGCAAGAGCCCGTTTCAGTAATAATATGCGCTAAAAATGAAGATGATAATCTTACAGAATTTTTACCAAAAATTTTAACTCAAAATTACCCAAATTTTGAAGTAATAATTGTTAATGATTGCAGCACAGACAATACTGAAAATGTAATTGATGAGTTTTCTAAAATTTTTCCAAACCTTCGAAAATCAAATATTAAAGAAGATGCTTATTATAAGCATGGTAAAAAATTTGCAATGTTGGTGGGCATTAAAGCTGCTAAAAACGAAAAGCTTGTTTTTACCGATGCAGATTGTTACCCCGCAAGTAATACTTGGCTTTCTGAAATGGTGAATGCTTTTGGCGTTGACAAACAAATAGTGCTAAATTATGGTGCTTACGAAAAGAAAAAAAGTTTTTTAAATAAACTAATACGACTTGATACGTTTTGCATAGCAGCCAATTTTTTATCGGCTGCCATAAAAGGAAAAGCATATATGGGAGTTGGTAGAAATTTAGCATATACAAAAAAACTATTTTACAGTGTAAATGGATATAAAAACCATTACCATGTTTCTTCAGGTGATGATGATTTATTTGTAAATGAAACTGCAAATAGAAATAACGTTGCAGTTTGTGTAAGCCATAATTCAATTACGTATTCAAAACCTAAAACTACATTTAAACTATGGTGCATGCAAAAAGCAAGGCATTTAACAACCTCGCCACTATACAAGGGTTCTACAAAAACTAGATTGGGATTAAATTATTTTGCACAATATTTTTTTTATTTATCCTTAATCCCTTTGTTTTTTACATTAGAAACAATTTTACTTGCTCCTGCAATTTTAGTCTCAAAAATAATACTTCAGTGGATTATTTTTAATAAAGCTTTAAAACAACTTGGTGAAAAAGATTTGTTAATAGCTTGTTTATTTTACGAGTGGATTTTATTAGTTATTTACCCTATTTTTCACATTTATAAGCTAACCTATAAACCTAATAAGTGGACGAGTTAAACGATAGCAACCCAAATTTATCAACTAAAGCCTATTATGACTATAACTTGGTTAAGAAAGCATTAAATGGCGATCAAAAGGCTTATGCTGAATTATTGCACCGCTACCGTGAAAGTGTGTATTTTACTATGTTAAAAATGTGCTGCAATAAAGATGATGCCGAAGATTTAACCATAGAAGCGTTTGGACGAGCCTTTAAAAAATTAGAACAATATAGCCCTGAGTTTGCGTTCAGCACATGGCTGTTTAAAATAGCCGGAAATAACGCCATTGATTTTTTAAGAAAAAAGCGATTAAAAAACGATTTAAGTATTGATCGTAAAATACAAGAAAACGAATCAGAAGAACATTCAAATAATATTCGCTCAAATACACTCGACCCTGAAGAAACTTTTATAAAAAAACAAAAAACAGAGCACCTTCATATTATTATAAACAGTTTAAAGCCAAAATACAAACGTATAATTGAAATGTTCTACCTCGAAGAATTGTCGCACGAAGAGATTAGCGTTAAATTAAATATGAGCGTAGGAACAATTAAAGCTCAGCTATTTAGGGCACGCGAGTTGCTTTATAGCTCATTAGTACAAAAAAAGAATAAATTATAAAATGAGTTTGGTAGAAGAATACTTTTTAAGTTTGTCAGCTAAACAGAGTCAGCAATACAGCTTATTACCTCAATTATATACAGAGTGGAATAATAAAATAAATATTGTTTCGCGAAAAGATATCGAAAATTTAATGTTAAAACATGTGCTACATTCTTTGTCTATTGCAAAAGTTCAACCTTTTTTAGCAGGTGCAAAAATATTGGACATTGGTACAGGTGGAGGATTTCCGGGAATACCTTTAGCAATAATGTTTCCTGAAACAGAATTTATTTTAGCAGATAGTATTGCTAAAAAAATAAAAGTAGTTAACGAAGTAAAAAATGAGCTTAAACTTAATAATGTAACAGCTCTAAATGTTCGAGCTGAAACAATTAAGCACCAATTTGATTTTATTATTAGCCGAGCTGTTACTGAGTTCCCTGTATTTTGTAGTTGGACAAAAGGAAAATTTTTAAAACAAAGCAAGCATAATTTATCAAATGGCATATTGTATTTAAAGGGAGGCGATTTAAAAGAAGAAATGGCCAATTATTATAACACAAGTTTGATGTTTAATGTAAGTGATTTTTTTAAAGACCCTTTTTTCGAAACAAAAAAAGTAATTCACCTAAGCGCCCAATTTATTAGATAAAATTATGCTAATTCAAATAATTGAAGACGAAGTTGCAATTGCAGATGTACTTTCATTAAACTTACAAATTGAAAACTTTGAAGTGATTATTTCAACAAATGGAATTACTGCTTTGCAAGATTTTGAAAAGTTTCAAAATAAAATAGGACTTGTTATTTGTGATATTATGTTGCCAGAACTCAATGGCTATGATGTTATTAAGGGGGTAAAAAAAATTAACCCTCATATTCCATTTATATTTTTAACAGCAAAAAATAATCAACCCGATAAAATAGAAGGCTTAAAGCTTGGCGCCGATGATTATATTTCAAAACCTTTTGACTTAGAAGAATTTTTATTAAGAATAAAAAACGTTATTAAACGCTATTATAAAGAAGAAGTTCAAACCTTTTCATTCAAGAATTGTGTTATAAATTTTGAAACTTTTGAAGTAATTACTGCTAATAATCAAAAAATAACTATTTCAAAACGAGAAATAGGCTTGCTAAAACTTTTAATAAACAATGAAGGAAAAGTTATTTCGCGCGATGAGATTATAGAGCAATTATGGGATTTAAATGAAAATGCATCTGCTAGAACAATTGATAATTATATTTTAAATTTCAGAAAAATGTTTGAGCAAAACCCAAAAACACCAATGCACTTTCTTTCTATTAGGGGTGTTGGCTATAAATTTTTAAAGTGATTTTAATAATTGGTAAACTTAAACAAGCGCTACCTTGCAGATTTCAAACAGCCCTGCAATAAGCTTCCTGGCAAACTAAGCGATTTATAACATTGCCGCTCTTTTTATAAGGTATGTATGTAATATTTTATTAAAGCCCATATTAATATCGGCGTCAATTAAATCTATTTTATATTGGCCGCATTTAACTTGTAGAGCATCTCTATGATTTTTTATTTTTTCAACATAAGCTTCTTTCAATTCGTTTGGGTTAAGCTTTAACTCTTGCCCAGATTCTAAATCAATAAAATGGTAAGGCTTATTTTCAAAATCAAAATCAACCTCTTTTAACTTATCTGTTACATTAAATAATACTACTTCGTGTTTTTTGTATTTTAAATGCTGTAATGCGTTAAATAATTCATCGCTATTGCCTATATTTTCAAACATATCACTAAATATAAATACTAATGAGCGTTTATGAATTATCTCAGCAATTTGACTTAATGCCAGCAAGGCGTTTGTATTTTTATTTAATTCGCTTTTTGAGAGCAATTCGCTTAATGTTGAAAAAATTAATTGTTTGTGTTGAGGATTGCTTTTAGCAGAAAAATGCTTGATTATTTCACTATCAAATAAACTCAAGCCATAAGCATCGCGTTGTTGTTTTAATAATTCGCAAAGTGCAGCTGCTGCATATATACAGAAGTTTAATTTATTATTTGGTTCATTTTTTGGAAAAAGCATGCTGCTACTAATGTCAATTACAATTTGACATCTTAAATTTGTTTCCTCTTCGTACCTTTTAATAAATAACTTATCGCTTCTTGCAAACAATTTCCAATCTATATGTCTTGTGCTTTCTCCTTTGTTGTATAGCCTATGCTCAGCAAATTCAACTGAAAAGCCATGAAACGGACTTTTATGTAAACCTGAAATAAAGCCCTCTACTGCTTTTTTTGCAATAAGTTCTAATTTTTTAAAGGGTTCAATTAAAGTTGTGTCAATTGTCATCAACGTAATTTGTGTTGTTTAATTTTACCCAAATTTAAAATAAATTGAAAGATTAACTCATTTTAAAACGAAAATGTTTTGAACTTTTAAAATATAAATTGCTTTGAGCGTGCTTTGAAAATTACTGAAAAATAATTTTTTTAAATGTTTGTAAAATAATTTTAATATCGGTGATTGTTCCTACTTCTGAAATATATTTTTTATTGAGCTCTATTTTAGCAGGCATTATTTCGTTAATGTAAGTTTGCTCCGGATTTTTTGAAGCCGCCAATAAGTCGTTTTCATTTATATAATAAATGCTTGCATAATCTGTAATCCCCGGTTTTACCAGCAATATTTGTTGCTGCGAAGTAGAGTACATTTCAACATACTTTCTAACCTCGGGGCGAGGGCCTACCAAACTCATGGTGCCCAAAAAAACATTTAACAGTTGAGGCAATTCATCTAATTTAGATTTTCTTAAGTAGTACCCAATTTTTGTAATGCGTGGGTCTTTGCCTCCAATGGTTAACAAACCTTTTTTATCAGAGTCAATAAACATAGTACGAAATTTAAAAAGTTTAAAATCAATATTATTTTTTCCGACTCTCGATTGAAAATAAAGTACGCCGCCTTTTGATTCAATGGCTATGCCAATAGCAATAAGCACAAAAACGGGCATTAAAATTACAATGCCTATCGTTGAAAAAAATATGTCAAATAAACGTTTTAACATACCTTTTTTACGGCTTCAATAACAGCTTTGCAAACTGTTTCAATTTGTTCATTATTTAAGTCATAAAAAACAGGTAAAGATATTTCGCGACTATAGTTATGATAGGTTTGCGGATAATTTGAAACAGAGTAACCTAAAGATTTATAAAAACTCATTGCCGGAACGGGAATAAAGTGAACATTCACACTTACATTTTTATCAAAAATATTTTTTATTATTTCATCGCGCTGCACTTCACTAATGTTTTTAATTCGTAATGGATACAAGTGGTACGATGATTCACGGTAATTTTCTTTAAAAACAGGCAGTTCAAAAAAATCATATTGATTAAGAATATCGTTGTATTTATCAACTATATTTTTTCGTTTCACTAAAGTATCGTTTTCGTATCGTTCTAGTTCAATTAAGCCAATTGCAGCCGTAATATCAGTCATGTTACACTTATAACCGGCTTCTACAATATCGTATTTCCAATTGCCTTTTTGTGTTTTAGCAAGTGCATCTTTGTTTTGTCCGTGCAGCGTGCTTACGCAGAGCTGTTTGTAAATTGTAATATTATCAAATGGTTCCGGTAAGTTTAAAGCAACGGCGCCGCCCTCTGCAGTGGTTAAGTTTTTAACTGCGTGGAAAGAAAAAACACTTACATCGGTTAAAGCTCCTGTTTTTTTACCATTGTAAGATGCGCCAAAGGAGTGTGCGGCATCGCTCAATATCAAAATTCTTCCCAATGTTGTTTGATTTGTGTTTTTTGCTTTAAATAAGTGTTTGTATTTATCTGCAATGCTGTTTATTTGATTGTAGTTACAAGGCAATCCTGCAAAGTCAACGGGCATAATTACTTTTGTGTTTTCAGTAATGTGTTTTTCTATTTCAGAAATAGAGATATTAAAATCATGTGCATTTACATCAACAAATATTGGCTTTGCGCCACAATGTATAATTACATTTGCAGTTGCCGAATAGGTGTATGCAGGTAAAATAACTTCATCACCTTCACCAACACCAAACCAACGCAGTATAATTTCAAGTCCTGCTGTTGCAGAGTTTAAACAGAGTGTAGCTTTGTTGCCACAATATTCGGTTATTTTAGTTTCAAAAAGTTTTGCGCGCGGCCCAGTGGTTATCCAGCCGCTTTTGAGTGCAGCAACAACTTCGTTGCAAATTTTATCGTCTATTCTTGGGGGTGAAAATGGAATCATTTTTAAATATTTATTTGTGTTGCTCCTACGCCAAAATTTTTGAGAGGCGCATCGTGGAATGTTATACCTTTTATGTGTTTGAGTCGAGATACTATTTCGTGCTTTAATTTTCCGTTACCTACGCCATGAATAAAAATTATTTTTTTTACATTTTCTTCAAAAGCTTTGTCTAATTCTTTTTCAAATCTTTCAAGTTGAATGGTGAATTTTTCGTGGCTTGAAAGTTCGTTTGGATTTTCAACCAGCTCTTCAATGTGTAAATCTATTTCACGCTCAAGCGATTTTAAATATTCTTTTTGAGACTTAGAAACTTTTGCTTTTGTTTTAAATTCTTTAATTGTTTTTAACCGTGCTATATCAATTAAACTTAATTCAGTAGTAGTGGTATCGGTTTGTGAAAATTGATCTTTAATTAAAAAAGCAAACACTTGGTGCTTAAATTCCTGGTGTTTAATGGGCTTTGCTCCGCTTAATACTTTTGGCGTGATATGCAAAATTTCAACAAAAGGTAATTGACTTTTGTAATGCCCGTTTTTAAACAATAAACACTCTGTTTTATGAAAATTAAATTCGTTAAAAAAAGGTAGTTTTACTTGTTTCAATAATATTTTTTGAAAGGCTCCAACTTCGCCGTGTTTCAGAGTTTGGTAATAGGCATCGTCTTTAATTGAATAAGTATAAAGCAAATTGTAAGAAGATGCATTGAACAAATAAATTTTATAATCGTTCATCAGCTGCGGTAAATCGTGATCAGGTTCAACCACAAAATAAATAGCGTCGGCAATTTGAGCGTTGGCTTCTAATTCAATGTTTTCTGATTCGCGATGAATAATTAATTCGTTATGAATGGGAACTAATTGCTTAGCGGGGTAGGGGATTTCAAATCCATCGTTCATCTCAACAAAAACGTGCAGATTATCTTTAATTCGGGTAACGGTGCCTTCGCCAACCTCGTTTAAAAATTTAACTTTATCGCCAATTCGTAATTTCATTTCTTTTCGAAAATTTAATTATTTAAAATAAAAGCTCCGTTTTTTGCAGTATTATAAAATTCGAGCTTAAATTTACGACATATATTTTCAATTTTAGAAGCATTGTACCAAGTATTTGAACCGTCAACCACAACTTTTTTAAGTTGTTTAAATTCAGAAATATGTTTAGACGTAATTTTATAATTATTTCTTACAAATAAAATTGTAGCTGAATCGTTTATTGACATGGTTGCATAAATTTTTTTAGGGGTTAATAATATCAGGTGTTTTTCAAACACAATATAATTATACTCTTTAATGGTAAATTTTTTGCATTGTTCTGCTATAAAATGGGGCTTAATGTTTCTTAAAAAAAAGGAAGAGTCAAAATTATTTAAAACACATTTTTTTACATCTTTTACAGCTACTGCGTTGATTTTAGGAACTTGGTACAAACAAACAAATTTGTTTTTTTGTATGGAATAACTTACAGCAATGCTATAGCATTGCCAAACAATAACAGTTAGCAATGTTGCAAGGGCGTGCTTATACCTTCTAAAATAATAAAAAACAAATATCAATATTAAAATCAGTATCAAAAATAAAAGGTCTATTTTATCAAAATGAATATAGTCAATTATTGCACTTTGAGAGTTAAATAAATAAACAAAACTCAGCAAAAATTTAATTAAAGTATTTAGTATTAATGCTATAATTTTTAGCTTAAAAAACAAATACATAAAAGCAACAATTAACAAAATAAAAGTTAGTGGCACTATAATTAAATTGCTAATCAAAAACCATAAAGGAAATTGGTGAAAATAAAAAAGTGTTATTGGTAAGGTGGTAAACGTTGCGGCTACTCCGGCGCTCATGTTTTCCCAAACTAAGGTTACAAATTTATTATTTGAACTTACCCAGTTTTTAATAATGGGTTGAATTGAAAATAAACCGAGCATTGCAAAATAACTTAATGAAAAGCCAATATCAGCTATAAACAAGGGGTTATAAAGTAAAATAATAAATGCAGATACAAGCAAAATATTAATTTGGTTTTTAGCTGAGTTTCTAAAAAAAATTGCTCCAAAGCCTACTAAATTAAACATAATAACAGCTCTTAGTACCGGACTGCTAAAGCCTGTTATTAAAGCAAATATCCAAAGTAATGAACTTATTATTATAAATTTTTCGGTTTTAAACCTTTTGTTTTTATCAAATAAATTCCATAAAAATGATAATATTAAATAGATTAAGCCGGTATGTAAACCACTAACTGAAAGTACGTGCAGTGTTCCGGAGTAACTAAAAGCTTGCATGGTGTTTCTATCAATTTCATCGTCATATCCTGTTATTAAAGCTGCACAAATTGAAAAAGCATCGTTTGTAAGGTTTGAGTTTTTAAGATTACTTATTATGGAGCTTTTAATATCTAATCCAAATTGAATTAAAATTGGTAGCTTGTGAATAGTATCAATAATTTTAAAATTTGTTGAATCGGCAAATAAAGTATAATTAATGTTTTTGTACTGTAAATAGGATTTGTAATCAAATTCATGCGGATTTAATGGTGGATTAATTTCAGTAAGTTTTGTCTTTATTGCAAAAATGCTACCGGGCTTAATTACATTATGTTTTAAATCGTTTTTATAATAAACAATGCTTTTCCCTACACAATTTATTAGCGAATCATTATGCCTAAGCGCTAAAATATTTACCGCAATTTTTGTAAATTTTTGGTATTTTACGGGTATGTCGCTCGCTTGAACAACTAACACATCTGCACTATTTTTTGAAGAAATATTTTCAAATGATTTTGGGTTGTTTATAGAGATTGCGTTGTATGTTAAGTTAATTCCAAACATAAATAAAAAAGCATCGGAAGCTATTAAAAAAGCAAACCTTAATTTGTATATTTTTAATTGTACACAATATAAAACAGCAACAACAAGGAGCTGAAAAATAAATACTGTGCCAGAAAAATATAATGTATTTATAAAAAACAGGCTTGTTGTAATTCCTAATATAAGAGGAATTAAAATTCTCAAAAACGGTATTTGTGAAAATATGCGCATAAAAAAAATCCCGCTTTTTTGGCGGGACTTTTAGTTAATCATTTCAAATATATTAATTTATAACAAGTTTATTAGTAATAACTGTGCCATTAATATTTACATTAACAAAATATATTCCTTTTGCTAAGCTGTTGTTTTGATTTAATGTAATTGTTTGTTCGCCTGAATTATAGCTAGTTTCATCAGTTGAAATTATTTGTTTTCCTAAAACGTCAACAATGCTTGCTTTCACTTTTGCGCCATCGTTTAAAGTAAATTTCAAATTAACCGCTCCATTGCTTGGATTTGGATAAACTTCAAATTGGTATTTAGCATTTAATTCTTTTAACCCGGCTGTGGTGTTTATTAAGTTTAAAGCGTCAATAAACATACGGTTACCATAGCCATTTGTTGGGTCTTCTGTAAATTGGAATTGCATTAATACATTTGATGATGTTTTAACTGAGTTCCAAATAGGAGTGTTGTTACTTAAGGTTAAGGTTTTCCACTGGCTAAGTGTAGGCACAAAAGGTGTTGAAGAGATACCGCCCGAACCTGATTGCATCTGCGAAGCCGAAAGTGATGCTAAAGATTGCCACGAACCTCCGCAGTCTTTACTTACCAAAACTGTAAAAATATCTCCATTTGAAGCGGAATTTCTTGCATAAGCGTAATTAATAGTTAAAGTATTGCCCGGTAAAGCTGCAAAATTAATCATTGGCGTTTGCAAAGTGCTTACTTGAGTAGGAGGATTGTTTGCTCCCTCTATATAAAACGAGTAAAAACCATCGTACGCCGCCATGTTAGTTTGAGTCCAATTTGTATTTGGTGTGTTTGCACCAATTACTTGCCAGTTTGTAGGCAAACCTTGATTTGCAGTACTTTCAAAGCTTTCAAACCAAGTACCATTAATTTGGGCAGTACCGTTTAATATAGTGATGTTTTGAGTAGAACTGCTTGAACCAGATGCATTGCCTGCTATAAGTGTTATAACTGATGTTCCGGGATTTGGAAAATTAATTGCTGTAACTGAATTGTTTGGGCTTGCTACAACTGCACCATTTGAGGCTGTCCATGTCCAGCTTGTAACAGGAGCATTTGAAGACATATCTTTAAATGTTAAAGAATTGCCAGAGCAAACTGTGTAAGAATTTGTTGTTGATAAAAAAAATGAAATTGGAGCGCATACTACAGTTGTGTTAAATACACCTGTTGATGTTAAATTTCCAGATGAGCTAACATTTACACGATTTGCAACTGATGATACTGCTGCATTTCTCATTGCAGTGGTTTGTAATGTTGTAAAGTTTCGAGGGCAACTGGCATAATTCATAATATTTTGAACGTTATTTAAGTTATTCATAGGAGCGTATGTTTGCGAACAAGCAGACGTATTACTTGCCGGACAAAATGATTGTTCTCCTTTAGTTATAGGCGTATCTTGTATGCCATCATCGCCACATGATACACCAGGGCTATTGGTTGAGCCCCAAGTGTGCTTTAAATTAAACCAGTGGCCAATTTCATGACTTAAAGAACGCGCATCAATAGGAGAGTTTTGTCCTAAAAACTGGTAGTTATACACAACCACATCTTGCGAAGCTCCGGTTCCCCATGTTCCTGGTAAGTATGTATAACCTACAATAACTAAGCCGGGTGCCAAAGTTCCGCTAGGCGTAATAGCTTGAACTACATATACATTTAAATACCTTGTAGGATCCCATGTATAGCTATAATAACCAGGAGTGTATGCTTGTGACTGATTCCATACGGTTTTTACAGGGTCGTAATGATGTACGATACCACTGGTGCAATTACCCGAAGGATCGAGGTGAGCTAGCATAAACACCATGTTTGAATTAATATAAGAGGTTTTAAAAGGTTGAGCTATTGATGCTGTATCGGTATTCATACGCGCATAATCTAAATTAACCCAATTTAAAGCATTAATACAAGTTTGATCGCTTACGTTTTCTGAACCCCCTGCATGTAAGATGTGAAACACTACCGGAATAGTATATGAAACAGCAGATGTTGTTTTTTGATTATCTCTATTTTTAATGGCTTCGTTGTAGCTGTTTTCAAGCAATTTTTGATTTGTTTCGTAACGAGATTTTGCTGAAGGGTCGTTTGCAAAAACTTCCTCCATTGCTGCAAATGTATTGCAGGGCTGAATAGTTCGCCCGGTTTGAGCAAACATTCCAATCGACATTGCTGACGATAAAGCGAGTGTTAATAATTGTGTTTTCATGTTATGTTGTTGGTTGTGTTTATTTTGTTTTTGAGTTGTTTGTAACGTTTAATTGGTTTATAGCCATCATTTCTCTAATATTTTTCTGCATTCCATCTAAGCTGCCATCTAAGAAAATAACATTCCCTTTTCCCTCTTGAGCAAAGTTTTTTACTGATTCTGTCCACATACTAAATAAAATTAGTGAAGAGTCTAAATTAGCATCTTCCATTTCCTTAGCTGCACCGGCCATACCTTTTGCAACCTCTTGCCTAAACAGCGCTATTCCCTGTCCTTTTAATTGCGAAGCCTCTTTTTCAGCATGTGCAGATATTTTTATGGCATTACCTTCTGCTTCTGCTGCTTTAGTTTTTGTAATTAATAAGGCTTGTCCTTCGTTTTCAGCGGCAGCCTTTAAATTATTACTTGCTACCACTTTTGCCATGCTGCGCATTACTTCTTCATCGAAGTTAATGTCGTTTAGCTGCAAATCTATCAAATGATAGCCCCATTCTTCTAGTGTTTTATCGAGTTGGTCTTTAACCGCTTCAACTATTTCTCGTCTTAACGAAAGCACTTCTGCTTGCTTTTTTGTAGCAACATAAGCTCTTACTGAACCTTCTACGGAGCGTACTAAGGCTTGCATAAAATTTCTGTCGTCAATAAACTTAAAGGCAACATTTTTTATAGTTTGCTCATCGCTGTTTACCACCGCATAAAGTAGCATAGCCGTAAAATTTACATTTGCTTGATCGATGGTTACTGCCTGAAAACCCATTTCTGCACTCCGGTTTTGAACGGATACTTTTTTAAATACTTTTTCGATTAAAGGAATCTTGAAGTTTAGTCCTGGTCTGAGTATTCGGTTAAATTTTCCAAAAATAGTAGTTACGCCAACAGTAGCTTGCTGAATGGTTGTAAATGATGTTATAACAACAATAAAAACAAACACAAGAAAAATAATTAAAAATGGTGCCATATAAATAAACTTTTATAAAGTTAATAAATTATTCGTTTTCTCAAAAATAAAACAAAATATTTAACAAAACTACTTGTTTAAAAACTTAAATGATAAAAAACTGAATAATAATATATTTTTCAGCTTCGTAAAAATTTTTATGGCTTTTTGCTTAACCATTTTAAAATTGTAATTTTTATTTTAGTAGCAATATAATTTTACAATATTTATCTAAAATATTACAATTATATTACACAAAATATTTGAAACTTTGTTTTGTTAATTATAAGAACATTAAATTATGGAAAAGCAAGAATTGAAATTTAAAACAAACATTAATTGTGGTGGTTGCGTAGCATCGGTAAAGCCTCATTTAGACAATATAGCAGGCGTTAGTGAATGGAATGTAGATACAATTAATCCGGATAAAATTCTTACACTAAAAACAGAAGGCGTAACCTCAGAACAAATTATAGAAATAATTCGAAAAGCAGGATTTAAATTAGAGAAAAGATAAGCAAGGCTCGTTTTGATTATTTAGATTAAAAAATTAATTTTGTATAACATTTAATGAAATTTACATTTTATAAAATATTTTTTACAGTTCTTTTTGGTATTTATTTTTTTGCATCAATTGGCGTAAATGTTATTACTCATTACTGCGATGGTAAAGCTGAAAACGCAACGTTGTATTCAGAAACTACTTCTTGTTGCAGCGAAACCGAAAGCACAGAAGATACAAATAATAACGACTGCTGCAAAAACGAAAGTAAATTTTTATCCCTTCAAAATGAATTTACACACACTAAAAATATTAATAGCAGCAAATTATTTTGGACTCAGCTTTATTTAATTATTGTAGCACCACACAATCATTCATTAACAGAAAACTTAGTAACTGTAAGTTATATTATTAATTCAAAATTTCGCCCTCCTAATTTAATTCAGCCAAATCTTATTGCGCAAAGTGTGATGCGTATATAGTAATTAATTGAATTACCCCCATGTTAATTATTCAATTATTTATTAAATCACATTAAAATGAAATCAATAATCATAGCTATAGGCTTGTTTTTTATAGTACAAGCAAAAGCACAAACAACCATAAAAACAGATTCTTTCCAAGTAAAAGGTAACTGCGAAGAGTGTAAAGAACGTATTGAAAATGCAGCAGATATTAAAGGAGTGAAAAATGCTAATTGGAACGAAAAAACTAAAATGCTCGTAATAACCTACGACTCAAAAAAAACAGAATTAGATAAAATTGAATTGGCTGTATCAAAATCAGGACATGAAACTACACATCATGCAGCCGATTTAAAAGCATATAATGGCTTACCAAAATGCTGTAAATACGAAACTACACATTGCGATAAAAAATAATTGAGCTTATGAGGAAGATTTGCTATGCCCTTTTAGGGCTGTTGCTGTCGTTACATGTATCGGCTCAACTTAAAGGTTATGTTTTAGAAATAACACAAAATAAAAAAGATACAAGTGCCTTGCCAGGCGTATCAGTATTTTGGGAAAATACAAACATTGCCACAACTACAAATGCAAACGGTTTTTTTTCAATCCCGGTAAATTTAGAAGCTACTAATAGGCTCGTAATTTCAATGATTGGGTATAAAAATGATACCATTGCAATTAAAGATACCTCTAAAATTGTTACCATACGCTTAAAAGGAGGTGTTGAATTAAATGAGGTGGAGGTAGTATATACTAGCACCGGCACCGAAATATCCTACCTTAATCCAATAAAAATAGAAACGCTTAACGAACGCTCATTAATGAAAGCAGCTTGTTGCAACTTATCTGAAAGTTTTGAAACAAATCCAAGTATTGATGTTAATTTTTCAGATGCTGTTACAGGCGCAAAGCAAATTCAAATGCTTGGCTTATCAGGACAATATGCTCAAATTACAAAAGAAAATATGCCCTACTTACGCGGGCTGTCAAACGCATACGGTCTAACATTTATACCAGGCACTTGGATTCAATCAATTCAACTAAGCAAAGGAGCCGGATCGGTTGTTAATGGCTATGAGAGTTTAACAGGTCAAATAAATACCGAACTCCAAAACCCCGAAACATCTGATAAATTAAATTTCAATTCTTATGTAAATCAAAATATGAGAAATGAATATAATTTAAATTTAAAGCATAGATTTAATGAGAAATTTTCCGTAGGAGTTTTGTCGCACGTGAGCTTTAATCCTGAAAATGAAGATATGAATGGAGATGGTTTTGTTGATATACCTACCGGAAAGCAATATAATATAATGAATAAATATGCTTATAAATCAGGAAAAGGTTTTGAAGCTCAGTTTGGAGGAAGTTATTTATTAGATGATAGAATTGGAGGTCAATTTTTAAACACAAACAATACAAAAAATATATGGGGCGAAAATACAGGAGGTATAAAAAAAGACACAACTCTGCTTTACAAAGTAGCTATTAAAAATGAAAAGTGGGAACTATACAGCAAAACAGGCTATGTGTTTCGTAATAAGCCTGGTACAAGCATGGGGCTTCAACTCTCATACCTTAACCATAATTTAGATAATAGTTATGGCACAAATACGTATAACGGCTTACAAAAAACTTTTTATGCTAATTATATTTACCAAGGCATTATACAAACCACTGCCAATACATTTAAAGTAGGAGCGAGTTATTTAAATGATTTTGTTGACGAATCGTACCGTTTATTCAAATACAACCGTAACGAAAAAGTTGCCGGTTCTTTTATTGAATTTGCGCACAACAATAGCGAAAACTTTAATATTGTTGCAGGGTTAAGAGCCGACTATCATAATTACTATGGTTTATTTTTTACCCCTCGTCTTCACTTGCGGTATGCGCTAAACGACAATAAAACTGTTTTCAGAATTAGTGGAGGCAGAGCCCTAAAAACGTCAAATATTTTTGCTGAAAATATGTCATTAATGGCATCATCGCGCGATTGGAATATTGTGGCTAGTAATTTTAAACTACCTTATGCTTTAAACCCTGAAATTGGTTGGAATTACGGGTTTAATTTCACCCAAAAAATGAAATTAAATTATAAAGAGGCCTATGTAACGCTTGATTTATATAGAACTGATTTTACACAGCAAGTTGTAGTTGATATGGATTATAACACTCAACAAGTTTGGCTCTATAATTTAAACGGGCCATCGTTTTCAAATACTGCTCAAATTGAATTTGGCTGGGAAATTCGCAAACGCTTAAATATAAAAACTGCATACAGATATGTTGACACAAAAGTAAATTACAAAACAGGGTTACTTCAAAAACCTTACGTATCAGTAAATAGAGCTTTTGTAAATATAAGTTACGAAACAAAAAATAAACATTGGTTATTTGATGCAACATTGCAATACAATGGTCAAAAGCGCTTACCTCAAACATATTCAAACCCAAATATGTATCAACGTACCAATTATTCACCTGGTTTTTATAATGTGCTTGCGCAAATAACCTACCTTGCTAAAATTCAAAAAGCCGATTTTAATTTTTATATCGGTGTTGAAAATGCATTAGATTATAAACAGCAAAACCCCATTATTGCCAGCGATGCCCCCTTTAGCAAATATTTTGATGCCAGCATGGTTTGGGGGCCGATATATGGAAGAATGTTGTATGCAGGATTAAGGTACAAAATAAAATAAACGTTATTGTTAGTTAATTTTAAAAAGTTGTAAGTAAGGCGAGTAAAAACAACAATTCAATTTTCTTACCTTTGAAAATAATAAATAAAATTTAAAATTATGGCATTAGAATTAACAGATTCAAACTTTGAAGAATTAGTATTAAAAAGCAACAAGCCCGTATTAGTTGACTTTTGGGCTGAATGGTGTGGCCCTTGTCGTATGGTTGGTCCCGTTGTTGAAGAGTTAGCAAAAGATTTTGAAGGAAAAGCAGTGGTTGGAAAAGTAAATGTTGACGAAAACTCAGATGTAAGTGCAAAATACGGCATTAGAAATATACCAACCTTATTAATTTTTAAAAATGGTGAGGTTGTAGATAAACAAGTAGGCGTTGTTCCAAAAGCAACACTTTCAGGAAAAATTAGTGCTCATTTATAATCAAAATTAATATTAAACTAAACCCATGGTAATTTCCATGGGTTTTTTATTTTATATTTGAACATATTTTTAAAATGAAATTTCATAAAGAAGGTTATCCAAGTTTATTTATTGTTGCAATTTTTAGTGCTATTATTTTATTTATTGCATATTATTTTTTTCCACAGTTTATTATTGCAAAACTATTTGCATATACCCTAAGTGCATTTTTACTAGTTACCATACTTCAATTTTTTAGAAGTCCTCAAAGAGAACCCGTGTTCGGCTTAAATTTAATTATTGCTCCTGCTGACGGAAAAATTGTGGTAATTGAAGAAACAGAAGAACAAGAGTATTTTAAAGAAAAGCGTTTACAGGTTAGTATTTTCATGAGTCCGATTAATGTTCATATTAACCGTTACCCAATTGCCGGCGTTGTAAAATATTTTAAATACCATCCCGGTAAATTTTTAGCAGCATGGGAGCCCAAAAGCAGCACCGACAACGAAAGAACCACTGTTGTTGTTAAAAACGAAAACGGTAAAGAAATATTATTTAGGCAAATAGCCGGTGCATTAGCACGCAGAATTGTTTGCTATTGCAAAGAAAATGACACGGCAAAACAATGTGGCGAAATGGGTTTTATAAAATTTGGATCAAGGGTTGATTTATTCTTACCAATTGGTACAAAATTAAATGTAAAAATTGGAGATAAAGTTAAAGGCTCTCAAACAATATTAGGGGAGTGGTGATTTTTTTTGTATGATATCTGCGTGATAAATCTATTTTTAAAAACTAAAGTTACTAGAATAGTATTTGTGCTTTGAATTAATTAAACAAACTTTCAACAAAGTTTTTTGCATCAAATTCTTGAAGGTCTGTCATTTTTTCGCCAACGCCAATATATTTTACGGGGATTTTAAATTCGTCGCTTATACCTATTACAACACCGCCTTTTGCAGTGCCATCAAGTTTTGTTATTGCTAGTGATGTAACTTGTGTGGCAGCGGTAAATTGCTTGCATTGTTCAATTGCATTTTGCCCTGTGCTGCCGTCAAGTACTAATAAAACATCGTGTGGGGCATCGGGTAAAACTTTTTTCATTACATTTTTAATTTTAGTTAATTCATTCATCAAATTAACTTTATTGTGCAAACGACCAGCAGTGTCAATTATAACTACGTCTGAGTTTTTTGCTTTTGCACTTGTAATTGTATCAAATGCAACACTGGCAGGGTCAGCCCCCATTCCTTGCGTTACAATATCTACACCAACCCGCTCACTCCAAATTTTTAATTGATCAACGGCAGCGGCTCTAAAAGTATCGGCTGCACCGAGCATTACTTTTTTTCCACTTTGTTTAAATTGATAGGCAAGTTTTCCTATGGTAGTAGTTTTACCAACACCATTTACGCCAACTACCAGTATAACATAGGGCGTTTGGGGTAAATTTTCTGTATTATTGATGTTATTTTCATTTAATACAAGTGCAATTTCGCTGCGTAATAAGTTGTTGAGTTCAGATGATGAAACATATTTATCGCGCTTAACTCTTTCTTCTATGCGCTTAATAATTTTAATAGTTGTATTAACACCAACATCACCACTAATTAATATTTCTTCTAAATTATCAAGTACATCTGCGTCAATGGAGGTTTTTCCGGCAACAGCCTTAGCTATTTTGCCAAAAAAACTTTCTTTTGTTTTTTCTAGCCCTTTATCAAGGCTTTCTTTATTTTCGCGGTTAAAGAGTTTTGAAAAAAATCCCATTGTATAAAGGGTGTAAAATAAAAAATTCTTTCCAATTGCCGGAAAGAATTTTAAAAACTAGTTCATTTATAATTTTATTTTTTAAAGAAATCAGCAACGTGATCGTTGTGTACAATTTCTTCTTTAAAGGCATAAGCACCTGTTTTAGGTGATTTAACCATTTTAATAACTTTAGTAAAGCTATTTCCTTTTCCTGTTTTTAGTGTTGCAACTACCTTCTTTGCCATTTTATTAAATTTTTAATAGAGTAATTATTTAATTTCTTTATGAACTGTCATTTTCTTTAAAACCGGATTGTATTTTTTTAATTCGATTCTATCCGGAGTGTTTTTTTTGTTTTTAGTAGTGATATAACGAGAAGTTCCGGGTTTTCCGCTTTCTTTATGCTCGGTACACTCTAAAATTACTTGGATACGATTGCCTTTTTTTGCCATTGTAAATAATTTTTATTGATTAAGCTGCTAAAATTCCGTTTTTCTTTGCCTCTTTTAAGCAAGCCGAAATTCCTTTTTTATTAATAAGTTTTAATGCTGATGTAGATACCCTTAGGTTAATCCACTCGTTTGTTTCAGGAACAAAAAAGCTTTTGCGCTTTAAGTTAACCTTAAATTGGCGGCGAGTTTTGCGATTAGAAAAAGAAACGTGGTTTCCTTTCATCGCTTTTTTTCCGGTTAATTGACAAATACGTGACATGTTCGAAAATTTATATACAGTTAAACCTATTTCTAATAATAGGGCTGCAAATATACAAGTTTTTTTTGAATGTTTTTAATTATTTGTTTTTTTTATTTTACTGAATATTAGCATTTTATGAAAAATAAAAAGATGTATTTTTCAAAATTAACATCAATAATCTAAGGTATTTGCAAGAAAGCGTCTTTTTAAAGCTATTTTGAAATATTGGTTTTTTATTAATTGTTCGTATTCAAATACCCAAATGGTCGGTACTTACGTAAAAAAGTTTTGGGGTGCTATTGTTGGTGTATGTAAACATTATTTACCTTTTACAAAAGCTAATTTAGTGTTTTGTTTTTAAATATTTTTTATTTTGATTTATAAACTTGTTATAAGACCTAAACATAAAAAATATATCAAAAAATGCCCCACCTTGATCTACTAAAATCCAATACAAATCAGGGCTTGATCCCATACATTTTTCATAAAAAATTATTTTTTTGGCTTTAATATCAAAAACATAATAATTTAAAAAGTACCATGTTCGAGTAGCGTAAGAACCGCCAAGTGCTTCTAACTGATAGTACTTTAGATAAGGAACCATTAAGTGATCTTTTTTAAAATTTTGAATTATTGTATAAATACTATCAGGAATTTCACAATTATTTACTAATGAGTCTTTCAATAACAAGTTTAAATTATTTAAATAGTTTAAAAAAATTATTGAATCTTTTGCATCCATTTTTAAATTGGTTGTATAATGTTTTTTATTAATTTTTCTGTAATTCTCTCTTTTAAAAAGCTTGATAATTTTTTGGGGTTATTGTATATATATTTTGCTAAGTTGGGCGGACTATTATTTTTATTTTTAGGAAAAGAAACGTAATTAGTATCAATGTCTTTTAATTCACAAGCAAAACTTGAATCATGTAAATTTTCAAATAGGTTAAAATTCTTGTACAAATAATACTAAACCGCTAACAAGATAATTAAAAATGAATATATTTGTAATATGCGAATATTACAACTACAACCTCATTTAACAACTTCGGAGTTGTCAATTAAGTTATCTACTTGTGCCAACATTCATC
>JAFDYB010000066.1 GCA_018267655.1 Bacteroidota bacterium
AGTTGCAGTGCTTGAACACCCGCCGTTACTGCCAATAACAGTGTAAATTGTATTAATAGTAGGAGTAACACTTACATTACTTCCAGTTAAGGCACCCGGATTCCAAGTATAACTAGTTGCCCCACTAGCGGTTAATGTTGCTGTACTTCCTTTACAAATATTAGTAGAAGAGGCTGTAGCTATTACTATAGGAGGCGAAAGTACGGTTACTGAGCTTGTAAGTGAAGACGTGCATGTACCATTTGAACCGTATAGAGTATAAGTTGTTGATGTTAAAGGGGAAAAAGTTACGGTCGTAGTATTAGCTCCTCCAGGTTGCCAAGTATATCCTGTAGCTCCTGCTGCACTTAAGTTAATAGAACCGCCTGTGCATATTGTAGAAGAGGCAGGTGTTATAGTTAAAATTGGTGTTGGTAACACACTAACCGCAACAGTAGATGTTGATGTGCATCCTAGCGAGTTAATCCCGGTAACAGAGTATGTTGTGCTAATTGTTGGTGTTACAGTTATAAAAGGGGAATTTGCCCCCCCAGGCTGCCAAGTATAACTCAAAGCACCGCTAGCTAATAGAAAAGAACTTTGCCCTGCACAAATAGAAGTTGGCGAAGCTAAAGTAACAACGGTTGGACCGGGTGCTACTGTAACAATAACAAAAGCGCTACTTGTACAAGTTCCATTTGAACCTATAACTGTATATGTGGTGCTTGTACTTGGTGAAACAGAAACAACAGAACCCACAATAGCACCTGGAAACCAAGTATAAGTTGAAGCTCCTGAAGCAGAAAGAGTTGTTGAAGAGTTTGCGCAAACAGTTGATGGTGGCCCTGAAGCTGTTATTGTTGGCGTAGAATTTACAGTTACAACACCGGTAGCACTTGATGTACAAAGGCCTAAAAGGCCATTTACTGTATATGTAGAAGTTACTATAGGACTCACGGCAACAGATGAACCAGTTGAGCCAGGAGGCACCCAAGTGTATGTAGTACCTGAGAGGCCGCTAACAGTTAAAGTTGCAGAACTGCCAAGACAAATAGAAGGATTATTTACAGTTAAAGGGTTTGGAATAGGAAGACAACTTACCGATGCAGTGCCAAAAAATTGCAGAGGCACTGTAGCAGAAACGCCACTGTAGTTTGACATGCAAACAATATATTTTTGACCACAAAGCACATTTAAAGGAGAGCCATAGTTTGCAGGATTTCCTCCTGCCGGTACTACAGCAGCTAAACCTGTTCCGCCGGAATTTGAAGAGTTATAACAGCATCTAACCGGAGCCAATGTATTTGCCGTAATCTGAGAACATGTACTTGCCCCGTTATATGGCCACATAATCCAATCATAAAAACCAATTTGAACACCTCCGCCCTGCGCTAGTGAAAATTGCAAATTGCCATTTGATTGAATGTTTATAATAAACCAATTTGAATTAATCTCACCAGACATAAGACACCCGCTTCCTGTAGCCGGTGTAACAGGAAAACTAGCCGCAGTTGGATTAGAAATATTATTTAATGTAGTAAAATCGCCACCCGACCCATTTGCGCTAATTGAAAAATTTGTGTTACCACAAAATGTAGGGGCCCCTGAACAATTGTTAGGAAGTGATTGAGAGAAGAGAGAAGTAGTTTTGATTAAAAAAAGAACTACATAGAAAAGCAAATTTTTTTTTAGCATATTTTTAAAAATATCAGCTAATATATAAAAAAACCTAAAATAATCTTGGTTTTTAACATTTTATCAACAAGTTAGTATTAATTAACTGATTTTCATTTATTTAAATTTTTATTTAGAAATGCTATTAAATGCACAAACTTTTAGCTACTTACTCTTTGAAGATGCTTAATTTAGGCAATACCTTAATAAATTGCTTGTTAGGATTTTAGCTTTTTTGTTGTACTATTAAACTAAAATATATTTGTGTGTTTCAAAAAAATAAATCTTTAGTAGAGTATTCATAAAAAGATTTTTTTTAATTAAAAAATAAGTATATTTGCGCTCCAATTAATTAAAAAATAATTGGACCGGTAGTTCAGCTGGTTAGAATGCCGCCCTGTCACGGCGGAGGTCGCGGGTTCGAGTCCCGTCCGGTCCGCTAAAAGGGACTTATCACTTAAAAAAGGGGTAAGTCCCTTTGTTATTTTAGCCAAATCGCCCGTGTGTCGGGCGATTTCAGCTATTATCA
Source organism: Bacteroidota bacterium (assembly GCA_018267655.1). Taxonomy (GTDB): domain Bacteria; phylum Bacteroidota; class Bacteroidia; order B-17B0; family Aurantibacillaceae; genus Aurantibacillus. The sequence goes on from JAFDYB010000066.1 coordinate 2,183, forward strand.
AATTCAATTCAGGAGTTCGAAATACCCCATTTTTCTTGTCATATACCAAACCGGACGGGAATAGCAATCTTTGCAGTTTTTCCTTTAACCCTATACTGCCCTCATGCCACAGTTTACGCAGGTTTCGGGATAAAATTACGACCTCATTTAGCATTTCCTGAAGGTTCGAAATCGAAACTGTACAACTATCCAATTCCTTTTGGATTAATGTAAACTCTTCTCGGTACTTTAGTAAAAATCTATCGTAAGTTTCCTTGCTCATTTCCTC
>JAFDYB010000067.1 GCA_018267655.1 Bacteroidota bacterium
AACATTTAGGCTATCTGTTTGATAATTTGGACATTACAGGTAAACGTGAGATTATCCGTTCGAGCTTGCGAAAAAACCTCGTGTTTTCAGATGGTAAAGCTCGAACGGAAAAACCAAACGAGCTACTATTGCTGATTTGCTTGGTAAATGGGCAACACAGAGGATTTAAAAATGAGAAAGGGAGCAAATTTTGCTCCCTTTCTGCTAAGGTACCCTATAGGTTGAAATTATCGAACTTTATCGAAGATTTTAACAAAATTAGAAAGTTAAAAGCTTTCATGGAAATTTAACAGTTTGCGTAAATTTTATTCCTTTTAACCCTAAGTTCTCTATGCCAGTTTTCTTTATAAACATGACAGATTATCCGTCAATATTGACGGATAATTTATTTTACAATTCAAATCAGCACCTTTAAAATCAAATCAAAAATAAGGGATAAGCTTTTGCCTCAATCCCTCTTAAGTAATTTGACTCTTTTGGTTTCCGATAATCCCGCAATTTCAACAAAATAAACCCCATCCTCATATTTTGTTAAATCAAATTGTAAAGTCTCAGGTGCACTATCTAACTTAGTATAAATAAGCTCTTGGCCAAGCGAATTAAAAACTCTTGCAAATCCTTTTTTGATCTGGTTATCAAATTTCAAATTAAATATTCCCGTACTTGGATTTGGATAAATTACCGGCTCATTTTTTAAATCATTTTGTGCCTCGATTCCTGTACAAGTTGAGACGGAAATGGTAACAGCACTAAGATCACTGCAACCAATAAAATTAGTTGAAGTCACAGAATAAGTTGTGGTTACAGAAGGTGAGACCGCAATCGTATTCGATGTTGATCCAGTATTCCAGTAATAGCTATTACTTGCTCCAGAAACTGTAATTGTTGATGACTGCCCTGCGCAAATAACAGAATTTGTATTGGCAATAGTTACAGTTGGAGTAGGACATTGAAAGCCCTTCACAATATGATTTTGTGCGCTGCAAAACAAAATGTTTCCCGAACCATCATTAACTATTCCGATTGGTATTCCTGCCCCAGAATAAACCGTGTTAATTACTCCCATGCTATTAATTTCTCTGATTGCATTGTTAGCCATATCGCTAATGAAAACATTGCCATTGCCATCTAAACTAATGCCTTGCGGCGTATTTAATTGTGCTGATGTTGCCAAACCTCCATCACCGGAGTATCCTTGAGTTCCATTCCCTGCTATTGTTGAAATTATTCCTGAGGTATTAATCTTCCTTATGCAATGGTTAGACCCATCCACAATATAAATGTTACCCGCTGCATCAACTGTAACCCCATGAGGGAAACTTAACTGCGCATTTGTAGCCAATCCTCCATCTCCCGAATAACCAGCTGTTCCCGTACCTGCTACGGTCACTATGGTTCCAGAAGGAGTTACTTTTCTTAAAACATGATTATTGTATTCCGTAAAATAGATATTTCCTAAAGCATCAACAGCTATTCCTGAAGGTGTTCTTAAATTTGCAGCTGTTGCCGAACCACCATCACCTGAATAGCCATAAACACCATTTCCTGCAACTGTGGTTATTATTCCTGAAACAACCTTTCTGATTCTGTTATTATACCAATCTGAAATATAAACAGTATTAGATACAACCGCAATTCCTGATGGAAAATTTAGCTTAGCAGAGGTTGATGCACCTCCATCACCGGAAAATCCTGAAATTCCATTTCCGGCAAGTGTATTGATAACACTACTCGTATTAACAATTCTTACACTATAATTCCAATTTTCTCCAATATAAAAATTACCCGAAGCGTCTTTAGCCAATCCATAAGGGTAATTTAATTGAGCTTGCCACGCCATTCCCCCATCACCTGTATAGCCCTGTGATCCATTCCCAGCAAATGTGTATGTGGTTATAATTTGTGATTTAACCACTATACTTAAGGAAAACGAAAGCATTAATACTGAAAAATATTTAATGTAACTCTTCACTATTTAATAACCCTAATTCTATGATTAAACGTATCTGTAAAATAAATAGCACCTGTTGAGCTAATTGCTATCCCTATTGGCCCTGCGATTTCTGACGCCGACGCCAGTCCATTATCGCCTTTTAAGCCTCTAATACCATCACCTGCAATAGTTGAAATAATACCTGATGTGTTCACTTTTCTAATACGGTTGTTTAGCATGTCCGTAAAATAAACATTACCACTTGCATCAACAGCTACACCTTGTGGCATCGCTATTTGCGCAGATGTTGCAGAACCGCCATCACCCGAAAATCCTCGGACGCCATTTCCGGCAATTGTGGTTATATTACTACTGTTGTTTTGCACACTCACTTTTCTTATCCGATCGTTACCTGAATCAACTATATAAATATTCCCTGAATCATCAATTGTTACACCGTGAGGACCATTAAGCTGGCATGCATCTGCTCGTCCACCATCTCCTGAAAAACCTTGTACGTGTGGTGTTCCTGCAACTAAAGTAATAATTCCAGAGGGATCAATTTTTCTGACAACATGATTGGCGTACTCAGTTATGTAAATATTTCCTTGCCCATCAATAGCAATACCCGATGGAGAACTAATGTTTGCAGATGTCGCAGGACCTCCATTACCAGAATAACCCGCATTACCCGTACCGGCAATTGTTGTTAGAATACCTTTTGTGTCAATCTTCCTTATTTTATTACTATTCCACTCAGCAACATAAACATTACCTAGAGCATCCACGGCAACAGCACTTGGTAAGTTTAATGGAGAGTTCTTTGCAGAAGAATTATCATCGGAATTTCCAGCTTTTCCATTACCACTAACAATGCTTATTATATCATTTGACTTAACACACCTAACCATATTGGAAAAATGCTCTGCAATTAATACATTGCCACTATTGTCAGTTGCTAAAGCGTATGGATAATACAACTTACTAAAACTCGCTGAATTGTTATCCACTATAACACTATCAACTCTAATAGAATCAGTAATTGGAAGATTACCCGTTCCTATGCCCGCAACGGTTGTTATTGTTTGGCTATATATTCTATTACACAAGACTACCAAGATTATTATTGTTTCAATTCTCATAATACGTTTTTATTGTTTAAAATTAATACCAAATCTCAACACCCATTTTAGGGTCTTTAAAATCTTCTTTTGAATTACATTTCTTTTTTTCTGCATAATAATCCAATAAAGAATATCCATCAGCCATCTCCATCCCATCTTTGTATTCACCCCTATCTAATGCTATAAATGCTTTTTCAACTGAATCATTTTTTACAAAAAAATATTTTATTTTATTTTGGGTTTCGGATCTTAATAAAACCCTTAAGACTTCACAGTTCTTACCGAGTCTAATGTAAGCAGAAAAAAAAACTCTTTTTTCTATCTCATTGTTAATGCAATCTAAATTTAGATCATATGACTCTTTTAAAATTGTCAGATTTCCTTTGCAAAAATTACATTTAACTAGAATTGTATCCGCAATCTTCGTATTCAATAAATCTAAAATTGGCCTTATGGACCTTGTAGTATCAATGTGTGATTGTACATTTTTTGCATCAACTTTAAATGTTTCTATAAGTTCATGGCAATTTACTAATGTTTCTTTATTGTCAGTATTCACCAAGGAGCTTTCTGATTTGGTATTATGCTCTGAAAGAACAGAATTACTACACGAGTACGTTAAAAATAACGTTAGAATAGTTACTATTTTTATTTTATTTTTCATCTTTCTTTTCAGTCGGAATTACTACTTTAATCTCAAATTGATCTAATTTTTTCGAATTATCCTTATAGTTTCCTTTTCCAAAAATTATATCACCTTGTTCGGTAATCTCAAAGTAATTTTTTGTAGGGCTTGTATCTCTGTAAGAATCACTCATAGCATTTTCTGTAAACGTGAAAACTTGTTTACCATCAATAACATCCCTTCCAGTTATTACAACATAATGATCGATTGACTTATCGTAGCCAGCATTCTCAGCGTAATCCTTTTTTGAGCGAGCATCAATTCCTACTACAACTGGTCTCCCATTTTCTAGCGAATTGTTTATCATGTCAACCGCCTTTTCAGTTTGCGAAGCTCTCTTTTTACCACCTGAAGTATAAAGTCTAATAGCACCTTTTTCGGTCATCTTATACCCCATGTCTTCAACGTCTTTTTTTGCTGCTTTAAAGCAATTTTGCCCCGAAGAAGCCCAACTATTATATGTTGACCCAATTACACTAGGAATTTTTGTATAAATCCATTCAGTAAGTTTCGAACCTTGTTTATCAAAAATATGCATACCAATATTGTAGTACTTCATTCCTTTGTATTCAATTGTGTTCATATCTGGACTCTTTAGTTTTATTAATGCGCTTACAATAAAAGCTTTAAAGGGATCAGAGCGTTTTAACATCTCAAAAGTATGTATGTTCATATACTCTAAGCCATCTTGATCAAACCCATCAACTGGACGGTTCTCTGCAAAAGAATATGGGGAATTGTAAGCAAATGAACTTGCCTCTGGATCGACACTTAAAAATCGTCCTAATGAAGGGTTATATATTCTATTACCATAATCTTGAGTTCCTTGACCAGAACTTACAAAACCTCTATCATTTTCTTTTGAATTAAATCCTATTCGGGTTAAATTAGATTTGTATGTTCGACCCCACATTTCTTGCCCAAATGGGTATAAGTTTATGCCCGATTTTGGTCGGCATACCTGATTTTCTAGAGTATCATTTGAAAAAAATCGCATTTTTTCTTTCGGGCTTATAATTCAAAAATACAAAAAATTTAGTCGGCATTGTCATACTTAAGGAAAGTTTTTTTCACTTCGACAGGCTCAGTATAAAATTTAATCGTAAGTTCAGAACCCACGCACAACAAGCCTTTGCCAACAACCGCAGACTTTAACATAACGTGCTATTATAGTACAGGCTGCACAAAAAAAGTGCAGACGAGAACCTGTCCTATAATCACATTATGTATAAATAGCAAAGCTATACGCTGCGCTGTTTGCAAAGGCTTGTTCTTCTACGCTCCTGTGCGCTTAGTCGCACGAGCTTACACACCCTTCCGCCCTACGGTTGGAGCATTCCAATAAAATATAAATCCTTTTTCCTGCGCACTTTCTTTATTAAAAAGGTTTTATATTTTCTTGGAACGTTGTTTTCTGTGTGTGCTAAAAAAATATTCATTCTTTTTTGAGGGAAGCAAAACAGCGCTCGATTTTTATAGATAGATAAAAAAGGTTGTGCGTTGGCTTGTGCGTTTATCTATCTATAAAAATGAGCATCCGGGGTTGAAGGGGTGGAAGACCCCTTAGCCTGTGCGTTGGATTTTGTTTTGTTTTTCTTTTTTAATAAACCTGTGGAACTATTAATAAAATCAATCATTCCACAAGGTTTATTTTTTCCTGTGGTTGTGCGTAAGAGGTAAAACAGCCTTGAGCTAGCGGAGGAGATTGGCTGCAATGAGTGAAGCGATAGCGTAACGGATTGCGGACAATGTGCAGCTTTAGCGAGCCGTCCTGCGAGTGGAGCTGGTGGTGGAAGCACGGGAGTTGTGAGGAACGAACAACGGGTGCGACCTATGTTGTAAACACAAGGGCTTGCCATTAAAAAATAATTCAATCAAGCCCGCAGCCACCAGCGACCCGCAGGCGAGCCAAATTATTGGCAGGCGGTGGATGCGTTGTGTTGTGAGCGTAATGAGTGAGGAACGAACGTAATGAGCGAACAATACAAAAGCAGACAAAGCAGCCTGCCCTGAGCAAACTAAAGCCAATGAAAAGTATGACAAAGTGCGTAATGCAATGAAGCACCCGAAGGGCAAAGCAAGTGTTTTTTATACCTTAAAAAAACAACTCTCATAAAAAACTTTTGCTTTGCTTTGGCGTATCTTTTTGTATTGGCTTTACTTTTGCGAAGACCGCTTTACCTGTGTGTAGGATTGTGCGTATTGGGGCGGCTTGTGCGGTGGGTTTTCTTTATCCGATGGGATGATATTTTTTTATATCGTCTTGTAATTCTTCAATGTTATTAATTTGGTAAGCTTCTGTGCTGCTCACGTATCTATGCCCTGCCATGTATTGCACTTTTCTAAGGTTGTGGATTTTTAACCAGTTTGTTATTACTGATGTTCTAATGTGTTTGATGTCTTTTATTTTCTTGTTCTTCTCTTGTATTGATTTTACTAGCTTTTGCATGATGTTAGCGAAGTTTAAAGATGTTCCTACACTTATAAAAACTTTAGTGCTTTCTTTTTTTGTAGCTTCTAAAATCTGCTTTCTAATCGTGTGTACATAATCCATTAAATCATAAACCTGGTGCGCTTCTAATTTTAGTAATCTTCCTTCTGTTCTCTTGCTGCCTTGTATATTTATTTTTCCTTCTCTTAGCTGTAAATCGGTTAATTCAAGCTTTGCCAGTTCTTCGGTTCTGATGCCTTGGTAAATGATTAATCCTAATATTATTTTGTTTCTTCTTCTTGCCAGTTCGTTGTTTGTTTGTGGCGGTACTTTTTTCCCTTTCTCGTATTCTCTTTTTTCTACGTTGTAATTTTTATAAATAGTTTCTAGTTCTTCAGGCGTTAATATTTCTTGTAATACTTTGCGTTTAATACCCTTTATTTGAACATTAGAAGCGGGATTTTCATTTAGTTGATATTCTGATTGCAAAAATCTGTAAAAGTGATTTAAAGCGTTTACAATCAATATTAGCGTTCTTGGCTTGTTGCCCTGCTTTCTTTTGTAATTGATATACGCCAGTACATCGTTATAGCTTACATTTTCGGGTTCTATGTTTTGCGGTTCTATCCAGTTTAAAAAATGCTTTACTGTTTTGCATAAGCCTTGTACTGTATTGTTTGTAAAGCCTTTTATTGTCAGCCATTCGCTAAACTGTTCCAAGTATATTTGCTCCGCTTTGTTCATTTTCTTGTTCAACTAAATGTGTATAAATCTGTGTACTTTCTAAACTGCTGTGTCCTAAAAATTTTGCAATGGCTTCTAACTTCATTCCGTTTTGTAAAAGATGTGTAGCTATTGAGTGGCGCAAGGTGTGTAAGCCTACTTCTTTACTTTGTAATTCAATATTATCAACTCTTTGTATCAATATTTTTAATCTCAATAACATACTTTGTCCATTCATTCTTAATCCTCTTTGGCTTACAAAAAACATTTCTTGTTTATCATCTTTGGTAAATCGTGGCCGACTTTCGTATAAATAATTTTGCAGATGGTTTAAACCTGTTGTGTTTATTGGTACAATGCGCTCTTTATAGTTTTTTCCTTTTCTTACGTGTAAGTAATTTTTATCTGCGTGTATATCGCTAATGTCAAGGCTTACGGCTTCTGTTCTTCTTAATCCGCAACCGTATAAAATAGTTAACATGGCTTTATCTCTTAATGCTAATGCTTCATACATCCATGGTGCTATGCGTTCGGTATCGGTTGGGTAAAGGTCTGTTGCTTTGTAAATTTGCTGTATTTCTTCTTGTGTTAAAACGTATTTTATTTGGTGGTTATCTTCTTCGGTTTGTATATAAAGCTTTGGTAATTGTAATCTTCCGCTTTGGCGTAAATAATCGCTGAACTTTTGTAATGCCTGTAAATGCTTGTTTAAATAACTGTTGCTTAATCCGCCTCCCTGCCTTGTGTTGGCTCGTGTTTTTAATTCTCTGTAATGGGCTTTAATGTATCTATTTTCTATTTTATGTATTTGGGTAATGCCGTGTTGTTCTAAGTAGTGTAAAAATTCCCTTATCAGGTGTGGCATTCCGTAAACGGTAGTATCTGCATAGCCTAACACGTCTAACCACTCTTTAAAGCTTTTTTCTATGTACTTAAACGCATCGGATTGTATGGGTAGGTGCTTCATTCTGCTGCTTCGCTTTCTTGTGTGTCATTATTTTTTAAGTCCTCATTATCCTTTTGTGAACTTTTTGAACTTTTCTTTTTTTCCTTGATTTTACTGATAGTTGAGAGTTCATTTTTATTTTGAACTGGTTTGGACTGATGAACAGTTTTTAGCTGTTGTAAAATCTCATCTAATACAGTACCAATGCGGTTTTTAAGCTGTTTGTATTCTTCTGCGCTTACTATTTCGTAATGATGTGTTTTGCTTTTTTCTTTTTGTTTAACCTGTTTTACAAAGTGCCCTAATTGTAATTGTAACATGTAGCGTTTTTGGTTGCTGTGGTTTTCTCTTAGTGCCATACGTGCCTCGTAATTGGTAAAGCTGCTTTTCTTTTCTGTTTGCAACCATTGTTTTAATGCTTCAAAATAATTTCTACACGCTCCGCTTAGTTCATCTGCTTTGCGTAGTAATATTTCTTTCATCAGTTTGTTGGCTTCTTCTATATCTTCAATCGTGGTTTCTATATAAATTTCTCCTGTGTTTTCATCTGCTTTTTGTTCTCTTTGGTACTGGTGATAAAATGTAATGGCTTCAATAAAATCTAAGTAATGTTTGTTGGTTCTTCTTGGCTTAAATACTTCTTTTGGTAGCTGTAATTGCGTTGCGTAGGGATTTACTATTTTAATATTCTGCAATACTCTTTGTGTGTTTTGTAAGAGTTGTTTTATTTTTTCTTGTTCGTCTGTATTTATTAATCCTGCTGCTAGCTCTCTTTGGTATTGCATAATTTTATTATCCTGTTCACTGCTTTCATCGAGGTAAATTAAAAAGCTTCTGTTTGCGTTATCTTCATAAATCCGTTCCCGTGTGGTGCATCCTGCAACGCTTACAGGGCCTTCAACGGTGAGTGTTATTGTTTTGGTAATGCCTCTTGTATCTTTAAAGGTGACTGTTTTACTGATGCGTTTTTTACTTTGTAATTCTCTTAATGGGAACAGTACATTGATTGCTCCGTCTAAATCTTCTATCAATATTAATTTGTGTGATAGTTCTCTTTGCCCGAAGTAATAAAAAGCGTTTTCGCTTAGTGTGGTAATTTCTAATTTATCTTCATCGGGTATTAATTCGCTTACTTTTTCCTGTAAGTGTGTTTTTCCTGTTCCACTACTGCCAAGGCTTACAATGTGTAAGGGATGGCTTAATTTTCTACTGGTAAAAATAATGTACATTAATATTCTGTTGAGTTCTTCGCCTATTACGCCTGACTTTCCTATGTATTCACAAGTGCGCTGTATTAAGTTTGGTTCACTTAAAAATTCCTTTGCTGCTTCTGTTTCTTCGTTGGTGAGTATTTTTTTTAATGCTGCTGTTTGGTGTGTATTGGCTTCTATTTGTTGTAAGCGGTAAACTTCCAGTTGGTTGGTGATGTCTGCTATTGCCTTGGCAATGGCTGTACTGCCTACTTCTAAACGCTCTGCTGTTCTGCGTATTAATTTTTCTACTTGTGTATCGTTGTATAAATCTAAGTTTTGGCGTAGTGCTAAATCTGCGATGTCGGGATTATTTAAGTAGTGTTTAAATTTTCTATTCGCTACTTCTATTTTTAGCGTTACTCTTAACCTGTCCAGTCCTTCCAGTTTAATGCCTCCAAGGATTGTAAAGCTTAGTTCTTCCGTGGTGTATGTGATGCTTTCGGGGTTTGATGTGTTTATTTTTACTTTTTCTTCCATTGTTGAAAATATTTTTATTACTACCTATTGGTCGCAAATGTAATTTATTCATCTTTACAAAACAAGTTTTATAGGTTTTGTTTAATACCTTTAAGTAGATTATTTTTGCACATACCTGTTAAAATGGGTCTAATTCAATACCTTTTAGTATGACAATAGGAGAAAACATCATGTTATTGCGGAAGAAAAAGGAACTTTCGCAAGCGGAGCTTGGTAAAAAAATTGGTACTTCTGGCGATATTATCGGACGTTATGAACGTGATATTATGTCCCCATCTATTGAAGTGATTATAAAGATTGCTGACGTGTTAGAAGTGTCTATTGATTACTTGGTAGGCTCTACTAATATAAAGCTCGATAAAGCCACGCAAAAGCGTTTACAAGATATTTCTAAATTGCCTGATGATGCCCGTAATTATATCTTTGAACATCTTGATATGATGATTAGGGATTTTAAAACAAGGAAAGAATATTCACATAAATAAATTGTACCATGAAAAAAAAGGAACTTATTGACGCTATTGCCGCAGGTGCAAAGCTCACTAAAGCCGATGCAGGGCGTTTAATCAATCAAACTAATGCTTTTTATGAGAGCATTACTAAAGAATTTGGTTTAAGCAGTACGGCTGCTTTAAAATTCACTAAACAGATTGTTGCCGCTAAAACGGACGGCTCTAAGCTCACTAAAGCCGATGCAGGTAAAACAACTACAAACAAAAACGCCAAGCTGTAAGCCTGGCGTTTTTGTTATTTAACATCTGCTTTCTTTTTAAGTTCTTCCCAATAACTCTGCTCTTCTATGCTGTTTTTAAAATCGTATTTTCTCCTCTCGTTATATTTATCTACTATAAATTCAGTGTATGCAATGTAATAATCTGTTGTTTTTGTTACTGTGCGTTCTACCCCGTTGACTAATTCTTTTGTTTCAACAATAGGATATTTTTTACCGTTGCTAATTCCAAAAATTTGTACTTCATTACTGTCAACGGTAGTGTTATGCCTATTAGGTATTGAGATTGTTTGCCCCTCTGTGTTTTTATATAAGAACTTTCTGTTTACTTTGCTATCTTCAATAATACCATAGTTCGGTTCAAATTGTGTCTTTAAAATACCACTACTAGGAATTTCTAACACTCTTGCACCATCAGCATATTTTTTTGCCTCTCCATTAGCTTGTCCATAAAATATTACTATTCTGCCTGTATATCCATTTGGCAAAATATAAGTTTCATTTTCTGCTTTGTTATTTTTACAACCGCTAAAAAACATCATTAGTATTGATAATAGATTAATGATAAGCATTTTTCCTAATATTTTATTGTTGGTTACCACAATCATCTGAACAATCATCTTTGGACGCTGGTTGACTAGTAAATAAAGAGTTCCAGTCATCTAATGACATTGTTTTGTTTTCTTTACCCATATTCACATTCACACCAGTAAAATTACCTTTAGCATCTACATTAAAAGAAAAACCAACTACATTAGCTGTCTTAGCATCAGTACTATTATACATCAGTCTAAATATCTGCCCTTTGTTATCTACGGCTAAAACACCTAAAAACGCTTTATTTCCCGCTTCATCTTCTATAAAACCTTCAAAAGCAGGGAAGCCTTTACCTGAAAAATAGCCTGCAACAGATAATGTTCCCTTTTCCTTATTGTAAATCATATTAAGGCTACTTTTCCAAGATATATCAGGTGCCCCAGGTGTCAATGGATTACTACCACTCATTTCTGTCGTGAGTATACCACCATTGCCCATATTAGTAAATTGTGCTTTACCAACATCATTAGATGTCGCATTTGCTGTTTTATTTTCACCGTAATAATTATTAGGGCCATAAGAATCATCACTCTTAGCACCAACATCACCAATTATTTTACCTGCACTTATATCAACAGTAACATTTTGATATACTCTAGATGTAACGTCCTTTGAGGTGTTTACTGAAAAACCTCTATTATCACCTGCATAAGGTTTCTGACCTGGTAGTACTTGTCCGAACCATGCCCAAGGCGCAAAACTCCGCTGATGGATAATGTATTTTTCTAAACCTTCTAAATCTATTGCTCTGATTACATCGTTTTCCGCAAAAGCATAAGGACTATTCCAAGGGTAAGATTTTGAAAGTGGGTCAACACTTAAAAATTTACCTAAACGAGCATCGTAAACCCTGTATTTAAAATTGTATGAATTACCTGTGCCTTTGATTTCATTATCCATTTCCTGATTTTGAAATCCATATCTATAATTCCCCGCGTTAAATTGTCGTCCTGGCATTGGGCTACCGAAGGCATAGTAATCGGTTGTACTTAAAATATTAACAACATAATGATCTATCTGAAGAGGACTGGCAATATTGGCTACCTGTATTTTCTTATCGCTAATAGATGTAAGCATATTACCCAATTGATTGGATAATTCATAACTTTTGTTTCCAAGATATATTCTCGAGCTATCATTGTTTACTACCGAACCAATCATTTCAATTGCTGGTTGATTCACTCCAATACGAGAACTACCATAAATATCTTGCTCATCTAATTTATAGCTCATGTTTGAACCTACAATTTTCTTATTGTAAACGCCTAAAATATTTCCTTCAGCATCTTTTTCATAATAGATTGAATTTTTCCAAACATTTGAACTGGTGTAAACATGCTTAGCAATTCGGTTGCCCATAGCATCATAATCGAAATACAAATTATCTTTTGCGCTTCCAATTTTCCGTATAATCGCTTTGATTTTCCCGGTTACCATCCATCTTATTGTATCAATCTCTTCTTTCTCATCGTGAATTAAATTCCCTATTTCATCATATCTGTAATTTGAATTCACGTTCACGTTTGTATAAGAACCCTGATCTTTTATATCACCAAAATTTGCAGGTGTAGAAGTAACAAAATCATTTACATTATATAACCTATTTCTTTTTTTGTTGCTTAGCACCACTTCATATTTATATGTTAATGAATCTACCAAAGCCCCAACTGAATCGCGTTTTACCTGCGTTTCAATATTGCCGTTAGCATCATATGTGAAGGTGTTACGATAAAGTCCCGCAATGGTTGCATTATTATTAAGCCAAGAATTGCTAATTGTGGTATCTATATTGGTAAATGAAGAACTACGTTTAATTCGGTTCAATTGATCATATCTGTAAGCATTTCCCAGTGGCAAGGCAATAGGATCTTTTACAACACCGGCAAGGGTACTGTCTGGTTTACTGATTGTTGTAACCATTGCCGATATATTGCCGTTAAATAGGTCATTTCGGTTATTTAACAGGTTAGAGCCATTCAAATAAGCTTCAAAACGGGTATAAGGCGTGTTCCATTTAGTGTAATCAATAGCTTCGTAATCTCCTTTATAATAATTAAGAGAATATCCCATCGCGTCCCTTGCAAAATTTCCATTAGGGTTTACAAACGAAATATCGCCATCTCGGCCCATATCTTTACCTTTTTTAAGCGCATTGCTGTTAACCCCCTTTATCCAACCTTGTAACGTATAAGCATAATCCATTCCCTGAACATGATCCTTTCCATATTCCACCCTTGCCAATGGTCCATGTGCATAGTAAAAATATTTAGCATCTAGCTGATAAATCACATCATCATTGCTTGTTTCAACCTTTGTAATTCGGTTGTCCGCATCATAGGTATACCTGTGAATGAATTGATCAACCTGAGCAGGAGAATAAATAACTTTATTCACTTTTCCGCTTATTAGATCATACTGGTAATCGACTTCTTTTATTGTTTGACCACTTACCCCCACCTTTTTATTTTGTTGCCAAAGCGTAGCAACATTTCCATGAATGTCGTAACTGTAATGTGTACCATGATTGAAAGTTGTGTCTACACCATCAAAAACATCTTCAAAAGTAGTGCTTGCGACCCGCTTACGAAGGTTGCTTTGCGTTGCGAAAGTATTAGATAAAATACTTTGAACGTCATAATAAGTTTTAGTTACTTCTCTTCTTTGACCTGCGCCTGTGATCCATAATTGCAATTTAGAATCATCAATTACATTTACATTATAGTAACTGTTAACAAAACTTCCAAAAATGCTGGTGAATTTTGGTGAACCACTTGTATGGTTCTCATATTTTTCGCCAACTTCAACAATTCGTCCGAGTGCATCGTACAAAGTGTAACTGAAGGCTTGTTTCACTAGGTTGTTTTGTGGATTACTCTTGTTAAACTGTTTGCTGTTTTGTGACACAACCAACCTGCCTAATTTATCATACCAAAAACGGGTCGAGTATAAATCGGATTGCTCTTTTAATAATCGCGCATAGCGATTTGGCGTTTGCAAAGCAATAACAATATTGTTATCCGCACCACCAATCATTCCACTATTTAAATTAGCAAAACCAATTGTTCTTAAATCAAGATTAAGAACCTGTGCATTGGTAATGTAATTCATATTAATAGCTGAAGAGCAGAATGGCTGCCAAGGTAAAGAGTTTGTTGCAAGTCCAGCTAATTGAACTGGAGAAGTGAGTTTCAACTTGAATGCCTGACCGTTGTCACCTACCATATAACCGGTGAAATTGTCTTGGAAAAATAAATCCTTGAAATTAATTGATCCGGCGGCAGCACCTGCAATTGGGGTATAACCAGTTTGCAGATAAAATGTTCCCGATTTGTAATAGTAAACACGTCCTCTGCCTCCGGCAGCAATGAACGAATTATCATTAAACATGTGTACAGTATTAAAGTCAGAAACCGGGGTTCCGGCAAAGGCCTGCCCCAAATAAACTATGTTAAAGTTCAAAGGCCCCGCTGTTGAAACCTGCATAGCTCTTGTTCTTGTACCGACTATAATACCCGCTCCATTAGCCGAGTTATAGCTAATATCTATAAAATTTGTTCCTGCCGGAATTCCGGAAGTTGGTATTCCTGCCATAGAGTTATTATTAATGACAGAGGCATACTGACCGTTACCAATAAGGATACCTTGATTAGTTTTTGTTGCAAAAACCCTATTTAATTTTGGGCTACCCGGATCGGGCACAACAACCGACCATGAAACTCCACCGTTTGTAGTTCTGCGTATAACATCATTGGAATCTATTACAAAACCATTATTCACATCATAAAAATGAATGCTGTTAAGCCCTTTGGTATAAATATTCTGTGTGACATTAGAGCTTGTATTATAATAATTAGAAATAAAAGCATTGTTTCCAACAACAACTGCATTGGAAAAATTACTTCGGTAGGTTACACCATTTAGACCTTGAGTGTAAGTGCTAATGACTGAAGCTACAGGAGAAAGATAGCTTGGGGTATATAACACATGCCCTCCAGCTGATGTAATTAGTGCGCCAGCTGCAAAAGGCTCAATAGATACATCAGTTAAATGAGCAGACACGGAAGTTGGGATACTGCTTAAAATTGGCGACTGTGTTTGAGCAAGCGAAATCTGGTACAATTTACCATTGTTAGCTGCTACTAAACCTGAACCAGAAGGGTTAGATGCTACCGAATTCAATTTTTCAATTGTGCCTGAATTTTTCAATTGCCAGTCTGTAATTCCACCGGTTGCATTTTTCCATACTGCGCCATCAATTCCTAATGCAATAAAATTATTAACCCCTGCAACATTTTTCACACAAGTAAATGCTGTTGGGACAACAGATTTTGTTACATCTGTCCAAGTTAAAGATGGTTGCGTTACATCGTTACAATATTGTACCAAGCCGGAATTACCAACTACTAACATTTCGTTTGAAGAATTGCTAATGTCGGCAGCAGTTACTATACCCGTAAGAGGTGCTGCGTTTACCAATTGTGCTGCGGTTGTATTTACACCTCCAGTGAAATTAATTTTATGCAATACATTGTTTGTTGCATCAAATGCATAAAAAGAAGTTCCCACGTTTTGGTTATTAGAGGTAATATCATTAAAGAATTTACCAACATAACCACCTGACACAGGAACTAGTTGACAGACTGGGGAGCCATTATAGGGACGATAAAACGAATA
Source organism: Bacteroidota bacterium (assembly GCA_018267655.1). Taxonomy (GTDB): domain Bacteria; phylum Bacteroidota; class Bacteroidia; order B-17B0; family Aurantibacillaceae; genus Aurantibacillus. The sequence goes on from JAFDYB010000067.1 coordinate 15,574, forward strand.
TAATTTTCCTGTTGTAGTTAATAGAATGGCTTGTATATCCGGAGTGGCAGCCGGGCCTGAATAAGACATCAGAACTTTCTTAAACGTAGCATCAGCAACAGGTACTCCCATATATTGCGGCGCGCCTATATACCAAGATGGCGTAGTTGCATTTGCATCATATGTAAAAAACAAATAATTAATAGTGTAAATTGAAATATCCGGACTAACCATCATTGATACTAACTTACCCGTTGTATTATTTAAAATTGCATCCGCGCTCGAAAGGTTATATATAGAATAAGGATAAGCCGGGGTTGCAACTTTACTTATTCCAAAGGAAGGAACATTCATTAATACCCTCGACATAAGACTGTATCCAAGTCCAGAAGTACCCACAGCAATCACCCTCGATTGTGCTTGGTCATATAATTGTAGGGATTTATAATAATCTCCATTTGCACCCAATTGTTGCCAAGTGATACCTCCATCAAACGTTTTATACAATTTTGCTTTGCCAGGCACGCTATCAATTAATGCAATACCATCGGTGGCGTTTTTAAAATAAACATCCGTCATGTTTCCTATAACGGAGGTTGGAACAAGACTCCACATTGTATTTGGAGGGTTAGATTTCAAAAGCGTTCCTTCATCTCCTACAGCAAATGCAACGGCATTATTAATGTATTGAACCTTTTTTAAATTGTTTACAAAGTAGTTATTGATCTTTGTCCAAGTTGTACCGTTGGTGGATTGAAATAAAGCACCTTTAATACCATTACGCGTCGCTGCAATGTAAGTAGACGTACCATCGTAACTCAAACCTGTTAAAGTATCTCCATTTGAAGCGCCTGTTACAGTTGCCGCAGAGAATGTTTGACCACCATCATTAGTGTAATATAAAAATGGAACGGTGTTCTTTTTAATCCCACCAACTACTCCAAATGTTGCGCTGGAGAAATAAAGATTGTTCAATAATCCCGTATAACGAGGCCCTGTTGTAGGGTTATATAAACCGGTTAACACATCCCAATTGTTGCCACCATCAACGGTTTTAAAGACCATTCCAAAATCAGAAACAGCATAACCCAAAGAAGGATTCACAAACTGAACCTTCTGCAAATTACCTGAAGAAACGCCATTTACTTTTGTCCAAGTACCGCCGCCATCGCTTGACGTATAAACAAGTCCTCGTTTCAGGTTTGCTCCATTTTTAATGTATCCACATAAATATCCACGATTTGGAGAAACAAACTGAACAGAATTAATGATTAGCCCCGTATCAAGTCCATTCGGGTTGTAACCATCACAAATACTCATGTTGTCGTGATCAGGAAGTGATTGGAAAATTAATTGATTCAAAGAATTGTATACATAAGTTGTAGGCATTCTATGTTGCGTGAAGACATTTTGCTGATTGTAAGTTCGGTCACTAATAATTTGCTGTTCCTGTATATCGGTATATGCGGTTACGTTTATTGGCTCCACACCTTCAGGCGGAATTGTTTTTATAAGATTCCCTGCCTGATCATAATAGTATAGTGTAAAATGATATTCCTTGTCAACATATTTGTAAGTGAAATTTTCAAGAGCATTTAAGCAATGTCTGGTGTATTTATCAGCAAAATAAGTGGTTAAACTGTCATAGTATTGTTGATATGCATTCGCTGCATTTTGTAAAGCCAAGTTGATTTGTTGCTGCTTACAAGGATTGTCATACTTAGTGTAAGGCGGAAAAACAAATGCTGAATCAGGTGGCCCTTTAACACAAGGCTTTTCATCACAGGTTACCGATAAACTAAGCATAGAAGTTAACTGTGAAGGTGGTGGTCGCAATCCATTAATGATTGCATACAACCCTGCCGTAAATTTAGAAGAACAGTTACAAAAACTCGCATAAAACGGCAATGGATTAATTAAGCTGCTAATTGTCGGATAGCCTAATCCGGGATTCGCCAAAACAAAATTATTATAGGCATTTACCGCATTATAATACTGACCATAACGGGCCTTACAAGAATCGGCTTGTGGAGTAATCGAATGTGGACAGCCATTAAAGTGGTCTATATCCACTGGAGGATTCGCAGTCGGTGTAATAATGGCGTTTATAGAAAGAGTTGAAGGCGGTGGGGGCGGAATAAAACCATTGAGGTAATTAATGTAAGCTAATACACAATTGCAATACCCAGCCAATTGGAAAGAATAAAAGGTTGGATATAAGTTCGGGTTTAATGTTCCATTTGCAGCAGCATAAGTACTCGCATTGTAGGCATTGATTGTGTTTATATACGCAATATAATACCGTTGGCATGATAAATCAATTGGAGCATAATCATTTGGATTTACCTTAGCAGAAAGCGAAGGTAATACAGGAGGACAATTCACGGATGCCGTCGCTAAACTATTTACATACCCTTTGAACAAATTAAAACCTATACCTGAGCCACATAAATTATTAGTTGAAGCAATGGCATCATAGCTATAGAGTGGATGCATGATATTTGCTTTCTTGCAACTGGCCTGAACAACAGAATTGTTTTCAAATTGAATGTGAACTTTTGAATAGATATCATATTCTTTTTTGCAGGAATCTAAATAAACAGGATTAGGATTGGTAATATTGAAATACTGGAGAATATCAAGCGGGTTAGGTCCAGCTGCCGGATACTTCCTCAAATATCTTAAATAAACATAACTGGTGTCGCATAAGTGATTTTTGTAAAAAATAGTATCCTTAATAATAGAAAATATGGTTGCCCCATTCACAGCAGCAGCGCGAATATTATATGCAGTAACAGCATTAAAGTAACGTTTGTATTCGCTGTTACAATTGGTAAGGTTACCATAGTAGTAAACAAAACTATCTGGGCGCAAAAGCATTTTATTATCCACGATTGAATCAAAGTTTACCAAAAATTTTGTGTAAGCACTTGCATTTAAAAATCCTTTGTCCGCATACGTAAGTAAATTCATCTTTTGAAGATTGTTTGGATTAGAAACACTTGTCCAACCATTCTTAATATTTACCGAATCAACCGCAGCACTATATGCCTTATAAGCAATAAGTGTTGGTTCATAACTTGCTATACTGCTTGCAACCAATGAGCTATCTTGTGTTTGCAATACTTTACTTAATGAGGCAAGATTTGACGTTGTGTCAAAGCCCGGTGAACATGAATTACAATTTTTAATTGGCCAACATGAAACTCCGTAGATTGTATCCTGATAAGTATTTGTACCATAAGTATAAGTCGCCAGTGCCCTGAAACTTGTATAATTCCCTGCAATATCAGGTGATCCGATTCCGCTTAATCCGCTAACGTTTGTTATGTTTGAAAAATTCCTTACAGTTCCATTGTTCCTCCAATGGAATAACTTAAAGGTACATCCACTAGCACCATTGTATAATTTCACTTTTAATGTATCAAAGTTCGGATTGGATGCAATACTTCCTGTATAAGTTCCACTTGTTGAGGTAAGACCTACAGGTGCATAAGATTTTAGTAAAGGAGAAAAAGAAGCAAGTGTATAAAGATTGTAATTTGTTGGATGCGTAGATAAAACTTCATTCACAAGTAACTCAAGGTCTTTACGTACTTTGTGTTCTTTTTCAGCGCACTCCGGAGGTGTTGGCAAACCACATTCACCCATACTTAAACCTACGGTTTGAGTTGGAGTAATTAACTCAGCTTTGCCATCTATGTCTGTAGTTTTAACGTTGGATGAATTTAAACCATCCAGTTTAAATAAGTTATTATAATTGCTTCTGATATTGGCAAACGTTACAACTCCTGTAAGACTTGGTGCAACATTAATAAAAGTCAATACAATCTTCTTGTTTACATTGGTAGAATCATAAAGGGTGTACTGGTTTGGGGAAACAAAAACATACTTAATTTTTGTATTGTTGGTCGCATCAAGAGTATTTTTGATAGTTGGAGTCAAAAATAATTTTCCAACCGGATCAAGATTAATTGCTTGCGGCGTTATTGAATTTAACCATCCTTTTGCTAAAACAAAATTCATCAAAGAAGCCATATTTGATGCAAACTGGTTTGGTGAACACTGTTGAGAGAAATTACAATCTTTAATATTTAAGCACGTAGCATTTCCTTTAATGTTTGCTGATAAAGTATTTGGGCCAACTTGGTAAACAGCTACGGCCTTAAATGCCCCGTTACCCGGTCCCGTTGGGTCAAACAATAACTGATTTATACCAATAATACTTGCAAAGTTTGGAATTGAAGTTCCGGTTTTGTCAATAGTGAAAACACATTTTACATTATTAGAAGGATCAACAATATTGGCTGTGAAAATATTTCCAATAGAGTTTATAACCTGCCAAGAATAATTAATAAAAGATGGGGGATTTGGTGGTGCACCACTTACTGCTAAATATAGATCAGGGTTAAATTCGTTCACAGTATTCAATGCAAGGTTATTCGTCAATAATTTACTACTACTTGTTAAACCATTTAAAAAACCTTGTAATTGGAATGCCAAAGGACACTGACCGGTTTGTTGATAGATCAAAGGGCCAACATTTGTATTTAGACCTGTATTGGCAGGGTCATAAAAACGTTTGGTAACACCCGAATAATAACTGAAGGTAGAATAATTACAAGGTTGAGAACCATCGTAAAAAGGAGAACCCGGATAATTATTAAAAGGAAAAGGGTAAATCATACCACTTGCGTAAGGATTATAGGCGTTTGTTCCCATACAAGCATTACAGCCACCGTAATAACTCGAAAGTCCATCAGCGCAATAACGGGCATAGTAATTCTCACGCTTGAATTGCAACTTTTGTTTTTCCGCTAAATAAAATTGTCGGAAGAGTTTCCACTCTTTATCTCTAACACTATCGTTTTGTGCTACTGTCCACAGTGGATTATAATCTTGTCCAAATTTTAAACAAGCAGCAGTCGGTAAAGCAGAAAAATTATTTCCACACCTTGCTATAATAGCAGCAACATCCGCCATTGTGTATGGGGTTGTACCAATAAAACGATAGTTATTGATAATGTAATTCATCTGTGCCTGCAAATTAATATTGTTCGGGGCAGCGTTCATATCAATAGTTGTATACTCACCGGTTTGAGGATTGGCAACGGTGCTGTATTGAAAGGCAGGGTTAGTGAAAAAAGGATCATATGGTATTCCGGCACCAGTAGATGACCAAATTGGCTTTATTTTTGAAAGAGCGGGCGCATTAGAAGTGTATGTTGGATAAATAAATTTATTTACTGCTTGAGCAAAAGTTTCAGTTTGCGCTAATAATAAATCTAGAGAATCGCTTGTCTTATTATCACCCGGAAATTTAATCCCATGATCTGAACACGAAACATAATAAGCATATTCCGGATGGTACATCACCAAAGATTTCGCAAAATTTGGATCCCACAATGGGATAAAATCAGAGAGGTTGAGTAAGTTTTCGGGGTAGGTTACTTTACCGTTAGTATTCGGATCAATGAATACGTTTGATGGATATACAACCGGAGGTGAGAAAACACCCGGCGATACTTCGGTTAAACTAACTGTTGTTCGGTTACCATTTTCATCTAAATACTGGTAGTAGAGGTTTCCATTCACCCTCATTTTTGGTGACCGCCAATACGCTTGCCCACCAAGAATATTAGGGGTTAATTGGTTGGCGGTATTAAACACGGAGAGAGGCTCACTACTCGCATCAAATGTTACACTATTAAATTTTCCGTACTGCCCACCTGGGCTTACATCGGAAAGCATCATTTCATAAGTAACGTCACATAATGTTTTTACTTTACATGGCTCATTACATTGGTCTACTAAAAAATCCCATTGGGCTGCTGTTCCCTGACCGGAAGAAACAAAGTTATCTCTGGTACCTAAAGCAGCGATACAAGCTGAACAAGTATTGTTACAATCTGTTGTATCAATCTGCGCCAACTCCGCTGCCTGAAACTGGCTTAAAGTTTTAAAGCAACTGTTATTAGTTGAATCCAAATAACTTTTTACATAAAAATCTTTTGCAGCTTTATTAATTTTCAAAGTTTTATTTACAGTATAAACTCCCGGATTAAGCACTAAGCTGAAAGATTCTGCTCCCGTAAACAAAGAAGGTCCGCTACAGAGTGTTGAGAAAGTGATGGGATTTCCGGGATTAAATTTACCAGTTACTTTATGTATAGAATCAAGAGGTAAGCCGCATTCATCCTTCACCAAAATATCCATGTCATAAACGCAATTAAAACAGATACCCGGTCGTAAGCATGCATCGTGAACTGTGTCAACCGTTAAATTATACTGGAATTCGTATAAACTAGTAAATGCAACCAAAAGCTGAGAAGAAAATACTATCTGATCATTTGACGGAGGAACTGTATTCAGTAAGCTTTGCCCAAGCGCATTTTTATTGAACAAATCAACTGTAAGTTTCGCTTGATTTTTATTGGCATAAGCTAAGGAGTCTAATCTTGTATTTGGTCCATCATAAGGAGGAATACCGGCAAGTGCTGTGGCAATTGTTTTTCCTTCCTGATTTAAATAAGTAACACTACTTTGTCCGTTAGCATCAATAACCACATTCTTTTTGAAATGAGAAGCATCACCCGTTTCAGAGCCAAATAAACGGTCTACTTGTAACTGATTTGGTTGTCCGTACAAATATTTCGTTTCTTTACCTGATCCCAAGCGATAATCTTTTCCTACTCCTGATTGATTTCTTATTCTACCAGTATTATCGGGGGTGTACTCGATCTGGGTAAAAGGGTATTCTTTAGCATGAGGCAGAAAAGCTTGCTGTTTGGATTTATCAGGATTATTATTTGAGTAATATTGTGAAGCACCTGATAAGGTATCCATTGGATAGGCAGACGCATTACATCCACTAATATCCGCATCAAAATCATTTTTAGAATAAAAATTAGTACTATCATCAACATTAAATTTCTTGTAATACTTTATTGAGGGTTGTACCGCTGTTGTACAATTTGGAAAAGTCACGGGGACAGGGAGAACATTAACAGCAGGCCTTCCCTGATAATCATACATCGTTTCTCCAACAATAATATTCTTATCTGAATTTACCTTTGTTACACTTTGCCTGTTATGTAAACTACCGTCAAAATAACTTATAACCTCTTTCTTCTTTCCTTCTTCAGCGTATGTGGTAGAGTACTGCCAATTCTTTAACTTATCATGCTCCGAGCTTATCGTGTAAAGTTTGTTAATACCCATTGACCCCATGTTTGTAATGTCATTTGAAGTCCAAGGGCCAAATATGTAATTTGCCGGATTTAGCCAGTCTCGCCCAACAGCCCGCACCCTAAATGCAACGTACCCTTTGTTAAAAATCAGAGATAACTTATAACTGTTATCGTAAGTTGTTATGCGGGTAGAATTGTTTTTAAAATCGGTAAAGAAAGCACTTGCAGGATATGTGCCGGCTCCTGCCGCGTAATTGTTAACATAAGTCCATTCTACCTGATACTCTTCTGGAATGAAACTTAAATTTGACATCTGCCAATTTACCTGAACCTCGTCTATAACCAAATCGCAATCATTGTCAATCGGGCTAATACCTGTCATATTTACTCCGGTATTTGCAGAGGAAGAAAAATCATAATACCGATCCATGTTGATCTCAGACTCAACGGAACACCATTTTGGCAAAGTTCTAACAGAAACATTGTTTAACCATATACTATCTATAATTACTTCTACTTTGTATCCATTGGTTAATTTTAAAATAGATTGTTCCAATAAAGGTTGGTTTAATTTATTATTGATCTTGATAGATAATTTCTTTAAAGTTGTTGGAAGCGGGTTGTTAAGGGCGTCCCAGCGTTTAACTGTAACTTTCACACTTAACGAAGTTGGGTTGAGAAAAAAAGTATCAGTAGTTAAATCGTACTTTAGTGCCACATTGTTTCTTATATTATAATCCAATGCATTTGGTAGTACTGGCACAATAATAGTGTTGTCAGCAGAAGGTTGACCCGTGATAACGGCTCCCGAAATGTAAGATGTGGTCTTCATTATACCTGTTACCGTTGGAATTTGTTTTGCAGATACGTTTAATACAAAACAAATGCAAAACAAAAACAAGGCCCTCATGCTCGTTTTACTAAATTTACTTTTATTCATGTCTTCCATAAAAATCGTTTTTACTTTTTAGGTTGCCTATAATCTTTTACCTGATAATTTTTATATTTATCTAATGTTGTTACTTTATTATTCGCAGCTATTAAAATGGCTCTATCATTGAACTCATCATCTTGAATTTTCAGTGGCGAAGTATATTCCAAAAAATCAATCTCTAATCGCGGTTTAACTTTAGTATCAAAAGGTTTTTCATTTTCTCCGTCACCATATTCCCTTTCGGTTTGTTCTGCATAATAATAAATAAGTTTTGTCAGGAGCCCTTTTTCGTTCACACTAAATTCATAAGCATCGTATAATTCGTTTTTAAGGAATTGTACTTTGTAAGTCGTTATTAAATTGATATTTTTTTTCTTTAATGATTTCACCTTTTCCAATAATTTCAATAGCTCATCAGGATTTTGCATTGTGGGAGAGAGTGTTCCCGGTTCGGTAATGGCAATAAGTTTATCTGCTGAGTCAACCACAATCCTATTCTTGTCGTTTTGTATTGTTTTAATTCCAACTGCGTTGCTTATGTATTTTTTACCCGACCGTTTATAAAATCCTGTGGAACTTTCAATTATTTCAGAAGAAAAATGATCCTTGTACGAGGCGTATTTTAAAGAAAATGAGTACGAAGTAGTGCTGACAAACCAATCGCAAATTTTTTTATAAGCAGCAACGACTTCTTCTTTTGTTGTATTCTGCCAAGTAGGATTTGTTTGAGCAAAAATGCTCAAAGTCCCTTGCAATAGAATTATAAAAAGAATTTTTCTCATTAAGGTTTCTTGGTGTTGTTTCTATTTTCTTGTATGGTCATTTTTCCTTTTTCCGTTTCTTTCTTAACCCGTATCAATTTACCTTCTTCATCATATTCGTAAAATGTGGCATAATTTCGTTCATCTAATTCAGCTACTAAACGCATATTTACAGGATCGTACACATAAGATTTCATTGACCCATCCACTGGAAAGATTCGTATGTCATCAAAAAAACAATTTCCACTTATACAATCTAGCTTTATTCCAATATTTGTGGTTGCAACCGGAATTAGAAATTCTGACTCTACCCGTTGCCAACCGTCGATAATTGTGCCGCTTGGTGAGAACGGCCCACTAACAGCCGTAGGTGTGTATTGAATGCTAATTTTAGGATTACTGTAGGTTGTTGTAGACTGGGAAGCTCCTCCTTCTTTTACCCAAGCACTGACTATATATTTTTTTCCTGCCTCCGGAGCAAATGAACTAATGCAATCTGTACAAGGCAAAGAGCAGGTCACGGTTACCGGCGAGGTCATAGTCGTGTAACAGCTTCCGGGTCCAGCGATAATGGCAGAAGCTGTGTAAGTGCCGGGGGAAAAATAATTATACTGAGTTGTTATTGGACCAGTAACACAAAGGGAGCTGCTTAAGGGACTTCCGTCACCAAAATTCCAATAAGCATCTGGGCAATTACCGGGGCCGGGTGTAACATTATTTACATTCACATTAAATTGATATTTGGAACAAGCACTCGGCGTAGGAACGCTAGTAATATTAAGACTGGCTAAGGTCGGACATGGTATCGGACTTTTCCATTGTATATAGTTATTCGTATAAGCATGTTCTATCATGCCAACGTAAGTATTAGTGCCTACTGTTACATCGACCAATACACCCATAGCAGATCCAAGTGTGTTATAAGATCCTAAGTTACTTGGACTGATAAATGGCCAAAATGGACTCAAAGGATTTGCCAACCGAGGGTTTTTTATTTCGGTTATATTTAGAACATTTTCATCTACCAGCGTTGCACCAACAATTTTCTTGATTTTAATCCAGTCAACGTTATTCTCTAAAACGGCTGCGCAGTTTGTATCTGGAAAAATAGTGAAAGTTGTAGGAGTACAAAGACCATAATAAGCAAAATATGAAGGTGGTCCTTTTTGAACATGCCAGAATAGAGAGAAATAGCCGCCATAATATTTGTACCTGTACGGAAAAACAACCCTTGGCCCGGTCGAAGGGGGACAGTTACCGGGTGATACCATAGAGCAATTAGCGCTTAAGATCGTTCTGTGCTGATCTTGAATCACGGGATGACAGGAGGTTACCAAAAGACCTTTGACCAAACTGTCCAGTCCTTTGACCATGTCCTTGGCACATTGAGTAATGATCATCCCTTGTGATTTCATTTCACTAGTTGAAATCAAGAAAATAAGCGCACTTAAAACTATTTTTTTAAGTAATCCTTTAATATTATACTTTGAAAAATCTTTCATATTAATTAGCATTAACAATTAGTATCTGTGAACAATTCTTATCATCAGTAACTGTAACTTTTATAGAATATGGACCCGTACTTGTAATCTGGATAACATTACCTGCCGTAAAGGAAATTTGCGGATTGTTGGTTCCCCCTGACAAAATAACCCAAGAAAAATTATAATTACCTGAACCACCTGATGCAGTTACGTTATTGGTAGTAGTGCTTGGAACAAGAACACTTACTAAATTGATGCTGCAATCCGGTGTCGGGGTACAAACCGAATTAATCTGCTTACTCATCACTTTTGGAGTACCTGACACAACTTTAATGCTGTACCTACCCGTGTGAGACTCCAGCTTTGAAGTGTCGTTTCCAGAAAATTTAAAATGATCATCCACGCAAGGATTATATCTGTAATCTTCAAATCCATCAAAACCTTGTTCTTTAAACCTCGAATTAGCTGCAACGGAAAGAGCCATCGTTTGATTATATCCGAACGTTGCCGAAGAATAACGTGCCAATGCATCTTTATTTTCTACTTCCTGCCCGAAAACATTGAATTCAGATACCTCACTCACATATGTCCAATTGTTAGGATCTTTTTGCCAAGAGCCTGCGTTCAATTTGTAATAAGGAGAATAAGATTCATATACGCCATCTTTACGAATATTTGTATTATTATTTACAACCGTTTGGCTTCTCTTGGTTAAGTGAGTATAAGACTTGAGAGCTCGCCATGTACCTTTCGTACCCTTAATGTACGGATTAACCGTAGATGGTAAAGAAGTATTACTGCTAATGCAGTCGCAATGCGTTTTTCTTGCGTTGGTAAACTCTATGGCAGATGCTTGCAACACATTTTGATAGGAGTTACTGGACAATGATGCCAAAGGATCATTTAGAGTGCTTATAGTGGCCATGTCTGTTGTCAGGTTATTTCTTTTTCCTGAACGAATAATCCGTATATCATAATTACCACTGACCACACTTCCATCCTTTTTAACTAATTTTATTTGTCCGGGCGATACGGCATCCACCCAAGCAACAAAACTATTCGTGCTAAAAAAATTCTTTTTACACATCACTTCATCTCCTTCTTTGAAGAGATAAGCGGCTGGAATATTTGCATATCCTCCGGCGAACACAACTAAGTTTTGTTCGAATCCAAGGTTTTGGTAAGCAGGGCCCATATTATCGTAGTACCACCAAGCCGGATATTTGAAAGTGTAAACTTTATCATTGTAATTGGTAGTTGTCTGTGTCAACAAAACATCACCGGTTTCAGAATCGTAAGCAACATTCTTTGTTGAAACAATAGAACCAAGATCCTTAGCAACTGTCTCTTCCAATATACCAAAGCGTTGTACAACTTTCGTTAAGGTAGCAGAACGGAATCGGGATTTATCTTTAGCAAAACCCGGCCATATACCCGGTATCGGCACTGGATAACCCAATACAGGAATTACGTCGACATTTATTTCAATCGTTGTGGACTTGGTTTCAGTCTTCGCTTCTCTAAAATCACCTACCATATCAAAGAACATACCGATATTTTTAGATGAAACAGTTCCATCTTTATCCACTACTTGACAATCATTCCTTAGTTTAAAACTACCGTTAAGATAATTATCGCTTTTGTACTTGTATTCTACACTTGTAATCGGTGTATTTTGTGCCTCCTGATAAACTTTTTGGCTTTTTGGTTTACCATGCATATCGTTCAATTCAATTGCAAAACCTTGCGTCGCTGCAAAGTAATCCCTAACATTTATCTTCAACAAGGAACGTAAACTTCCCGGTCCATCTTTGCCTCTTCTGAATTTGACATTAGTTCTTTTTGTGATGGTAGGAAAGTCTTTTGCGGTGTAAAATTCGTGTACCACTTTACCCGTTGCGTGGCGTTTAACACCGGTTCTTTGTAAATTTTTTACAGTAACCTGACTATACCCAACGCTTGCACTTGGAAAAAATGATTCACCAAATGGCTCTTCTACGTAGGATTCATCATCCGGAACCATCAGTTTTTTTGTGCTGACAAAAATTGGTTGCCTAAAAGAATTTTCATCACCTCCCAATTGTGGCTCGTAGGCAGCAACTCCTGATGACTTTCCATCATCTAAGTTGTATGAATATTCCTGGCCATAGGAAGAAATGTCACCATTTCCCACACCAACCATATTTTGCCAATCATCTTCCAGAGCTATCTTTTTAACGCGACTACCGCCACCTAATTTATGACCGTCCGGATTGTTTAAGCGAATCCATGATTTTCCAGCAATAAATCCGCGACCAACAAACCTTGGTGAATTATAAAGAGCGGCATTTGGCCCTGCGACTGCGTCCCTGATGTTTTTGATAAAGGATGCATTGATCATTGCTGAAAGTATAGAACCGCTGAGTGTTCCTGAAAAAGAACCATTCGTTGCATCCCAAACCACTTTTGGTAAATGCAATCTACCGAATTGAACGGAAGTTTTAACAATTGGATTTACCATTGGCAAACCTGAATCATTTAAACTGACATCCTGCAATTGTATCCATCCTAAATTTGAACTTGCATCATATCCGTAACCAACAATTTGCCCGTAACCTGAAACATACTCCAAATGAGGTTTACCGCTGGCATCCGTTCGTATATTCATTAAAAAACGGAAATAAATATTTGTTAAGCCTTTTACATAATCGGCAATGTTGGTATTGTTGTTATGCAGTTTAAAAAATAATTTTCCGTTGGAAGTAGTTCCTATATCTATTGGTGAAGTAGAATTTGTTTGGTCGACTCCGGTAGTTGTTGGTTTGTAGTCCACTACTTTAAACATTTCACCTGCTTGTTTATTCTGCACGTAGGCATAGTCGTCTGCTTCATAAGATACTTTAATTGTACCTCCCGATGGAAGATGAATTTCTTTCAAATTCCAAACCGCTGAATAAACATCCTCCACAGTTCGATCCTGTTCAACATAAGGGTAATCAGAAGGCGGCAATGGTGCAGAGCCAATAAATGATGAAGCATCTCCAGCACCGGGATAAGTTCGCACCCCAATTGTTGAGGCGTTGTTAGGTTTGTAATTGCCCCAACGGTCATAAGCTTTTACATTATAATTGGGATTTTCTGCGGATATAGATTCGTGATAGTCGAATGTATATGGGCTTAATCTTGCTTGATTAGAATTCTGATACGTAAAATATATTTTCTTTAGTGTTAATTTTCCCAGTGTTGTTGACACTTGGTTAGGTAATTTTGTACATAATGCATAAGTATATTCAAAGTGAACACGCTTTAACGGTGTTTTTAAATCTCGCTTTGAATACAAACTTATACTGTCTAGTTTCAATTGTCGAATAGAAGGATCTGTACCTCCATTAACATCCATTGCACCTAAGGCATCATCTCTGTTCGATTTGTGAAAAACGGCAATGTAATTTTTTGTAATTACAGAATCTAAATAATAAATATCTTTTTCACCATAAATGATATTCGCTTTGTCATCTGTGAAGTCTGATTTTAAACCTTCGGTATATGTCGCTGAATCTTTTTCAATAGGAACACGCCATTTGTAATTTGAAATTTTCTTGTACTTGAATTTTGTATATCCCCCATAATCATTATCACTTGGGCCACGAATATTATCAGCATCAATATAGTCGGGGGTTAAAACTGAGGTTAATAAATAGGAATGAGCATAAGCAGGTGTTTCTGTATTACTATAGTAATTGTCTATTCCCTTCGGGTTGGACGAAGAGTTGTCGGTATTAGCAAGATATTTTACTAAACCCCGATTAGCTGCATTGGCAATATCACTATTGCCCGTATGGCTTGCTATTAATGTACTCCCTACTGAAAATGTAATCTCACGTTGTTTATTATTGTATGCAGCAACTCCATAAATATATCTTGAGCCATCTGTACCGAGTGTTGTAACTTCCGCAATGTGGTGCGGTTGAGCATTTGAAGAGAGAATATTTGAATAAGACGAATCAACAGCAAAGCGGTTATATTCACTTTTTTTGATAAAAGAAATATTCTGTGTTTTTTTATCGCGATTTTTTCTTGTGATTGGCCCTGAAAAAGGAAACGTTTGATTATACTGATTGACAAAGCCGTTTTTGATGGCGTGATTGAACTTTCCGAAATTAACATCAAAGCGAACAGGATTATCTTGTCCTATTTGATTATAAAATGTAGGATCAGAATCCACTGCTTTTTCATTGGCTTCTTTAAAATATACGTTCTCAAAATCATTTCCGTTTCCTTTCGAAGTGCTGATCATGGTGCTGATAGCTGCATTGTCACTTTTCCATTTGCCGGAATTACTCAACACATCTATTACGGTCACGTTAGTACCAACGTGAACATATCCTCCTAGACCAACTTCTGCCGTTAAGGCATCATTATCAGTGGTAGTGTAACTTTGGTTATCGAAAACATAACCTACATCTCCTCTAAATGGACGATAGCTTCCGCCAATTCCCTGACCCGAAACTCCATAAGTATCGAAAGTAAGATTGGTAAGTGGAAGAGCTGGTGTGTTTTCAGTAAATGTTCCATCTTTCTCACGGTTAAAGTCCATTAAAGCATTATCATTAAATTGACCTTGCTCGGTATATAGATATCCGTATGCAGGATTATTTAAAGTGGTCTGTGCAAGTTGTTGCGCAGAATAAAAACCCGATAGCCCCACTTTACCGTGAACACCCCAAAGCTCTCCTCCTAAAGTGAAGCTCCCTGACATGGAAAAATTCTTCATTGGCATGTCTATTTTCGGCGTGTAGGTTTGCTGACCGAAATTAAATGTTCCACTCGCACCTTGTGAACCTAGAGAACCCGAAGTTTGAGAATAATCTTTGGATTCAGCATCAGTAATAGTAGATTTTGTATCCGCTCTTTTGTTGCTCCCATTCTTCATATAATCTCCTTTAACCGACATAGAAGCCGAAGTTCCAATAGTCAATTGTTTTAATCCTCCTCTGGAATTGAAAGCTGTTCCAATACTTACGCCTAAACTTGTTTCCGTATTTCCTCCACTGCTCATTTTCTTACTAAATCCTAATGAAGGTTGAACAGTTAATCCTTCATCACTACTGGATGTGAGGCCAAGGCCTGCGTTTAACTTGTTACCTCCTCCAAGTCCTGCACTAATATTTACATTAAAGCTTTTTATTACTGATGGTCCTGTATAATTATTAAAGTTAAAACCGTATGATCCTCCAAGTCCTAAACCAATTTTATTACTGCCAAACAACTCTATACCCACATTTGCGGCAACTCCCCATGTTTTATTTGGTTTCATATTAAAATCCTTTTTCACAACATCCCCTGCAAAATCATCAGGCAAGCCACGCATGTTTCGGTTAATCACCCCCGGATTAATGTTCCATCCCAATCCAACCCAACTAGCTTCCTGATCAGTATTAACCCCTGAATGATAGGCGATATTAATTGGATAGCCTTCCACATCTAATAGAGGAAGGTTATAATTAAAATCTCCGGAGAATAAATCAACCATGTCCGAAGTTCCCACCGGCTCGAAAGACTGCACTTCAGGTTGACTTGGGCCACCCGTTAAGGCAAAAACCTGTGTAGGGTAAGACACTTCTACTAACAGAAGTAATGCCAAAAACACAGAAGATAATTTCTGCGCTTTCCGTTTCAGGTATAGCAATTTGCGTTTTTTAATTTTTATCATAAGCTGGTTATATTTGGCAGATTAACTAACTGCCCAGTTTTATAAGTAAATTTTACGTATCCCTTTTCTAATAATTTATCATTGTAAACGAAGGTAAATCCCTCTTCTGGATTTAGTTTCTTTTTGTCGAAAGCAATTTGAATAGTTGCATATGGAGCCACTTCAAAAATCCTCTCATATTGACAAAGCCCCGGTTTGATCGTATCTTTCCCTTGAGTAATAAAAATATCATCTTGAACACCAAACGACAGGTATTTAATTCGTTGCTCGTACTCTGCGGGAGAGGTCAATTTATATTTAAGCAACTCGCCTTCTGCCTCCGGAACTGCTATTCTAAGATTAAAATAAATCATGTCCTTATAATGGTCAGAAGTTTTTTTGAATTTTTCCAAATCATAGCTTTCTGTTTTTAATTCGAGATACGCTAAATTTTCTTTTGGCATGTAAGATAAATTATATTTTGCCTCTGAAATAGAAAGGGTTTTATTTAATTCATTTTGTTCATCCATACACCACCGAATAAATTCACTCACGGAAATGTTTTTTTTCTTTATGTTTTCTCCACTTTCAGTTGAAGAATTTAATAATGAACTTTCTGTGGTTGGCACATTTTCTCCGGTTACATCTTGTATCTTTCCCTGACAAGAAACCAAAAGACATAGGATTGAACAAAAAATAGAATATTTGAAATAATGCCTCATTATTTTCCGGAATATTTATTATTTATAAATTCAATCATCTGTTCGGATATATTGTAATTGTCTTTAGCGAACATTAAACTCCCGTTTCCATCTGCTCCGAATATAATGTCGTAATTGTTGTTCTTTCCATATTCAATCACATACTGTGTCAAACGTTCTAATATTTGCGCATCGTATTTTTGACTTAACACAGAATTATCTTCAGAATATTGATTCTTTAGTTTTAAAAACTCATCTCGCTTGTACTCAAATTGAGCCACTAAATCAGCATTAGGTTTCTGATTTTGTCGATTTAGTTCATTTATCTGTTTAGACATCAATTTAAGATTGAACGATAAACTATCAATTAGTCTTTGCTTAACTTCTGCAACCTGCTTGAATTTATCCTCTAATTCTTTTTTCATTTGGAAACCATTAAAAACCTTCTTGATTTCAATATATCCTGTTCGGGTTTTGAAATACGAATGATAAACCCAGACAGAGAGTAGGCTTGTCAGTAAAGAAAGGAATAATATAAAAAATGCGTTCTTCATACCTATGATAACATTAAGGCAAGAATATTTTTAAATAAAACGATTCGTTTTTTTCATTTTTAATTACCAATGTATAAAGCCCACTCTTTAATTTCTTGGCATCCAAATCCATTTCAAAGCGGTTATCCCCAGCAGATTTAATTTTTGTCAAATCTTGTTTTTCTCCCTTCGTGAGTTCTTTATCTTTTAGAATTTCAATTTCTATTTGCTGTGATTTTGAATCAAGAAGGGTAAACTTTAATTGTCCTTGTGATTTATATTCCTCCGAAAATTTGAAAAACACTTTACCATTGTATGCAGTGTAGTATGAACCGTCTAATTCACTTTTTACAGCAACATATTTCATACTTTTGAGCTCATTAATGGCTTTGGTATTGAATACCCAAGCTTCAGTTTTATTAATAACCACACCATCACCAACTTTTTGAACCTGCCAAGCATATTTAGTTCCGTCCTTTAGTTCTTTGGCATCATAAGGATATTGAACCTGATGTACTTTTACATAATTTTTAACCATAGCTGGCGTGTTAATTGTAATCGCTTCTTCAGCGGACTGATCCTTTTTCATCTCAGAAACTATCATTCTATAAAACTCTCCCTGATTTAAAATTGTAAATGGTTCACTGTGCGCCCAGGATAATATTGGGTTCTTTGTTTCTACGGTATCATTGTCCAATGGATTAACCAAGTATAAATACTGATTAAAATCTGCCTCTAATTCATCACAAAAATCATCAATCTTATCTGCTCCGCCCTCGATAATAATAGAGCTACATATTTTATAACGACCGCTCGTCAAATTATGAGTTGTTTTAAGATAACTGCCTTGGGATGAACTTGAATACTCGGCACTCGCTACTCTTCGATCACCAGTCGTACCTGAGTTTAATCCTTTGTTCAGTTTAAATGGCTGTGATTTAACTGTAAGAATTATGGCATTTGTTGAACTATATAATTGAGTTATTATTTGAACCTGCTTTTCATTTTCATTATTCATGATCCCAACATTTAAAAGGGCTTCGGGGGTTATGTTAAATGGTTGAACAGAAATATTTACAATGCTCACCTGCGCGCTGATACTAAACTGAGTTAGTAAAAGAAGAAGTAAAGCTCTAAATAACACTCGAATGTTCATAAGTTAAAAATTTAGGATTATTTTTGTATTACAATAATATGGAAACTTTTTGAGATTATTCAAATCGTAGCCATTAAAAAGATCTCCGACGATGAATTTCTCCACTTGGGATTCCCAATAAAAGAATTTTGATAATTTAATACTTGATTTGACAATAAAGCCAGGATAAAATTCTTTATTTAATTTATAGGCTGATTTCCCTGCTACACTTAACGAAGATCCGTTTTTGAATTGATAGCCAACATCCAAAACCCCAAGGAAAACGTTATTGCCGGTGGAATCTTTTAGGTTGTTTTTAAACCAAGACATATTTAAGCCCGTTTTAAAACCATTTTTGAACGTAATTTGATGCTGGTAGGCAAAATTCTGAAAATTTATTTGCGAACTGTCAGTATTGACCAGATAATAGTTATAAAGTAAATTAAATTGCTTTTGAATATTCCTGCTCTTCGGTGTAAAGGTTATGATACCGGTTGTTATTGAGTTTTTATTCTCAATATGGTAATTGCCTCCGTTTAAAGTCCGAATGAGTGGGGTGTAACCAACTCTCAACATTAGACCACGTCTTATTTTGTAAGAAATGGTATTATTGATACTGTAAAACGTGTTTTTGTAGTTTAATAGTTTCAATAAATTGTCTTCTTCATACCTGAACATTCCTGTATACCGAAGCAACTTAGTTAAAGGTTGATCTAATTTTACTTCATAACGCAAATTGTCAGAGCGGATGAATCCAATACCAAAACTTTTAAAGAAAGGATCAACCCATCGTACTGAAAACGTCAGGTTAGATTTGGTGACTGTAATTTTGGTGTTTAATTTAACTAAAAAAGCATAGGAACGAAACCCGGAAAATACTTCTTTCGCAGCTGTTCTTATAACGTCCATGTTTAAATCAGATTCCTGAAGGGATGACTTGCCCATTACCACATCTAAAATTGTATTTTTCAATAATTTTTGACGGACATCCACTTCTATGACTAAATTGCTTTCTTTAGGTCTAGAAGCGATATCTTCAGAACCGTAATGCAAATAAGAAATTAAGCCTTTGCCTAATAGGAATCCGGCAAAAAAATGATTGTTTTCTTTTGTGCCAACCCCAAATTTTGCTGAAAGGATTTTACGACCCGCTTCTAAATTATTTGCATCGAAATAATTATAGGAGTTCCTGACACTTTGTAAAAAACCATCGATATTTCTATTGTTATATAAAAGTGTGCTGACAGTTGTTCCATAAGTAAAGGCGAAGAACCGGTCATTCTTTTGATATTCCAAATTGATACCTCGAACCGGAACGTTATTTGCTAAAAAAGTAGAATAACTGGGGTAGCACAAACCCAAATCAAATTTTTTAACGCCGCTTAAAAAATTTTGCACCTTATTAAAGTAAGGTAGTTTTGATAAATAAGGAGCATATCCTGCATTAGTAAGAGTCTCCAATTCATTAATTTTCGCTTGGGTTTTCTTTGCAGAGTCATTTAAAACATCATACTTACTTTTATAAGCATCGTATAATTTCATGACAGAATCCGTTTTCTGTTTGTAATCCTTTGCTTTTTGCGCAATAGAATCTGCTTTTGAGTAATTGGAATTGTTCTTTAAACTATCTTTTAATGAATTTGTGATCTTTGTTGAATCAGGTTTGCTGTAATTTGGTATATACCGATTTGAATCTAATGCAACACCCGAAATTTTTGACGCATTTAACTCAGGTTTTTGTAAGGAAGAAGTATCTACCGGCCACTTATCAGGTTCGATGGAGGATAAATAATCGGTATAAGCCATTTTTTGCATTAATTGTTGTTTTTGAGCATTTAAACTTCCTAATTGATTCTTATAGTTATCTAAATTTCCTGTTAACTTATTACTAAGTTTATCCTTATAACGATCAGCATTATAACTGATTCTAAAATAATTATTTAGCCCGATCAGATTTTTTTGACTGGAGTAAAAGAATGTGACATCAACAGGTATATTAAACACATCAATTCCAACTAGTCCTTCCGTTTTTATAGCTTGGGCGGGTGATGGCATATTTACTGTGTAAGGCAAAAAGCCATAATCATAGCCTAATGAGATACTGCCTGTCGGAAAAACTTTTTTTATTTTATTTAATATATTCCCCTTGTTTAGTGTTGAGTCTTTCCGAATGGATATCTTGTCCTTTAATTTTGACTGTACAGAATCGGTATTGAGATTTTTTTTCAACCCTGATAGTTTACTACTATCGTTTAGATTTGATAATCCCTTTATTTCTGAAACAACTTTATTATTGGGTATCTCATGCTTATTTACTTCCTTTGGAAAGGAATCGTTTAAAAAAATAGTATTCTTAATCGGGCTTAACTTTGGAAGGGAATCGTTTTGAGCAGAGACATTTGCAATAATAAATTGAATGATTACCAAGATAAATATGTATTTGGTATAACTCACTCAATTTAGCATTTAATTATTAACGAATAAATATAAAAAAAATATACTACTAACCATGATTTTGTTTTAAATCATTTTGTTCCCGTGTCAAAATTAAGGGAGATTTTCAGGTTTAAACGATAATTAATTTTATTGTTCAACCTAATCTATTATATAAATGATAATTATTTAACTTTGCTTTCATGTCCAAAATCGAAAACAAAGATTCAAAAAAACATAAACCCCGAAAAGGAGTTTATTTATCTGATGTTGCCCTGAAGGAGATTACGGAAGTGTTATCACATTATAACACTGAACAAAAAATTGAACTAATTGAGCATTTGCAACAAATGTTCAAGGAAGTAGCGGAATACTTCAAAACTAATGAAGATACCATTTATAGTACGTACGCTGATCGGCAACAAGAGCTATTAAAAAAGTACGGTAAACTATTTAAACCCTTTTCTTTTAAACGCTTCGACAATTACTTTGATTTTAAACACATTTTAAGCATAAAGGATTATTATACAGCAGAAGAATTCAATCAACTGGAGAGCAACGATGATTTAACCGAGCAGGATATTTACGAACTTACCACCTCCATGCGTAATTTTTTAGATGGAGAGCTACATTTTCTTTACTTGGATCGTGAACCGCAATTTCCCACGTCTGATACTGATGTGAAAGAAGATACTGATAAGGAAAGTACCGAAATGCAGCAATTGTTGGCTTTACATTATATCTTAAAAGCGGGATTTGAAATTCAAGCAAGAGGAAGTAATACAGTTAGTGAATTTACTCAACTGGCACATCTATTATTAGGAAAAAAATTTACCACATTACAAAACTCAAGTATCTATAAAAAGTATAAAAAGCTGCCGAATTTTGAAAGCCTCGCTCAACTCATCAAAGATTTAAAACACATCCGGCCTTATTTTGAGAAATTAGATCTTATAAAAATTGTAGATCTTATTAATAAAGACTTAAAAGCTGCGGAAAACGAGAAGAAAAACGCAAAGAAGTAATTTTATCCGTCAATTTTATTGCAATTATCCGTCAAAAAGCCGTCAAAGGTTTTAGTTATCCGTCAATATTTTCTTTAAAAAAACGACAATCGATTTTACGATGCGTCAATTCAAAATAAATTATCCGTCATTGATTTAATTTATCCGACAAAGTATTTTATCTGCAATTAAATTTTCTAATCCCTCCGATATCAACCCGAAATACGGTGTTGACGTTTCTTTTCTGAAATAATCCGTAAAATTTCGTTGTTGATTATCAAACTTTTAAGCAAATGGGTATACCCCATTGCTTAGTCCATGCCCTTACAACGCTTCTACCTTTGTGATGTTAAACTAAAAAATCAATATGACAACTAACAACAAAAAAACGACAAGTATGGAAACAACAAACAAAACAACCATGATTAGCACTAGTGCTGCAACGCATGAAACAGTATTACAAATCTTAAAAGAAAACAAGATTACCTATTTAGAATTAGGAAAAGACCAAAAGGAAAACACCGTTTTGCAACTCACTTACACTGATGAGCAGCAACCAATTGTTGACGACATTCAGCTCCTTATCAATTTTATTGAAGATGCAGTTGCATTATTTATCCCATTAACAGTAAAATTCTTAAAAGACTTTGGGGAAGAAGCGGAGATAGCTCTTGAAAAACTACAGCAAAAATATGCCGACAAAAAATTTTCGGTTAATAATTAAGGGAGAAACGCTAACGAATAAAAAATGTAATGGAAACTAAAAACGAAAATAATCAAAGCCCGCCGCCAAATAACACCACTCCCAATATCCCGGAATGGGTTATGCATTTGCTCACGGGCTTGGGGACTATGGGTGCTGAATACATGTTATTCATTAAACCTTTGCAGGAAAAAATGGAGTTGCAAACGAAGTTGATTAAAGAACAGGGAGAGCGAATAGAATCTTTAGAAGAATTACTTGAAAATAAACGTAAGATTAAAAAAACGATTTATAAAGAACATGACGATGAAGACGATGGTGGGGGAGATGATGAAGACAAACTGTTTAATATCAAACGTAAACCGTTTACCCCTGCAAAAACGAGTAAACCAACCCATTTAAAACTTTAATAATGAAACCAAGAAATACAAAGGAAGAAAGCCTTAAAATCCCCATGGATATTTTACTGGATGTATTGACAATAATTGTAAAAGAAAACGTCCGTCATGAAGTAACCGATGTGTTGGAAAGCAGAGGAATCGCTAAAGTGTCACTTTATTTGAATAATGATTTACTGAAACATCAGCGAGTGTTAAATAACATTCAAAACATCATAGAAGAATACAACGAATATCGCTACTCAGATAACGAAGAACCAAGTTGGAGAGATTAACATGGAAAAAGAATGTCAGCATTGCAAAAAAACCTTTACCGTCAAGCGGATTGATTCGGTGTATTGTTCCCGCTCCTGTAGGCAAATGGCATACATGGTAAGAAAGGCAACAAGACCAAAACCAATTGCTGTTGTCGGAGAGTTTTCTGAGAATATGAGTGCTTTTAATGAAGGTCAAAACCATTTAAGTAAACA
Organism: Bacteroidota bacterium; assembly: GCA_018267655.1. Taxonomy (GTDB): domain Bacteria; phylum Bacteroidota; class Bacteroidia; order B-17B0; family Aurantibacillaceae; genus Aurantibacillus. The sequence continues at coordinate 38,970 of JAFDYB010000067.1, forward strand.
AGAAAGAAAGATTGCTCCTCAAGCCGAACAAAAGTATGAACCGCATGAAAGCAGAATTTTAAACTTGATTCATGAACGTATCAATGATGATAGAAAATTGCTGGCATTGAATACCTGTTTAAATACACATGAGGATATACATAGTTATTGGGTTGGGATTCGATTACGTTGTTTGGCTGAATGCTTACTATTATTTTCTGAAGCAAAATTCACACGAATTAGTGATTTAATGGAACTGTGCAATGCTTTTACTCAGGTTCGCAAATCCATACATTATCAAAACCTGCCAGATGTGTTTCCTTATAGAAGTATAATAGAAGACATCAATCACAAACTAAAATCTTTATGCATCAAAGCACAGAAATCTGAACAGATCAAATTTCGCATGAAGGAACAAGATAAAATAGAGTTAATAGCAGTGCGCTATGAACTGGCCCAATTTTTCAGGAAAGAAAAATTCAGTCAACTAAATTTTGAATAAGCAAATTTAAAAACAAGAAAATAGCAGTATTTACAGCCTTTTCAGGCTGTTAAAAAAAGAACTTTTGTGTCTGGAAAGATTTGATTATCTTAGACATTAACACCCAATCTTATTGGGTTTTACAAGAGTTCTTTGACATTCTGGGAGGTGAAAATGAAAAAACATAAAAAACTGAGCATAGAAGAACTAAAAAGTTATCCGGGCTTTGAAAATTTTACGGAAGAAGAAGCAGAGCAGGCTATCAAATCATTAGAAAGCTTGTCTATTCTTCTTTACGAACTGTTCATGAAAGAAAAGAATGAAAATGTTAAACATTTAAAACAAGAAGAAAATCATGAAACAGAACAACAACGCCTTGCTGCTTAATAAATT
>JAFDYB010000068.1 GCA_018267655.1 Bacteroidota bacterium
GCTCCGATTTAAAGTGAATGCGGCAACTATCTTCGCTGCTAAAATTGGCTGTAAAAGAAAATAAATTCATCTGATTGATTTTGAAACAAATATAAGAAATTATGAGTAATTACGGATATTCAAATCTTTTATGTTTGATTTCACTGTTAATGAACTAACCAAAAATAAAAAAAAAATTATTTTTTTTAATACAGTCATATTAAAAATACATATTAATGAATTTTCCAACCATAAGGTCCGCTTCCAACTTGATAGCTCATTCTAGGATCCCAGTCTGAAAAAATAGAATAAACCTCCCACATACTATTATCTTTTCTAAAGATTGTTACTGGCAAATTTCTACTAATGCTAAACACCGCATCAGCTTTACTTGGAGGGCCTGAACGAGGATGAGAATGATATTGTCGAATAATTTGACTTGAGCTTACTCCTGTTAATTCTTTAAATAAATCAAAATCATTTTCAGACTTATTTATAGTATTATATTTCCATGGTTGCACAAAATAATTACCATCTTTCAATCCAAACGCCGCAACTTCAACTGGGTTGCTTATTGCTTGTCCGCGCATAAAGTTGTAAAAATCATTTTTATCATTAATTAATCCACCTTTGTCAAAAGTAATGCCATCTAATTTTCCTTGCACGTATGCGTGTATATCGTAGCTGGGTTCACTAAATTTGCCATTGCTGTATGTTATTTGTACTTCGGGGAGGGTTGTGCCGCCTTGTGGTTCGTAAAAGTTATTGTCAACTTTTTGTTGTAAGTTATTAAAGCCTGCTCCGCTTAGGGTGTAATTGCCGCCAAAGTTTATTGCCGTACTTATTGTATAAGCTAATTTGCTCATTACTCAAATGTAATTAATTTTTTCTTCATTACTTTTCTTTTAAAAGAAAAGTAATCAAAAGAAATCGGCGTTTCGATCTTTCCCTGCACTCTTAATTTTTTACAGTATCTTCTAAAAAAAATCAAAGTCATTCCGAAATGTTTCGGAATCTTAGAACGAGATGCTGAAACTAGTTCAGCA
>JAFDYB010000069.1 GCA_018267655.1 Bacteroidota bacterium
GTGTTTCAGTACACTTATTTATTTGGAGCATTTTCTCCTATTACAGGCGATAAGTTCCTACTTGAAATGCCTTATTGTAGCGGCGATATGTTTCAATTGTATCTATATCAATTTTCTGAACAAAATCCAGAAGAGTATAAAATCATAGTGCTAGATAATGGAGCATTTCATAAATGTAAATGGCTGAAAATACCGACCAATATTGCTTTGTTTTTTTTACCGCCTTACAGTCCAGAGTTAAATCCTGCTGAAAAAATGTGGAAGCATATTAAAAGAAAATTTACTAACCGCTACTTTAAATCCTTAAACGAAATAAGTGAATTCTTTACCTTAACTACAAACGCTATTAATAAATCCATCGTAAAATCAACCTGCGCTTTTAACTATATTTTCTCATCTCATTTTTGGTCTGTTTAAGTTTTCACTTTCGTATAATTTACAAAGCACAAGAAAAAGAGGCTAAGCTTAAAAAGATAGAAGGTGTTTATATTTTTTTTACCTTAGGGGTATGAAAACAATCATCCTTATGTCGGCAATTATTTCAAGTTTTTTCTTTGGAAACGATACAAAATCAATACACCAATTTAAAGTAAAAACACTTGAGGGCCAAGAGTTTGATTTTTCAACGTTAAAGGGGAAAAAAATAATGATTGTAAATACCGCCAGCGAGTGTGGTTATACACCTCAATACCAAGAATTGGAAGGATTGTATAAAAAATATAAAGATAAAAATTTTATAATTATCGGTTTTCCTTGCAACGATTTTTTAGGTCAGGAACCGGGTACTGCAAAAGAAATTAGAGAATTTTGCAGTAAAAATTATGGGATTACTTTTCCTTTGATGGAAAAAATTAAAATTTCAGAATGTCCGATATATCAGTGGTTAAAGAATAGAGATCAGAATGGAATTGAAGACTCAAAAGTGAGTTGGAATTTTAATAAATATTTGATTGACGAAAGCGGACATTATGTAAAGCACCTAGGATCGAAAACAAAACCCGATGATTTAGAAATCATTAAATGGATTGAGGGTAAATAAGTGTAAGGATTATACTAAACAAAAAGCTTTGTGATTTTTTAAAAATATAATTACTCAAATCGTAAATGTTTTACAGATACACCGCTGTTAATTAATTCTTTTAAAGCATCTATACCAATTTGAAGATGAGAAATCACAAAATTATCAGTAACTTTTTTATCACTCTCTTCGGTCTTTATTCCTTCAGGAATCATGGGTTGGTCGCTCACGAGGAGTAATGCTCCGGTAGGTATTTCGTTATGGAATCCAACGCTAAAAATAGTGGCTGTTTCCATATCAATTGCCATAGCTCTGAGTGTACGTAAATATTCTTTAAATTTCTCATCGTGTTCCCAAACTCTGCGATTGGTTGTAAATACTGTTCCTGTCCAATAATCTAAGCCTTTTAATCGTATGGTATATGAAATTGCTTTTTGTAAGTTAAATGCAGGCAATGCAGGCACTTCTGAAGGCAAGTAATCATTACTTGTGCCATCTCCTCGTATTGCAGCTATTGGCAAAATCAAGTCGCCTAAATGATTTTTTTTCTTTAAACCACCGCATTTGCCTAAAAACAAAACAGCTTTTGGTTTTATGGCGGTTAATAAGTCCATTATAGTTGCTGCCATTGCGCTGCCCATGCTAAAATTAATAATAGATATATTGCCTGAAGTGGCGCTGTGCATTGGCTTGTCAGCGCCCTCAATAACTACATTATTCCATTCTGCAAAAAGCTTTACGTAGCCATCAAAATTCGTTAGCAAAATATACTCGCCAAAACTATTAACCGGTTTTCCGGTATATCTTGGTAACCAATTATTCACTATTTCTTCTTTCGTTTTCATTTTTGTAGTATGTTGTTTAACTTAATTCAAATTTAAGGTCATTAAACTTTTTTAAAGAGTTTATTAATTCGTCGTTAATAGTTATTTTGTTTTTTTTAGAATATAATTTAACGCTCTGCCTTTCTTCTAAGTCTTCAACTATAAACTCCACACTGGCGTTGCCTGCATTGGTATTCATAATATCTATAAGTGAGCTAATAACATCAGGGGTTAAATATTTTAAATCTAATTTTATTTTTAGGCTGTTAAATGCTTTTTTATTTACCTCTTCTAAAAGTTCAATTTTAGTTATTTTTAATTCATAGGAGCCGGGTTGATTGTATCTCTCTTGAACCTTTGCTTTTATAAAAACAAACACACCGGGTATTGCGTATTTCCCAAATTCTACATAATCCTTTCCAAATAGTGATAGTTCGAGGCTTGAGAAATAATCTTCAATAGTAAGTCTGCAATATGGATTTCCGTTTTTACTGGTAAGATTTACTACTCCGGTTATAATTCCGGCAAATGTAACTTCTTTAGTTCTAAACGCATCTAATTCGCTTTTAAGTTGCGAGCAGTTTGCCGTGCATCTGTTTTGAATAATTAATTGATACGGATCAAGTGGATGACCGCTTATAAAAAGCCCAACTACTTCTTTTTCATAATTTAATTGTTGTAATTCTGACCAATTTTCAATGTTTTGAGGAAGTGTTGGTTCTTGAATATCAGCGCTATCATCTGTTCCAAATAAATTGGCTTGCAAAGAGTCGGCGCCCGTATTTATTTGCGCATTATACCGCGACATTTTATCAATCAGTGTCAGTTTGTCTTTTGTATCTTGTATAAAAAACATGGAACGTGTTATATTTTTAAAAGTATCAAAAGCGCCGGCATAAGCTAAGCCTTCAATGCTTTTTTTATTTAAACTTTTTGATTCGAGTCGTTTTGCAAAATCAAAAATTGAAACAAAATTGCCGTTTTTATTTCGCTCAGTAATAATATTGTTGATGGTATTTTCGCCAACCCCTTTAATACTCGCCATTCCAAAGCGGATATCGCCATTTTTATTTACACTAAATTTAGCAAAAGCTTCGTTTACATCAGGCCCAAGAACTTTAATTTTCATCCGTTTGCACTCTTCCATAAAAAACGAAATTTTGTCTATTCCGTTGGAGTGATTGAGTACACTTGCCATATATTCGCTTGGATAGTGTGCTTTTAGGTAACCCGTTTGTGCTGCTAAATAAGCGTAACAGGTACTATGTGATTTATTAAAGGCGTAGCTGGCAAAGGCTTCCCAATCTTTCCAAACTTTTTCGGCAGTTGTGAGGTTATGATTATTTTTAGCACAACCTTCAAGGTATTTGCCTTTCATTTTATCCAAAACATCTTTTTGTTTTTTTCCCATTGCTTTACGCAACGTGTCTGCATCGCCTTTTGTAAAATTTGCTAATTTTTGAGACAGTCGCATTACCTGTTCTTGATATACTGTAATGCCATAGGTTTCGCTCAAAAACTCGTCCATTCCTTGCAAATCAAATGAAACCTTTTCGCGACCATGTTTGCGTGCAATATAGCTTGGAATATATGCAATTGGACCCGGGCGGTATAGCGCATTCATTGCAATTAAATCGGTAAAACTATCGGGTTTTAGATCTTTTAAATATTTTTGCATGCCGGGACTTTCAAACTGGAAAATACCGTTGGTTTCGCCTCGTTGAAACAGCTCTAACATTTTTTTGTCGTTTAAATCAATGGCATCAATATCTATTTCAATTCCTTTGTTTTCTTTTATGGCAGCAATTGTGTCTTTAATAATGGTAAGTGTTTTTAAGCCCAAAAAATCCATTTTTAATAGCCCTGCATTTTCGGCAACCGAGTTGTCAAATTGAGTAAGCAGCATATTCCCGTCTTTTGGCTTAGTAACAGGTACAAATTTTGTTAGCTCATCGGGGGTAATAATAATGCCGCAGGCATGAACTCCGGTATTTCTTACGCATCCTTCTAATTCATAGGCTTGCTTTAAAATAATCGACTCTTCGTTATTTTGCTCTAATATTTTTCTAAAATTATTTGATTGCTCAACAATTTCTTTGCGATCTTTTATTTTTTCAAGATATTTTTTACTGATTCCGGCGGGGTCGAGCAATGATTTTAAATCTGCTTCTAAACTATCAGGAAATGATTTAGCAAGTTTATTGGCTTCGGGTAAGGGTAAATTTAAAACACGTGCGCAATCACGGATAGCAGATTTACCGCCCATTGTGCCGTAAGTAATAATTTGAGCTACTTGATTTTGTCCATATTTTTCAACTACGTATTGAATTACTTTATCGCGCCCCTCGTCATCAAAGTCAATATCAATATCTGGCATACTTATCCTATCGGGATTTAAAAAACGCTCAAATAGTAAATCGTATTTAATGGGATCAATATTGGTAATCCCTAGGCAGTATGCTACCACACTACCTGCAGCACTTCCTCTACCCGGGCCAACGCTAACACCAAGTTCGCGAGCTTTTGTGGTAAAATCGCTCACAATTAAAAAGTAACCCGGAAAACCCATGCGAGCCATGGTTTCTAGTTCAAAATTAATTCTTTCTTGAATGTCGTTAGTTAAATTTTGATACCGTTTTTTAGCACCCTCGAATGTAAGATGGCGCAAATATAAATTTTGACCTTGCAAGGCTTGTTCGCTTTCTGACAAGGCTTTATCACAGGCATTTTTAAAATCTTCGGGCACTTGAAAAACAGGTAACAGCACGTCGCGCCCAAGTTTAAATGATTCTATTTTTTCAACTATGTCGTTTACACATTCAATTGCTTCGGGTAAATCGGCAAATGAGCTAATCATTTCGGCAGGTGATTTAAAATAAAATTGATTGTTTGGTAAGAAATATCTAGAAAAGCGGCTGTTATTTTTTAATTCGTTTAGTTCTTTTTCATCACTAAAATTTAATCCTTCTTTAACACTAACTAAAATATCGCGCGAATACGCATTTTCTTTATTGATGTAGTAATTGTTATTGGCTGCAAAATAGCGAACGTTGTGTTTTTTTGCGAAGCCAAGTAAAATTTTATTTACATGATCTTCGTCGGGTAACCCGTGCCGGTTTAACTCTACATAAAAATCTTCGCCAAAGAAATTAAGATACCATAAAAAGGCTTTTTCTGCTTGTGCTTCGCCAACATTTAGTATTAGCGAAGGAATTTCGCCAAACAACCCACCCGTAGTAACAATTAATCCTTCGGCGTGTTGCGTTAATATTTCTTTGCTTATGCGCGGTACGTAGTACATACCGTCAATAAACCCGATAGAACTAAGCTTTGAGAGATTTTGATACCCGATTTTATTTTTTGCAAAAACAGGAATTTGATAGCCGTTATCTTGTTTTGTTCGATCGAGGTGGTTACTGCAAATATTAAGTTCGCAACCAATAATACATTTAATGAATGGTTTTGAGCTTCCACTAAGTTGCCCACTCTCAATTTGTTCGTTGTGTTTTTTTATTTCTTTATTTTGTTTATCAATAGCTTGCCAAAATAAAAATGAGCCGTACATGTTACCATGATCGGCAAGTGCCAGTGCAGGCATATTATAGTGTGCAGCTTTTTTAACCAAATCATTAATATCGCTAACCGATTGTAAAACTGAAAACTGTGAGTGATTACGCAGGTGACTGAATGAATGTACAAGATTTTGATTTTCAGTGATTTTTATAGTCGCTTTTTTTTCTTCTGTATCCGTTTTTGGTTTTAAACTTTTTTCGTGCTGAAGCAGTTCGCTTAAATCAACATCTTGATAGTTTATTTGAGCACCGGCAATTTCATTAACCTTAATAATGTTTAATTTTAAGAGTTGAAAAAATACACGCGAAGTAGCTTGTACGTCGAAAGCGGCATTGTGAGCCTCTTGAAAGGACGTATTAAATACTTTTTTGTAAAGCTCGGTGAGTGTGGGCCATTTGAATTTACCACCTTTGCCACCTGGAATAGCGCAAAACGCAGTAGTTTCATCGTTTTTTGTGTCGATGATTTTTTTATTTTGAAAAAAATCAGGTAAGCCACATCGTATAAATTCTGCGCCAATAATACTTAAATCAAAACCAATATTATGCCCACACAAGTACGATGTTTGTGTTATTATTTCTGAAAATTGCAGTAGAACTTCTTTTAAATTTTTTCCTTCGTTTAAAGCACGCTCTGTACTAATGCCATGTATTTGAGCAGCATTAAAAGGAATTGTATAACCTTCGGGTTTAATGATAATAGAGTTATGATGCAGAAGCGCGCCGCTTTTGTCGTGCAGCTGCCAAGCAATTTGCACCATGCGCGGCCAATTATCAGAATCACTTAAGGGAGCGTTGTAATTTTTTGGTAAGCCGGTGGTTTCGGTATCGAAGATTAAAAACATGTGTAATAAAATATGATGGAACTATTAAATTACGAAAAAAATTAATGAAGTAAAAAAATGTTGAAAAGTAAAATTTATAAAAAAGAAACAACATATTATTTGTTTGAAAAAACAAATACATCTTCGTTATCAGCTTTCATTAGATAGCGTTCTCGGGCAAATGTTTCAAGGCTGTTCATATTGGTTTTTAATTCACTTAAAAGGAATATGTTTTTTTCTATTTCAGATTTGTAATACTCTCGCTCGTTGGTTAATTTTTTACACCTTTGAACTAAATCCCATTGGGTAAAAACATCATTTTTATCAAAAAATAATAGCCATACTAACAAACCACATACAGTTATGAGATATTTGTTTTTTATTATTTTAAAAAATTTCATGATATAATACACAAAGTTAATAAAGCTATTGCTTAATTATAATTTTATTGTACATATTATTAAACGCCGGTTGTTAGTTTTGAAAGAGGCTGGTAGAATTGGGGCTAAAAGACAGTATATTTATTTTTGTTTTGCAAACACATTATCGTTGTTTGCGTAAAGAATTTTAATTTTTTTAATAGGTTCTATTTGACAATTTTTTTGAACCTGTTGAATTAGTTTTTTACTTTGCCTTCCCATAAATCTACTCCAATAGACTATTACAAGATAATCAACGCTATCTGGTAAATTTTTTTTGGAAGTAAAAACAGGGGTAAGATGCTTTAATTGTGTTTTAAGGGGGATAATAGTGTCAACCTTAGTTTGTTGTTTTGGAGGAAAACTTGTCATTATACCGTTTCTATTCCATTTTAAATTAGGGAATCCGCCGGCATTACAATTTATGTGAAATGATATTAATGTTTCTGTTTTATTGTAATATAAAGCCTGTAATGGCTGATAATGATTTTTTATTTCGGATTTAAATTTTGCCGTGTCTATTGATTGTAAAAATGAAAAATAAGAAGTGTCTAGTTCATAAGAGTCATTTATAGGAATGTGATATTTTTTAGAGTAATGAATGATTGTTTTTTTATTGACAGCTTTAATGTTTTTTATACCAAAAATTTTAGTGAAAATAAATGAACAACTGGTTAATCCGCATAACAAAACAAAAGAAAAAATCAATCGAAATAGCGCCATGTTTTGTGGTTTTAAATTAAAATAGTGTAAATTATTTTTTAAGCTCATTTAAACCTTGTATCGCACCTTCGTAATTAGGGCTAAGTTTAAGGCACATATTATAATCTGCCTTGGCACTTTGAATATCTTTTAATAAAGCATAAACATAACCCCTTGCTAAATAAGCCTCTATATAGTTTGGATTTGCTGCAATTGCCTTTGTAAAAAATTCAATTGCTTTTTGTTTATCCTTTTTCCCTTCAAGATAGCAATAAGCTATATTATAAAAGCAGTCAGAGCGTGTTTTATCCTTTTCGGTAATTTGGGTGTAAAGTGAAATAGCCTCGTTGAACTTTAGTAAATCTTGTAAAAGTTTTGCTCTTGCAAAAGCAAGGTTAGCATTGGTTGGGTTTATTCGTTCAACATTTGTAAAATATTCAAAGGCGATAGGGTTTTTGCGGGCAGCAAAAATTATTCCCAAGTCAAAATAAGCTTCTTCAAATTTTATATCTTGTTCGGTAGCTGTAATTAAACTGCTTATTGCCCTTGTAGTGTCGCCACTTTCAGCGTAAACGTTCCCTTTTAAAAAATAAGCTTTTGAAAGAGTAATGTCTATTTTTAAGGCTTTATTTATATACTCAATGGCTTTTTGATAGTTTTTAACTATAAAATATAATTCAGCTAATTTTAATAAAGCTTCTGTATTTTTCGGAAATTTTAATTCAACTTTTTCTAAAGTATTTTTTGCGTCTCTTGATTTATTTGCAGAAAAATAAGCGTCAACCTTTGCCATATAGCCATCTGCAACTGAGCTATCAAGTTTAATTGCCCTGTCTGCGTCGCTTATGGCTTCGTTAGTTTTTTTTTGTTGTATGTATATTTGCGAGCGTTTTATGTAAAGCTGTGCATCACCGGGTTTTTCAGTTATTAATTTATTTATTTGAGTAAGTGCAGGGTTGACATTCTTATCATTTAATGTATCGCTTATGTTTTTGTCGTTTTCACTTATAGTATTGTTCTTACAAGAAGTAAACGTAAACAAAATTATAGAGCTAATTATACATGAGTATTTTAAAATGAAATTAAACATGGCGCAAAGATATTATTTTACCATCAATAAATTGATTAACAATTGGTGTTTGTAGAATTGCCAAGACTTTTAACTGTGTTTTTAAAAGAGTTTTTATACAAAGGGTTATTAACATTAAAATATTTATTAACATTCTTTAGCAATATTAAAATTTTTTCAATATTTGTTGCGACACTGTAATAACTCTATAATATGAGCGAAGAATTTGAAAGAAGCGAACGTAGTGACTTATTTTCTAAGTCGGTAAGAGCAGGAAAACGCACTTATTTTTTTGATGTAAAAAGCACAAAGGCAAACGATTATTATTTAACAATTACCGAGAGTAAAAAAAGATTTACCGATGACGGTAAGTTTCATTTTGAAAAACATAAGATTTTTTTATATAAAGAAGATTTTGAAAAATTTGTTGAGGGACTGAACGAATCAATTGCTCAAATTCGAGAAAATGCACCCGCATCAAGCACTAATGATGCAGCATTTGAGGACTAATTTTTTAAACCACATATCGTTTAAAACCACTTTTTAAAACGCACATTAAGTTTGCTTAAATGAGTATTTTTAAGTGTTGAAATTTGTTTGCATAATATTTTTTATTTTTCCGGTTATTTGTTTAGCACAAGTAAAGCCAAAACCCGTTAGAATTTTATTTGTATTTGACGCAAGTAATAGCATGAAGTCGCCGCATGCTAATGTTACACGAATTGAAAGCGCAAAGGTGTTGTTTTATAGGTTTATCGATAGTTTAAAAAAAGATAAAAACATGTTGTTTGCACTTAGGATGTATGGCAACACTGTGCCTTACCCACCCGGCGATTGCAAGGATACCCGGTTAGTAGTTCCGTTTTCGCAAGGAAATGTTCAAGCGATTAAACAAAAAGTTTCAGAAGCAAAGCCAACAGGCATAACTCCAATTGAGCACTCGCTTACCGAGTCAGCAAATGATTTTCCTGATAATAAAGCAACAAACATGGTTATATTAATAACCGATGGTATCGAAGAATGTGGTGGCGACCCATGTAGAGCAAGACAAAAATTAATGGAAAAAGGAATTGTTTTTAAGCCTTTTATAATTGGTATTGGCCTTAGCCCGGAACAAATTAAAACATTTCAATGTGTTGGCGATTATTACGATATTGATTCTCAAAATACTTTTTCAACAATTACAACTATAATTCAGCAGCAAAAATTAAATAAAACAACTGCTCAAGTAAGTTTATTTGATATTAATTCAAACCCCTCTGAAAGTAATGTAAACATTACATTGTACGACGTTTCAAAAAAAACCTATAAATATAATTTTATACATACATTTAATTATTTAAAAAGACCCGACACTTTGTATATTGATGATTACCCTAATTATAAAGCCATTGCGCACACAATACCGCCCGTTGAAAGCAATGAATTTAAATTAGTACAAGGTAAACACACTATTGTACCTATTGATGCGCCTCAAGGATTTTTAACCATAACAAGGCCCGTGGGGGTATATAATTATAACGAAAAAATAAAATGTGTCATCAGAAAAAATAATTCGCCCGGTACTTTGCATGTATTGCAAATAAATGCACTTGATAAATTTATAGTAGGCGCTTATGATATTGAAATACTTACGCTCCCCCGAATTTATTTAAATAATATAAGTGTCGAACAATCAAAAACAAACCAACTAACAATAGCCAGTGCAGGAATGTTACAAGTTAAAACATTAGAAGCGGGAGATGGCTGCATTATGCAAGAAAAAAACAACCGCTTAGAATGGGTATGTAATTTAAGCCAACAAACAATACAAAGTTTTAACTTACAACCGGGTAATTACGTGGTAACCTGGCGAAGTAAAACTTTAAGAGGTAGTATTTATACTATTGAGAAAAAATTGAAAATTAAATCTGATGAGCAAATGATTATTGAAATGTTTAAATAATCACATCAATAATTTTATGCCTAGCAGGCATACATCATCAGTTTGTTCAAATTCGCCGCGCCAAACATCGAAAATAGTTTTAAGCATTTGCTTTTGTTCAACCGCAGTGTGTTTGCTGTTATTAATTAAAATGTCTTCTAATTGCTTGTATTTAAATTTTTTTCCTTTTGGTCCGCCAAACTGATCTGGAAAACCATCGGTGCTTAAATAAATCCAATCGTTGGGCTCAATATTAATTTGCGTTGAGGTAAACGGATCTAAAACATCTAAGTAAGTTCCTATTGGCATTTTATTACCTTTAAATTCTTTTATATTATTATCACGAATTAAATACAGGCTGTTGTTTGCACCGGCAAAATCAATTGTTTTTTTAGATGAATCATATACACAAAGCGCCATGTCCATTCCGTCTTTTTGCAAACTTTCACCTTTTTGATCAAGTGCCGTAATAACTTTTTCTCTTAGTTTGTTAAGAATTTTATTGGCTTTAGTTATGTTATTTTCAACAACAATTTCATTTAAAAAACTGTTCCCCAGCATACTCATAAATCCTCCAGGAACGCCGTGCCCGGTACAATCGGCTACGCAAAAAACAGATAAGTTGTTTGATAAGACTGAAGCCCAATAAAAATCGCCACTCACAATGTCGCGTGGATTAAAGAAAATAAAATGTTCGGTGCTTATTTTATCCCAAGTATCTTGCCCCGATAATACAGCCGACTGAATTCTTTTTGCATAATTAATCGAAGAAATTATTTCGTTTTGCTTTTCTTCAATTAATGCTTTTTGAGAGGTAACTTCTTTATTTATAAGTTCAACTTTTTCTTTTTCTTCTCTTAACTCTTTTGTTCTAACATTTACTACTTGCTCTAACCGCTCTCTATCGGCAACTAATTTTTTAGTTTTAATTTTATTATAACTTGTTATACTTCCTAAAACAACTATTACACAAATTGAATAAAACCACCATGTTTTATACCATGGCGGGTTAATTACGAATGAATATTCAATATTTTTTTTATTCCATAAGCCATCATTGTTTTGAGCTTTTAAAATAAATGTGTATTCACCTGGTGGGAGCGACGAGTACGTTACTTCATTTTTCGTAGTAACGGGGCCCCAATTTTCATCTAAGCCTTTAAGCATAAATTGATAATTAACTTTTTCGGGTGCTGTTAAACAAATACCCGAAAAATTAAAGGTAATATTGTTTTTATGATACGGTAAATTTAAGCCGATTGGAAGTGTAGTAGTTGAGTCGGTGCTTTTGCAATATTTATAAATATTTTCTTGCCCATAAAATAATTTAATTGAGTTTATACAAAGCTTTGCTTCAACCTTATTTAACTTATCCTCTTTAGGATCAAAAATCAAAAGTCCGTTTACTGTTCCAATATATATTTTACCGGTTTCGTCTTTATCAATTGCATTTGCATTCGATTCTAAACTTATTAAACCATCTTCTTTTGTAAATTGTTTAGTTGAAATGGTATTATTAGAGTAATATTTTTCTAAATCTAAAACAACAATGCCGTTATTGGTACCAATTAAGAGTTTGTTTTGGTAAGCAGTTATTACATTAATAAATTGTGATGTTAAATTAGTGCCATCAATAATTTTTTTAAACTTGCTTTTTTCTTTTACAAAAAGACCTTCCTCTGTTCCTACCCAAATATTATTTTTAAAATCCTTATCTGCACAATTTATCCTACCATTAATTAAACCGTTTTTATGATTGTATTGTATTGCATTATTTTCATCAAAATTAATTAAGCCTGTTTCGGTGCCCGCCCACAAAGTTTTATTATTATCTTCAATTAAAAAAAGAATTAAAAATTGAATATTTGTTTGAGCATACTTTTCAATTAAATGAAATTTTTCGAATTTAGTAGCTTTTTTATAATACAAACCCTCGGTTGTTCCTGCAAAAATTCTGCCTTTACTATCTTTTAAAAGTGATAAAATGTATTTCTTATTTAAAGTTGTGTCTGAAGAGCTATATATTGAAAATACACCATTTTTATATTCATTTAATCCTTCATTCGTGCCAATTAAAGCTTCGGTTTTTGATATTTTTAAAACGCAATTAATGTTATTGTCTGAAAAAATATGGTTCTTTTTAAATCCTGACTTATATGTTTTAACGCTATCTTTTTTAATGAGCGCAACACCTTCATTTTGATTTGCAACTAAAATTTCATTTTCTGAAAGTGCTGCTACAGTATTTATATAATTATTTGCAAAACCATTTTTAGAGGAATAATAAGTAAATTTATCTGATGTATATTTAAATAATCCTACTCCATCTGTTCCAATCCACAAATTTCCTTCACTATCTGTTAAACTACATAAAATAGCTGCATTGGTTAAGCCATTTGAGCCATTAAGTGAAAATAGCTTTTTTTTAACATCTTTATCATAAATTTGACTTCCTAAAGATTGTGTTCCCAAAAAAAGGGTTTCGTTGTTTAATTTACTAATACAAAGTATTCCATTATTTGCGTTAAGCCGATTGACATGAATTAAAGAAAAATCTTTTTTATTTATAAAATTAAGCCCGAAACGTGTTCCTATTAAAATTTTATCACTTAAATTATCATTTATGGAATAAATAAAATTATCATTTAAGCCGTTAATGGTATTAAAATGCTTAATCCCTTTTGTTTTTTTATTTAATACTGCCAGGCCTTCGTTTTGGGTGCCAAACCAAATATTTCCTTCTGAATCTTTATAAATACGGTACACTTGAGCATTCGCAAGAATTGGGTCAACAGTATATGCAGTTATTTTTCCGTTGTAATATATACAAGCACCTTGTGCTGTGCCAATCCAGCAAGAATCTCCGTCGGCAGCCACATTATAAACAACTTCATTTGTTAGTCCATTTTTTTTTGAATAGTTTTTAAACTCAAAACCATTATAAATACTTAGCCCTTTACTGGTACCAAAAATTAATTTTTTGTTCTGCAACTGAGTTATGCTAAATACATAATTATCAATTAAGCCATTGGTTATGTTGTACGTTTTAAAAGAATGCCCATTAAATATAGCAGCACCACCGCTATTTGTTCCTATCCATAAATTGTTAGCGGCATCTTGAAAAATACATAATACCTGTGATTGAGGAAGCCCCGACTCTGTAGAATAATTTGCTAGATATCTGTTTTGAGCTTTTAAAGTTAGGCAAAACAGTATAAATAAAAAAAAAGATATACTGAGTTTTCTCACCTTAAAAATTACGTCAATTATTTTTGAACACTCAACTTTACTTTAGCTCTATAACTGTCTTGTTCTAGCTCTACTATATAAATACCATTCGGCAACGACTGTAAATTTAACAACACTTTATCTTCATCTACAAAATTCATTTGCTCTTTTTGAATATAAGCTTGGCGCTTACCAATCAAGTCGTAAACCGAAATTGAAAATGAATTGTATTTTATATTTGGAGTGGCTAATTTTACAATAGCTAAGCCTGTTGAAGGGTTAGGATAAATAGTTAAAACACTTTCATTATTAAGTTTTACTTGTTGTAAGCCGGTTGTAGAATTAGGAGTAATTTTAGCAGAATCAACCACAAAATCTAATGAGCTGTATCCTAAAGTACCAGTAGTAATGACTCTATGATACGTACCGTTTGTATCTAAACCGGTAATATCAACCAAAAGAAAATAACTTTCGCCCGGATTATTTGGAGGCAGATTATTGATAGTATATTGCCCTGAAGAATTAGTACGTGCTTGTGTTGCAATATCTCCACCCGGGTTTTTTCCAGCTTTTATAACAGCACCTTTAATAGGATTACCTGGTGTCATAATTGAATTATTGCCAAAAATAGTTTTTTGCCCATAACCAAGGCCTTCATAAACAGTGCCTGAAAGGTAACCACTGCCGGGAGCAAGGCTTATGTATGGCGTTACAGTTACGTTTTGTACAGTATTTGCCACACAGCCATGTGTAAAATTACTTGCGCTTAGCCAACTAACTGCAGATGGCGTATAGGCAATTTGCAACGATGATGCAGAAGGGGTAAGTTTTAAAAGATAGTTAAGTGCTGGCACTGCCGCAAATGTATAAGCGCCTGAGGCATCGGTAACTTGAGAGGCGATTGAATCAAACATGGTAAACATAGGCTGAAATTTATAAAGCGTAACTGTGCCTGTTGCAGGCGTTGCCATTGTTGAAACAGAGGCTACACCCGTTATTAGCTTTGAAGGAAATACAGAAAAAGAGCTGCTTGTTAATGAAATGGTACAGCCTTGCTTATCTGTTACTTGAATAAAAACATTATCGGGTCCTCCGATTAATGTTGGCGTTAAAGTGGCTTTTAGTGCTGTAAAACTTGTTGTGCAGTACGCCGGAGAATATGGTAAAGGGCTAAAACTAGTAATTGAAGGCACACCTATAATTGAAGATGAATTTGTAGTTATTGAAAAGGTGTAAGGAGTATAATTGCACATAGAAGTGGGCGTAGGCGTTGCAAAACTTGCGCCAAACGAGTATGTATTTACTACCATTATTGCCGTATCAGATAGCGTGCCTTTAATAGCAATTAAACCAAAAGTATAAGATGCGCCTGCCACAGAGTAGGTGCTTGGAAGTGTGTAACCAGGTGTTACTGAACTTGCAGAATAATTAACAGGCAAGGTGTTATAATCTATCCAGCGTATAGAGTCTGCATTTAAAGAGTTATTTACTAGAGTTGGAAGGGATAATCCACTGCCAACGCAAGCATAATTTGTACCTAAGGTGTTGCTGCTAATTGAGATAGAAGCGGTTGGAGTAACTAATTTCCAAACATTAAATAACGTAGAATAATCACCCGTGTTTATAGCAGAGGCAGCAAGGTAAAGCGTATCTTTTATTCTGCAAAAATTTGGAAAGGAATTGTTTGAAAAATAAATATTACCAAGCGTAGTAGATGGAGTTGACGTAATGGAACTTACTCCATTTAACTCGTAATAATTAATATTTATCCCATTGTTAGAGCCGGCACACTGACTTTGCCAAATTTTGTTTTTATAGGTTTTAAAATCAGAGATATTCATTCCTGCATAACCAATATTACCTGTCCAGTTGCTACTTAAATTTGATGAAACTCCGCCATATAGACTCATATCGCCTTGGCAATAAAAGTACAATGTGTTTTTGCATGTATCCATTAAATAAGGATTGTTTTCTGACAAACCAACTGTTGTTGAATAGGTAGGATTTACTAAAAAATTAATACCATCGGTTGATGTGAACATATTAGCATCAAAACCAACAATTGCAACTGTGCCTGTGCTAAAGGGGCGATTACCTTTTGTATAATTACCATAAGGCGAATTTGGTATTATTACATTTGGGTATGAAAAGCCCCCTATTGTATTAATTTTATTTCTTACTACTAAAGTTGAATCGTATGAGAAACCTTTAAAAATATCTACAAAAAGAGTAATCGAGTCGTTTGAACTACTGGGGCTAAATGCCATCATGTTTACAACACCATTTGTGTAGTATGAGTTGGTTGAAAAAGTTTCTGTAATTACGCTATTGTTACCGGTATTGAAATGATACAATACAGCAACGTTAGAATAATAAGGATAGTTATTTAAATTTGTTTTAGGTGCAAAATAAAAAGTGCCATTTGTTGAGCTTGTGCCGGTTACTAATGCAACTGCGCTAAAACCAGAGTCAAGTATAGCTCTATTGTAATTAATAGCACTAAATGTTTTTGTAACCACATCAAAACATTTTATAAAAGAACATGTTTTTGAATCGCCATAGCTTAAAACAGAATCACCAAACAGGTATATTTTATTTCCAAAAGGGATAGATCTTTTAACGGTAAAACTACCTAACGTATAATTAATCGAAGTGCTTAAAATTGTATCCCACCTATCATTGTTCGCAAATGATGCATTAATTTGGCTTTGCGGTAGTTTAGTTTTAAAATTTTGGCTATTAACAAAAAACACACTTAAACAGGTAAATAGTGATAGTGTAAATATTTTTTTCATGATGTAAACTTATTGTTATTGTGTTTACGAAGATAGGTTTTTAATTGATTAAAATCAAAGCTAAATGGATAAAGAGCAAATATTTACAAATTATTGATATTAAAAATTAATTATTATTGTATTCCTAATACTAAAAGATTTTAAATATGTCGATTAATTTAATGATTTTATCTAATTTAGCCTTTATAATGCAACGGTATTTATTAAACTAGAATAAAACATTGTTGCCATAAACATCTTCATCTAAAGTAATAAAGTTTATTTATTGCAATGATTGAAGGCTTTGTAATATGGCAATTAACTAATAATATATGAAGCGACTGCAACTCGAAGATTTATCTAAACAACTGGGCTACTCTAAAACCTTAATTTCAATGGTGCTTAACGGTAAGGGTAACCAATATGGAATCAGTAAAAAAACACAAGAGGCTGTTTTAAATGCAGTAGCCCAATTAGACTACACGCCCAATAAATTTGCCCGTGCTTTACGTACCGGTAAAAGTTTTTTTATTGGATTAATTGTTGCTGATTTAGGCAATACATTTTATTCAACTATTGCAAAAAGTGTTGAAAGCGCTTTATTTGATAAGGGCTACAATTTAATGGTATGTAGTACTGAAGAGGACGAAAATCGCGAAAAAAAATTAGTTGAAATTATGTTTAATCAGCAAGGTGTTGATGGTATAATTGTGGCCACTTCTTTTAAAAATGCTGAGTTTTATGCGGATCCTCGCTTTGCAAAAAGCTCTATAGTTTTAATTGATAGAATTTTACCTTTATTTAACTCACATTATGTAATTATTGATAATTACGACGGCTCATTAGAAATCACAAATAAACTAATAAATGAAGGATGTAAAAATATTTTTTGCTTAGCAATTACGCCATCGCATTTAAGTACAATTGAAGATCGTGTAAATGGCTATAAAGATGCCATGAGTAAAAATAATTTAGATACAAGCAATCATGTATTTCCAATTAATTTTGCGCACACACAGTGCGACGTACAAAAATTTTTACAACAAATAATGGATACGCATCAAAAACCCGATGCTATTTATTGTTTAAATAATAGTATTGTAATAAAACTGTTAAATCTTTTAAGGCAAAAAGAATACGAGAAATATTTTGCTAAAACAAAAATTGCTTGTTTTGATAATATTGAACTTTTTGATTTAATTGACCGAAAAGTGATTTCGATTTCGCAACCTGTAAACGACATTGGTTTAATTTCTGCTAACTTGTTGCTTGATGTAATTGATGGTAAACAAACGGCAAAATCAAATGTTGTGCTGCCTATTCAGCTCATTAATCGCTAAAAAATTTTCTTCTGCTTTTACTTCGGTTAAAGGGTGAAATAAGTAGTCTTTTAGCGTATTTACTTCGGTACACTTTATGCGTTTTCGTATTTTTTCTTTTTTGATAAATACTTTAGTGTCGTTATAAATAAATTTACTTCCCAAAGGTAAGTGCTCTACAAAAATAGTTTCATTATTAAGATCGTAGTTTTTAATGGCGCGTTGTAGTTTTAAGTCGTTACACGAGCTGGCCGATGGATTTTGCATGTGTAGTCGTAGCGCCCATAATATATCAACAGGAAAATAATCGGTGGTTAAAAAAGGGTGCATTAAAATTTTGAAACTATGTTTCCATTCAGGGCCATGAGCAGCAACATTGTTTTTGTACTCTAAGTATGTTTTAAGGTGCGCAACTTCATGAATGAGCGTTATTAAAAAACCATATTTATTTAGATTGTAGTTAATTGTAATGGTATGATTTAATCCATTGTGCGGAGGCATATAATCGCCTAATTTTGTACTTCTTTCTTTTTTTATTTTCAGCTTAAAATCATAATCAATTATCCATGCCGCAATAATAGGCACAGATACTTCCGGAATATATTTTTTTAAAATGACTGAATTCCGTTCAAATTGAACTTGGCGTATATCCATAGTCAAAAGTAAAATCAATTCGCAAAATTCTAAACAGTTATTTCTTATTTTTACCAACAATATTAGTTTAAATGCAAGGCAAAAAAGTAGCAGAATATATTACGCAATGGTTAAAGAACTATGCAGTAAACTCAAATGTAAAAGGTTTTATAATAGGCATCAGTGGTGGTATTGATAGTGCTGTTACATCAACATTGTGTGCAAAAACAGGATTGACCACTTTTGTTTTAAACATGCCCATACGTCAATTTAGTAACGAATTTAACAGGAGTGTAGAGCATATTAATTGGTTGAAAACAAATTTTACCAACGTGTGTGCCGAAACTATTGAACTTACACCTGCATTTGAAGTATTGGAAAAAACGTTTAATTCGCAAACAAGTGCTCATTTTTTATCAATGGCAAATACGCGCGCCCGTTTGCGCATGCTAACACTTTACGCGTATGCCGGCGCAAATAATTTACTAGTTGCAGGAACCGGCAATAAAGTTGAAGATTTTGGTGTAGGGTTTTTTACTAAATATGGCGATGGAGGCGTTGACATTAGTCCAATTGCCGATCTTTATAAAACACAAGTTTATGAAATAGGCAAACAATTAGGCATTATAGAAAATATTTTATCTGCAAAACCAACTGATGGTTTATTTGCTGACGGGCGAACAGACGAAGATCAAATTGGAGCATCGTACCCTGAGCTAGAGTGGGCAATGGAATATGTTTTGAGCGATAAAAAAACTGAGTTAACTCTTCGGCAAAAAGCTGTATTAGAAATTTATTTGCAAAGGCATAATGCAAATCGCCATAAAATGGAAGCTATTCCGGTTTGTAAAATTCCTAAAGAGTTAATGAATTTCTAAGCCATGTTTTAAATACCAATCTTTAATTGGTTTAAATGGCCCAAACTTATGTTGCAGTTGAGGAAATGAGTCAATGTACGGCCCTGTACCAAAATCAATTGGTTTGTGTTTTAAGTTAGGGTAGTCAATTATTTTTAGTTCATAAGGCCTTGGGTGAATTCTATCATCGTTGATAAAAGCGGCAACATCAAACGCTTCTTCAACACTAAGTTTTGGATTTTGATATGTTGCAACTTTTTGAGGCATGTTGCAATAAATAAATGAAGCTGCTTTTGTAATACGGTGCATGCTGCTTCCCTTTTGATATGATTGTGGGCCCCATAAAGGCGGATAAATATAAGCGGTGTTTTTTTCATTTAATTTACCTTCGCCTGATTTGCCATGGCATGTAAGGCATTGAGCAATATATACATTTTCTCCTTTTTCGGGGTTGGCAGCACGATTAGGAAAATCAAGTGGCATTGGCGAATCGCCATATACATGTTCTCCAACAATTGTTTTTGAACCTAACCATTTAATGTACGAAACAATGGCAATCATTTCTTTGCTATTAAGGGCTAAGGGTTTACCACTGTGTGGGCGTTCAATACAATTATTTACCCGATCGGCCAATGTTAAAATTTTATCTTCGCGTGCACGGTATTGAGGATATCTAGCATGAGAGCTAAAAAAATTAAAACCAAACGGAACTGTTCCTGCACTTAAATGACAATTAGAACAGGTCATTATATTACCTAAGTTTTTACTAACAGTGCCATTGGGGCCAATGTAATAAGGCGTATTTAATAAAAGTTCGCGCCCATATTTAACTAAGCTGCCAAACGTGTCGTTAGAGATGTTTAATGTATCGTTAGGTTTCCAAACAGTTTTTTCTGTTAATACCGTATCTTGTTTTTTCGTATTATTGCTTTGTTGAGTGGCATCTCTTTTTAAATTGCTACTACACGAATAAACAAAGAGCAATAAAAAAAATATTTTAAATAATTTATTTATTAATGAGCAAATATAAAATTGAATTATTCAAAAGTAAAAAAAACGATTTAATTTATAAAATATTTTTTCTTCTGATTATTGTTTCTAATAAACTGTTTGCGCAATATTTTCCAAGCAATAACGTTGTTTTAAACTATTCGCAGGTAATGTTTCAATTTAACGAAATTAATGCGGCTGCATGGTATAAAGTTTCATTACTCGATTTTGGAAGTTATCCGGCAAATGCTAACAATAAAACCCCAAATAAAATAGAATATACTGATTCAAGCACTGCAATTTTAATTAACGACCTTAAGTTCGGGCATAAATATCAGTGGCAGGTAGAAGCGTATAATGCGAATAACAAGAGTATGGCTACAAGTTCACTCATTACATTTTATTTAATGGAAAATGAATATGGTGATACTAGTAAGTATAAACTTACACGTAACTATTATGTAAAAAATAAATGTTCAAATGGTTTGGTGTGGATTGATACCTACCATTGTGCCGTAAATAGAAACGGAGAGGTTGTATGGCAATTTCCAATAATTGATAAGTATTATGAAAACCCCCGCTCAATAAGAGATTTACAGGTTTTAAAAAATGGAAACATTTGTTATTTAAACGATTCTAACATTTATATTATCGATCGCGATTTAAATGTTAAGTGGTATGCACAAAAAAATTTTAAAGAACCTTATAGTAAAATAAAATATTTTCACCACGCAGTTGTTGTAGTTGATAGTAACTCAATATATACGTTAGGAATACGTTATATTAAAATTGGAGATAAAAAAAATTTTGAAAATAAAAACAGTATAAGAGATACACTCGAAAATTATATAGAAGATGATTATATTTTAAAATTTAATTATAATGGCGATATTACTTGGGCATGGCGTTATACAACAGATTATTACGATAAAAATTTTTACAATCAACTTTCTGATTCAGCAAAAATATTGTACAACAACCCCCATTGCAATGCGCTTGATATAGACAGTGCCGGTAAATATTTATATTTAGGAGCAAGAAATTTGAGTCGTGCACTAAAAATTAATATCGAAACTAAACAAGTTGTTCAACAGATTGGCTCAAAACTATATAACGGAGATGTTAGTTCAACAAATAAACAGCTATTTTACTATCAACATGATTTTAGAGCCTATGACTCTTTTGCAACTGTTTTAAATAATAACTCAAACGAAAGATATATCAAAGATGAGTCTAAACGCTGTAAAACAAATTACATGATGTTTTCATTACCAAAAAACAATAAAGACTCCTGTTTAATTTTAAATCAAATTTATTTAAATCAAGATACGTTCAGCAACCAATGTATTACGCATTTAGGAAGCGCAAGAATATTAAAAAACAAAAACATATTAATATGCGGAGGATATAATTCCAGAATTTATGAGTACACGCATTCAGGAGAACTTGTTTGGGATTTACAAATAAAACGCTTTATATATCCAAAAGGAATGAAAATACAAGATAAAATGCAGTTTTATAGGTGTACTTACTCATCTTCGCTTTACCCTAGTTTTTTTGTGCTTTGTAAAATTAATAACGTTGTAAAAATAATTAACAAAGGTTCTGAAAGCGATACTTATAGCGTAAAGTATTTTAAAAATAAAAAATTAATTAAAAACATTTCTCTTTATTTAAAGCCAGGAGACGGGCACTTTTTAAATTCAGAAAAAGGATTAAAAATAGTGGTAAAATCATATAATTTAAACCTTGAAAAGGAGTATTTATGTCGCTAACATGGAGTCATGTTTTTAAATGTGAAAAAAATAAAAAAAACACGTAATAATTTCTTAAAAAAACACAATCTTTTTTTCTTGGCATAATTTATGACTTACTAGAAGTTGTATATAAAAAACAAAATCTCATGAAAACTTCAATTATCTTAAAAGTAACTGCCATAGGGGCGTTATTGTTTACAAGTAGCTGCGCAGTTGTTCGTCCGGGTCAAATTGGAATTAGACAAACCTTAGGGGTAATAAAAGGGAAGCCATTAAGCCAAGGCGTTGCATTTTTTAATCCCTTTGTAAGTAAAGTTGTGAAAATTAATGTGCGAACCGTTGAGTGTTATAATAATTTACCTTTACCTACTAAAGAAGGATTGATAGTTAAAACTGAAATTAGTTTGCTTTATCACGTAAATCCGGAGGCTGTAAATGATATTTATACACGTTTTGGAACAAATTATGAAGAGGTAATAGTGTTAAGTAATTTTAGAGCTACTGCCAGGGAAATAAGCGCTCGCTACAACGCAAAAGAACTATACGCAACCGATCGCGATAAAGTTGAAAAGGCAATTTTAAGCGAATTATCTAATCATATTTCTAAATACGGTTTCACAATTGATGCAGTACTTTTAAAAGACATTATTTTGCCGGAAGCCATGGAACAGGCTGTACAAGAGAAAGTTACTGCCGAGCAAGAGGTATTAAAAATGGAATTTGTAATTCAAAAACAAAAAAAGGAAGCAGAAAGAAAAATAATTGAAGCAGAAGCCATTAAAAAATCACAAGATATCATTAACGCAACATTGAACGAAAAACTATTACAATATTACAATATTGATATGCTTAAATCATTGAGTGCATCACCAAATGCTAAAATTATTGTTACCGACTCAAAAACACCTCAAATAATTACTAATGTTGACGGGAAGCAATAAAAGCTCAATCTTCAAGAACAGGAATATCCATTCTGATTTTTAAATGTTGAGGTAAGTAATTATTGCTCCTATTATCAAGTTGTTTTATCCAACCTAAACCTAAGCCATTAAAGGTTGCTAAATACATATTCTTTTTGAGTGGAGAAAGCGTAAGAGATTCTTTTTTAAGATAGTTTAAAGCCTGTTCTTTTGTTAATTGAATTTGTTCAAATTTAGATATAGGTAAAGCAGAAAGGGCTAATTGATGGTTGGGAATAAAATCTTTTCCTTTAAGTTCACCCACGCTTATGCCTAGTTTTTTAAAATAAAAATGTTTAAAATATTGGGTGTAAAATAAAAGTGAAGCTTGATTCGTAATGTGTATAGTTTCATTAATGGCAGTGGTTACAAAATCAAATGTTTCAATAAAATTTTTAAGTTCTTTACTAAGAGCAAATTTATTTTTTAACGTTGGCAAACTAGTTTTTTCTAAATCACCTTCTTTGCAAAATGCTGCACAAAAAAAACCTTCTGCCTGAGTGTTATAAGGGTAAAACTTATATCCATAGCCCGTATCTACTATGCCCCAGTTAGCATCAATTGTTATTGGTTTATAAATGAGCCCTTCGTTAATTAACCATTTTGAGATAGCTTCATTCTCTTCTTCAGAATAAGAGCAAGTGCTGTAAATTAATAAGCCTCCTTTTTTAAGGGATTGCATAGCATTTTTTAAAATACTTTTTTGTCGGATAGAACATTGATTTACGGCGTTAAGCGACCAATGTTCAATGGCTTCGGGTTGCTTTCTAAATAAGCCACTGCCACTGCATGGGGCATCAACTAAAACAATGTCAAAAAAATTATGTAAAGCCGAAAATTTTTCCGGTTGAGAATTTGTAACAATGCAATTATTGTTTCCCCATTTATTTAAATTATCTATTAAAACGTGGCAGCGATTTTTCACAAGTTCATTAGCAACTAACAAACTATGTTCATTAATTAATGATGCTAACAATGTACTTTTTCCACCTGGTGCGGCACACAAGTCAAGCACTTGGAGGGTAGCATTTAAATCAATATTTTGTCTTATAGCCTGTTCAATAAACATACTTCCGGCTTCTTGCACGTAATAAGCACCGGCATGAAAAAGAGGATCGGCTGTAAACAAAGGTCTTGAATCTAAATAAAAGGCATTATTGCACCATGGCACAGGAGTATTTAGCTTAAAAGACAATGGCGCCGCTTTTAGTTTGTTTAAACGAACACTGCAAATAGGCAAACTTTCAGTGTGAATTTGTTGAAATTTATGTTTGTCAAAGCCTATATTGTTTATAAGGCTTTCAATAAATTCAGAAGGTAAACTTTGCACACTTTAAATTTATTAAATAGTTTTGCTGTGTTTTTGTAAAATGATTAAAAATACTCAACATATAAGTGTTGAAGCAATAATTGAAAAAATGAAACACTACTGCGCTTATCAAGAAAGGTCGCAACAGCAGGTTCGTTTACGTTTATTAAAATTTAATATTAATTCGTTTGAAAAAGAACAAATAATTGCAAAATTAATTGAAGATAATTTTTTGAATGAAGAGCGGTTTGCAAAAGCATTGGTGAGTGGCAAGTTTAATATTAAACATTGGGGTAGGGATAAAATACTCGTTGAATTGCGAAAACATAAAGTACCCGAAAAGCTTTCAAAACAAGCTCTTTGCCTAATTAATAAGGATAATTATGAAAAAATCGTACTAAATGAAATAACAAAAAAACACAAACAAATTAAAAACGAAAATAAATTTGTTGTTTACAATAAACTAATGCGCTTTGCAATTTCGAAGGGATTTGAACATGAACTTGTAAAAGATTGTTTATTACACTATTTAAAAATTACAAACGAAGTTTAATTATGAATTTAGATTTAAAAAACAAAAATGCATTAGTTTGCGGAAGCACACAAGGTATTGGAAAAGCGGTTGCTATTGAATTAGCAAAATTAGGAGCAAACGTAGTTTTAGTAGCCCGCAATGAAGATAGTTTAAAAACCGCAAAGGCAGAATTACTCAACAATGGCTCGCAGTTACATTCATACTTATGTGCCGATTTCACAAACCCTTCCGGTTTAAAACAACTTGTAAATGCCTTTCTTTCAAGGTCGGGACCTGTTCATATTTTAATTAACAACACGGGTGGCCCTCCCTCAGGGCCAATTGCTAATGCAAAAATCGATGAGTTTTTACAAGCCTTTAATAATCATTTAATTTGTAATCATGTTTTGGTGCAATGTTGCATTGAAGGCATGAAAAATTCAGGCTATGGGCGTATTGTAAATATTATTTCTACTTCAGTAAAAGCGCCTTTACCTAATTTAGGCGTTAGTAATACTATTAGGGCGGCAGTAGCCAATTGGAGTAAAACACTTGCAAATGAACTAGGAGTGTTTGGAATTACAGTAAACAATGTTTTACCCGGAGCTACATCTACGCAACGATTAAAAACAATTATTGAAACAAAAGCACAAAAACAAAACGATAGCACAGAGTTAATTTCAAAAGAAATGATTTCTGAAATTCCTATGAAACGATTTGCCGAGGCTAATGAAGTTGCAAATGCTGTTGCTTTTTTGGCAAGCCCGGCGGCATCATACATTACGGGAATAAATTTACCGGTTGATGGCGGCAGAACACCTAATCTTTAATCTTAAATTAATAAAATGAAAAATAAAAAATGGATGCTTCTGCTTATTATAGCTTTCCCTCCTATACTTTGGGTAACGTTAGAAAGTGGAACAATTAATTCAAAAAAATTACCAATTTATGGCGAAAAAAAATTAAAAGAAAATGGCGACACCCTATATCAAACAGTTAGTGATACGTTTATTATTGGAGGTAAAACCCAAGACATTTCAAAAAAAGATTTTCCGTTTTATGCAATTATGTTTATAAAAAACAATTATCAAAATGATGGATATAGAATTTTGGGATTATTGGAATATTTAAAGTATAAAAAGGAAAAAATTGAAAATGTGCCATTTTATTTAATAACAGAAAATAACTCAAATTTTCAATTAGCAGATTCATTAAAAGTCATTTTTAAACAATCTGACGTAAAAATTTTGACCGTAGAAAAAAATGATTTTCAAAAAATAAACTATACTTATTTTATGAAAAAACCGATTTATGTTGATTATAGCTTTTTTGTTTTAATAGATCAAAACAGGAATATAAGAGGTTATTACGATGGTCGTTATGTCTCTGAATTTAAGCGCTTGATAGATGAGTACAAACATTTAGTTTTAAAAGAAGCAAAAAAACAACTTACAAAAGAAAATGAAATTGAACGAAAATAATATAAAATGTAAGCTTGTGTATAAATCAATATTTATACTTGCAGCCTTACTTGCAGCAACTTTAGGTTGTTCTAAACAAAAACATCAAACTTTTTTGTTACCAATTATAGGCGAAAAACATTTAAGTAACACCGACACTATTTATCATACTATAAATAATTTTGAATTTAAAAATCAATACGGTGAAATTATTTCTGATAAAACAACAGCTAATAAAATATATGTTGCCGATTTCTTTTTTGCAACTTGTCAAAGTATTTGCCCGCACATGAGTACAAACTTAAAAGAAGTACAAAAAGAATTTTTAAAAAATTCTGATTTTTTAATATTATCACACACAGTAAACCCTTTACATGATAGCGTTGAAGTATTAAACGCATACGCTCAAACTTATGGGGCTATTAAAAATAAATGGCATTTTTTAACCGGCAATAAAAAGAAAATATATGATTTAGCTGCTGAATCGTATTTAATTAATGCTGTTGAAGATAAAGAAAGTAAAGAGTTGTTTTTACACAGTGAGTTATTTTTATTAATTGACAAACAAAAGCGAATTAGAGGTACTTATGATGGAACCGACTTAGCGCAAGTAAGCAAGCTGATTGCTGATGTGAAATTACTTTACAAAGAAGATAGTTTAAATGTAAAAATTAAATTATAAAAATTTCTTGTAAATTTTACTATAGCTCTCAGCACCTTTGTTTAGGTCGAAATAATCAACTGCACAAGCTCGGCTATTTTGTTTTAAAAATTCGAAATTCGAAACTAATTTTTGAGCAGCATTCTTATAAGACTCGTTTGTAAAATTTGTAATAACTACGCCGCATTTTCCAGCACTAATAATTTCATCAACGTCACCAATATCTGAATTACACACTACCGGAAGCTGCATTGCTAAAACCTCGCCCAACTTAGTTGGCGATGATGCTTGTTTAGAATAGCTTGGTTCAATAAAAAAAACAGAAGCACTGCAACAATTTAGTAAATTTGGTATTTCGTTTCTTTCAGCTTGTATTAAAATTAAATCAGAAGGATTTATTGATAAAGAAGTAGCATTACTGTATAGCTCATCACTGTCATCTTTAGTTATAATAACAAATTTTGAGGAAATTGTTTTTGAAAGCTCATTAAAAAATTCAAGCATTTGAGCTGTTTTATACCAAGTTCCTAAGGAGCCAATATAACACAAAATAAAAAACTCTTTTTTTAATTCTAGTAATGTTTTTGAATGTTTTGAAATAGTATAAATTGTGTTTTGATTAAATAAAGCTAAATCTACACAACACGGAATAGTGGTTATTTTTTCGACATCGTTTACATGAAATTCCTTTATAATTATATTTTTAGCTTTTTGGGTTAAAGAAACGATTGAATCTGCATATTTGAAAAACTCAATCTCTTTCTTTTTAAAAAATGAAATTAAAAGGCGATGAATAATATTTTTATTCGACCAAATTTTTCCCTCAACACGTTCTTCAATCCAAAACCCTCTCATATCAAAAATAAATTTACAAGCATATTTTTTTTTAAAATTAAGTCCAATTAATGCAGGGATATAACTTCTGCAATGTAAAATAGTATTAGCATAATTTGCATTAACCGTTTTTTTTGCGTTTTTGTTTAGAAGATAATAGTTGTAAAATTGTGATATAATAGGAATAGTACTTTTGTAAAAACTATACTCCCATTTAATGTTTTGAGCAATAAGCTGTTGTTGAATAAGATTAAAGTTAATCGAAAAATTTTTTCTTTTTTCAACACTTACAATCGAAATTAAAAAACCCTGTTCAGATAATTTGTACAAATACGGCAATATTTGCGACTGCCCAAGAGGATCGCTCAGTCCGTCAATACTTAGAAAAATAAAGTGTTTTGTTGGGCGCATTAAAGTTGTAAATTTACAATTATATTACATTTTGAACGAATTACTTTCGATATATGACTTACTTTTGCCACCTATATATATATTGTTGGTAATTATTTATGCGCATTACGTTAAGATAAAAAATATAAATCAAAATCCGGAATATGGTTATTTTGTAAATGGTTTAATAGCGCATATTGTAGGCGCTTTTGCTTTAGGGTTAGTGTATTTTTTTTACTACAAGGGTGGAGATACTTTAAATTATTTTCAGTCGGCTAAGGCTTTTGGTAACTTGTTTTTTAAAAATAAAGATGAGTTTTTTGAAGCAATGTTTAGCCCTAATAATGGCAGTTTTTTTAGTTTTGATAATGATACAGGTTTTCCTGTTTATATGCCACGCGATGCTAATGCGTTTTTTGTAGTGCGTTTATTAATCCCATTGGTGTTTTTAGGTTCGGGATCATATTTTGCTACTTCAATTGTTGTAGCATTAGTTACTTACGGAGGTGTATGGCGCTTGTTTCAAATCTTTGTTAAGGAATTTCCGCACTTAAAATTTCAAATGGCCATTGCTTGTTTATTTATACCGTCTTGTGTTTTTTGGGGGAGCGGTATAATGAAAGATTCGTTTACACTCAGTGCTGTTGGTTGGTTTACTTTTTCTTTTCATGTTTTTTTTATTCTTAAAAAAAGAAAGATTATTTATTTGCTTTATCTGTTTATAGCTTCTTTTGTTATTATAGCTATTAAACCATACATATTTTTTGCATTATTTCCAGGATCGATTTTATGGCTGAGTAATAACATGATTAAAGGGATTAATAATTATATTATGCAAAAATTATTTGGGCCTATTATAATTGTTATAGGTTCAATTACTGCGTATTTCTTACTTTTAAACATGGGAGAGTATCTTAATAGATATAGTGTTGACAAAGTATTTGACCAAGCTACGGTTATTCAAAAAGACATGAAGGCAGATTATTATGGCGGCAATTCATTTGATATAGGCGATTTTGACGGCAGTTTACAGAGTGTAGCTTTAAAAGCACCAATCGCTGTTTTTTCGGGCTTATTTAGGCCAAGTATTATAGATGTAAAAAACATTGTAATGTTTTTTTCTTCTTTAGAAAACACGTATCTATTGTTTCTTACTGTTTTTTTAGTAATTAAATTAAAGTTTTTTGGATTTTTTAAGTTAATTACAAAAAACCCTTTGGTGCAATTTTCAATGCTGTTTTCTTTGTTTTTTGCATTTTCAGTAGGCTTAACTGTTGCTAATTTCGGGTCGTTGGTTAGGCTCCGTATTCCTGAACTTCCGTTTTTTGTGGCGAGTATTTTTATTTTGCGAGACCTTTATATCAAGCAATCTGGGCGCAAGATGTATATATAAGTATTTTATAACAAGAAATAAAAAAAGAATTGGTAAGCAATATATAATTGCAAATGAAATAGTGTGGACTATTACCATTTTTTTTGCCGGTTGCTCGTTTACTTTTGAAAAATTAATTGTTTTAAATATTTCTTTATATTTAATAGTATCATACAATAAATGCAAAGTATCTCTATTTTTAATTAGAGCATCTATGCTCCTGTGTTCAAAATGCTTGTTTTCGTCTTTAACTTTTATAGTGGGGTCAAATAAGTGCCAACTGTTATTATAATTAACGCCGCATAAAAAATGTCCGGGACCCTCAGGCTTGCCAAGTATAACTAATCGGTGATTTAATTGTAAATCTTTTATTAAGAATAAAAAGGCAATTGTTTTTTGGCTACAAATGCCATCATTTAATTTTGTGCTTAGTATGTGTTCGGGTAAAACTTTGGCGTTAAAATAATCCCAAACAAATTTACCTAAAAGCCAAGTTAAGGGATTTTCGCTAAATGTGTATGAATTAATATTATTTGTGTAGTTTGATTGAAAATAATTATTGGTGTTTTTTAAAAACAAAAAAGTGTCAAGTGTTTTATTTGGTTTTGTAGCCGATGCTAATAGTTTTGTTTTTAAAGTAGTGATTTTTTCAGTATTGTTATTTGTTTTAAATACAAAAACTGCATAAACTGTTGATAATACTAGGCTTATAATTAGAACTGTAGTACGAATATGTTTATAGATTAAACTAATATTTTTTAGGAGCCAAAAATACATGTTTAAAAGATTAGATACAAGTTAGTTTACTTCAAAAAGTGAAATTAAGAATAGTTCTATTTTTTGCTTAGCCTCTTTGGCACCGCAGTTATAATTATTGAATAAAACAGAAAAAGCTAAGGAATTTTCTTTATTATTTTTAATAAATCCGCAATAACCTCTTGCTCTATTAATATACCCTGTTTTAGCGCGCATATTATTTTCGATTTGTGTTTTTTTGCCTATATTGCTCATACTACCACTTTTCCCTGCTATTGGTAATGATGTAAAAAAAGATTTATACTCAAGACTGTCTTTATAAATTTTTGAAAGAATATTTGCCTGTAAATATGTAGTAACAGTGTTTGCCCGGCTTAATCCGCTACCATCAACCATATATAATTCATTTACATCTATTTCGTTTTTTTGCCAATATTTTTTTACCGCTTCTATCCCTACATAAGTACTCCCTTTGCCAATGGCTCTTAAAAGAGCTTCGCAATATAAATTTATGCTTTTTATATTTGTAAAATAAATAATTTTATCAAGGCTTGGTGAGTAATGCGTGTATAGTAAATCTCTTTTTGGAATTGTATCATGAAATTTATATGTCGATTCAATTTTTTTTATATCACATTTAATATTAATTTTTTTTAATGATAAATATAATTGCTCTGCACATAACAAAGCGGGATCAGGCAACACAGCTTCTACGGCATAGTTTTTTTTATTTGGAGGGATTTTTCCTTCAACTTGTTTTGTATAATTAAAGGGATCGCCTATTACATAAGCATCATCTTCAGTGCCTTTAGCAATAACGTTTGATGCAATGTTTAATGTATTTGTTATGTATGAGGGATAGGTTGAAACAACATTAGCCTTTGTCCCTATAGTGCTTGTATTATAATTAATCGAAAATTTATTGTCGCTGTAATTTAATGCACAAGGAGCGGCTCCAAAATAATTATTTATGTCGCCCCAAATCCAATTTGAAGGAATGTTTTTATCGTAATATGTTGCATCACCTATAATTTTACCTTTTATTTCTTTTACGCCTTTTTCTTTTAAAATTACAGCCCACTTATCGGTAATTTGTATGCTATCTTTTCTAAAATTTTCTGATTGTAGAGTAGGGTCGCCGGTGCCAACAATATACAAATCGCCATTAATTATACCGGTGCTTTTTTCAAAAACGCCACTATACATGATTTTGGTAGTAAAACGGTAGTTATTGCCCAAAATACCAATAGCAGCGCCTGTTGTAATAACTTTTAAAGTGCTTGCAGGTATTATGGATTGGTGCGAATTAAATTCAGCTACTACGGAGTTTGTTTTTAAATTAATAACACAATAACTTAATAGCGCTGTTTTTAAATCGGGATCGGCTTGCCATGTTTTAACAATGTTATTTAAAGCTGTTTGACAAAACAGTTTTGTAAAACAGAAAAAGAAAATACACAGTAATTTATTTTTAAATACTACCAAATTTCAACTCTTTTTTCATCAGGAGTGTACATTTTGTCGCCTACTTTAACTTTAAAAGCTTCGTAAAATTCTTTCATATTTGTTAGTGGTGCCCAAGCTCTAAAATAACCCGGTGAATGAAAATCTACTGTTAACAAGCGTTTTAACTCTTCATCTCTTGTAACAGTTTTCCAACCTTGTGCCCATGCAATAAAAAAACGTTGCTCACCGGTAAAGCCATCTATCATTTTTGAAGGCTTTCCATTTAAAGCTTTTTTATAGGCATAGTAGGCCATTGTTAATCCCCCTAAATCAGCAATGTTTTCACCTTGTGTCATGCTACCGTTTACGTGTATAGTGTCAATAGCAATGTATGAATTAAATTGATTTACTATGCCTTGCTTACGGGTTTTAAAATTTTCGTAGTCTTGTTTTGTCCACCACATTTTCATATTTCCATCTGCATCAAACTGCGCGCCTTGATCGTCAAACCCATGTGTTAATTCATGACCTATTATTGAGCCCATTGTGCCGTAGTTAGCTGCATCATCAGCATCTACATCAAAAAATGGAGGTTGTAAAATAGCTGCCGGAAAAGTGATTTCATTTGTAGTTGGGTCGTAATAAGCGTTAACAGTAACCGGACTCATTTGCCATTTACTTCTATCAACGGGCTTACTTAAATCTTCGAGCGATTTTTTAAAACCAAAATTATTAGCCGAACAAATATTTTCCCAATAACTCGACGTGCCAACAGTTAACTTATTGTAATCTTTCCATTTATCGGGGTAACCTACTTTTCTAATTAATAAATCTAATTTCCGGTTAGCTTGTTTTTTAGTTTGCTCATCCATCCATGTACGGCTGGCAATTCTATCGCGATATGCTAAAATTAAATTATCTATTAATTTATTTACCTTTTCTTTTGATTTAGCGGTAAAATTGCGTTTAACAAACTCCTCGCCAATAATTTCGCCCATTAAATTAGTAACGTTACGGTGAACGCGTTCCCACTTTGGCTTCATTTTTTTTGCACCACTTAAAACCTTTCCGTTAAAATTAAAATTTGCTTCAACAAATCTTGAATTTAAAAACGGAGCCGCATGCATTAGTAATTGCGCTTTTGCGTAAGTTTTAAATTGCTCAATAGGTGTTTTGCTAACAACTATCCACATTGATTTTAAATATTCTATTGATTGTACAACAATCGTGTCAGGCGTATTTTCAATTTGGATATACTTAAAATAATAATCCCAAGGGTTTGACTCGGTTAAAGATTTAATGGTGGTAACTGTGAGCGGATTATATAATTTTTCTACATCACGCATTTGTACTCTGGTTAATGCTGCCTCGGTTAAGCGTTTTTCAAAATCTAGCACCTGGCCGGCCATTGCTTTTGATGCTTCAACACGCTCTCCTGATAATTCAAATAATTGTTTTAAATAAAAAAGATACTCAGTTCTTATTTTTTCGTATGCCGGTGAGTAATAATAATCTCTGTCGCCAAGGCCGTAGCCGGCTTGAGTAATTCCAAAACTGTGTTTTTTACTGTTTTTTAAATCAGGGCCAATTTCTGAGGCAAATAATAAGTTGATGCCAATAGTTTCAAATTGTGCTTTAAGAGTCATTAAATCAGAGGTGTTTTTTACATTGTTTATCCATGTTAATTGCTCTTTTAAAGGGATCAAGCCTGTTTTTTCAGCAAGGGCAGAGTCCATGGCTGTGTTGTAAAAATCTCTCAATTTTTGAATGTTAGAGCCAGTTTCAGCAGTTTTATTTTTAGAAATATCTTCGTAAATGAGTTTTATTTTTTTTAAGTTATTATCATTTATTTCATTAAAACTGCCGTAACGCGAATCGCTTTCTGATAATTTGAATTTTTTTTGCCAACTGCCATTACAAAATTCGTAAAAATTATTTGTTGGGTTGGCTTTTTTGTCCATACTCGAAAGTACTATTCCTGATTTTTGAGCATTCATAGCTAAAAGAGATGTTAGGGCACATGATAAAAATAATTTTCTCATAAAACTTTTAAAACAAACGAAGATAAGTAAATTTGTTTAATCGATTTTATATTTTGTTTAAAAACATAATAAATACTTTATTTACTAAAAGCTTTGTGGCAATCATAAATTTTTTAGTGTTAATTATTTCTGCTAAATATTTAGGCGTTGTTTCTCGCGGCGAGATTAGTATTTTGTTGTTAAATATTGCTATTGTGCAAATTGTTAATGAGGTATATACCGGGTATAGTTTAGTTTATTTTATAACAAAGTTTAATTTAGTTAAAATCATTAAAACAGGCTTTGTATTTACAATTCTTGTTTGCACTATTAGTAATACCGTGCTTTTTATATTAGGAAAGCAAATTACAAATTTTATATTATTAAGTTTTATTTGTAATATTTTAGTTGTGCTAAACACATTTAATTGCGTTATTATTTTAGCAAAAGAAAAAATTAAATTATATAATTTTTTATCGTTTTTACAGCCTTTATTGTTATTACTTGGTTTATTTATTCAAACATATATTAGGCAGGTGGGTACGTTTGAAGCTTACATCTACCCAATGT
Source organism: Bacteroidota bacterium (assembly GCA_018267655.1). Taxonomy (GTDB): domain Bacteria; phylum Bacteroidota; class Bacteroidia; order B-17B0; family Aurantibacillaceae; genus Aurantibacillus. The sequence goes on from JAFDYB010000069.1 coordinate 34,203, forward strand.
TGGGATCGTTTATTGTTGCTTGGATTTTTTCTACTTATTTTGTGATTGTTATTTTTAAAAATGATGACGATAAAAAAGAGTACGAAAGCAAAGCCATTTTTATAAATGGGTTTTACTGCCAAGCTGCTAATTTATTATTTATTTTAAGTAATCGTTTTAGTTATTATTTGTTAGATGATAATTCGCAAGTTGGTTTGTACTCTTCTGCTTGTTCTTTGGCAGAGTCGTTATTATTAGTTAATAATGCTATTTCGCCAATTTTATTGACGCGTATTTCAAACGGAGGAAATAATAAAGAAAACGCACTCCTTACGTTAACATTGAGTAAAGTAAGTTTAGTAATGTGCGTTATTGGGTATTTTATTTTTTGGCTCTTACCTGAAAGTTTTTATTTAAAATTGTTTGGTGGTGGTTTTGCCGGGATTAAACATTATATTTTAGTGTATGCGCCGGCTGTTTTATGCATTGGATTTTTCGGAATTATTAGTAATTATTACTCTGCCGTTGGAAAATTGATTTATAATTTACGTGCTAATTTTGCCGGTTTTATATTAAGCATTGCGTCTATGCCTTTTTTAATTAAAAATTTTGGAATTGAAGGTGCTGCTATATCTGCATTTATTGCTTATTTTATTGTACTATGCTTTAGTACTATGTATTTTTTTAAGCTAAATAAAATAAATATTTCAGCTGTTTTTCAATTAAAAAACGACATAATTCGGGTGAAAAAATTGTTTTTAGCTAAGTAATAGCAAATCTTTTATTGGTATGTTAGTGGTGGTGATGTCCCCCCGGCCCGTGTACATGACCGTGTGAAATTTCTTCAGCTGTTGCTGAGCGCACGTTTAGTATTTCACCAATAAAATGTAAATCGTATCCTGCTAAAGGGTGGTTAAAGTCCATAATAACACTGTCATCTGTAATTTCTACAACATGTCCTACAAGTGCATTTCCATCAGCGTCGTTCATTTCAATGTCTTCTCCAACTTTTATGCGCTCTGAGTCAAATTTTCCATCAACCTCAAAAATGTTTTTTTTAAGTGGCATAACATATTCATTATCATACATGCCATACGCCTCAGCAGCTTTAATTTTAAAATCAAATTTATCGCCTGCTATTTTATGGATTAAATTTTTTTCAAAATCGGGTAGTACGCCGGTATGCCCAACTAAAAACACAAAGGGGTGCTCTGCGTTGGTTTGCTCAACTAACTCTTCAGGTTGATTATCTTTTGAAGCGCTTAAATAATAATTTGCGCTTACAACGGTATTTTTTTCAATTTTCATGTTTAATCAGTTTCTTTTATTTTTTCCAATAAATTTTTTAAAAGTAGTTTACCAGCCTAAAATCCAAGCAAAAATTAATGGTGCCACTATTGTTGCATCGCTTTCAACAATAAATTTTGGTGTGTTAACATCTAGTTTGCCCCAAGTGATTTTTTCATTAGGTACAGCACCGCTGTATGACCCATAAGAGGTTGTTGAATCACTGATTTGACAAAAATAACTCCAAAAAGGAACGTCGTGCCACTCTAAATCTTGGTACATCATAGGTACAACGCATATTGGAAAATCGCCGGCTATACCGCCGCCAATCTGAAAAAAGCCAACGCCTTTGCCGCTTGAGTTTTTACGATACCAATCAGACAACCAAACCATGTACTCAATGCCACTTTTCATTGTAACAGCTTTAACTTCATTTTTTATGACATAACTGGCAAAAATATTTCCCATAGTACTATCTTCCCAACCCGGCACTATTATTGGAATATTTTTTTGTGCTGCTGCCAACATCCATGAGTTTTTTGGGTCAATTTCATAATATTGCTCTAATTCGCCGCTCAATAGTATTTTATACATAAATTCATGCGGAAAGTAACGCTCTCCTTTTGTGTCGGCATCTTTCCATATTTTATAAATATGTTTTTGTAAACGTCTAAACGCTTCTTCTTCAGGAATGCAAGTGTCTGTTACACGATTATAATGATTCTCTAACAAATCCCACTCATCTTGCGGACTCAAATCGCGATAGTTGGGCACACGCTTATAATGCTTATGAGCAACAAGATTCATAATATCTTCTTCAAGATTAGCACCGGTGCAACTAATTATTTGAATTTTATCTTGCCTAATCATTTCTGCTAATGATTTTCCAAGCTCAGCTGTACTCATGGCTCCTGCTAGTGTAACCAGCATTTTACCGCCTTCCAGTAAATGTGTTTCGTAACCTTTTGCCGCATCAACTAATGCTGCTGCGTTAAAATGCTTATAATGATGAGCTACAAAATTTGAAATCGGACCTTTATCTTTAATTATTTCTACTGACATTTTAAATTTTTAAAGCGACAAAGATATCTTTTTAACTTGGATTATGAGATAGATTTTATAGCAATTTTTATGCGGCTAATAATTCTTTTAACTGTTTACGATATTTTTTTCGTTTGATAAAATAAAATTTATAATCGCGAATAATTTGCCTGAAATCAAAATTAGCGCCAATAGAGTAGTACCAACCACTATAATTTATAGTGCCATGACCGGAGTTTTCGCTCATATAGCGATAGCCTGCCATGCCTTGTATGCCAATCCAAGGCAAAGGCATAAATGATACTTGAAGCCCTGCCCCTAATGGGAATACAGGAAAAGTTTTTGTATATAACACTTTGCTGTTCAAGGTATCTTTACTTGTAAATGTGGCATTTCCAAAGCCTATTTCAACAGGTATATCAATTTCAAAATAGCGCGAGTCTAAAATAGGGTACTGGTAAAAAAAAGTAGCGTATGAAATATTAAGGTATTGGTTTACAACCTTTGGTCCGGTAGATTTGTTTTTTACCTTTAAGGGTAAGTTTCGCGATTCAAGCCCCATTTTATATATACCAAAACCCATGGTGTGCTTTTCATATAAAATTACACCTGCTTGAAGCCCCAATAAATTAACCGGACGGTCTTTAATAAACGAGTTACGCTGGTCAATTGAAAAATAAGGTCGCAATTTTTGAAAACGATAAATGTGTGCTGAGTCGGCTCTAAATTTTTTGGTTAATGAGTCGATAGCCTTTGCTTTATCAATAGTTTGTTGAGAAAAAGCATTAAATACCATTGCAAGCATAAAAAGTAACAAATGTGTTTTCCTCATACGGTATTTGATTTGACGAAGATAAATGCTAAAAGTAAAAACAATAAATAAAATGTATATATTGTTTTAAAAAAATGATATAAAAAGCGGTATAAATTCTTCTGTTTTTTTAATGCAACACTACGCCTTTATAGCGTAATTTAATTGGTTTTGAGTTGCTTTTTAAATATAAATAAGCATAGCGATCTTGTCTGTCATAAGCCGATTTTGTATCAAAAACAATAACAATTGTATCGCCTTTGCCGGGCTCAATAGCAGAACTTGGATATTTAATATTTGTACAAGTACACTCAACATCTGCTTTTTCAATTTCAATATTTTCTGTTCCTATATTTTTAAACGGATATTTTAAGGTAACTATTTCTCCCTTTTTTACAAAACCAAAGCTTTGTTTTTGATATTTAAATTTAATTTTAGGTTGCGAAAAGAAAAAAGTAGGTGCAAAGGAAAGAAGTATCAAATAAAAAATCCCACTAATCTTTTTAGTGGGATTAATTTTAAATCTAAGTAAATTATTTTCCATCGGCACTTGCGGGCTTTGCTTTTATTTCGCCTTTAATCCTAACTCTTTTAGAAGCATATTTTGCATTTGAAAAAACGGTAATGTTTTTTTCAAACCTGCCCTCGCGCTTGGTATCGTATTTAATTTTAATTACTCCGCCTTTTCCGGGCAAAATAGGCTCTTGAGGCCAACCCGGTTTGCCTTCTATGGTTGTAGAGGTACAACCGCATTCTCCTTGAACAGAGGTTATAGTTAGTGGCGACTTACCGGCATTAGTAAATTTAAATTCACGCACTCCATTTGCATCCCAGTCAATAGTACCAAAATCAATGACCTCTGAATCAAATTTCATATCAGGAGCATTAGGATCAGGGTTAGGCGTGGCACTGTCTTGGGACCTTATAACTCCCAGCGTTCCTATAACAAAAAGTAATGCAAGCAGAATTTTTTTCATAAAACAATTAATTTATATTACGATTTTTTCTCAGTAGGTGCGCCTTGTGAAGCTTTGTTTTGAGGAAAAGATTCTTCAACCGGTTTAGCTTCTACGTTGCCTTTGATAGTAAGCGTTACAACGCCATTTTTATTATTTGAATTAACGGTAACTGTTTTATAAATGCCACCAACTCTATTTGTATCGTATTTAACGTGTATTTCAGCAGTTTTTCCGGGTAAAACAGGTTCTGCAGGGCATTTAGGAACTGTGCAACCACAGCTACCCATACAACTTGTAATTACTAAAGGCTCTTTTCCTGTATTTGTAAATTTAAAAGTGCACTCGCCATTATCACCTTGTTTAATGTTACCGTAATTATGCTCCATTTTATCCATTTTAATTTCTGCTAAGCTTGTTGGTGCAGCAGCCGGAGTGGCTGTAGTAGCAGCATTATGGTTGTGGTTATCCTGTGCAAAAGTTGCGTAGCTTATACCGGCTACTAATCCTAAAGTAAAAATTATTTTTTTCATTTTTCTATTTTTATTAAATCTATCCATAAAGTTACTAATATCGTGCCATATTTAAGTTCTGCAGCTCAATTTCTTTACGTAATTTTACGATTTTTAACAAACTAAATTCTAATTTTGGGATATTTGGTGAGGAAGAGCTTCTATTTTAATGTTAGAAGTAACTATTAGCTACTTTATATTTTAATCCCAATTACCGTAACATCATCTACTTGTTCACTTTCACCTTTCCAATTAGTAAAGGTTTGTTCTAACAATTCTTTTTGTTCTCGCATTGGCAAGTGAGCGTTTTTTGCAAGCAACTCACGCAAATTTTTACTCATAAATTTTTTGTTATTCTCACCGCCAAACTGGTCGGCAAAGCCATCAGTGAGGGTGTAAATTACATCGCCTTTTTGTAATTGTATTTCGTGTAGGGTAAACGGAATATTTTGCTTGTCGTGTTTGCCTACCGGCATTTTATCGGGTTTAATTTCGATGATTTCTTTTGTGTTGTCAGGTCGAGCGCAGTCGAGACCTGCCTGCTTCTCGACTTCGCTCGAAGTGACAGTTCTCACAATCCAAACCGGATTATTGGCTGCGGCTATTTGTAATTTTTTGTTTTTAAAATCAAAGACTAATAATGAGCAATCCATGCCGTCTTTACCGCCTTCGGCGCTGCCATCTTTTTTTAAGCGTTCA
>JAFDYB010000006.1 GCA_018267655.1 Bacteroidota bacterium
AAGTGTGTAATTTAAGGCAGTTCAAAGGGCTGATGATATAAAATAAAAAAGCCTTACTATTGTTAGTAAGGCTTTTTTTAAAATTGGCATCGACATACTCTCCCGGGCTTTAGGCCAAGTACCATCTGCGCAGGCGGGCTTAACTTCTCTGTTCGGAATGGGAAGAGGTGATCCCCGCCGCTAAAGACACCATAAAATGTAGAATTAAGATTAAATTTAATTTAAGGATAATTCATATTAAATAGGATTAACAAATTGAGAAAAGACACAAGATGATTTAAGTAAAAGGTTTAAATTTTTACTTTAAGAAAGCGTACGGATAATTAGTACTACTTGGCTTTGACATTACTGCCTTTACACCTATAGCCTATCAACGTCGTAGTCTTCGACGATCCTTATAAAGAGAACTTATCTTGAGGTGAGTTTCGCACTTAGATGCTTTCAGCGCTTATCTCATCCAAGCATAGCTACCCAGCGATGCAGCTGGCGCCACAACTGGTACACTAGCGGCTTGTCCGACTCGGTCCTCTCGTACTAGAGTCAGCGCCCCTCAATTCTCTAACGCCCACCACAGATAGGGACCGAACTGTCTCACGACGTTCTGAACCCAGCTCGCGTGCCACTTTAATCGGCGAACAGCCGAACCCTTGGGACCTTCTCCAGCCCCAGGATGTGACGAGCCGACATCGAGGTGCCAAACCCCCCCGTCGATGTGAGCTCTTGGGAGGGATCAGCCTGTTATCCCCAGCGTACCTTTTATCCTATGAGCGATGGCCCTTCCATACGGAACCACCGGATCACTATATCCATCTTTCGATCCTGCTCGGCTTGTCGGCCTCACAGTCAAGCTCGCTTATGCTATTGCACTCTACATACGGTTACCAAGCGTACTGAGCGAACCTTTGAAAGCCTCCGATACTCTTTTGGAGGCGACCACCCCAGTCAAACTACCCACCAAGCAATGTCCTCCGCTGTGCGGAGTTAGACTTCAAGTAAGTAAAGGGTGGTATTTCAACGTTGGCTCCACGATACCTAGCGGCACCGCTTCATAGCCTCCCACCTATCCTACACATCACTTACCCGAAATCAATGCTAAGCTATAGTAAAGGTGCATGGGGTCTTTCCGTCCCGTGGCGGGTAATCAGCGTCTTCACTGATACCACAATTTCACCGGGCTCGTGGCTGAGACAGTAGAGCGATCGTTACACCATTCGTGCAGGTCGGAACTTACCCGACAAGGAATTTCGCTACCTTAGGACCGTTATAGTTACGGCCGCCGTTTACTGGGGCTTCGATTCAAAGCTTCGCTTACGCTAACCTCTCCTCTTAACCTTCCAGCACCGGGCAGGTGTCAGGCCTTATACTTCAACTTTCGTTTTTGCAAAGCCCTGTGTTTTTGTTAAACAGTCGCCACTCTCATTTCTCTGCGGCCCACATTGCTGTGGGCACCCCTTTTCCCGAAGTTACGGGGTTAATTTGCCTAGTTCCTTAGCCACGGCTCACCCGAGCGCCTTAGTATATTCTACTCGACTACCTGTGTCGGTTTGCGGTACGGGTTGCATTCACCTGAAGCTTAGAAGTTTTTCTCGGAAGTTTGTTTGGGCAGAATCCCCTCATCTGACGACTTGGGGTACTTTCAACTTTCAGAATCTCTGCGGATTTTCCTACAAAAATTAACCCTACGGTCTTAAACGTACTATTCCGTCAGTACGCTCTGCTTACACGCCTTCGTCTCTCCATCGCAGTGATGCAAGTTGCGGAATATTAACCGCATATCCATCGACTTCGCCTTTCGGCTACGCCTTAGGTCCCGACTAACCCTGAACCGATTATCGTTGTTCAGGAAACCTTAGTCTTACGGCGAATAGGTTTCTCGCCTATTTTATCGTTACTTATGCCTACATTTGCTTTTCTAACCGCTCCAGTAGCGCTCACGCTGACTCCTTCAACGCAGTTAGAATGCTCCCCTACCACTCATATTGCTATGAGTCCAAAGCTTCGGTACTAATCTTGATGCCCGAGTATCATCCACGCACAACCGCTCGACCAGTGAGCTGTTACGCACTCTTTAAATGAATGGCTGCTTCCAAGCAAACATCCTGGCTGTCAATGCAGTCGCACCACGTTATATCAACTTAGATTAGATTTTGGGACCTTAGCTGTTGGTCTGAGTTCTCCCTCTCTCGTCCATGGGCCTTATCACCCATGGGCTCACTGCCAAGTATATTTAATAGCATTCGGAGTTTGTCAGGACTTGGTAGGAATCGCTTCCCCCGCATCCAATCAGTAGCTCTACCTCTATTAAACTCTCCTTGACGCTGCCCCTAAAGGCATTTCGGGGAGTACGAGCTATTTCCCAGTTTGATTAGCCTTTCACCCCTACCCTCAGCTCATCCAAAAGCTTTTCAACGCTAACTGGTTCGGACCTCCACCCCGGGTTAACGGGGCTTCATCCTGGCCAAGGGTAGATCACAAGGTTTCGCGTCTGTCTCTACTGACTATGGGCGCCCTATTCAGACTCGCTTTCGCTGCGGCTCCTCCCGTTGCGGGATTAACCTTGCCAGTAAAGTACAACTCGTAGGCTCATTATGCAAAAGGCACGCCGTCACGGTTTATAACCGCTCCGACCGCTTGTAAGCGCACGGTTTCAGGTTCTATTTCACTCCGCTGTTCGCGGTTCTTTTCACCTTTCCTTCACAGTACTAGTTCACTATCGGTGTCTTAGGAGTATTTAGCCTTACCGGATGGTGCCGGCAAATTCCTACAGGGCGTCTCCGACCCCGCAGTACTCAGGATACTACTAAGTATAAATTACATTTCACGTACGGGACTATCACCCTCTATGGTCGGACTTTCCAATCCTGTTCTGTTATATAACTTAAGTCTATATCGTAGTCCTACAACCCCACAGTAACCGTAATTACTATGGTTTGGGCTCTTTCGCGTTCGCTCGCCACTACTTGCGAAATCATATGTTATTTTCTTCTCCTCCGCCTACTTAGATGTTTCAGTTCAGCGGGTTTGCTCTCTTTCGAGTGATATACCTTCAGTATATCGGGTTGCCCCATTCGGAAATCCGGGGATTAATTCGTATTTGCCAATACCCCCGGCTTATCGCAGCTTATCACGTCCTTCTTCGCCTCTAAGACCCAAGGCATCCTCCGTGCGCCCTTAAGTACTTTCTTAATTTCGTCTTTTTATTATACTGTGGTAAATTAATTAATCCACAGTTTTTTTCATCTATCTGTTTAGATGCATTGTTTCTTGTGTCTTTTCTTCAATATGTCAAAGAACTTATTATTATTTTTATTGCTAAATCTAATAATTTGTGGAATTACCGGACTTGAACCGATTGTCTTTCTTTAATTTAATACTTTGTCTTAAATTTTAAATGACTGCCTTTATTCCTTTCTTAATCAATTTGTTACAATTTAATTAAGAGTTCTGTATGTATATGGATTTGTATTCTTGTTTTATTGTTATTTTTCCTTTTCTCTCTCGTAACCTTAACTTCTCTACTCTAATTTTATATTTTTGGTGGAGAATATCGGAGTCGAACCGATGACCCCTAGCTTGCAAAGCTAGTGCTCTAGCCAGCTGAGCTAATCCCCCATGATTTTAAGTGAAATGTCAGAAGTTAGATGTTGAAAAGAAAAATTAAAAAAATAAGTTCTTTTTAATATAATCGACATTGGTTTATACTGATAAACATTTTGTTTAACCTGTAGTCCCGAGCGGATTTGAACCGCTGACCCCTACATTATCAGTGTAGTGCTCTAACCAACTGAGCTACGGGACTATGTTTTATTTTAAGCCAAAAGTTAGTTTTAAAAGTTAAAAGTTTTTTTTGCTTTCTACTTTCTTAGGTTAACTTCTAATTTAAAATTTGTCCTTTTGCTTTTAGGCTAGTATTTGTTGTATAATTAAAATATTAAGTAAAAAAACCCTTTAGTGGAGGGATAGCTCCAGAAAGGAGGTGTTCCAGCCGCACCTTCCGGTACGGCTACCTTGTTACGACTTAGCCCCAATTACCAGTTTTACCCTAGGCGGCGCCTTGCGGCAACCGACTTTAGATACCCCCGGCTTTCATGGCTTGACGGGCGGTGTGTACAAGGCCCGGGAACGTATTCACCGCGCCATTGCTGATGCGCGATTACTAGCGAATCCAGCTTCATGGGGTCGAGTTGCAGACCCCAATCCGAACTGAGACCATTTTTAAAGATTTGCACCCTGTTACCAGGTAGCTGCCCTCTGTAATGGCCATTGTAGCACGTGTGTAGCCCAGGACGTAAGGGCCGTGATGACTTGACGTCATCCCCACCTTCCTCACCGCTTGCGCGGGCAGTTCCAATAGAGTCCCCGACATTACTCGCTGGCAACTATTGGTAGGGGTTGCGCTCGTTGCGGGACTTAACCCAACACCTCACGGCACGAGCTGACGACAGCCATGCAGCACCTAGTTTTAGGTCATTGCTGACTGACTACTTTCATAATCATTCCTTAACTTTCAAGCCCTGGTAAGGTTCCTCGCGTATCATCGAATTAAACCACATGCTCCTCCGCTTGTGCGGGCCCCCGTCAATTCCTTTGAGTTTCACCGTTGCCGGCGTACTCCCCAGGTGGATAACTTATCGCTTTCGCTTGGCCACTTGAAATTACTCTCAAACAGCTAGTTATCATCGTTTACAGCGTGGACTACCAGGGTATCTAATCCTGTTTGATCCCCACGCTTTCGAGCCTCAGCGTCAGTTACAGTTTTGTGAGCTGCCTTCGCAATCGGTGTTCTATGACATCTCTAAGTATTTCACCACTACATGTCATATTCCGCCCACAGCATCTGTACTCAAGCCAAACAGTATCAATGGCAGTTTCCTTGTTAAGCAAGGAGATTTCACCACTGACTTATCTGGCCGCCTACGCTCCCTTTAAACCCAATGAATCCGGATAACGCTTGCATCCTTCGTCTTACCGCGGCTGCTGGCACGAAGTTAGCCGATGCTTATTCTTACCATACTATCAGCTCCCCTCGCAAGGGGAGGTTTTCTCCGGTACAAAAGCAGTTTACAACCCATAGGGCCGTCTTCCTGCACGCGGCATGGCTGGATCACCCTTGCGGGCATTGTCCAATATTCCTTACTGCTGCCTCCCGTAGGAGTCTGGTCCGTGTCTCAGTACCAGTGTGGGGGTATGTCCTCTCAGAACCCCTACCCATCGTCGCCTTGGTAGTCCGTTACACTACCAACTAGCTAATGGGACGCATACTCATCTTTAACCGCCGTAGCTTTTAACAAAATTTGATGCCAAATCTTGTGTTATGGAGTATTAATCCGAATTTCTCCGGGCTATTCCCCTGTTAAAGGCAGATTGTATACGTGTTACGCACCCGTGCGCCGGTCGCCACCAAGTATTGCTACCCGTGCTGCCCCTCGACTTGCATGTATTAGGCCTGCCGCTAGCGTTCATCCTGAGCCAGGATCAAACTCTCCATTGTAATAAAAAGTTTAACCCCTAGCTTCATCCATCTTTCTTCTTTGGAATTACTAGGAATCAGTATTGTCTGTTTACCAATCCCTCCAAGGGTCTTTTTGACTTAATTCTTTTAATATATCTCTTATACTAATTTCTTCCTTATTTTTCTAGCTTCTTTTATTAGCTTTTATTTATTTCTCAATAAATTCAAATCCATCATGTCAATGTACGTCCCTAAACTAAATCCCCCTACTCTTCTCTCTCTTCACCCGTTTTTTGGGACCGCAAAGATAATAGCTCTTTTTGGATTTACC
>JAFDYB010000070.1 GCA_018267655.1 Bacteroidota bacterium
AAAAAACATAAAACAAATAAGGCATTTTTTCATACTAACAAAATTAAAACATTTTACATAAAAGCAAACGTATTTTTGTTAAATCAATTTTTTGCCTGAGAGAGTAGCTGTGCTTGTTGTTTTTTTAGCAGCGTTACTTCGGCTTGTAATTGCTGCACTTGGCTTTACGCCTTAAAACTATTTTCTGCCGGCGATTATTTCGTTAACTATCAATGGGTCGAGTAAAGTTGAAGTATCGCCCAAATTAGAGATTTCTCCTTCAGCAATTTTTCTTAAAATTCGACGCATTATTTTCCCGCTTCGTGTTTTTGGCAAATTAGTTACTAATTGAATTTTATCAGGCTTTGCTATTGGTCCAATTTCTTTTGTGATAGTTTTTAAAATTTCTTTTGTTATCTGCTCGTATTTTTGCCGGTTTGATTCTAATACTACACAGTAAGCGTAAATGCCCTGTCCCTTAATGTCATGCGGAAAAGCAACTACGGCACTTTCTACAATAGAGGGATGTGTGTTTATTGCACTTTCAAGCTCGGCGGTACCAATGCGATGACCGCTTACATTAATCACATCATCAACTCTTCCTGTAATTCTATAGTAGTTATCTTTATCGCGCTTACAGCCATCGCCGGTAAAATATAAATTAGCGTATGTTGCAAAATAGGTTGTCCTGCAACGCTCATGATCGCCATAGGTTGTACGTATCATTCCGGGCCACGGAAATTTAATACAAAGGTTTCCTTCAATATTACTGCCGTACAATTCATTTCCTTTTTCATCAACTAAAATAGGCTGTATGCCAGGTAAAGGTAATGTTGCATAACCGGGTTTTGTAGGCGTAATGGCTGCTATTGGAGAAATCATAATACCACCGGTTTCGGTTTGCCACCATGTATCAACAATAGGGCATCTCTCTTTTCCAACATGTTTATTATACCAATGCCAAGCCTCTTCATTTATAGGCTCGCCAACACTGCCTAATACTTGTATGGAATTAAGTTTGTAAGGTGTAATATAGTCGAGCCCCGAAGACATTAGAGAACGAATAGCTGTTGGAGCCGTGTAAAAGTGCGATACATTATGTTTGTCTATTATTTGCCAAAACCTTGATGGGTTAGGATAAGCAGGGGTTCCTTCAAAAACAACTGAAGTAGCTGCATTTAATAATGGGGCGTAAACAACATAACTATGCCCTGTTACCCAACCAATATCTGCCGTGCACCAAAATATATTACTATGCTTAAATTGAAATACATTTAAAAAAGTATAAGCTGTATAAACCATATACCCACCTGTTGTATGCACCACTCCTTTAGGTTTACCGGTACTGCCACTTGTATATAAAATAAATAAAGGGTGCTCGCTGTCAACGTACTCCGGAGCGCAAGTGTTTGATTGCTGAGGGACTATAGTATCCCAATAAATATCGCGCGAATTGAGCATATTTATGGATTGACCCGTTCGTTTTGTAACTAAAACATGCGCTACAGATTTACAATATTGCAATGCTTCATCAACAGTATCTTTCATGGGTATTGTTTTACTTCCCCTATACGAACCATCGCTGGTTATTACAAGCTTACACTCACAATCGTTAATTCTATCAGTAAGTGACTTTGCACTAAATCCGCCAAATACAACCGTGTGAATAGCACCAATACGGGCACAAGCAAGCATTGCATAAATTGCATCTGGTATCATAGGAAGGTAAATACACACTTTATCATTTTTTTTGATACCCATTTTTTTTAGGGCGTTAGCCAATTTGTTTACTTGCTCTGAGAGTTGAGCGTAGGTTATTTTTTGAGCATCTTCGTTTGGGTTATTGGGTTCAAAAATAAATGCTGTTTTATTAGCATTATCTTTTAAATGTCTATCTATACAATTTTCAGTAATATTAAGTGCAGCCTTTATAAACCATTTAACAGCCGGTATTTTAAAATCCCACTCTACTACCTTTTCCCATGGCTTGTGCCATGTAAAATGTTGTGCAATTTCGCTCCAAAATAATTCGGGCTGTTCAACACTTTTTTGATACTGTTTTTTGTAATCTTCAAACGATGTAATTTGCATAATAAAAAAATTAACTTGTTTTTAAATAATAGATAAAGTTGGACTTAATTTTAGAAAAAACAAAACACTAAAACATCACCAATTATTAAAGGCCTTATTAAAAATGTCTTCGGTAAGCTGCCTATTAATTTCGGTGCTAAGGCCAAGTTCAACCGTAGATAAAGGGTTAGAAGATAAAAAATCGGCATAACGGGTAAACGATTGTTCAAAGCTTTTTGTTTCGTCAATTTTATTAATAAACTTTACATAAACAGTTATAGTTAGGCGGTTTTGAGCCGCTTGATCATTGTTTTGAATATTTATTGGCGCAACATTATAATCGCTTATGTAGCCCTCAAATTGCAAATCGCCATTTGTTTTAACTAAGCCTAACGAAGTTTGTTGTGATACCAAATCGCGCAAGCGCTCTGTAAAACGTTGCGAAAGAGTTGGCGGTGCCAATGAGGAGTTGTTAGGAAATAAAGCTACACTAATCGTTTTTGCATCAGGTGGAATACTAGCGCCACTAAGTGAAACTTTAGTTCGACAAAAGCTTAATGAAAAAAATAAAAATAAAAGTAATATGTATTTGAGCAATCTCAATAGACAGTAAATTTGCTGTAAAATTACAATAAATCAGTTATTTTTTAAATTTTACTTTGTTAAGCTAAGAGTCTATTAAAAATAAATATATCGCGCCATTAGCTGTTTTGTTTCAAATTACTTGTTATTTTTGAGAAAAATCACTTCAATGTTTATAAAAGGTAAAATAGTATCTCTGCGAGCAGTAGAACCAAATGATGTAAATTTACTTTATCAATGGGAAAACGAAATGCAGCTATGGCAAGTTAGTTGCACGCAAATTCCTTTCAGTAAATTTATTTTTGAAGAATTTATAAATGCCTCGCAAGATATTTATACCAGCAAACAATTAAGGGTCATGATTTGTAATGCAGAAAATACAACCACGCTGGGATGCATTGATTTATACGAATATGAGCCTCAACATTCGCGCTGTGGCGTTGGATTGTATATTCACAACTCGCATCGCGGAAAGGGTTACGCAAGCGAAGCTGTTTCGCTCATTGTTCAATATTGTTTTAATATTTTATTTTTAAATCAACTTCACACTACTGTAAATTCAAATAATATTGAGAGTTTAAAAGTATTTGAAAAAAATGGTTTTGAAAAAGTTGGCACATTAAAAGAATGGCAAAAAATTAAAGCAAACGAATACCAAGATGTTTTTTTGATGCAATTAATTAATGCGTTTGTTTAATTTACATATACTTTTACTTTGTATTGCCTTAATTTCATGCAATGAGAACAGCACAAAAAATAATGTAAATAAAAAAGAATTTTTATACCTCAACCACTCCGACAGTGCAAAATATGTAGGTATTCACGCTTGCAAATTATGCCATCAAAACATATACAACACGTTTATTGAAACGGGCATGGGGCAATCGCTTGGCGTTGCTACAAAAGAAAAGTCGGCAGCAAATTTTAGTCATTCTATTGTAAAAGACGACAGCAGCGGCTACCAATACAAAATGTTTTGGCAAAACGATAGTCTTTACATGAAAGAATTTTTACTTGAAAAAACCGACACTATTTTTAAAAGAGTTGAACACGTTAATTATATTATTGGCTCCGGGCAACACACTAACTCTCATTTACAAAGCATAAATGGATACATTAATCAAATGCCCATGACTTTTTATACACAAAAAAAGAAATGGGATTTACCTCCGGGGTTTGAAGGAGGATACAACACTCGCTTTAGTCGGAAAATTGGACTAGAGTGTATGAGTTGCCATAATGCTTACCCAAATTTTATTTTAGGATCAGAAAATAAATATCAATCAATATTACAAGGCATTGATTGCGAAAGGTGCCACGGCCCCGGCAGCATTCACGTTGCACAAAGGAGCAGGGGTTCAAAAATTGACACATCAAAATACATTGACTATAGTATTGTAAACCCGGCAAAACTACCTATTGATTTACAATTTGATATATGCCAGCGCTGCCACCTGCAAGGCAATGCCATATTACAAGAAGGAAAATCTTTTTACGACTTTAAACCCGGCATGCCGCTGAGCAACTTTATATCTGTTTTTTTACCAAAATTTACAACCTCTAAAACAGAATTTATTATGGCATCGCACGCCGATAGATTAAAAATGAGCAAATGTTTTATCGCTTCTTTTAAAGAAAAACAAACTGAATTAAAACCCTATAAAGACGCTCTAACATGCATTACCTGCCATAACCCTCATGTAACAGTCAGTCAAACAAACGCTAATACTTTTAATAATACTTGCATAAACTGCCACTACTCATTAAAAAAATCAACTTTACAATGCACTCTCAATGAAACAAAAATTAACTTTACACACAATCGATTAGAGAAAAGTAACTGCGTAAGTTGCCACATGCCTCTTTCAGGATCAAGCGATATTCCACACGTTAGCATTCACGATCACTTTATTAGAAAGCCAATTAATAAATCAGAACTAACAAAAGTTAAACAATTTTTAGGATTATTTTCTATAAACGATAAAAGCCCAAGCGCCTACACTCGCGCCAGAGCTTATCTTAACCAATACGAAAAATTTGAAGCAAAATCATACTATCTTGATTCAGCCGAAATATTATTACACTACAACACAAAACAAGAAGCAATTAATAAAATTCATGCGCTGGTACAATTATACTTTTTGCGCCAAAAACCAAACGATGTAATTAAATTAATAACTAACTACAACGAAGACACATTAATCAAATTAAAATTTAATTTTAAATCGTTTGACAATATAAATGCCTGGACTTGCTACAGAGTAGCCGAATCATATACTAACCTAGAAAAATCAAAAAACGCACTGCCATGGTTAGAACAAAGCTGCAAATTAGCACCTTATAATTTAGAGTTTAGAAATAAATTAGCCATCTGTTACATTTCAATTGGGAATTTGCCGGCCGCCGAAAACGAACTGAATTTTGTATTGAAAGAATATCCTAAAAACATAAGCGCTTACACTAACTTAGGCTATTTAAACTTATTAAAACAAAATCCTGAAAAAGCAATAATGTTATACAACAAAGCCCTAGCAATTGACCCTAAATACGAACCCCTCTTATTAAATATTGCAGGCTATTACGCCTTTATGCGCGATTTCAAAACCGCAAAATTATATTTGCAAAAAATAATATCTTTGAACCCCAATAATAACAAAGCCAAACAAGCATTAGCACAACTTAACTCAATAATATGAGTAAAAAAACAAAAAAAACATTTTTAAAAGTAAGCATTACACTAATTATGTTGGCACTTGCTGCATTTTTTATTTACTATAAATTTTTTGCGCAAAGCATTCATCTTAAAAATAAAAACTATGTTTATTTATATATTGAAACAGACTCTAAACTCCCGACCATTATAAATGAGTTAGAAAATTTAGAAGTAATAAGTGATATAAAATCATTTGAATGGCTTGCTAAGCAAATGAAATTAGAAGATAACATACACCCCGGAAAATATAGAATTAACGACGGTATAACAACGCGGCAAATTATAAACTTAATAAAATATGCAAAGGAAGAAAAAATAAAACTAACTCTTAATTCACAAATACACAACCTTGACGAATTTGTAAATTATACTGCCGACAAACTTGAATTAAGCGAAAATGAAATAGAACAATTTTTAAACGACGGCCAATGGCTCGACAAAGATTTTGGCGCTACACCCGAAAACGCATTCTCAATAATAACGCCTGCCATTTACGAGATAAGTTGGGCGATTAGTTTAAACGATTTTGTTTCATTGCTAAAAGAAAATTACACTAAAATATGGAATACGAACAGAAAAAGTTCAGCAAAAAAAATGGGCTACACACCAGCACAAATAATTGCACTAGCTTCAATAGTACAATCAGAAAGTGCAATAAGCAGCGAACAGCAAAAAATTGCAGGTGTTTATATAAATCGTCTAAAAATTAATCAACCCCTACAAGCCGACCCGACACTCATTTTTGCAAACAAACGTTTTAACGCTCAACGTGTATTAGATGCCGATAAAGAAATTGATTCGCCTTATAACACCTATAAATATGTCGGTTTGCCTCCAGGCCCTATTTGCATAACAGGAGTTCAAGCCATTGATGCTGTGCTAAACTATACCAAACATAAGTATTACTATTTTTGCGCTAAGCCAAGTTTAAATGGCTATTCTGATTTTTCTGAAACATACGCACAACATCAAAAGTTTGCAAAAGCATATCAAGCAGCTATTGAAAAAAGAGGTATTAAAAAATAACCTTTAACCCAAGTATATTTACGCTTGACGCAATAAAATTAATTAGTATATTTAGTGTTTTAATTTAACCATGCAACAGTACAATTCCAACCTCCCAAAATTAGTAATACCGGAGTACGGGCGCAATATCCAATCTATGATTGAGTATTGCTGTAGTATAGAAAACCGTGAAGAACGAAACACCTGTGCAAAAGCCATTATACAGGTAATGGGGCAAGTAAATCCGCACTTACGCGATAGTGGCGAACACTCTCATAAACTTTGGGATCACATGTTTATCATATCAAAATTTAATCTAGATGTAGATAGCCCATACCCAAAACCGAGTGTTGATATTTTTAAAGAAAAGCCCGAAAAACCCGACTATCCAAAAGGAAAAATTCGTTACAAACACTATGGCAAAACCATGGAAGAGATTATAAAACATGCCATTAACTTAAACGAAGGCGATGAAAAAAATGTACTAACCAAACAAATTGCCAATCATTTAAAAAAATCGTATTTTAATTGGAATAAAGATAATATTACGGACGATGTGGTGATAAAAAATTTACTTGAACTATCACATGGCAAACTAAAATTAGATGAAAATACAGTGCTGTCTTCACACAAAGAATTATCAGGCAATAGCAACAAAAAATTCTTTCATAAAAACAACAAACATAAACACAAACATAAACACAAGCATAAAAACTAAATTTAATGGCTTATTTTGAAGTTTACGGCGGTTATAAATTAAAAGGCGAAATTATACCACAAGGCGCTAAAAACGAAGCCTTACAAGTTATTTGCGCAGTATTGCTCACCTCCGAAAAAGTAACTATTTCAAACATCCCAAACATTGTTGACGTAAATAAACTAATTGAATTACTTGCCGATTTAGGCGTTAAAGTTGAAAAAACAGGACACGAAGAGTTCACCTTTCAAGCAAATAATGTAAATGTTGACTACCTAGTATCTCCTGAATTTAAGAAAAAAGGAGGAAGCTTGCGCGGAAGCATGATGATTGTTGGCCCAATGCTAGCCCGCTTTGGAAAAGCTTTCATGCCAAAACCAGGTGGAGATAAAATTGGGCGTAGGCGCGTTGATACACACTTCTTAGGATTTGAAGCCCTAAGTGCCGAGTTTAAATATAACAATGATGACGAAATATTTGAAGTACACGGAAACCCTTTAAAAGGCAATTATATGTTGCTTGATGAAGCCAGCGTTACCGGAACAGCAAACATTGTTATGGCAGCTAGTTTAGCAGAAGGCGTTACTACAATTTACAACGCAGCTTGTGAACCATACTTGCAACAATTATGCAAAATGCTCAACAACATGGGAGCAAAAATAACAGGCATTGGTTCAAATTTGCTTACAATTGAAGGTGTTAAATCTTTAAAAGGAACTTCGCATAAACTATTACCCGATATGATTGAAATTGGCTCATTTATTGGAATGGCTGCCGTTACACAATCTGAAATTACCATAAAAAATGTCAACTACGATAGTTTAGGAATTATTCCGAACACATTTAAACGATTAGGTATTGATATACAGCGCAAAGGTGATGACATATTTATTCCTGAACAAGAAAGCTACGAAATAGAAACATTTATTGATGGCTCTATCCTTACCATAAGCGATGCCATTTGGCCGGGCTTTACTCCCGACTTAATTTCAATTGCTTTGGTAACTGCAACTCAAGCAAGGGGCAACGTGCTAATACATCAAAAAATGTTTGAAAGCAGATTGTTTTTTGTAGATAAATTAATTGACATGGGGGCTAAAATTATGCTTTGCGATCCGCACCGCGCCGTTGTAATGGGGATGGATAGGAAAATACAATTAAAAGCTATTCAAATGGCTAGTCCTGATATTAGAGCCGGTGTAGCTTTACTAATTGCCGCAATGAGCGCAAAAGGGAAAAACACTATTTTTAACATCAATCAAATTGACAGGGGCTACCAAAACATTGATGCAAGGCTAAATGCCATTGGAGCTCAAATAGTAAGAAAAGCATAAAATTAATTTGCTTCTTTCTTCCGCTTCGTTAAACCTTACAAGTTGTGTTTTAAACGCAAACCAACAATTGCCAAATTCTTTCGAATACAATAGTGAAAATAAACTAGACCAAATTTTGCAGGTTCAATTTATTTTTACTTACACATAACGGTCTTCTTTATAAAAAATTTACTTTAGCAAATAATAATTTAAACAAAAACAGATGAATAGAATAATGGTTTTAATAACGCTTTCGGATGATGGAATAAAAACGATAATTTCTAATCCAGAACTGCCAAAAAAGGAAATGGAGTTTGTTAACCAATGGAAACAGGAAAACATCTTGGAGAGTTTCTATATTTCAGTTTCAAAGAAAGATGCTGTTTTAATTTTCCAAACTAAATTAGTACACTTTGGTTTGAAACGGAACATTCTTCATTTCTCGTGGCAATTTGACTGTGAGCATTTTCCTTGGTAGCTCTTTTGCATTTTTTGTATGGTAATGTGCGGTTGGGAAAATGCAAATGTGCTACCAAATGTATTTGTTCAATGTCTGTTTTGTTTCAAAAATTCTTTTAATGTTATTGTTGTTATATTTAAACCTTTGGATTTAATCTGCAATCCATTATCAGATGTCAGCATAATTGGATTTTCTGAATTATATTTCAATGCTACGGACAAAATAAAGTTATCAGGCGATTTTTTATTAAAGTCAACTGGAAGTAAAGACAAGTCAGCTTTGTCCATTTTGAGATTTCGTTTATCAAAACTTTCATTGATTTGCTTGATTGCTTTATGAACGTTTTTCTTTTGTTGTTCGGTTAGTGATATTTTCAAATAGTCTAATTCGTCAATGACTTTTGCCGATAAAACGATTTGATATTGTTTGTCAATTTTTGAAATAATGTCGGGATAATCAACAAAAACATTAGTGTCTATAATGTAAATGTTTTCTTTGTCTTTTTTGATTTCCTTTTTTGGCTTTTCAAATTTTGAAAGGTCAATCTTACCAAGAACTTTTAAGTTGTAATCTTTGGTTTCTATATTTAATTCTTTGCTGTTTGAATGTTCAGTAACCTTTTTTATTTCGACAAACAACGCATTGTATTTTTTGGCATAAGGTTCAGATAATTTTAATAGATTGGTTTTCTCACAATAAACTTTTTCTCCATTTTTATATTCAAACAAATGCTCTAAATACGGAATACCTCCCGCATCTCCTGTGTAACTTGCAACATCACATTGATAATAAATAGATAAAAAATAGAAAAATTTATCAATTGGCATTGCTACAGCTTTACTTTGTTCGATAATGTTATTATAGGTGTCATTCAATGAGATTTTAGTTTCCATATATTTCCCTAATGAACTCGCCCTTAAAAGTGCATTAAAAATATCTAAATTTTCTTCTGATAAATCCAACTCAGTACTATATTGTTCAAGCAATATGATAGTTTCAACAATCTGATTGTTTATATTACCTTTTTTATATGCAATTGATTTTCCTATATCGTGTAAAAGAAGAAATACTCTGAACCATTCAATTTCATTTTTATCAAAACTCTTGCTAAAATATTTTTCAAATTGGTTATATACGTTTATTATGTGTTGTTTTATTATATAATGTCTGACACGAGCATTATATAATGCTACAAAAGCAGGAACTTTTTTGCTAATATCTTCAATTCGTTCATTAACATTCATAGTGATTACTTTAATTAATTCAGGTTTTCAGGGTTAGAGTTTAAAGCATATTTAAACGCTTTTTCCAATGTCTTTTCTCCAATTCCGTCATAGTTTGCTAAAGCAATCATTGAGTTTGCTTCTCCGTTTTGAATTATCTCTGATATTTTTCTTGCGTATTGTGGCTGTATGCCAGTTTCTGATTTAATTGTTTTTTCGTCTAATGACAACCATTTGTTTTTGAAAGAAGCAAACAAGTCGTCTGTTGCATTTGGGTCGTAGTCGTAAATTTCAATGTCTATGGAACATTTTCCTAAATACTCGTCCATAAGTCGTTTTACTTCATTTGTGTCTAAGCCACCGTTATGCGTTCCAAGCAAAGGAAAGGCGATTGAAGTAATTCCTTTCTTTTCATATGTTTCCACAAACTTTTGTAAACCTTGTTCAATCCATTCAATTTTGCTCGGATATTTCCAATGAAATTTTGTCGGAAAACTCAAAATCCAAGGTGCATTTTCTTGTTTGGTGTAAAGCCATAATGAACCTGTTTTAATGAGTTTGTTTTTACAATGCTCTTTGTATTCTTCATACATTTTGGGATAACGAAGTCTATGCACAAATGCAATTCCTTTTCCCATTACACCAACACAATTTACCGTGTTCACAATGGTTTGACATTTTGAATTAAAAATATTTCCTTTTATATGTTTTATTGCCATTTTCTATTCTGTATAATTCACAAAGTTAAAACAAAATTGAAGCGTATCATTTTGCATATACAAACCAATTTCTGTTTGATTCATCTACAAATTTTAATTGTATGTTTTGTTTTACGTTTCCAAGAGAAATATTTGACTTGAAAATAATTTTGTCTTTTGTTGTTTTGATAACATCGCCTACAAGAATTTCCATTTCTTTTATATCTGACGTTCCATTCAGAACAAAATAACCCTCTCCTGTGAAATTAGTTGAAATGTGCAATTCAGAATTTTCTTCTTCAATTCTTACTCTTGGATTTTCGTTGTTGTAATAACTTCTATCTACTATAATTTTTGAAAAAATGTCTTTATGCTCATTTCCCAATAAATTTATAAGTAGCGTTCTGTCTGCTTCCGAAGGACAAATAATTTCAAAATCAGATAAATCATCAAAAGTAAGTTCATCTTTTACCAAAAATTCTTGTTGAGCATAATTTCTATATCTGTTGTAATCTTCTTTTGTTGCATATTGTTGTGGTGTATAATACAAATCATCAAAACCAAATCTGTTTATTATCTTTTCAATGCTTCCAAATTGTGTTGAACTTGTTTGCATATTTCCATTGCTAACACAGCATTTCTTTTCGTTCTTAAACAAAACCTCTTTAAGCGAAAACTTGAAAAAAATTGGAATTGGACATTTGGGAAATCCTAAACCTCTTGCTTTATCATACCAAGAAACCCAACCATAATTTTTGCTATTGTAACCATCTGTGGTGTTCTTGCCTAAAAATTCATTGTAGAACTGTGTTGGTGTATGCGGTCTGAAATAAAATCGTGCATAATCGTGAGCATCGCCTCTACGATGAACTACGTTTCCTGCTGCATCGCCTTTTATGATTGCTTTATTTCTGCTTTGAATTTTTCGGTTTTTGATGATTTCAACAGCATTGTCAATATGTGAAAAGTGATAAACGCTTCCTTTCCATTCGGAATATTGTTGCCCAATTTTGTCTATGAAATTTAATGTAGCGTTCTTGCTTATCTCATCTACAACGTAACTACCTAAAAGTTCTTCAACTCGTTTGTTCTCTCTGAGGTTAGACCAATTCCAAAACTGTTTGAACTCCTGAATTATCTCTTTCGTGAAATTCAAATTTGTGTTTGATGAAATCAAATTCCATTCTAAGTGTTCTTTGAACTTGTTTAAAATTTCGTTGTTCAAAGTCAGTTTTCCCGATTCACATATAAAACGCCAATTCCATTTATCTGCAAAACGTTCAAGGAAATCAATATCGTCAAAATTTTCTTTTGTTTTTTCTGTAATGCTTTGCCAATGCCATTTGTTTTCAAATTTGGCAAGTATTTCTCTGGTCGGATTCAAACTTGAATGTTGAGAAATGTATTTCCAATCTAAATCATAATCTTTGGTTAGGGTTAGTATTTCAACTGTCGGTAAAAATGATTTATGATGTGAAACGGATTTCCAATTCCAAGATTTTGTTTTTGTTTTCTCAATAAATTCAGCGTTAAATTCAAGATTTTCGTTTTCGGACAAATAATTCCAATCCCAATCTTTGTCTAATAGTTGTAAAAGTGTTTCATTGCTAAACTCAATATTTTTACGTTTTGAAAGTGCCTGCCAATTCCAATTCTTGTCTTTTAGCTCAAGAATGAGTTCGTTAGAAATTTCCGCCTTTTCGTTCTCTGATAAAACTTGCCAATCCCAATTTTTATCTTTGGTTGATAAAATTAAATTACTTTCAATTTTTATGTCTTTCCGTCTAGATAAAATTTCAAACTTTACTTTTGGAAACTGCCGTATTACTTGGTCTAAATAATTGTCCTTATCCCTTTTTTGTTTTGTAAGAAAACCTCCAAACTCTGTTAAATATTTCCAATCCCAATTTTCAGTTCTATATTTTTGAAGAAAGAATCTGTTGTAATTAATGTTATTATTTTTCGATAATATCTGCCAATCCCAATTGTCTTCAAATTCTTGGAGGTAATTATCTGTGTTTTCGAACCATTCTTTGCGGTTCTTCCAATTTCTTGGGCTAAATTTTTGTTGAATAGCACTACTTTCAGAAAAGGCTGTCCAATTTATATATTCTTTGAATTGGTTCAGAGTTGCAATATCTGTTGGAAAATACTTGTGTTCAGAAATGAAATTCCAATCCCATTTCCATACATCATATTCAAATGTTTCTTTAATAATGGGGAATATTTTCTCAAAAGGATATTTTGCAGTTAAAATTTGCCAAATTTCTTTCTGTTTGTCGGATTCCAATAAAGATAGCCTATTAACAACTCTAAGTTTGAGGTTGTCAAATATAAATTCGTCATTAAACACTTCATTTATGACATATTTCCAATCAATAAATTTGGTAAGAATATCTAAGTTTTCAAGAATAGTTTCCTTGTCAAATTTTCGAGTTGCAATATCCCAATCCCATTTCTCAAATATTTTCTCATCATTAAAACTTTCGAGAATGGTCTCTTCGGTACTGTTTTCCGTAATATAAGTCCAATCCCATGGAAAGTTATAATTATCTAAGATAAATTGTTGTTCTTCTCGTTTTGTAAGCTGTATCCAAAAACCAAAATGTTTGTCAGATTCAGTAACTGATTGAAAGTGCTCTAAATGTTTATTTATAAAATCTAAATTCGTAATTAAATCAACTATAGAACTCCAATTAAGACTGTTTGAGAACGAAACATTTCCTAAAAATGCATCCTTGATAAATACGGGATTTTTAATCAGTTTTTGATTTTGTGAAATCCCCTCCCAATTCCAAGAAAAATCAGGAAATTGCTCTATTAAATTATAATCAGGAATTTGTTGGCTGACATTTAAAAAACCACTTTCTGTCGTGATACGATTGAGATACTTTTCGAAAATGCATTTGTTCCATTCAACATTTTCATTGGTGTCAAAACCATTAAGGTATTTTTGACTCTCCCATTGTATCAAATTTTGACTTTCAAAAAAGTCAATTAAATCTAATGTCCAAAGATAGTTTTGATGAGCAACAACAAAATTTTCGGGCAAATGCTGTTTTAAAAGTGTTTTAAATGATTCATCTTTCAAACATTTGGCGGTTATTTCTTCGCTGTTGAAAAAACGATTTAAAACTGTGTGCCAATCAACTCGTTCCGCTAATGATGAAATTTGATTGTGAAGAAATTTTACATCAAACTTATCCGAAATGAATCTCCAGTTCCACGATTTAGATAATAATATCTTGGCGTATTCAGAATTGTTTTTACTTCCTTTTGAAAGTAGATTTCTTAGAATATCGCTTTTTATTTCTGTGATTAAATAAAAGTCCCAAGCAAAATCATCAATGTGCTTTTCAATAAACTCATCAGGCAGACTTTTTGACAAATAACTCCAATCCCAATCCCGGTCTTTGAGTGATAAATTAGAAAGTAACGAAGTTACTAGTACGGTTTCTTTGTATGAAAGTTCTTCAAAATCCCATTCAAAGTTTTCTATATGTTCCTTGATAAAATTATCATCAAATCTTTCTGTAAGCGTAGTCCAATTCCAATATTCAGCGTAATCCTTAATTACAGATTTTATACTTTCAATCGGTGCTTTTTCAGAAATAATGCTCCAAATTCCACCGCCTCCATTTTCACGGAATAATTCAAAAATCGTTTTGTCACTCCAATCAAGTTTTGGATTTTGGGCAAGTTCTTTCCAATTCCATAAGTCTTTGTAGGTTTCAATATCCTGTATTGTGATTGACAGATTTTCTGTAAGAATGTGATGATACATTCCTATTCTAAGCAACTTGCTTTTTAATTCTGCGTTTTCGGGTAAGTCAATTAAAGATTGAATGTCGGGTTTGTTCATTCCCAATTTAAAAACTGAAAGTTGAAACGAATTATCAAGTGCTGTGACTTCGCTTTGCAGGGAAATGTTTTTGTAACTTATTCTTGGTTCACTTTCATAAAGGTCAACTATTTCGCCTTTGTAAATGTCGTTTCCGAAAAGTTGGAATTGAAGTTTCTGCTTTAATTCAGAATTTTCAAGTGTTGATTTTTCAAATTTCTGTTCGTGAGATAAACGATTTTCTATATCAAAAACACTTTTGAAAGAAAAATCAAAATTCACGCCTGTGGCAGTTTGGTTTTCAAATAATTCAGTTGTTGCAAAGTAGTATTTGTATTTCAATTTACTTTGTAACGCCTTTTGTCCAAATTCGGTTAATTGAATGGTTTCTTGATTTATTTCAATCAATTTGTATTCTGTTAGTCCTTTCAGATAAATGTTTAAAATATCTTTTTCAGCCAAATCTTGTAAGTTGAAACCTAACAAATTTCCAAATTCTGAAAGTTCAATTTCATTCCCTTTTGCATTGATGATTGAACAGAAAATTTCATCAGTTTCATTGATGTTGAATGCTTTTCTATACTGAATTAGGTGAGAAGTGGATTTTACTGTCCACTCAAACGGAAATGTTGCGTATGTCGTTTTAGTGCTATCCATTTTGTTCAACTGCGTTTTGTAGCTCTTCTGCACTAATTATTTTTCCGTTTTGCTGAATGGTTTCAAAAACGTTTTTGTAAATATCTTTTCTGCAAAAATGTTCACTGTTTCCGACCACAATAAGTAATCTTCTTGCTCTTGATAATGCAACATTTAGACGGTTTGGCGATTCTGCAAAACCTAAACTTTCTTGTAAAGGATAACCTAATTCGCCATAAATTTCATTGTGCTGTTGTCCTTGAAAAGAAGCCAATTTGTTGCTACGCACCATTGAAACAATAATGATGTTTCTTTCCATTCCTTGAAATCTATCAACTGTGCTTAACCGAATTGGAACTTCATTGTGCTTTTCTTTCAACATTTTGTTGATGTAATTAATTTGCTTTCCGTAAAAACTAATCAATCCAATTTGTTTTTCTTCCAAACTTTTATTTGAAAGCCATTGGTCAAATTCATTTTTTCCCTCGCTGTTTTTGAGAACGGTCAAAATGTTATCAATCGCTTCAATTTCTCCGAAATTAACTCTTGATGTTCCTTCTTGAATTTCGGGTGTTGTTACATTTACCCAAATGGTATGTGTTTCAGGTGAAATAATGTTTTTGAATTGTAAACCGTGATACCTTGAATCCCATTTGTCAAACGAATTGTGATAAGTTTCTTCTAATGGCAAACCGCAATTTAATCCACCATCATCTTTGTAAAATTGGGCGATTGCTTCATTAATTGCTGGGTGCATTCGGTATTGTGTGTCAAAAGTTCCTTTAATACTTTCGTCAATGCTTACAAATAATCGTTCAAACTGTGATGTTTCAAATTCTTTATGTGAAAGCGTTTTAGCCAATGCTTTTTCGCCAATGGAAACAAGTAAATCTTTGATTTCTTCTCCGTCAATCATTGGCGGTAATTGCCTATGGTCGCCTACGATAATTGACTTTTTTCCGAACAAAACAGGCAAAGCAAGTTCGGGCGGTGTTGCTTTACTTGCTTCGTCCATTATTATGGTGTCAAAACTTATGTTTGTTCGGTTGCAACTTTTAAAATCGTTTTCTTGATAACTTTTTCGGTTGAAAACATTCAAATAAGAACGAAAGAACGAAGTCCATTTATTTTCAGAATTTAGTTTCCCGATTGAACTTCCTGTAGCACCAATCAAATTCACATATTCCAAATACTTGTCCGCAAAAAGTTTCTTGGTTTCATTACTTGGCTTTTGCAGATGGTTTTTCCATCTGTCTAATGCTGAATCAATTTGTTCATCGTCTTGGTTTGAAACTCTGTTTGCAATATTGTTTATCCAATGCGAAACGGTGTTACTTTGTGCTGAATTGCTTTTTTGCCAATTTTCAATGACATCAAGCGAATAAAAATATCCTTCCGATTCTAAATTTTCAGTATTGCCAAAACGAATTGGTTTGACAACATTGTTTTCTCCATTTTTCAATCTGTCAATGGCATTATCAACGGCAAGATTGGTTTCAGAAGTTAAAAGAATTTTTTGTTTTGGCTCTTTTCTGATATGTTGCCAAATTATTTCAGCGATTGCCGTTGATTTGCCCGTTCCGGGCGGACCTTGGATTAAAGCCAGCTCTTCTGCATAAAGTGACTTAAAAACGGCTTGTCTTTGCGATTCGTTTAAATTTTCCGAAAAAAGATTGCTTTCAAAATCCTGCCATTCTTCACTCGTTTTGTTTAGCAAATACTCAATGTTTTCAATGTGTTTGGCTTTTGATGAATCGTATAAAAATTCTTTTGTGTTGTCGTTGGGAAGTTTCTCCTTTGACTCAAGTTTTAGGACAGTATCTTCTAAACGCTTTATTTTATCCTTTTCGCCTTTTAAGTCAGGGAAAATGGCTTTTACTTTATCTTCTGCAATGTTCTCTTTTACTTCTTCAATTCTTTCTTCATCAACTACAAAATATAAATCGGGATAATCTACTTTTTGCAATTTTCCTAAATAGAATTTTTCCTTTTTAGGATTACCGAAATAAAATTCTTCTCGTAAAAGTTTGGACAGTTTTTCTTCTTCTTGCTCAACTTTCAATTCAAAGTTTTCTTCGCAAAGATATTTTTCTTGAAAAGTGTCGTTTATTGTGTAATTGAAACTTTCAGAATCAACAAAGTCATTTAATTGGTTGTTCAATCTTGCAAGAATTTCCGTTTTGTTTCCTGTTTGGTAGAATTGACGGAATATAAGTTTCTCTCCGTTTGCAATCAGTTTTGTATTTAGACTTGGGAATCCATTTTTCAAATTGCTTTGCAATTCGTGTAAACCTGTTTCAAATTTGATGTTGAACTTGAATTTATGTCTTTCGCCTCTGTCGTATATTTCAAAGAATGAAAACGATTTAATGAAATTTATCTTTTCGTTTAATTCTTCTTCTGTTTCAAAGTCAAAAGAAATAGTTCTGTGTGTTTGGCTTATTTGATAATCTTCTCCGTGTATTTCAGAAAATAATCTATTCAGAAATATTTCCTCCTTTCTGTCAAGTTCGTCAATTCCTTTGTCAAGCTTTCGGTAATCAAAAGAGTAATCCGTCTTGTATGAAATTTCAAACGAGTTATCAGGAAAATAGCTTATCAAAGAACGTTTTAATCTAAACGCTTCAAAATTTAAATTAGATTCGTGTTGTTCATAAAACGTGCTGTCATAGTTAAAATGTAAACAATTCTCCTTTGGTTTGGGAAGTGTGATTCCCTTTCTTTCTAATTCCTCAATTCTGTGTTTTAAAATTTCTTTATTTTCAAAAGTAAAAGTTAGTTCATTTCCACGTTTGGCTAAACCGAAATGTTTCTCAAACAACTCATAAATGTTTGATTGTAATTCTCCTTCAATAGTTATTTTATTTCCGTGTTGAGTGATTTCAATGTTTCTGTAAAACGTAGAAATTAGAAATGAAACCGAAGGTTTTATTTGAAAAACTGCACCTGCTTTTTTATTGAATTTAAGTTCTTGAATTTGTTTCGCTCTCTTCCATTCGTCTATGGTTAAAAATATCAGTCCTGAATTTTTAAAATGATAGTTTGTTGGTAGTTCTCCAATTACATTTTTTAGTTCTTCTTTGCTGTTATTTTCTTGTCCTGTGATTATACCTTCAATTACAGGGTTTTCATTAAAGTCAATATAACAGATTTCAGCAAGTTCTTTTAGTTTGCTAAGTTGTTCAGTCGTTATGTTTGTTGTGTTTGCAACGCTTGTCTGAATGTAACCACTTTCAAAGTCAAAATTTTGTATGTTGAAAATTAGCTCAACTTCTTTCTTGAATACTTGTTTGAAAATTTCTTGGTCAATAGACAAATGCAATTTCAGTCCGTCAAGTTGAACGGACTTTGTCGTGTCAATCCCAATGGGTTTAGATTTATGCTCTAAGATTTTGGATTGTGCGGTTATATATTCTTTCCAAATTTTTTTTTGATCCATTTTTCCTTATTCATTCGAGCGTTGGCAAAAAACAGCTCTTTTGGTTTTTTCGCATTAGCTCGTGTGTCGGCAAAAAACCAAATGTTGTATGTCTTCAAACCAATCTGTACTTTTTATGTTAGAATTATGGAACATCTTTGATTTTAAAATTAGTTAATTTTTTGATTTGTTTTGTGAGTAGTCGTCAATTAAGTCTGCTCTAAGCTTCCAATTTGAAGGAAGTCCAGATATTACAGATGTCAAAATGTCTTTTAGAGTTTGACTGTCTTTGCTTTGAATTTTTAAATCTTTAAATGTCTTCATTTTCTCTATATTGTTTATTGTCGGAGTGTCGTCCTAAAATGACCGCTAACGGTTTCAACCTACCAGTAGTGCGGTTTGAAACAATGTCTATCGAAAAGCTTGTTTCAAGATACTATGTTTCCAAGCATTTGCAAAATGAAATACCCTTCGCGGAGCGACCTTGACTTTGCAAATGCGTTGACTTCTGCCCGCATTACTGGTAGGTTGTGTTAGCTACTAGTGCGCCAAACACAGTTTAAATTTTTATTCCAATAACACAAACGTCGTCAACTTGTTCGAGGTCACCTTTCCATTCCGAAAATGCTTTATTGATGGTGTCAGCCTGTTGTTTTTGCGATAAATTATTGTTTTTTAATAGAAGGTCTGAAAACTGTTTATATTTGAATTTTTTACCATTTGGTCCACCGAATTGATCAGCAAACCCGTCCGTAAATAAATAGAAGGTTGTGTTTTGCTTGTAATTAATTTGATGTGTCGTGAAAGGTTTTGGATAGTCAGACTTTCCGATTGGTTGTTTGTCGGCCCTAATTTCTTTTATTTCTGAGTCTTGAATATACCACAACGGATTATTTGCACCACTCCAAAAAATGTTTTTGTTTTTTGAATCAATGCACAAGAGCGAAATGTCCATGCCGTCTTTAACTTCACTTGCACTTTTTTCAAATGTTTCTAAAACCAATTCTCTCGTTTTGTCAAGAATTTTACCAGTCTCGGTAAGTTTAAATTCTTTGATTGTACGATTTAAAGCATTTGAACAAACAACTGAAATCATTGCACCAGGAACACCATGTCCAGTGCTGTCTGCTGCCGCAATAAAAAACAGATCATTAACTTTATCAGCCCAGTAGAAGTCACCTGCAACAATGTCCTTTGGCTGATAATAAATAAAATTGTTAGCTAAATGAGCGTTTACAAATTCTTGTGGTGGCAAAATAGCTTCTTGAAGTCTTTTAGCGTAGCTGATTGAGTCAATGATTTCTTTTTGTTTTTCCTCAACAAGATGTTTTTGCTTTTCTGTTTCTAATTTTTGTTGTGAAATAATTTTGTTTTTACTTTTGTTTAATGTCAAGCTTCTAAAAATTAGAATAATAAATGCAAGCAAAATAATCCCACCACCAATGAAATAATTTCTCATTTCCTTTTGGAATTGTAAATCTTTGTTTACAAGTAAAATCTCTTTATCTTTTTGTTCCTGAACAATTGAAGATTCCAATTGAGAAATTTTATTTTGAACCCCTTGATTTGAAAGCATTTCTTTTAATGTATTTGATTTAATGATGTTTTCATATGCGCCTCTATAATCGTTCAATCCTTTTAAAATATCTGATTTGGTTTCGTAAAGATTCGCTAAAACACTTGTTTGTTTTTTAGAAACGTAAAATTTTATTGCCTGATCAATACAATTTGCAGCGTTTTGATAATCATTAACCTTTAAGTAATAGTTTGCTATACGAGAGTTCATTACCGCTTCATTATGTTCATCACGCTTAAGAGTTGCTATTTTTTTTGCTTTTATGAAATATTTAATTGCAAGATTGATGTCCTTTCTTGCCTCTGGAATAAGTGCATAATTACTATAAAGTGTGATAAGATTAGAAGAATCTGAATTGTGAATCGCAATATCTATTGCTTTTTGATAATATTTATCAGCTTCATAATAATTTTCTGTGTTTCTATAAATATCTCCAATTCCAGAAATAAACCAAACATCATCCCTTATCTGAGGGTTATAACTCAGTCTTTGATTCCAAAGTTCAAGTGCCTTTACGTAATTTTGTGAATTGAAGTAGAAATCAGAACCATTTGATAGTATTTCATCGATTAGGGGTTTATTCATTGATTTTTTCGCTTCTATAAGTGCTTTATTGAAAAATAAAAATACTTGTTCTTTTTTTCCTAAATCTTGGAAAATAAACGCAATATTGAGGTTCGTTTTAGCAACGATTTCATTAAGATTAGCCTCTTCGGCAATTTTTAACTCCCTTAAAAAATAATCGAGAGCTAAATCATTTCTCCCTTTCATTGAGTTAAGGATTCCAAATAAATCAATTATTGAGCATTTTTGTTTAGATGAGAGGTTAGTAATTTTCAATTCAGCTGCCTTGGCATAGAAGAAGGCCGAGTCTAAATTTGAATAACCAAAAGCCAAACTTAATTCTTTATTTATTTCCGCGGTGGTTGAATCAATATTTGAATACCTTAATATTTTCTTTAAGGAGTCAATATTTTGAGAGTAAATTGAACCTGAAATTAAAATTATTACTACTGTTATTAAAATGGACTTCATATGTGTTTTGTCATGGCGCATTGTAACTAACGTTTTGCAAGCAGGCGCAGGCGGCGTTTAATGCTTACCTGTTTCTACTCGTAAAATATTTGTTTAAAGATACATATTTATTTTAGCGGAGGCAACACAAAAAACTATTTACCTTAATTTAGCCGTA
>JAFDYB010000071.1 GCA_018267655.1 Bacteroidota bacterium
AACAGCACATTTGCAATAGGCGGGGTTTCGTGCTCCGCAGACAGTTTTGTGGTTACAGAAAGTTCAGTTCTCCGAATGAACATTTGTGGCGAAAAGCCCGCCCATCGCAAATCTGCAAACCGTTAGCGGTCATTGTAAAGACAACCAAGTAAAAAAACATAATATTGAAAATATGACAAAAAAAGAAATAGCAAAAGCTTTCTCAAACGGAGAATTTGAAAAAACAAACAAGTTCATTTCGGATACAGCAATTTGGACTGTTGTAGAAGAAGATACTTTTATAGGTAAAAAAGCAATCATTGACAATTGTGAGCAAGTTGGTAGTTACTTCCAGTCCGTGACAACTGACTTCAAAACACTGAACATAATAGCTGAAGGAAATAAAGTAGTAATTAATGGAACTGCCGAGTTTCTGAGAGACAACCAACGAGTTTCATTTGTTTCAGCTTGTGATGTATATGAGTTTGACGATAACAATCAAATTCAAAATATAACCTCTTATTGTATTCAAAAAGCTAAAAATGACTAACAGAAAAAATAACAACGAACCGCTAACATCGGCTTGGCAATATGGCGGGTGAAGTGCTTCTATCAAACATTTGTGCAAGGTTCAACATTAGGAATTCTATTGAACTTTGGTGCTAAAAATCCCCGCCTTCGGCAATACCCGAACCGTTAGCGGTCATTGCAAACAGACACTTCACAAAATAAATCAATAAAATGGGAAAAATAATTTCATCTATATGGCAAACACTTGACGGAGTGATAGACGCCTCTTCAATGGACAAATGGTTTGCACCGTTTCATAGTGATATGCGAGGTGAGTATATTAACAATACAATTCACAACTGTGAAGCTATGTTATATGGTAGGTTAACATATGAAATGCTTTCTGGATATTGGTCACAACAAAAGAACAATGAATTTGGTGTTGCGGACAAATTAAATTCTACAAAGAAATATTTAGTATCTACGACACTTAGACAAGCTAATTGGGGAAGTACGACAATTTTTGACAAAGATGTAATTGAACAAATTCGACAATTGAAACAGATTACACAAGGAAATATTCTTATGCAGGGAAGTGCATCAATTGTGAACTTATTAATACAAGAAAAATTACTTGATGAGTTAAAAATTTTGACTAATCCATATATTGTTGGGACGGGGAAAAGACTATTTGAAAAAGAATTAAACCAAGAACTCAGTTTACTTGAAGAAAAAAGAATTGACAACGATGTAACTATTTCTATATACCAACCAAAATATTGAAACACAAATATTGAAAAATAGCAACGAACCGCTAACATGGTATTGCCAAAAGCGGGGCTGAACGGCTTCGACTGAACTTTTTTACTAAATTTAAACTGTGGTATTTCTGTTGAGCGTCAGTGCTAAAAATCCCCGCCTTCGGCAATACCCGAACCGTTATAGCCAATGGTAGAACAACACTCCGAACATTAACGAGACGACCAAAACATAAACAGAAAGTAAACCATTTTGACAGGTGACCAAAGACAGAGGAACGATATTACAAACGGACAGCAATTAACCCGACACGCTGACCGACCCAATGTTTTTTATTTTTTCCCCACCGCACATTTTTTAAAAACAATTTTAACCAGCCGCACGGTCAAGCACATTTGGTTTTTTCCAACGCAAAAGCCAACGCAGAAAAACCAAAAGAGCTTGCCCCTACCCACCCACGACAATATTGTGGACTTTTACACTACAAAACGGTGTAATTTTACTATATTTGCCCAGTTAAAAATTAATTAGGATTCAATGAACCGAATTAAAGAAGTTCTAAAAGAAAAAGGCATTTCGCAAACTTGGCTTGCTAAGAGGTTGGACAAAAGTTACAACACCATTAACGAGTATGCTCGCAATGTGAGACAACCGAGCCTTGAAGATTTGTACCGTATTGCAAAAATTTTGGAAGTTAATCCCAAAGACTTATTGAAAGAAGAATAATGAGCAAAGAGAATCAAATAGAACTAAATCTCATAGAGCAACTAAAAGGGCTGAAATACATTCACCGTCCCGACATAGTTGATAGGAAAACACTTGAGCAAAACTTCAAAGCAAAATTTGAAGAACTCAACCGTGTGCACTTGACAGACAACGAATTTTTAAGACTTAGAGAAGAGATTATCAACTCTGATGTTTTCGCAGCTTCTAAACTATTGCGTGAAAGACAATATTTTCAACGTGAAGACGGAACACCTTTACATTATACTTTGGTAAACATCAAAGATTGGTGCAAAAATGACTTTGAAGTTATAAGTCAGTTACGCATTAATACAGAAAATAGCCATCAGCGTTATGACATTATTTTGTTGATTAACGGATTGCCAGTTGTTCAAATCGAGTTGAAGAATTTGGATATTTCTCCGAGAAAAGCAATGCAGCAAATTGTAGAATACAAAAACGAGCCTGGTAATGGTTACGGAAATTCTCTACTTTGTTTTATGCAGTTGTTCATTGTAAGCAACAGAACCAACACGTACTATTTTGCAAATAACAAGAATCAACATTTTCAATTCAATGCAGACGAACAGTTTTTACCGATATATCAATTAGCAGACGAAAACAACAAGAAAATAACCCATCTTGATTTGTTTACTGAAAAATTTCTCACCAAGTGCACACTTGGAGAATTGATTAGTAAGTATATGGTTCTCATTGAGAGTGAACAAAAGTTACTCGTAATGCGACCATATCAGATTTATGCAGTTAAAGCAATCGTGAATTGTATTCAGCAAAACAGAGGTAACGGTTATATATGGCATACAACAGGAAGCGGTAAAACCTTGACTTCCTTCAAGACTTCTACTCTACTGAAAGACAATCCTGATATTGAGAAATGTTTGTTTGTAGTTGACCGAAAAGACCTTGACAGGCAAACCCGTGAAGAATTCAATAAATTTCAAGAAGGCAGCGTAGAAGAAAACACCAATACAGAAACTTTGGTAAGACGACTACTTTCTACCGACTATGCAGACAAAGTAATTGTTACGACCATTCAAAAATTAGGACTTGCACTTGATGGCACACAAAAGAAAAACTACAAAGAACGTTTAGAGCCTTTGAGCAAAAAACGAATAGTATTCATCTTTGATGAATGCCACCGTTCGCAATTTGGCGATAATCACAAGGCCATTAAAGAGTTTTTTCCAAATGCTCAATTATTCGGTTTTACAGGCACACCAATTTTTAGAGACAATGCCACATATATCGAAAGAAATGGTGAAGAAGCAAAATACAAGGAAACAAGTGACATTTTTGAAAAGCAATTACACGCTTACACCATTACACACGCCATTGACGACCGAAATGTATTAAAGTTTCATATTGACTATTTCAAAGGAAAAGGCAACCAAAATCCGAAACCGGGAGAAGCAATTGCACAACAAGCTGTTGTAGAAGCTATTTTAGAAAAGCACGATACTGCCACCAATTCAAGAAAATTCAATGCAGTTTTAGCAACTTCTTCTATCAACAACGCCATTGAATACTATCAACTATTCAAGGAAATTCAAAAAAAGAAGCAAGTTGAAAATCCCAATTATGTTACTTTGAACATCGCCTGTGTATTTTCTCCACCGTCACAGCTAATTTCTAATAATATCGACCAACAAGCACAAAAGAATGCCGCTGATATTAAGCAGTTACAAGAGGATTTGACAAATGAACGAGAGGACAATAAACAGAATCCAGAAGAAAAGAAACAAGCATTAACGGAAATTATTACGGATTACAATAAGCAGTATAAAACCAATCACAGCATCAATGAATTTGATTTGTACTATCAAGATGTACAAAAAAGAATCAAAGACCAACAGTACAGTAACAAAGATTATTCACACGAAAACAAGATTGACATTACTATAGTGGTGGATATGTTGCTAACTGGTTTTGATAGCAAATATCTCAATACTTTGTATGTAGATAAGAACCTGAAATATCACGGACTTATTCAGGCATTTTCAAGAACCAATCGTGTATTAAACGATACCAAACCTTACGGTAATATTTTAGATTTCCGTTCACAACAAGAATCCGTAAACCAAGCGATTGCCTTATTTTCAGGAGAAGATAAAGACAGAGCTATTAAAATTTGGATGGTTGACCCTGCACCAGTTGTAATGGAAAACTATCAAAAGGCAGTTGAAGCTTTAGGGATATTTATGCAAGAGCAGAATTTGGTAAACGAACCACAAGAAGTTTATAATCTTAAAGGTGATGCAGCACGAATTACATTCGTAAAAAACTTTAAAGAAGTTCAAAGGCTTAAAACTCAATTAGACCAATATACCGATTTAGACGAAGAGCAAAAGGCAAAAATTGAAGCGATTTTGCCTAAAGAGACTTTGCAAGAGTTCCGCAGCTCTTATATAGAAACAGCCAAGCAGTTAAGAGAAATTCAGCAAAAAGAAGGCGACCAAGCACTACCTGAAATACAGCAATTGGATTTTGAATTTGTGTTGTTTGCTTCTGCTGTAATTGACTATGACTACATAATGAATCTTATTGCTGACAGTACGCAGAAAAAACCTGCCAAGCAAAAGATGACAAAGGCACAGGTAATTAGCTTGTTAAAATCAAACTCCAACTTGATGGATGAGGAAGAAGATTTGACCGAGTACATTAATAGTTTGGATTGGGAAAGCGGACAAGATGTA
The DNA here is from genome assembly GCA_018267655.1 of Bacteroidota bacterium. Lineage (GTDB taxonomy): Bacteria > Bacteroidota > Bacteroidia > B-17B0 > Aurantibacillaceae > Aurantibacillus. The sequence goes on from JAFDYB010000071.1 coordinate 4,686, forward strand.
GATACGCTTCGTAAAGGATACATTACGTTTAAGGATGACAAATACAATAAAGAATTAGCAGCTATTGCACACAAACATGGTTTGCAAACGGCAGACCTGAAAACGTTTGTAGAAATGGTAATGAACAGAATGATCTTTGACGGTGAAAAATTGACTGACCTTCTAGAGCCTTTGGATTTGAGTTGGAAAGAACGCAGAGTAAAAGAACTGGCACTAATGGCAGATTTAGTACCACAATTTAAAAAACTTGCCCAAGGGCGTGAAATATCAGGACTAGCAGCTTATGAGTAAGACAAAAAAAATATTACCCGAATTGCGTTTTCCTGAGTTTTCAAAAAATGAAACTTGGGCTGACAGAAAACTATCAGATGTACTCTTTGAACACAAAGAAAAAAGTATAGGAGATGAAGAGGTACATTCAGTCTCAGTTCATAAAGGTGTGGTTAATCAGATTGAACATTTAGGACGTGTGTTTGCTGCAAGTAATACTGAAAATTACAAGAGAGTATTGCCAGGTGATATTATATACACCAAAAGCCCAACTGGGGATTTCCCTTTTGGAATTATAAAACAAAGTAAAGTATCAAAGCCAGTTATTGTTTCGCCCTTGTACGGAGTTTTTAAACCTGAGACAACAGACCTTGGAGTTATATTAGATGCTTATTTTGAATACCCTGAAAGAACAGTTAACTATTTGTCTTCTATTGTTCAAAAAGGAGCAAAAAACACGATAAACATTCATAATGATATATTCCTTTCAAAGTCTCTAGTTCTACCTCTTGATAAAAGAGAACAGAGAAAAATCGCATCTTGTATAATATCAATAGATGAAGTGATTGCCATTCATATTGAAAAATTGGAATTACTGAATGAACACAAAAAAGGGTTGATACAAAATCTTTTCCCAATAGAAGGAGAAAGAGTACCTAAGTATCGATTTAAAGATTTTAAAAAAGATGACCATTGGGAAATAAAGGAGTTAAATGAATTGGGAGATTTGATAAATGGGCTTACTTATAGTCCAACTGATGTAAGGAAAGATGGTCTATTGGTATTGCGTTCCTCAAATATTCAAAATGGAATGATTGATTTGAAAGATTGTGTATATGTTAGGACAGACATAAAAGGAGCTAATCTTTCAAAACCAAACGATATTTTAGTTTGTGTTCGAAATGGTTCGAAAGCGTTAATTGGAAAAAACGCAATCATTTCCAAGAATGTACCTATTGCAACCCACGGTGCATTTATGACTGTTTTTAGAACTAAGATTCCCGAATTTGTTTTTCAATTATTTCAAACAGATTTATATAACAATCAAGTAATGGCTGGTTTAGGTGCAACCATAAATTCAATCAATGGGAAGGATTTACTTAAATATAAGTTTCCAATCCCCAAGAACCCGAGAGAACAGCAAAAGATTGCTTCTTGCCTATCTACATTAGACGAAATCATTGCGGCACAATCGGAAATAATTGAGCAATTGAAGCAACATAAAAAAGGTTTAATGCAACGTTTGCTTCCAAAGACGATAGATTAAATATGAACGAATTAGATATAGCAAAACAACTTTTTGAAAATCAAGAGAACATTATTTTGATTTATGCATTTAATGCTACAGGAAAAACACGTCTATCAGTTGCCTACAAAAACTTTACAAAAAATGAGAACGAAGGCAAGCACATTGGAATTTACTACAATGCCTTTAGTGAAGATTTATTCGTTTGGGAAAATGACGAAGAAGGCGGCAATGAAAATATTCGTCTAAATATTCTGTTCAGTAATTTAAGCCAGTTCCATTCATACTTTGACGAGAAAGATGTTGAAGAAAAACTGGCAATTTATAATCCAAAGTTCAAGTTTAAATTTAACCAACACGAGAATCCAGAAGAAGGAATAGAGTCCGTTTCGTTTTTCATTGATGAAGAAAAGCAAACTCCAATAAAGATTTCAAGAGGTGAAGAAAGAATATTCGTTTGGTGTTTCTTCTTAACATTGTTTGAAGTGGATGCTTGGGAAAGCAGTCAGGATGCACACTTTTTTATTGACGACCCAGTTTCAAGTTTAGATGAACATAATATTTTCATAACAGCCGAATCCATTTTTGAACTCATTGAAGAACACTATCTCAAAAAGCGAATAGTAATTACAACACATCATATAGGCTTGTTTTCTATCCTATTTGACAAACTCAAAAAGGGTGAAAAAAGTGGTCGTTACAACAAATTGACAAAACCGTTTATTCTCACTTCAAAAGAGGGAAATTTAACTTTAAATAGTTTAAATAACGAAGTATTTCTCTTTCATCTTCACCTGATGCAAACCATTGATACAGCAACAAAAACTGAATTGTTTGCTTATCACTTCGTATTGTTAAGGCAATTGCTTGAAAATATTTCTTCATTCCTAGGAGTAGGAAGAATCAAATACACTTTGGAGCAAATCGGAGTTGAAAAAGTGGATGAAGCAATGGAAATTGTAAATTCCCTATCTCATAAAAATGTGTATCGCTTACAGTTTAATAAGATGGCTGAAGCGGAAGAGGCAGTGTTTAGAGATATATTTCAAAAAATTCAAGACAAGTATCGTTTCATATATTAATCGACATAATGGCAAGCAAAGAACAAAAACAATTAGGCAAGACACTTTGGGATATAGCAGATAATCTGAGAGGAGCTATGAATGCGGATGATTTCCGTGATTATATGCTTTCATTTCTTTTTCTAAGGTATCTATCGCACAATTACGAAGAAGCCGCTAAAAAGGAATTAGGTAAGGATTATCCTCTAAGTCCTTCGAAAGAAGTAAAGGCTGACTTTGTTGTTCCCCCACCATTGGAAATATGGTATAAAAAGAACAAAGAAGATATAGAGGATTTTGAAAAGCAAATGCGTAGAAAAGTGCATTATGTTATCGAGCCAAAATATCTTTGGAGTAATATAACCGAGTTAGCTCGAACACAAAATGAAAAGCTCCTTACCACGCTGGACAAAGGTTTCAGATACATTGAAAACGAATCATTCGAGAGTACCTTTAAAGGTTTGTTTTCTGAAATCAACCTTAATTCAGAAAAGTTAGGTAAAACGCAAAAAGAAAGAAATGATAAACTTTGCAAGATAATTACTAAGATAGCGGAAGGAATTGCAGATTTTTCGACAGACACCGATACGCTTGGAGATGCTTATGAATATTTGATAGGCCAATTTGCAGCAGGTTCAGGAAAGAAAGCAGGAGAGTTTTATACACCACAACAAATCTCAACCATTCTTTCACGAATAGTTATTTTAGATTCCCACGACCCGACAACAGGTCCAAAACCAAAACTTGACAAAGTACTTGATTTTGCTTGTGGTTCAGGTTCATTACTTTTGAATGTTAGAACCAAATTAAAAGAACAAGGCGGAACTATAGGCAAAATTTACGGTCAGGAAAAAAATATAACAACATACAACCTTGCACGGATGAATATGCTTTTGCACGGTATGAAAGACACCGAGTTTGAGATATTTCACGGAGACACTTTATTGAATCAATGGAGTTTATTAAATGAAATGAACCCAAGCAAAAAAGAGGAGTTTGATGCCATTGTTGCAAATCCACCTTTTAGTTTACGTTGGGAGCCTAACGACACCCTTGCAGAAGATTTTCGTTTCAAAAGCTATGGTTTATCACCCAAGTCAGCAGCAGACTTTGCATTTCTATTACACGGTTTTCACTTCTTAAAACAAAATGGAACAATGGCAATCATTTTGCCACACGGAGTTTTATTTCGCAGTGGTGCAGAAGAAAAAATAAGAACCAAATTGCTATCAGAAAATTCTATTGATACGATTATTGCTTTACCGTCTAATCTTTTTTATTCTACAGGAATTCCAGTTTGTATTTTGGTGTTGAAGAAATGTAAAAAGAAAGAAGATGTATTGTTTATAAACGCAAGTGAACATTTTGAAAAGGATAAGCGACAAAATACTTTAAACGAAAATCACATAAACAGGATTGTTGAAACATATCAATATCGCAGGGACATTGAAAGATATTCACGTAAAGTCTCAATGGACGAAATCAAAAAGAATGGTTTTAACCTGAATATTTCTCGATATGTAAGCACATCACAAGAAGAATCAAAAATTAACTTGAAGGAAGTAAACACAAAACTAGTATCAATAAACAAGAGAATTAAAACAAACACGGACAAGCATAATGAATTTTTGAAAGAGTTAGGACTTAATTTAATTTAAAGACCAGATGAATTGCCAACGCTATTTGCAAGCACATTGCCAAAGCCCCACAAGCCAACGCTCAAACCAAAGCTTTGTCAAAGAGCTTGCAAAGCCAACGCAGAACAAAATTGTTTTTAAAAAATTTCCAACGCTTAAAAAAAATAAAAAACGCAACGCACAGCCGACACTCAATGACACAGAAACTCAATACTAACAATGGTTTACAAGAACGATGGACAAGAACCACTGGCTATAACACGGTATTGCCAAAATGGCGGCAGAAGTGCTACTATGAAACATTTGTGCTAAATTCAACGGCAGTAATTCTATTGAACTTTAGTGCTAATAATCCGCCACTTCGGCAATACCCAAACCGTTATAGCCAATGCAAAGACAAACGACATGAACAATAAAAACATTTTAATTTCAGGTGCAGGTATTGCTGGAACTGCTCTTGCGTTTTGGTTAAAAAAATATGGCTTCAATCCGACCATTATTGAAATCGCTCCAAAATTAAGAGAAGGTGGTTATGCCATAGATTTTATGGGAGCGGGCTATGATGTTGCCCTAAAAATGGGTATTGCAGACGAACTTAAAAAGGTGGACATAGATTTTTCTAAATTAAAATTGGTGGACAAAGACGACCGAGAAATTGGAAGCATGAACTATCAGAAAGTAAAAAACTTGATGGACGGTAGAGCCATGACTTTGCTGAGAAGCGGCCTTGCCAAAACCATTTATCATTCTTTGAACAATGAAATTGAGATTATTTTTGACAATACTATTGAGCAAATTGAGCAGGATGAAAACAAAGTAATAGTAAATTTTAAAAATGGTAACAGCCGAAATTTTGACCTTGTTATTGGTGCAGATGGTTTACATTCTATCGTAAGAAAACTCATTTTTGGTGAAGAAAATAAATTTGAAAAATATCTCGGTTACTTTACTTCTTCCTATACTATCAATAATTATTCGATTGGCAACAATGCGTTTTCAATGTATAATTATCCTTACAAACAAGTAGCCATTTATTCAAACAATAAAAACCAAACCACCACTTTCTTTATTTTCAACTCTTCTGAAAAACTTAAATACAATCACCACGACACGGAAAAACAAAAGCAAATACTAAGACAGGAATTTGAAAATGGCGGCTGGAAATGCCCCGAACTACTTTCTGCTCTTGACAAGACTAATGACTTTTATTTTGATTCCGTCAGCCAAATAAAAATGGACAAATGGTCTAAAGGCAGAGTAACTTTGGTAGGTGATGCTGGTTATTGCCCTTCGCTTTTATCAGGAAAGGGTTCGACTCTTGCAATGGTAGGAGCATACATACTTGCAGGAGAACTGAAAGAAGCGAACGGAAACTACCAACAAGCATTTGAAGAATATGAAAAGCAGTTCAAACCGTTTATGGAAAAGAAGCAAAAATCGGCACAGTCATTTGCCAAGTCATTTGTTCCAAAAAGTTACTTTGGAATTAGGCTAAGAAATTTAGCTTTTAAACTCATGTCAATTTCTATTTTTTCAAAATTATTTATCAATCAGTTCAAAGACAATGGACTAAAACTGAAAAACTATTGAAATGAAAGGCACTGGCTATAACAGGGTATTGCCAAAAGCGGGGCGAAACTGCTTCGACTGGGCATTTGTGCAAGGTTCAACATTCGTTCTTCAATTGAAATTTGGTGCTAAAAACCCCGCCTTCGGCAATACCCAAACCGTTACCTGCAATTTTATAAAAAATCGCACTAAAAACACTAACAATTAATTATTTACAAATTATATGATAGTAAAATACTTCAGTTTTGGAATTTCAGTAGTGTTTATTTCATTCATTGTCGGAATGATAATGACTGCTTTAATCCGAAAAACAAATTTTTATAATAAAACTCTATCAAATTTGAATTTTATTAAGAACGACACAATAAATACTTTAATTGGAGTTGGAGCAATAAAATGGATAGTAAAAAATACTTTTTTCAAATTTCTAAATCCAAAAATAAAAATTGACAGAAAATTAAATATTTCATACTTAAGTAGTTTACGAAGCGAAATGACAAAAGCCGAAATTGACCATATTTTCGCTTTCATTTTTGTGCTAATATTTGTATTTCTAAAAATTTATAGACAGGAATATTTATTTGCATTAATTATTTTTCTTGTAAATATAATTATGAATTTATATCCTTCATTATTACAGCAACAAAATAAAAGACGACTTGACCAACTAATAAACAGAATAAAAAAAATAAGTATTTAAAAAAAACTGCAGGTAACATGGGTTTTGCAAGATGCGGGGTTGAAGGAAATCTCAGAGAAATTCTAGAAAATACCCGCAAAAAACTTTTCCATTTTTTAGTTTTTTCGTAATTTTAAAAAATGGAAAAAGTTTTTGCTAGCGTTCGGTTCTCCTCTCCACTCTCTGTTGCAGTAGCCCGCACCTCGCAAAGCCCTTTTCCGTTAGCTGTAACCGTGAAAACCGACCGCTTAAATGAAAATACAAGAATTAACTTTATTGACAAATAACTTATCCGAAACGAAAAATTTTTACCAAAAGACAATTGGATTTCAAAAAATTTCTGAAACTGAAACAAGCATTTCTTTTGCAGTTGGAACTTCAATACTCATTTTTGAGTTGACCGAAAAAAATCAAAATCCAAAGTATCATTTTGCTCTTAATATTCCGACAAATACGCTTAATGACGCAATAAATTGGACTTTGCAACGTACAAGTTTAATTAAAACTGAAAATTCATTTATCACAGACTTTGAAAATTGGAAAGCAAAAGCAATTTATTTTTTTGACAATAACCGAAATATTTTAGAATTTATTTGTAGAACAGAGTTGAACAATCCAACAGACAAACCATTTTCAGTAGAGACAATTCTAAATATTAATGAGATTGGACTTGTAATTGACCACCCTTTGCAAATTGGAAACGAAATAATCGAAAAGACAAAAATTGAATATTTCGCAAAAGGACCCAAAAGAGAGGATTTTGTTGCGATTGGAAATGATAACGGATTATTTGTGATTTCAAACCCGAACAGAAATTGGTATCCAACTCAAGAAAAGGCTGAAAAATGGAAAGTAAGAGGAAAAATTAAAGTTGCCGAAAATGAATATGAACTTGAATTTAATTGATAAAACGGCTACAGCTAACACGGGTTTTGCGTCAGGCGGGCTGACGTGCAAACATGGGGCATTCCGCTTCTAATGAACTTTAGTAATAAATTGAAACTTTGTGCTCCGAAACCCGCCCGAACGCAAAGCCCGAAAACGTTAGCAGTCAGGCAACGACCGACACTACTAAACTATATGACAAGAATTAAGTCTAAGACAACTATGAAACATTTTATTCAAATTTTACTTATGTCCTTTGTTGTTTCATTCAACGTAAACGGACAAACTTACACTGGACCGATACCAAAACCAACAAGTGGTTATGGTGCGGACGGAACTTATACTGTAGCGACACAATCGTTTGCAAATCCAAATTTCGCAGGACACGACATTGTAATATACTATCCAACAGGTATTACTTCGCCTGTTCCAACCATATTTTATAGCCATGCTTATGGTGGTAACAACCCAAACAACATTTCGGGTTTTTTGAACTTTGTGGCTAAAAAAGGTTATGCGGTTGTTTTTGTTCCGTATCAGACAACAGGTGTTACTATTCCAGACCGATACAGCAACCTGCTAAACGGCTTTACAAAAGCAGCACACGACTATCCCAACATCATAGACACTACTAGGGTTGGCTTTGTCGGACATTCTTTTGGTGGAGGTGCATCTTTTGCCAATGCTTATCATTGTTTTACTACGTTGAATTGGGGACAATCAGGACGTTTCATCTTTGCAATGGCGCAATGGTATTCCTACAATATTTCACAAACAGAATTACAATCATTTCCGACGGATGTAAAACTATTGACAATCGTTTATGAAGATGACGTTACAAATGACCAGCGTATGGCAAACGACATTTTTAACACTATAAATATTCCGACATCAGAAAAAGATTATTTGCGTGTTAAGTCCGACACAATTAACGGTTACATTTATACAGCTGACCACGTTGTTCCAAACAATTCTCATTTTGACGCTTTGGACTATTACGCCTATTACAGACTTTTTGACGCAATGTGCGACTACACTTTCAACGGAAGTTTAGCTGGAAAAGACGTTGCTTTGGGTGGTGGAAGCACCAATCAAATTACAATGCCAAGTGGTATGCACAACTTAGTACACAGCGAAACACCAACATTTGCAAACGCACAAAACACTTACCAATTCCCTTGCAGTTCGTACGACAATCCACGACAAGACCATTGCGATGAAGTTCTTGCTACGACAGAAATATCAACAACTGCAAAATTTGCAATGTTTCCAAATCCAGCAAATACCATTCTTTACATTGATACTAACAAAGAAATTTCAAAAATTGACATTTTTAATGCACAAGGACAACTTGTAAAAACAGCGAACACAAAAAATATTTCAATTAGCGAACTATCAAGCGGACTTTACTTTGTAAAACTAACTTTGAAAAACGGCAACGAATGGACAAACAAACTGATAAAGGAATAACAAACTGCCCGAACTGCTAACACGGGTTTTGCGTTAGTGGGCGAACAGTGCGAATAGAAAAATTTGAGAAACTAATAAACGTTGGTGCTGGCAGACAGTTTTCGGTTTCAAATACCCACCAACGCAAAGCCCGAAACCGTTAGCGGCAAGTGTAAGGACACACAGACACTAAGACGATGGACAAATTAATATCAAGACCTGAATTCTATTTTTGGTATCTCGTGCCGACAATTATTGGTTTGCTACTTCTCATTTGGACAACTAAGCAAATCAAAAAAAAGGCGGACACAAAAAATGTATGTTTTACAGTATCAACATATTTTCTCATTCTTCTTTCCCAATGGGTTTTAGTTCAAATATTTTTTGTTGCAGACGTTTGGCCGACTTATTTTCCACATGTAGCGACAGCGTTTTCATTTATTTTAGTGACATTACAGTTTTTGCTAAATCGACAAGACAAAATTCGGACGAATCGAGACGAAAGAAACACCAGCCGCTAACAGCGGGCTAAGCACCATTTTTTTGCGCAGTAACGCTCAAATACATAACTTGGACTTAGCAAAAAAACGGATGCCTAGCCGCAAACCGTTACCAGTAAGCTGGCGGACAGACCAAAAATAATTTATGGAATTTTATGAAATCGGACATCTAAACCAAAAAAGACATAAATCATGAAAACAAAATCTATTTTAACAATTATCGTGCTGACAATGACATCGCTCATTTTCGGCCAGACCTCAGGTCTTAATCAAATGGACGCCAAAGGAAAAAAAGACGGAAAGTGGGTTGTTTACCTTGACAAAGACTGGAAAAAAGTTGACGACAGCACCAAAGCACTTTATTGTCGTTACACTTACTTCGACCACGGGACAAATATATACCCAATGGGGCCGTGTGGTGGTAAAGGCTACAAACTTGAGCCAAGTTCGGCAGACACGAAAAAAATTACTGTGCTTGAAGGTGAATACAAATGGTATGACGCCAATGGTAAACTTAGTTCAGTTCACGTTTTCAAAAATGGCGAATATGTTTCTTGCAAAGAGTATTTCTCGACAGGTGAACTAAGCCAACATTTTGACTACACTAAAAAATGTGAAGGACAATCACACGGCTGGGGGGTTACAGTTTACGACAAAAAAGGTAACATCAAACTTTCTTCCATGACTTGCAAAGACAAGAACGGTAACTGGCCTCCAATGCGCGGGTGACATGATTAAACTGTGTGCGCCAGCCAACTGGTAACACCACATTTGCCTTATGCGGGGGACGAGGGTCATCGCTCGCGCGCAGAAAAGTTGCCCCTTCGGGAAATTATTTTGCGGCTCGCTAAAAACCACGTATCTTCGGTATAACCATTTGTCGGTGCAGACACAGGATTCTCCGAAAGCCGCACAAGGCAAATCTGGAAAACGTTATCGGCTATTCTATGACGACAATGCTAACTTTGGACTGAAGAAATAAACAGACGACAATGAAACGAGTTAAAATAATTTTCATCCTGACAGTTCTGAACCTATCAGCATTTGGACAGGACAACCTTTTCCCAATTATAAAAGGAAGTCTTTGGGGCTACATTGACCAAACTGGCAAAGAGGTAATTAATCCTCAATTCAAATCTGCTGGACAATTTTCAGAAGGGCTTGCAGCGGTTCGCTTAAATGGGACTTATGGTTACATTGATAAATTGGGCAGCTTTATAATCAAACCTCAATATGATTTTGCATTACCATTTCAAAGCGGACAAGCAAAAGTTTTTCTTGGCGGCAAACCATTTTTTATTGACAAAAAAGGAAACATAACTTTTCAACACAACTTCAGAAGTATTTCATCATTTGAAAATCATTCTTACGCTATTGCCATTACTCAAACAGACAAGTATTGCTTAATCAACAGAAATGGGAAGCTAATAACCGACACAGCTTTCAAAAAAATAAATCCTTTTAATGATGGTGTAGCTGTTGTTTACGGTCTTAATCATTTACCTTATCCGAAAGACTCGACACAAATAGAAAAGTTTGAGACATGTGTAATAGATTCAACTGGAAAATGGCTGATTCAATATGGCAATTACAAGGACATTGGAAGTTTCAATAATGGCTACGCTTCTGCCATCAGGTTCAATCAGACTGAAAAGGAAAGTGGCTGGTCTCGTGATGATGCCATTATTGATAGGAGCGGAAAATTAAAATTCATTTTGCCTGCTGGAAAATATTTTCTTGACTTTAACAACAAAGGTTTTTATGATGACTTAGCCGTAGTGTATATTTATCCTGAGAAAAAAGATTCAACTGAATCTTATAATTCTTACGACAAAAGAAAATATAAGGGTATTATCAATACAGATGGAGTTATATTATTTAGTGATACTAATTGGAAAGAAATTACTCCTTTTAGATTTAATAGGGCTTTTGTTCAGGACAAAAGTGAAAACTGGAAATTGATAAATACAAAGGGTAAGCAAGTTTGTGATTCAACTTTCAAAAACATTCTTTACAAATCATACAGGGGCAATCCAGATGACATATTTACCAATGGAAAAGCTTGGGTAAAGCTTTCAAGCGGATGGGTAGCTATCGACACAACTGGGAGAATTTTAACTCAACCTAAAGTGTTTACAGGAATTCACGACAGTCGCTTGAGTAGGGTCGGTGATATGATTTTTATTGAGGAGGATATTAGCGTTGAAAGTGACAAATATTCTTTTCGCTACGGATTTTGGAATTCAAAAACTAATACTAATGTAATCCCAACTTATCACGATATTGACATGAACGGCTTTAATAATGACCTAATCTATGCAATGAAGGATGGAATAACTAATTACATTAATTCCAATGGAGAAGTTATTTGGCAAGGCACAGAAAGTAAAACAACAACACTTGCTAACCTTAATGTTGACTTTATGAACAGAGGATATTTCTATGCATACTCAAAACCAAATAAAAAAGACCTTGGTGGTTTTGGTGGTTCTAGTAACTTTCCTAAAAAAAATTCAAAATCTATCACTTTCCCCAAAAAAGAATTAAGTGTTGTGGTTAATCCTGAATTAAAGGACACAATTTATGGAGACAATAATGCAATAACGGTTTACATTGGAAATACTACAGGTGGTAAGATTAATTTCAATGCTCAAGATAGCAGACTATATATGAAAGTTCAAGCACTGAATGCAAATGGTGAATGGAAAGATATTGAGTATTTACCAAGTAGTTGGTGCGGTAATAGTTATCACACATTGACATTAGATTCCAAACATTATTGGACATTTCTTACACCGATTTATGAAGGCGAATTTAAAACCAAACTTCGTATTGAATTAAAATACATTGACCCAACTGACAAATCAGAAAAACGTTGGGAAAAGAATGAAATTATTGTTTACAGCAATGAATACGAGGGAAGCATAAACCCAGGACAGTTTTGGAATAAGAGAGAGTATTACCCTAGCGGACTAATGGACCCATACAATGACTGACGAAAGAAGAACAGCCGATAACACGGGTTTTGCGTCAGGCGGGGTGACGTGCAAACTTGGAGTTTTGTGCTTCTAATGAAATTTATAGTAAATTGAAACTTTGTGCTTCGAAACTCCGCCCGAACGCAAAGCCCGAAAACGTTATAGGTAATGTGCCGACAATCCAACAGACAGACTCGATGGAAAAACTTTTAATGAATATTTTATCGTTCGGACTTAAACCCCTTTACGAAAAAAATATTGCCTATTATAATCTCGTTAAAGACTTTCGAAATAAATTGCCAAGACATCAACATCAGGCAAAAAAACTATCTAAGGAAGAAATTGAAAAACATCCCTTCTTGCCAAAGTCAGCTCAATACGTTACTGTCGTTGACACCTCGACTCATAAACCAGACATTAAAGAAGCAGACATTGATCAGTTTTATAATAAAATAAATGATCTAGACTACACGTTTGTCTTTTTTAAAAAACACTATAAAGCACATACAGCCGATCTTAATAGACTTAATCCTAAAAGTTCAAAAGGTAATTTAGACTTAATCGTACTTCAAAAAATTCTACAAGACGACGCACTTCATCCGTTAAAACCTCTTGACGTCGCAATATATCACGTAAAGTATAAATTGAAAATTAGCAAGGTTTTGCTTTGGCTCTTAATTCTTCTTAATTCAGGTGTTTTTGTTCTTTATGGAATTGCTAAACTAATTGGTTTTCAGTTTGTTTATCACGCGCCTGCGCCAGACAAATTACTGCAAGACGTTAGTCCGTTAGGTATTATGTGGTATTTCTTTAGCTTAAAAAAGGGTTATGCCATTCTAGTTGCTCTTTCCGAAATTATTCCTGCAATTTTAATTTTGTTTAAGCGGACAAGATTCATAGGCGCCGTTCTATATTTAATAACCGTAACAAATATATTAGCCATAAATATTTTCTTCGGAATAACACCTTGGACTTTAGGTATTAGTATAGTCCTTTTCATTAATATATTAATAATCCTCATCAGCGAAAGACAAAAACTAAAAATGCTTCTAAGCTAATCCGCAGACACGTTAGCGTGACGTATCTGGGTGCGGCACACAACCTATAACAGCAAGCAAAAGTAAGCGGGCGGACTCGGTCATCGTTCGCGCGCGAGACAAAGGCCGCTTCGCGAAAATAGTTTGCGGCTCACTAATAAAGTAAGTATCTTTAAATAACCTTTTGTCGGTAAAGTAAGTTGATGCTTCGAAAGCCCGCCTACTCTTGCTTGCAAAACGTTATGTGCAATTTTAAATAGACAATGAGACTTATATTTTTTACTTCATTAATTTTTCTTTTTTCTTGTGGAGATGATTCTGCCATAGAGCAAACTCCTTCACAGCCGACAGATTTCACTGCACAGACAAACTTTGACCTTTCCATTACCAAAGAATTAAGATCATACGAAGATCTCGTAAAATTCTTAGAGACTAAATATGACATTCTAAAAACTCAAGACCTTCATAAGGGTTTTGTCTTAACAAAAGCACCATGGCAATGTGACTCCGTTTTTACTCAATTCCAAAATTGTTATGGCGCCTCAAAAATGAATGAAGAATTTGAATTTTCTAATTTTCCTGACAGCCTTCGACCTCAAATAGTTTCTATACTAAATAAAATAGACAGTTCAAAAATAGTATCCTTTTTAATTTGCGAGCCAAAGAAAATCTCGATCACATTCAAAAGGACTGAAATTCCAAACGACAAAATTATTCAACATATGCTAATGTGGAATACGCCGAAAGGAAAAGACTGTAGATATGAATTCAATAAAGATTCTTTAATTGCACCTAATCTAATATATCGAATGGCTCAAATTGTTGACGCGCAAAAAATATGGGACAGGGATAATAATAAAAAAAATTGCCCGACCTGCCAATAAAAACTGCACATAACAGCAAGCAAGCGCAAGCGGGCGGACGTATAAGGCTTTTGCAAATTTAAGGTCGCTTCGCGGACAGATATTTTCATTTTGCAAAAGGCTAAGAAACATGTATCTTTAAATTAACGTTTCGGCAGACAATGTTTCATAAACCCGCATGCGCCTGCTTGCCAAACGTTGGCGGTAATGCTACAAAAAGCGACCACCTTACAAAAGTTGAGGAAATAAACCAAATTTTAAAAATTTATCATAGTGAATATTGAATTTAATTGGATAGCCATACTAACAGCAACAATCGCAGGGACAGTTGTTGCCGGAATTTGGTATAGTAAACTATTTGGAAAATCATGGAGAGAATTAACGGGAGTAACTGAAGCAGATTCAAAAAAAGCAGGGAAGACACCAATATTAATTTTAGTTGTTTCAAATTTTATTACAACTTTAGGAATGGGATTTATTCTTAATCAACTTCAACCCGAATCAGACTTGAGCAAGTTCATTTTTTCAATTTTAATAAGTAGCATTATTTGGCTTTCGTTTTCTGCAACAACCTTAATGACCAATAATACATTTGAACTTAAACCTAAAAAACTTACTTGGATAAATATTGCTTATCAGTTTACTCTGTTTATTGTGATAGCACTTACGCTAACATTTTTTTCTTGAAAACTTTTATGACTAAAGAACTATCTAATTATTTGACAAAAATTGACGAGGTTTTAAAACGACTTGAAATAAAAATTGAGCGTTATGAAATGTTGAACCCAAAAATTTCAGCAGTTAATGTAGGTTGGCATATCGAACATTCTCTTATGGTGTTTGACGAATATATTGACTTCTTGACGAACTCGAATCCGAAAAATTACAAAGGGAAATTCAACTTTATTAAATTAATCGTTTTAGCAACTAAATTTATTCCGAGAAAGTATGGAAAATCGCCTAAAAATATGTTGCCAAAAGATGTCATTCAAATAGACAAAAACAGATTAATCACGCATTTAGCTGAAACAAAGCAGAAAATAAAAAAATTGGAAACGCTACCAAAAGACAAATATGTTGACCACCCTGTTTTTGGACAACTCACATTAATGCAAACGATTGATTATACTGTTACTCATACTAAACACCATTTGAAAATTATTAATGACATTGAAAGCAAATAATAAAAGCACTACCGCCAACATGGTATTTATGAAAGGCGGGCTGAACTGCATAATTTCAGCGACAGGATTTCTATTGAGCGGTAGTTCAAAACTTAACTTTTGTACTTCTAAATCCGCCCTTCATAAATACCCGAGCCGTTGGCGGTAATGCTATCCGACCAAATGCAAATAACAGACAGACAAATAATTAATACAAAGTATGGAGCAAACAATTAAGATACTAATTTACATTCACGCATTTTTTGGAGGACTTGGTTTAAT
>JAFDYB010000072.1 GCA_018267655.1 Bacteroidota bacterium
CGATGGACAGAATTAAGAAAACCTCAAGTACGGCATTCATGCCGGACGGGTTTTCGTGGCAAGCCATAGCAGAGGCTTGCGAAGCAAAACGACCGGGCTGGCTGCCATTTCTGTCCATCGAACAGGGCTTGCTGCAGTTTGGGGATTTGAAAACCGTCAGCCCGTAACTGAAGTTGACGATTGCAATATTGCTGATGTTTTATTCATAAGCTAAATTTATAACGTCAAGCTGGAACTGAAGCACAATAGCGAACAAAAGTTGATGCTTACAACGTCAATCCCAAATTGCAGCAAACCCAATGTTGTGTGCTGTGCTATTTGGTGTAGAGTTTTGCACTGTTTGTTTTCAAATATTCTTTGATTTGCTCAAAGTTCATATTCGCCATTTCCAAAGATATTTTGTCTTTGATAGCTCTGAAAGTTTTGACGGTGTCAAACTCTTTTTCTTGTGCTGGTTTTTTATTTTCAGTCTTCATACTCTAAAATTTCTTTTGGTGAACGTATTTCTAATGAGTGATAATTTGAACGAAGGTTGATTGAGTTGTAACCACGAATTCTGTAAACATTTACGATATGCTTAAAATTCCAACTTACTAAAATGTCCGCCTTGTAAATTGTTGCAGTTGCGATGTGAATGCAATCGTCAAAACTTGTTTGCCCAACAACTTTTTCTGCAACATATTTTGAGGCAAGAGTCAATATTTCATCTGTTACAATTACTCTCTCAATATTTTCTTTTGGCAAATTCTTAAAATGCTCTTTCACATTTTCAGGTGCATTCAATAATTCAGTTTCGGTCAAGTCTGAAAACACACAAATGACGTGTCCCAACTTAACTCTTTCAAAAAGTTGCAGGGTCGCTTCATCAAATTCTTTGTCAAAAGCACCGCCAAAAACTGAAGTATCAAAATAAAATCTTTGCATTTCGTCAATTTATAAGTCCTGCTGTAAAGATAATATTTTTTCTTGGCTGCGTCATTTGTGAGTTGTCAAAACGCATAGCACACAACGGATCGGGGCTTGGCGCAGTTTTGTGGCGGTGGACGGCGAAGCCGGACAGTAAGCTACAAAACAAGCCTGACATCCGGAATAAGCCGCCACAGAATTGCGCCAAACCCAATGATGGCAGA
>JAFDYB010000073.1 GCA_018267655.1 Bacteroidota bacterium
ATGGTACTTGGCCTAAAGCCCGGGAGAGTATGTCGATGCCAATTTTAAAAAAAGCCTTACTAACAATAGTAAGGCTTTTTTATTTTATATCATCAGCCCTTTGAACTGCCTTAAATTACACACTTTTTTTATACAGTATCATACAGTATCTGAATTAGTTAACGATGGCTCTGTAATAATTATAATGGATAGTAAAGCAGATTAACTTTTTAATGCAAACTAAACTGAAAGTTTTTCCCATTCAATTAAACAGTTGTTTAACTCTTGCTTTAATTTATTGTAATTTTCGTAAAATTGTTGGTCGTAGGCAATGCCTTTAAACAAGTCAGGGTTGGCTATTTTTTCATCTATTTCAGCAATATTTTTTTCAAGCAAGGCAATTTGCTCTTCAATTTTTTTTAGTTTATTGCTGTTTGATTTTTGCTTATCGTTATTTGCATTTGCACTATCAAAGACCGGCACCTTTTCAGCTTTCTTTTGAATAGATTGTTTTTTTTCGAGGTCAAGTTCATTTAAGCGTTCAACTTTACGTATTTGCATAAACTCTTCAATGTCGCACAAATGTTCTTTTACTTTACCCTCTCTAAATTCAAATAAGCGGTTGCAAACGCCTTTCATAAAATCACGGTCGTGGCTTACCATTACAATAGTTCCTTCGTAATCTAAAATAGCTTTTTTTAGTATTTCTTTTGATCGGATATCGAGGTGGTTAGTGGGTTCATCGAGTAATAAAAAATTATAAGGTTCAAGCAATAGTTTGCAAAGAGCTAAACGTCCGCGCTCCCCACCACTAAGTACTTGTACTTTTTTATCAATATCATCGCCTCTAAATAAAAATGAACCAAGTAAACCTCTTACTTGTTTTCTAACTTCGCCAACGGCAGCCTCATCAATTACTTCAAAAACGGTTTTTTTAGGATCGAGCTTTTCTTCTTGATCTTGTTCAAAATATCCTTGCAAAACACTGTGTCCTAATACGATAGAGCCTTCGTGTTGAAGTTTTTTTGCAATCATTTTCATCATAGTACTTTTTCCTTCGCCATTTCTACCAACCAGTCCAATTTTTTCGCCTTTGGTGATGATAAAATTTGCATCAGAAAAAATTTGTTTATCGCCAAACGCTTTGCCTGCGTGTTCAACAGTTAAAACAATTTTACCCGAATGAGCAGGAGGGGGGAAACGAAATTGAATGCTTGTACTATCCACATCATCAACTTCAACAATTTCCATTTTCTCGAGTTTCTTAATTAGCGACTGGGCAAATGCAGCTTTACTGGCTTTGGCTCTATTTTTATCAATTAATGTTTCGTATTGATTAATAATGCGTTGTTGATTTTTAGCGGCATTTTCTTGTTGTTCAATTCTATCTTGTCGTAAAACAATATACCTTGAATAATTTGCTTTGTAATCGTAAATTTTTTGGTTAACAATTTCAATAGTTCTTGTGGTAACGTTATCTAAAAAAGTTTTATCGTGGCTTATAAGTACAACGGCACCTGCATAGGTTTCCATAAATTCTTCCAGCCACATGATGGCTTCAATATCTAAATGGTTTGTTGGCTCATCGAGTAAAAGTATGTTTGGTTTTTGTAAAAGTAATTTAGCTAATTCAATACGCATACGCCATCCGCCGCTAAATTCATTGGTTTGGCGGTTAAAATCATTTCTGTTAAAACCTAATCCTTTTAATATTTTTTCAATTTGCTCTTCGCGTGCGCCTGCACCAATTACTTCAAGCCGGGTATAAAGTTCGGTTTGTTCTTCAATAAGGTGCATGTAGGCATCACTTTCGTAATCGGTTCGTGTTTCAAGCTCTTTATTTATTTTTTCGATACGTTTTTCAACTGCAATAATTTCGTTAAAAGCACTTGCTGTTTCTTCAAAAACTGTGCGACCGTGTTGATGTATCATATCTTGCGGCAAATAACCAATACGACATTCTTTTGGAACTGATATTTCGCCTTTTGTGGGGTTTTGCTCGCCCGCCAATAGCTTAAGCATGGTGCTTTTACCGGCGCCATTTTTGCCAGCTAATCCAATGCGATCTTTAGGGTTTATTAAAAACGAAACATTGTCGAATAGGCTGTGCCCCCCAAAGGAGACTGTTAGTGAATTAACCGAAATCATTAATAAAAATTAGGGCGAAGTTAATTAAATATTATTACTTGACTATTTAAATGTTTATTTTTACAAATACTTAATTTTTAAATGGCATTAAACACACAAACACTAATTACACGAACCTTAAGCGCTGTTGTGTATGTTATTTTATTACTAGGCTCTTTATTAATTTCATATTATACTGCGTATTTATTTTTTGGAATAGTTGCCATAGTAGGGTTTAATGAGTACCTAAATTTACTCAGAGTAAAAGGGATTGTGGCATCTAAAGTAATTGGCAATTTTTGTGCTGTTTTAACTTACCTTACCTTTTTTAATTTCGACACTTTATTTGCTAATTCTTTAAAATTTAACCCATTTATTTTTTTAAGTATTATTCCATTAGTTTTAATAAAAAAGGCCATTTTTACTAAGAAAGAAAATTCTTTTATTTCATCACTTTTAGCTTTAGGAGGCATTTTATATGTTGTGATTCCATTAGGGTTAATTAGTAAACTTGTTTTTATGAATTTGAATGGATTACCTACTGTTACATATAATTGCCTTATTGTAATCTCGGTAATAGTTATAATTTGGGTAAATGATACGTTTGCCTATTTAGGTGGTAGTTTACTTGGAAAGCGAAAATTAATGGAGCGCATATCACCCGGAAAAACCATTGAGGGCACTGTAATAGGAGTGATATTTGGTGCTGTTGCTGGCTTTTTTATAAATAAGCTGTTTTTCTTGGGTGAATATACTGTTGTATGGGTTGTATTAGGAACTTTTATTTCAATATTGGCTACCATTGGAGATTTGGCGGAAAGCCTTTTTAAAAGACAAGCAGGCGTTAAGGATAGTGGAACTATAATGCCGGGGCATGGAGGCGTTTTAGATAGGTTTGACAGTATTTTGTTTACGATGCCAATTGTTTATTTAATACTAAGCATTAAACTTTAATTGAATGTATGCGATGAATAGGAATTACAACGCCTTGTTTTAATATAACTCTTTTGTCGGTTAGGCCCCAAACAGTAGTATCCACAACTTTTCGTGAGGTATCGTCTTCAAAAAAAATCTTTATTTTACTGTGTTCAATGTTGCCGAGCGTAAGCGCTCTATCTAACTCCATTTTTCTTTCTTTAATTTTATCGGTATCAGTTAAAACTTCTCCCGAAGGGAATTTTAAACCTCCAATTTCTTCTTTTTCAATTTTTTCAAATTCAGTTAAAATCATGATTAAGGGTTTTGTGTATTGTGTTAACGAAGTTTAAAATAAAAGGTTTCGTTTTAAATCAATAGTTTTTAAACAAATTGACAATTCTCAATTAAGTTGTTTTAGAGATTTGCTGGTTTAAAACCCGGTACAGTTCGTTAATTTTTTGGCTTCCAATACGATAAGTAAAGTCGGCATCATCGGTTAATTCAATAAAATCTTCGCCGTAAGTGTAAAACCTAATAATGCCATTATTGTGTAAATTGTACACAGAGGTTCTGAATAAGCTTTTTTTATATTTGCCTTTTCGTAATGATTTTAGCCCGTTAATACTTATTTTAACTCTTCGAGAATGAAAATAGCCATCTAGTAAAATATAATCTTTGTAAATTTTTGTGTGTGTGTGAAGCACAAAAACTAATACAGATGAAATTAGAAGTACGCATACGCCTACTACAAAAAAAATAATCCCCGATTCGCTGTATTCAATAGGGTAGGAGCCAATTTTAATTCTACCAACTTCAACGGGCTTAGGGTTTTCGCTCCAATAATAGCCTAAAAAACAAAATAGTGCTAAAATAAGTCGAATAAAAATAGATAAGCGATTTTGCCCCAAATATTGTTTTTCTTCAAATAATATGTCGCTTTTTTGTTTTTCCAAATAATTATTTTTTGAGAGTAAGTTTAATTAAATTTTTAGTTGATTTCACTTTAAAACGTTCATCGCTTCTATGTCCAATTACCCATATTATTTTTCCATCGCCATTGATCAACAATTGGGTGTTTTGTTTTTCGTGATATGAAAGTTTTTGTTCTTTATAATAATCACTTATTTTTTTTGAAAAAGAGTTGCCAAAAGGCACAAATTTATCACCCGTTTTTGCGTTTCTAATTAGCAAAGGGTAAATTAAACTGTTTTTGTTTAAAATAATTTCGTTTTTTAAGCAGGGATTAATCGTTAAATTTTTTTTGATTGTAAAGTGTTTTTTTAGTTGTGTGTAGTTAGTGAATGATATAACAACTTCTTTTTCAGTGGTTAATTCACTTATTTCAAAAAAGGCCCTTTCGTTAACCAGTAAATGGGTTTTGGTAAAAAATGTTTGTCCTGATTTAGTTAATGAATGCGATGAGGCGATAATTTTTTGAGTTTGTTGAAAGTTAAAACCATAGTCTTTCACCAAATAAAACAACAATATTTTATGCGCACTTAGCCGAAATAATTTAACTTTATCAATTTTACATGAATTGTTTTTTATGGTTAATAATGTGGGTTTAATAAAGGTAATTAACTCAGAAAGCAACTGATAATCATTATTAAAATTTTGTAAGTTTTCGGCAATTTGTTGCTCTGCATTAGTGTTAATTTTTTGAAGCAAAGGAATTATATTAAGACGTATAAAATTGCGTTCATACTTATCTTCAAAATTACTTTTGTCGGTGCAATACGCAATATTATGTTTGTGTGCAAATTGCTCAATTTCCAGCCTAGAAATGGTAGTTAATGGGCGCAATACATTGTTATTTTGCAGTGTAATTCCCTTTATTCCTTTTAGTCCGCTGCCTCTTAACAGATTAATAAAAAAAGTTTCAACGCTATCGTTTAAGTGATGTGCAGTAAGTAAATAATCAAAATTATAAGTGGCTATTAATGTGTTAAACCAATTATAACGTAGCTCTCTTGCTGCCATTTGAATACTCAACTTTTGTTCGGCCGCATATTTTTTAGTGTTAAATTTAGAAATGTGGAGGTTAACATTTAATTTATCGGATAATTTTTTACAAAAAAGTTCATCTGCGGCGCTGTCTTTACCTCGCAAACTAAAATTGCAATGAGCCATTTCAAACGTGAAATGATGTTTTTTAAGCAGATGTGCTAAAACTACCGAATCAGCACCACCACTGATAGCAAGCAATAACTTATGCTTTTTTGTTGCGCTGCACGTTAATGAAATATTATGTAAAAATTCATCTTCCATTATTGAAGTTCAAAAACAAAGTTAGAAAGTATTTTTGCTTATATGCCAATGCTTTATAAATTTGTGCTATGAGTAAAAATGTTACAGTTGTAGGAGCCGGGTTAGTTGGTTCTTTATTGTCAATTTATTTGTCTAAAAAAGGATATAATGTTTCTGTTTATGAGCGCCGCGATGACATGCGTAAAGGTAAGGCCATACAAGGAAGGTCAATTAACTTAGCGTTAAGTGATAGGGGTTGGAAGGGTTTAGAAGGTGTTGGAATTGCCGATGAAATAAAAAAAATAGCCATACCAATGTATGGCCGCTATATTCATAATAAAGATGGAACTACCGCCTTTCAACCCTACGGAACTGAGGAGCAAGCAATATACTCGGTAAGTAGAGCAACTATTAACATGAAATTAATGGACTTGGCAGAACAGCAAAACAATGTAAAAATACATTTTAATAAACGCTGCATTGATATTAATAAGCAATATAACACCATTAATTTTGAAAATGTAAATAACCATAACATTGAAACAACAAATTTTGATTTATTGTTTGGTGCAGATGGTGCATTTTCGGCAAGTAGATTAAATATGCAAACGGGTACTGATAGATTCGAGTACAATCAACACTATATTAATTGTGCATACAAAGAGTTAATAATTCCTCCCGGCGATAATGAAACATTTAAAATCGAGAAAAATGCACTTCATATATGGCCACGTGGAAGCTTTATGATGATAGCTTTGCCAAATCCAGATGGCAATTTTACTTGCACTTTATTTTTACCTTTTGACGGCAAATATTCTTTCGATAATTTAAAAACAAAAGAAAGTGTAACTTCGTTTTTTAACGAAGAGTTTAAAGATGCTGTGCCATTGATGCCAACGCTTGTCGAAGATTTTTTTAATAACCCAACATCATCGTTAGTAACTGTAAAATGTTATCCTTGGACCTTTGATAGTAAAATTGCTTTAATTGGCGATGCTGCTCATGCTATTGTACCGTTTTACGGACAAGGCATGAATTGCGGCTTTGAAGATTGTGTGGTGCTTAATGAATTAATGAATTTGCACGGAAACGATTGGGAAAAAGTACTAAGCCAATATCAAATTTTAAGAAAACCCGATGCCGACGCAATTGCAGACTTAGCCATTGCTAATTTTGTTGAAATGCGCGATAAAACAGCTGATAAATTATTTTTACTACAAAAAAAAATTGAGGCACATTTTTCAAAAAAACACCCAGATAAGTGGATTCCACTATACTCAATGGTAACATATAGTCCTAATATCAGATACAGCAAAGCCTTAGAAGAGGGGCAAAAACAACAAGCAATTATGGATGAAATAATGGCAATGCCTGATATTGAAAATAAATGGAATTCGGAAGAGATTGAACAAGAGATTTTAAGTTATCTTTATTAAGATTATAAAATAGCAATTAAAATGGAAATTAAAGAAATGTTGGTGAATATTCTTAAAAAAGAAAATTATACATTCGGCCAATTAGCTGATTATATTGGCCTAACAGAAAGCGAATTAACAAAACAGTTAAACAACAAAACACTCGATTTAAAAAGTTTAGAATTAATTTCAAAAACATTGAGGGTTCCTTTATATAGTTTTTTTAGAAATGATAGCCCTAGGTTTGATTTTAACCAAAAGCCCTATTATGTAAATAAACTGTGGACTGGTGATGATGAGTCAAAAACAACCAGTGAATTAAAAAATGAAATAAATTTATTTAAAGAAATAATTGCATTAAAAGAAATTCAATTAAAAAAGTTAGAAAAATAAAAAACTCTTTTATATAGAATTAATGAAATACAAGTTAATAATACTTTTTACTTTGTTTTTTTCGGTATTTAAAGCGCAAATATTTAAAGGTAAGATAATAGATGTGCAAACACATGCTGGCATTCCGTTTACGGCGTTAATTATTGAAGGAACAAATACCGGCACAACATGCGATATTGATGGTAATTTTACCTTAACTGTAAGCCCTGAAAGTAAAAAGATTATTATTCAAGTAATAGGTTACGAAAAACAAACAAAGCCCATAGCCGAATTTAATGCAAATGAACTAACTGTAATTAAATTAAAGTCGGCAGGATTTAATTTAAATGAAGTTGTAGTAAGGCCAAAAGAAAACCCGGCAAACGCCATTATTAACAAGGTAATTGCATTAAAGCCCAAGTACGATATTGCAAATTTACCGCACTATATATGTAATACGTATGCTAAAACATATTTTACATTTAGCGATAAAGAGGGTAAAGAAGATTTTTATAATGATATTGACACATCTGTTATGAATAAAGAAGCCACCAATTTTTTAAAGAAGAAATATATATTTTTTATGGAGGCTATCACCGAAAAAAAATATAAATACAAAAACAATTCTCAAGAAAAGGTATTGGCATCAAGAGTTTCCGGATTTAAATCGGCCCCCTTTGCATCATTTGCATCACAATTACAATCATTTACTTTTTATAATGATAATATTGAATTATTGGGATTAAAATATTTAAATCCACTAACATCAGGCACTCATAAACGTTATAATTTTGATATAGAGGACACTATTTTAAATGGAATTGACACAACTATTTTAATTAAATTTTATCCTAAAAAAAATGTAAAATTTAAAGCGATGAAAGGCGTGTTATATATTAATTTAAACCAATATGTACTTAGTAATGTAATTGCCGAGCCGGCCATAGTAGAAAGCGATGGCACCGGTTTAAAAGTTCAACAACTCTATCAACGGGTAGATTCGATACATTGGTTTCCTAAACAATTAAATACCGTTATTTTATTTAATAACATTAGAGGAAAATCAAAAGAAAAAAATCCGAAAGTTGAATTAGTTATTTTAAAAGCCGGAAGCAAACAATACATTAAAGATGTAAATATTGATACAGTATTTAAAATAAAAAATAAAAATGTAGAAATATTTAATGATAAAAATTTTGATAATAAAAATGAAGCATATTGGCAAAAGTACAGAGCCGACAGTCTTTCTCAAAAAGAAAAAAGTACTTACATCTACATTGACAGTATTGGGAAAAAAGAAAATTTTGAAAAAAAGTTAAAGTGGGTAAAAGTGTTGGCAAGCGGTAAAATTAACTTGGGATATTTTGATTACGATTTAAAATATCTGTTAAACGTAAATAATTACGAAGGCCTTAGGCTTGGAAGTGGCATATTTACAAGCGATAAATTGAGTCAGTGGTTTTCTGTTGGCGGCTATGGGGCTTATGGCTTTAAAGATAAGGCATTTAAATATGGCGGAATATTGCAAGTGAATTTTAATGAAAGTAAATTAACTTTTTTAAAAGCCGAATTAATAAAAGATGTATATGAAAGCGCCGGACAGTACTTTTATCCGGAACGCACTAATTTATTAAGCACCGAAAATTTACGCGATTTTTTAGTAACACGCATGGATAGAGTGGGATACGGTAAATTGAGTTTTAATACATCTATTTTTAAATTTATTAAAACAAGTGTTTACGGCTCGGTACAAGAACGAAATTCTGATTTTGGTTATATAACAAGTCCTTCTTTAAATCAAGTTCCCAAAAGTATAAACACGTTTGTAGTTAACGAAGCAGGTATTCAATTTAGGATGTGGCCGCGCGAAAAATACATTGAAAGTTTTGGGCAGTACATATCCAGTGGCAGTAATTGGCCGCTGCTATATGTAAATTTTGCGCAAGGCTTAACCAATACTGTATATGGATATGCCGGACAATTTTCTTATCAAAAAATTGATTTAAAAATTAATCATACCATTCGTTTTAAGGTAAAGGGGTATCTTAATTATCAATTGCAAGCCGGTAAAATTTTTGGCAATTTACCATACTCTTTTCAGTATAATAACAGAGGAAGCAGAATTGACAATTATTACGTAAGCGCTGAAAAAAGTTTTGAAACAATGTACTTAAATGAATTTACATCTACGCAATATGCAGCATGTTTTGTATCATTAAATTCCGGTAAAATTATAAAGCCTAATAAATATTTTAATCCGGAAATTGAGTTATTGCACAATTACGGAATAGGAAGTTTACAAAACCAAAATCAACTCACAAACATTGCGTTGTTTGATATTAGCAAGGGATTTACCGAAACCGGAATTAGAATAAAAAGTATTTTAAAAAATAATTTTAGTCATTATGGAATAGGAGTATTTTACCGCTACGGTAATTATGCTTTACCAAATCAAGCAAATAACATTGTAGTAAAATTAGTGCTGAGCAGTAGTTTTAATTAACTGTATTTTTCTCAATAAATTCAAACATAGCGCCTTCTTTTAATGAATAAGTTGAAACCCTAAATTGGCTAAGATTAGAAATAGTTAACGCTGTTTTAATTAACAGGCAAGATATTACAATCATATCGGCGCGCATTTCAATTAAGCCTTTTATATTTAACCGTTCTTTTAATGTACTTTTAATTATTAAATTAAATATTTTATCAAAGTCTGTTATTTTTACATTGTAAATAATTTTTTCGGGAACTAGTTTTTCCCCATTTAATTCCCCATGAATTATTTCTACAACAGAATCAAACGCACCGGAAGATCCTATTAATTCAATGGGATTGTAAAGATTAATAGCTTGAATTAAATCGCTCAACTCAGTATTTAAATAATTTGAAATAGCGTTTATTTCACCATCATTGATAGGGTTACTTGGGTTAAATTTTTGTAGTAACCTAGAAGCACCTAATCTATAACTTTTTTTCCAGAAAATTTGAGTGCTATTTGCAATAATAAATTCAGTGCTTCCTCCACCAATATCCATAATTAACGAAGTATTTTTGTTTAAGTTAGCTGCAATTTTATTGCCATAGTAAATTAATTCTGCCTCTTTATTGCCATCAATTATTGTAATATTAATGTTTGTTTTTAAATACGCATCTTCAATAAACTTAGGCCCGTTATGAGCATCTCTTATAGCTGAAGTTGCAAAGGCTAACACTTTGTTGCAATTATATTTTGCAATAAGCTTACTAAAATTGGCAAGGGCATCAATGCCTCTATTATAGGCTTTTTCAACTATTGTGCCCGAGTTTATACCTCCCTCGCCTAATTTTACAGCTATCCGGCTACCATGTAATTTAATAGGCGTTTGTTTTTTTTGAACATTTACTATTAAAATGTTAAATGTGTTTGTTCCACAATCAATAATTCCTAAAATCATTTTTTAACAATACCTAAAATTTAACATTTATAATTTGCAATAACAAAAATAGATTAATAAATTTATTAAACTATTTTTAAAATATCCAAGCACAATGAAAAAAATATTTTTACTAGCAGTCGCATTAATGTTTGCATTATCAAATTTTTCGCAAACGGTATATCGTCACCAAGTTGATGGGCAAATTTATATTAAGTTTAACAAATCGGCTTTGGCAGCAGTTGATAAAGAAAACCCAAATAACATCCCTATTAATAAATTGTCTTCTGATGTAAGAACAATATTAAATAAATATGGGGCTTTCAAAGCTATTAAGCCTTTTTATCAAGCTAATGACGATGAGATTTTGCCGTATATATTATTGGTTAAATTTTCACAAATAAAATCAGTTAAAGCATTAATTGCCGAGTTAGGGAAAGCTAGAGGGATTGAATATGCTGAAATGGTGAGTTTGAACACAACTTGCCAAACGCCAAATGATCCTGGCTATCCTTCTCAAGCTCAACTACCACAAATTAATGCAATAGGAGCTTGGTCGGTTTTTGCGGGCACATCTACAATTACTTGTGCTATTGTTGACAATGCTATTATGCGCAGCCACGTTGATTTGTCGCCCAATATTTGGGTTAATCCGGGTGAAATTCCGGCAAACGGCATTGATGATGAAGGAAATGGTTATATAGATGATGTAAATGGCTATGATGTTGCCGATAATGATAATAATACAATTCCAACAAATACATTAATGAGCCATGGTACTCATTGTTCAGGCATTGCAGGTGCACGAACTAATAATAGTATAGGCATAGCCTCAATAGGGAATAATATAAAAATTATACCGGTTAAGTGTCAGTACGATACAGGTTCTACAACAGCAATTTCAAACGGTTATGGCGGAATAATTTATGCTGCAAAAACAAAAGCAAGGGTTATATCATGCTCTTGGGGTGGCGCAAGTAGTGCTTCTTCTGCAGAGCAGGCTGTTATTAATTACGCTTGGAATAAAGGCTGTATAATTATTTGCGCAGCGGGCAATGACAACAATAGTACCCTACATTATCCAGCGGCATATAATAATGTTTTTTCAGTAGCTTCGGTGAGTTCATCAGATATTCGTTCAAGCTTTAGCTGCTATGGCACTTGGGTAGATATTGCTTCTCCCGGTGAAAATATATTAAGCACAGTGCCAAGTGCAGGATCTGGGGCCTATACAAACATGAGCGGTACTTCAATGGCTACCCCTTTGGTTGCAGGCTTAGCAGCTTTAATGCTTTCTAAAACGCCTTATATGACTCAAAACGATGTGCTAAATTGCATAAAAACAACAGCTGTTAATATTTATTCTTTATCGGGCAATTCGGCATATACGCCTAATAAGCTAGGAGCAGGGCGTATTAATGCTCAAGCAGCAATGGTTTGTGCGGCAAGTTTTTCAAGCGTGCCGGCTGTTTCTAACTTTTATGCTTTGCTAAGAAACACTTGCCCTAACACTCCTGTGCAGTTTACTGATAGCTCATTATATGCCCCATCAGTTTGGTCGTGGACGTTTCAAGCAGGTTCTCCGGCAATATCAACATCTTCTGCACCAATTGTACAATGGTCTTCACCTGGAACATATTCAGTTGCTATGCAAGCACAAAATGGAAATGGCGGAAATGTTGTTACAAAAGTATCGTATATTACCGTTTCCGGACCAATTTCTTTGCCATTTAGTGAAGGTTTTCAAGGCACAACATTTCTCCCCCTTAATTGGACGGCCATTAATTTTGGCAACCCGGCAGTGTATTGGCAAAGACAAACAGGACTCGGAGGTTTTGGAACAAGTACAGCTACGGCAATGTTTGACAATTATAATGTTGACGCATCGGGCATAAGAGATGAAATGTGGTCGCCTAAATTTAACTTCACCGGAGTAGGGGCAGCAAGATTAAGATTTGATGTGGCATACGAACCTTATGATTTAGTAACTTATACAGACAGCTTAGAAGTAAAGGTATCTGTAAACTGTGGTGTTACATGGACTAGTGTTTATTTAAAAGGAGGAGCAACTCTTTCAACTGTATCTGGCACAACACAAGCATCTCAGTTTGTTCCTACGGCAGCACAATGGCGAAGAGATACATTAGATGTTACATCGTTTGTTGCAGGGCAACCCAACGTTATGTTTAGTTTTATAAACCGAGGGCATTATGGTCAAGCATTATATTTAGACAATATTAATGTAATAACTGTTTCACCCGGGTTTAGCAGTTTAAGTAATGCCTGCACGGGCGTAACTGCAATTACTATGACTAATACTTCGCTTGGTGCTTTAACTTATAGTTGGTCGGCAAGCGGCGCCAGCCCTGCCACATCTACTGCCGCAAATCCGACATTTACGTTTAACACTCCTGGAATGCAGACAGTAGTGTTATCAGCAATGTATGGTACTCTTACCGCAACAAGCTCTAAAACTATTAATGTTGTAGCACAGCCAAGCTTAACAGTATTATCTACCGCCTCAATATGTTCCGGTAATTCTGCAACATTAAGTGTTTCTGGCGCATCAACCTATTCATGGAGCACAGGATCAACAGCTTCTTTAATTTCTGTAATGCCTATTTCAACAACTGTTTACACAGTAATAGGAACTAATTCGGGAATTTGCTCTACAACTGCAAATAAAACTATTACAGTAACCACTACGCCAACCATTACCGCAGCGAGCCAAACAATATGCTCGGGAGGAACAGCCACATTAACTGCAAACGGTGCAACAAGTTACTTATGGAATACGGGAGCAACTACAAGTGTAATTACAGTAAATCCAATGTCAAACACAAACTATACTGTAAACGGTAGTAATGGCTCATGCGCCGGTGCTGCTGTTGTAACTTCGGTAACAATAGGAAGCTCATTAGGCATAAACATAAGTCCTTCAAACCCTCAGGTTTGTATTGGAAATTCAATAACAGTGAATGCCAGCGGGGCAACCAGTTATACATGGAACGGAAGCCCCGGAGCATCAGCAATTACAATAGCACCTGCAACTCCTGCAACTTATACAATAATTGGTTCAAACGGAAGTTGTTCCGGTTCAACAATAATAACGGTTGGTGTAAATAATAATCCAACACTATCTGTTTTAGGTTATACAAATATAACTTGCAACAGCTTATCAAATGGTATAGCGCAAGTAAATGCAACAGGAGGCACTCCGGCTTATTCATACTCATGGAGCCCAAGCAGCCAAACAACAGCAATAGCAAATGGCTTAAACAGCGGCACTTATAATTGCTATTTAACTGACTCAAAAGGTTGTGTTTCATCAATTAGCGTTAACATTACACAGCCAAGCGCTTTATCAGCAGTTATAAACTCAACAAATTCAAGCTGCTCAACGTGCAGTAACGGCATTGTAAGTGTAAATGTAAGTGGCGGAACTTTAGGCTATACTTATAGCTGGACACCTAGCGGTGCTACAAGCTCAATTGTAAACAATCTTTTGCCTGGAAATTATACGGTTACAATCACTGATGCAAATGGATGTTCAATCTCAAATACAGTGGCTGTTAGTTTTGTAACAGGTTTTGCAGCAAATATTAATGCTAATGTTGATTTTTTAGTTTTTCCTAATCCTTCAAGCGGTAATATAACAGTGCAATGTGGCGGCGAGTTTAATGTTCAAATTTATAATAACATTGGACAAATAATTTATTCAAAAAACAATTTAACGAATGAAACTGCTATAACATTAGACACTATTGCAAAAGGAATTTATTTTATAAAGGTAAGCACCGGCTCAATATTTAAACTAAAAAAACTTATTATTGAATAACAGCGAATTTTTATAAAGCATTTTGAATTTATCATACAATCAGCATAAAATGGCGGAAGAAGAAACAACAGAAAAGTTATACTACTCTATTAGCGAGGTAAGTCAGCTACTATCCGTTAACTCAAGTACACTACGTTTTTGGGAAAAAGAGTTTAGTGCTTTAAAGCCTAATAAAACAAAAAAAGGAAACAGAATATACACTAAAAATGATATTGAGTATTTAGAACAAATTGTTGATTTAATAAAGACAAAAGGATACACTATTCAAGGAGCAAAAGAACAGTTAAAGAAAACTACAAAAAACAATAAGAAAATTGTAATAGAGCATTTAACCGAAATTAAAAATAAATTAATACATTTAAGGAATCAATTATAAAAAAATGGAAAATCAAACTACAAATCAACCACAACAAACAAGCGGTGGACAGCAAGACGGAAAAACAATTGCAATTATTAGCCACATAACACTTATTGGCTGGGTAATAGCATTAATTATGCATGGTTCAAATAAAACATCAATAGGCGCCTTTTATTTAAGGCAAATGTTAGGTTTACTTGTGTTAGGTATAGCAACATTTATAATTAGAATACCATTGTTATTTATACCATTTTTGGGTTGGGCATTAAGCTCACTAATAGGTATTGCATTATTGGTACTTTGGATTTTAAGTATAATTAGCGCAGCTAACGGTGAAGAAAAAGAAATTCCGGTATTTGGAAAGATGTTTCAGAATTGGTTTGCCGGTGTAGGCAAATAATATTTCTGAACTTTACATTGTTTAAACCGCTTTGAAAAAAGCGGTTTTTTTATTTTCAAAAATTCTACTTTTGAAATAGAATATGAAATTAATTTTGGCCAATAGTTTTTTAGTATTTTTTTTATGTGCCTCTGCTCAAAAAAAGAAACTTAATATTTTAGATTCATTGCTTTCGTTTGACACAAGTTTAAATAATGTTGCCAAATATCCTAAACGTTATAAACTACAAATAATATATACGCAAATAAATAGGAATTCAAAAAACAGTCCTACTTTTAAAGACTATACTTATAAACTCGACAGTTTAAATTATTTTTATCCAGCGAGCTTAGTTAAGCTGCCAACCGCAATTGCTGCGCTTGAAAAATTAAACGAAATAAATAACCCGCAAGTTAATTTTAATAGCCCAATGTTAACAGACAGCAGCAATGTTTGCCAGTGCTATTATCATAAAGATTATACCGCAAAAGATAATTATCCCTCAATTGCACAGCATATAAAAAAAATGTTTTTAGTAAGTGATAATAATAGTTACAGTCGTTTATTTGAATTTGTTACGCCAATTGAGTTAAATAAAAAACTAAACAAATGGGGCTATCCAACAGCCCGCATAACACATAGGTTTGATGTGCCATGTATTGGAAAAGGAAATAGATATTTTAATCAAATTAGATTTTTAAACTCTAAAAATGAAGTGGTTTACACTCAAAAATCCGATTCGTTACTTGAGTCAATAAAAATGCCCTTTGAATCTATGATTATTGGCCACAATGTGTACAATAGAAAAAAACGACTAATTTCATCAGAAAAAAATTTCGCAAACTCAAATTATTTATCCCTAAAAGCAATACATGTAATTTTAAAAAAATTAATTTTTCATAAGTATATTGATAAAAAGCAACAATATAATATTACAGAAAAAGATTGGCAATTACTTGTTTCACACCTTGGCATGATGCCAAAAGAAAGCGAGTCGCCTAAATACGATTCAAAAGAATATTACGATTCGTATAAAAAATATTTTATTTACGGCTGCTCAGTAGCAACGATAAACAGCGATTCAATACGAATATTTAATATAGTGGGGCGAGCCTATGGCTTTTTAATTGATTGCGCTTATATCATTAATAAAACTGAAAATGTTGAATTTATGCTGAGTACAGCCATGTACTTAAATAAGCACAACAGTTTTGGAAGCGGTATTTACGAATTTAATGAAATTGGGTTACCTTTTATGAAAGAATTAAGTTTAAATTTGTACGCTTTTGAAAAAAAGAGACATAAAAAACACTTACCGGATTTAAACGAATTTAATTTATACCCAAAAGAAAATGATAAAAAATAAACTATTACTGCCCCTTTCCTTATTAACTATTATGTTGGCCTGTGGAGGAAGCAGTAATTTAGAAAACGAAAAAAAAGCAATTAAAAAAGATTCATTAATAACAAAACAACAGGCTGATTCTTTACCTAAAAAAAATAATAACTTATCGTATAACAATAAATTTAATAACACTTCCAAAGTATTGAGTGGCATAAACGACAATTCAAATGGTTTAAATTTTTTGTTAGACAGCTCAGCTTGGAAAGAAAACAAAACTTTTATAGATGACAGCTGGAAAAAACTTGAAAAAAGTCGTTTAACTAAGCTAGAAGCATGGAGCAGTAAAGAGCTTTCAGATGCAAATGCTAATATTTCAACTGTATTTTATCCTTTTTCAGGCCCCGATTTTTTAACAGCTAATGCCTTTTTCCCTAACTTAACTAAAATAATTATGTTAGGCTTAGAGCCTATTGGAGAACTTCCGGAACTTGAAAAATATAAATATGAAGATGCTAAAAGTTATTGCAACTCATTTAAATCATCATTAAACGACATATTTAACCGAAGCTATTTTATAACACAATATATGCTACGCGATTTTCAAAAACAAAAAGTAAATGGCTTGTTACCGGTATTATGCTTTTTTATTTCAAGAACCGGACATGAAATTACAGACATTAAATATATTTATAAATTAAATAACGATTCACTCGCCGAAAATGCGGACAAAAACTCTAAAAAAACATTTGGCGTTAAAGTAACTTGCGAAAAAAATGGCATTAAAAAACAAATATATTATTTTAAATACGATGTAAGTAATAAACAATTTAGCGATACCAACGTTTTTTATAAGTTTATTAATAAACACACAAAGCCTTCGGTTACGTATATAAAAAGTGCTTCTTACTTACTACACGCTAATTTTATGAGTAATATGAAAAAAATAATTTTAAACAATAGTAATTTTTTGCTTGAAGATGACACCGGAATACCCTACAACGACATTGAAAAAGCAAAAAATTGGAAAATTAAACTTTATGGGAAATACACACAACCTGTAAAAGATTTTCCATATTTAAAGCTTCAAACAGGTATTGTAAAGGCATTTGAAAAAGATAGTGCAAATATTCCAAACTTACCATTTCACCTAGGCTATCATTGGCAAAATAAAAAGGATTTACTAATATACTGCAAAAAAAAATAAGTTTGTGTTATAACTCTTTAGCAAAACGCTTTTAGCGTATGCTCTTTAAAGAAAAATTAAAATTGAATACTACGGTACTATAATTTTTTTTAGGTCAAATTAAAAGAAATGAAAAATAATCTAAAAAAAATTATTAAACTGAACAATTATAATTATTTTTAAAAAATAAATATAGCTTTTCGACATCTTAATTTGAAAAATTAGGTTATGAGTTTTAAACCTGAAATAAAACTGCTTAAAGGATTTGGCAACATTGCTTTTGGCGAAACAATTGATGCTGTTGAAAAAATATTAGGTAAACCCGAAGAAATACAAGTAATTGAAGATGATGTTTTAAATAATCATACTAATGTTTTACATTATTGGAATAAAGGATTTTCATTATTTTTTGATAAACAAAGGCACAATACTCTTTGCAGTGTAGAAATTGATTGCCGCGACACTGTTCTTTTTGGTAAATTAATTTTTAAATTATCTATTACAGAGTTGGTTAGTTTAATGAAAGAACAAGGCTTTAGCCTTTCCGAAACAGAAACGCATTCCTGGGGCGAAAAGCGCGTAAGTTTTGATGATGCGGGGCTTGACTGCTATTTTGAAAATAACAAACTAACTACAATTAACTTTGGCATAATTGACGATGACGAACATTATTTTTTTAATCCTAATTAAGGGCTAAAAATAATTTTTTTATAGTGCATTGTTTTGCTTCCAAGACGAAAATATGTCAAAAAAAAGGAAACAAACACACCTTGTAAAAATCGAATTACAATTATACTTAAACCAATCTTTTGAACCTCCGCCCGAAACTAAGCCTTTATTTTACCAAGGGGTTCTTTTTAAAAATTAAGATTTTACCATCAGCTCCCCTATTTTATTAGCCTAAATATTTTTTGAAAATTATTTAGAACGATAATGATATTAAATCGTATGATTTTCAATATTTGATAGTTAATTAAATTTACTTAATTGTAAAAATTGCATATTACTTAGTATTACATTTAAGCATGTTAACAGTTAAAAATATTTTTTTTAATTATAACGGAGCTTCAAATTTTAAAGGCTTACAAAATGTATCGTTTGAATTACCTAAAGGAAAATTTTTAGCAGTTATAGGCAAAAGCGGTAGTGGTAAAACTACCTTATTAAAATGTATTTATGGCTTAGAAGATCTTTTCTCGGGAGAAATAGTATTAGAAAATGAAAAAATTTTAGGCCCCTCTTACAATTTAATACCTGGAAATAGTAATATGGGATTTGTGAGTCAGGATTTTTATATTCTAGATAATCACACCGTTGAAGAAAACATTAAAGAACAACTCGTAGGATATACAGACGTGTACAAATTAAAACGAAGCACTGCTTTACTTAAATTATTAGATCTTCAAAAGTTTTCTACGGCTAAAGTAAATACACTTTCAAGTGGTCAAAGGCAAAGAGTGGCAATAGCAAGGGCATTGGCACTTCCTAAAAAAATACTTTTACTCGATGAACCTTTTAGTAATTTAGATATTATAATGAAAAAAAAGTTATACGAATTCATTAAAAAGGATATGCGTCAAAATAATACAAGCATTATTTTAGTTACGCATCAACCGGCTGAGTCAAAAACCATTTCAGATTATACTGCAATTATTAATGAAGGAAAAATATTGCAATTTGACAAAACAAAAATTGTATTTAAAAAACCAAAAAATAAAACTTGTGAAAAACTAATAGGCAATTTTAGCTAACAGAAAATAGAAATTACTTTTCAAACATTTTTTTTAACGGACTTACGTCAATAGTATTCATACAATTAAAGTGCTTTTTAGGGCATTTTTTATAGCCTAGTTTTGAGCAAGGGCGACAATTTAAATTATTTACTTCAAATATTTTATTATGTGAATTAGGTTTATATGGGCTCATTCCAAACTCCGGTATGGTATTGCCCCAAAATGAAGCAATGGGCTTTTTTAAAGCTGACGCAATGTGCATTAAACCCGTATCGCTTGTAATTACTACACTTGCCTGTTTAATTATTGAGGCTGATTGTGCTAAATTAAATTTACCACATGCCGAAATAACTTTTGAGCTAAAATTTTTTTCTAAAATTGCTCCTATTTCGGCATCTTCTTTTCCGCCAAGCACAATGATTGGCTTGTTACTTAGTAAACAAATTTCGTTTAATTTATTTATGGGGATTTGTTTTGTGTAATACGAACCACCTGCAACTAAAACGTAATAATCATTAAAATTAAAAGTAGTTGTTACATTAATTTCGTTGTTAGGTGCAATAAAAAAATCTAATCCTAAACCATCATTTACAACACCTATAGGTTTTAATGCGTCAAAAAACCTATCTACAATATGAGTCTTTGGAAGTATTTTTTTAGATTTAAGTAACACCGAAAAAAATTTAAGCGTATTTATTTTATTAAACTTTATTGCTTTTTTTCCTAATAAAAACGCAAGTTTTCTGCTTCTTATATTGTTGTGCAAGTCAATAATAATATCGAAATTTATTTTTTTTAACTCGCCAATAATTTCATTAATGCTTGTATCAAAAGTAAAAACGGATTTTAAATAATTATTGTTTTCAACACAAACACTGAACCTTTTTTTTGTTACAAAGTAAACGTTGGCATTTGGTTTTTGCTGTTTTATACAGCGCACAACAGGACTTGTTAGAACGATGTCGCCAATTGAACTAAAACGAATAATTAAAATGTTTTCGGGTTTCAATTTTTAGTAAAGAAGTCGAAATTTAAGAATTAATTTAAAATAAACTTACTGTTAATTTATGTAAACAACGTAAGTAAATTAAATTTGCTTCGTAAATTTAGTATGGTGAAATTAATCTGCGCAATTATATTTATCTCTGCATTTACATTTTGTAAGTGCCAAAACGCAAGTAAAGAAAAACAAATAAAAATGGATTCAACGTTAAAATTAACAAATGAAGAATGGCAAAAACGCTTGTTGCCGGAACAATACGATGTTTTAAGAAATAAAGGAACAGAAAAGCCTTATAGCAGCGAGTTAAATAACGAGTACAGTAAAGGCGTTTATGTGTGTGCCGGTTGTGGTGCAGAGCTATTTAACAGCGACCAAAAATTTGAAAGCCATTGCGGCTGGCCAAGTTTTGATAATGAAATTGGCAAAGGAACTAATATTGAAAAGAAGCCTGACTTTAGCTACGGCATGATTCGTACAGAAATAATTTGTTCAAAATGTGGCGGACATTTAGGTCATATTTTTGATGACGGTCCTACCGTAACAGGAAAACGCTATTGCGTTAATGGATTAAGCTTGAAGTTTATAAAGACTCCTTAAAATTTATAAAGATTTTGAAACCTGCTTATTAACTTTTGAGTACGCAGGACACTTTTCATGACTTTTGCACGAAACAAACATTAAAATTGCTAAAACCGGTAAAAATGCGATAACTTTTTTCATTATAAATCTTCTATTTTAAAACCCAAATTTAAACAATTATTCAATAATTAATTAAGATTTTTTAATGGCGTTAATAACTTTTTAATTTTTCGACTAAAATTAATATAATTCAAATTAAAATTTAATTTGAACCGATTTTCATGCGATTTTCTCCTTTTATACAGAAGTTAAAAACGACCTTTATTAACAATAAATTTGCTAATGAAAAAATATATTCCTTAATTGTACCAATAAAAATTGCTTTTTTATGATAACAACAACAGATATTAAGATACATAAAACAAATAAATCTCGCATAGCTGAGTACGACATTAATAATGTCCCCTTTGGAAAATGCTTTAGCGACCACATGTTTGTTGCCGAATATGCAAACGGAAAATGGGAGCGCTCATATATTGAACCATATCAAAATGTTCCTATGAGCTATGCTACTAGCGCCTTACACTACGGTCAAGCAATTTTTGAAGGAATGAAGGCCTATAAAAATGATAATGGTGAGGTAGCAATATTTAGACCTTACGAAAACCTAAACCGATTAAATAAAAGTGCAATTCGCATGGCGATGCCCGAAGTTCCCGAAGAGATTTTTATGGGAGGACTAATAGAGTTATTAAAACTTGATGCTGCTTGGGTACCCTCTAGTGAAACAGGTAGTTTATACATACGCCCTTTTATTATTGCAACCGATGAGGCTATTGGCGTAAAATCAAGTGATACTTATAAATTTATAATCATTACCTGCCCGGCCGGTAAATATTACAGCGAACCAATAAAAGTATTAGTTGAAACAAAATATTTTAGAGCCGTCCACGGTGGTGTTGGTTTTGTAAAAGCTGCAGGAAACTACGGCAGAAGCCTTTATCCAACTAAATTAGCTCAGCAAAGAGGTTACCAACAAGTAATATGGACAGACAGTAAAACAAACCAATACGTTGAAGAAAGTGGCACCATGAATTTAATGTTTGTAATTGGCGAAACCTTATTAACCCCCGAGCTTAGCGACACAATACTTTCGGGCATTACACGTAAATCGGTATTACAACTTGCAAAACACTGGGGCATGAAAATAGAAGAGCGTAAAATAAGCATTCGCGAAATATTAACTGCTCAAGGAAACGGTAATTTAAAAGAAGCTTTTGGAGTAGGAACTGCAGCCACAATTGCACAAATAATTTCAATTGGTTGTGATGGTAAAGATTATGAATTGCCTCCTGTTAACTCTCGTGTTTTTTCTAATAAAATTGATGAAACCCTTAGAAATATTCGTAAAGGGAAAATAAAAGATGAGTTTGATTGGATGTACAAAGTATAACACTTTAATTAGATTTGTATTTTCTTAATACTTAAAAATTACTTTATAACTTTACTTTGTGGTAACACTTAGTACACCTATTGAATATATTAAGGGCATTGGACCTGTTAAAGCAGATGTTTTAAAAAAAGAGTTAAACATCTTTACAGCTCATGATTTAATTACGCACTACCCCTTTAGATATATTGACAGAACTAAGTTTTATAATATTAAAGATGTTTCTGCTGACTTGCCTAATATTCAACTAAAAGGGAAATTTATTTCTATTGAAATTGTAGGAAATAAAAAATCAAAACGTTTAAGTGCTATATTTTCTGATGGAACAGGAACAATTGAATTAGTTTGGTTTAAAGGCTATCAATGGTTGCATACTAAATTTAACACAAAATCAGAATATGTGATTTTTGGAAAACCATCACTTTATGGTAGCAAACACAATATTACCCACCCCGAAGTGAATGAGTTTAACGATGACTATGTAAAAACTTTATCGGCGTATCAGCCTGTTTACAATAGCACCGAAAAATTAAAACAAAAAGGTTTAGATAGTGAAGGCTTAAGGCGAATAATTAAGCAATATGTAGGGCAAATAAAAGAATTTGATGTGCCCGAATTTCACTCGCCTGATTTTATAAATCAACACAAACTCGTTAGCCATTTTAGTGCGCTCATAAATATACACATACCCTCATCTGAACAGGCTTTAGCTGCTGCTTTGTTAAGGCTAAAATTTGATGAGTTATTTTTTGTTCAATTAAAATTATTAAAAGGATATAAACACAGAGTAAATCATACGACGGGCTTTGTATTTAAAAAAGTTGGCCCCCTATTTACAGAGTTGTTTGAAAAATATTTGCCTTTTGAACTAACCGTAGCTCAAAAAAGAGTATTAAAAGAAATTAGGAGCGACTTAGGTAAAGGAAAGCAAATGAGCAGGTTAGTTCAAGGTGATGTTGGCAGCGGCAAAACAATAGTGGCAGCGCTTACAATGTTATTAGCCTTAGATAATGGATTTCAATCTTGCTTAATGGCCCCTACCGAAATTTTAGCCCAACAACACTTTCAAACAATATCTAAATTATTTGCTTCAATAAATATTGAGGTTGCTTTGCTCACCGGAAGTACAAAGGAAAAACAAAAGAAAAATATTCTTGAAAAATTATTAAGCAATGATATTAAAATAATTATTGGCACACATGCTTTAATTGAAGATTCAGTTAAATTTAATTGCTTGGGGCTTGCTATAATTGATGAACAACATCGTTTTGGCGTAGCACAACGCTCAAAATTGCAAACAAAAAATACTACCCATCCTCATGTTTTAGTAATGACTGCAACGCCTATCCCTCGCACATTAGCAATGACTTTATACGGAGATTTAGACGTAAGTGTTATTGACGAGTTACCACCCGGCAGAAAGCCAATTAGTACGGTACACTATTTTGAATCGCATCGTTTACGATTATACGGATTTTTAAGAGAACAAATAGAAATAGGACGCCAAATTTATGTCGTGTATCCTTTAATTGAAGAGAGCGAAAAAATGGACTATCAAAATTTGCAACAAGGATATGATAATTTATTGAACGAGTTTCCTTTACCCATTTTTCAAATTAGTATTCTGCATGGTAGATTAACACCTCTGCAAAAAGAATACGAAATGGAACGCTTTGCAAAAGCTCAAACCCAAATAATGGTAGCTACAACTGTAATTGAAGTAGGCGTAAACGTACCTAACGCTAGTGTAATGGTAATTGAAAGCGCTGAAAAATTTGGCTTATCCCAATTGCACCAATTACGTGGTAGAGTAGGGCGAGGAGCAGAACAAAGTTATTGTATTTTAATGACCGGAAACAAATTAAGCACTGATGCAAGGTTAAGAATGAAAACCATGGTACAAACAAATGATGGTTTTGAAATCAGTGAAGCTGACTTAAAATTGAGAGGTCCGGGTGATATACAAGGCACACAACAAAGTGGTATAATGGACTTAAAACTTTCTGACTTAGCAAAAGATGCTACAATTCTCAATAAGGCAAGAAATGCAGCTTTTGACATATTAGATGCAGACCCGGAGCTAGCACTAGCATCAAATTTAGAATATGCAAAAATAATTGCAAGCAAGAATAGTGTATTTAATTGGAACAGAGTAGGTTAACGATTTTTACTGATCTTGAATAATTTTCACCTTGCTTTGTAACCAATTTAAAAATAAACACTCTAATTACTATATCAACAAACTAATTAAGTTTTTATATGAAAAAAATAATTTTTACCGGTGCTGTAATAGCCATAGCTTTAATTGCCTGCAAATCTAAAAAAAGCGCAAGCTCAGAGTTGAAAAGTACAAATGAGTCCGCATCATTAGACAAGCAATTAAACGCAGTTAAAATGCGTTTTTCAGATGCTACAAAAGAGGAGTTGCAAAATGGTAAAAAAATATATACAGGACAATGTACAAATTGTCATGAGGCAAAGGACTTAACAGTATATAGTGAGCCAAAATTGCTTGAGATTGTTGATGATATGGCAAAGAAAGCAGAAATAAATGCATCTGAAAAACAAGCCTTAATTCGCTATGCTATAGGAATTAGAGCTATTTCTAAACAATAAAAACACAGTAAAAATGAAACAATTTGAAAAGTTAAGCGATGTAGAAGTGATTGACCGGATATTAAGCGGTGAAAAATTTTTATATGAATTAATAGTAAGACGATACAATCCTTATTTGTACAAAATTGGGCGCTCGTATAATTACAACCATTTTGATACAGAAGATTTGATGCAAGATACTTATGTAGATGCTTACAAAGGTTTGGCACAGTTCCAAAAAAAAGCAAGCGTTAAAACTTGGCTAACAAGAATAATGCTGAACAACTGTTTTAGAAAAAAAGAAAAATTGAGCTTTAAAAATGAAATATCTCAAGAAATAAACGATAATAATATGCCAATGTATAGTAGCAGCACTGGTAACAATCCTTATAAAGCACTTCACAGTAAAGAATTAGGCTTAATCATTGAAAAAACATTAGAACACTTACCTGAAGATTACAGGCTAGTGTTTGCACTTAGAGAAATGAATGAGTTTAATGTAGCCGAAACATCTGAATTAATGGGAATAAGCGAGGCAAACGTTAAAGTTAAATTAAGTAGGGCAAAAGAAATGTTGAGAACAGAATTAGAAAAGAACTATGTAGTAAAAGATTTATATGAGTTTAATTTGATTTACTGCGATGCAATAGTTGAAAAAGTAATGAAGCAAATAGAGAATATATAATTGATATTAAAATTGGATATATAGCATGAAAAAAAATGTAACTAAAACAGAAGTGTTAGAATC
Source organism: Bacteroidota bacterium (assembly GCA_018267655.1). Lineage (GTDB taxonomy): Bacteria > Bacteroidota > Bacteroidia > B-17B0 > Aurantibacillaceae > Aurantibacillus. The sequence goes on from JAFDYB010000073.1 coordinate 25,683, forward strand.
ACTCATTGAAACGCCAATGCAAAAAAATGCTTTTATTTTTAGCGATGAAGAGAAAATAAAGCGAATAGAATATCATTTTTCTGAAATAATGGATACGCTTGGCCTTGATTTATATGATGATAGCTTAAAAGACACGCCAAATCGCGTAGCTAAAATGTACGTTAACGAACTATTTAGTGGCTTAAACACCGCTAATAAGCCTGATATAAGCTTATTTAAAAATAAATACGGCTATAAAAGAATGTTGATTGAAAAAGATATTACGCTTTACTCAAATTGCGAACACCATTTTGTTCCTATAATTGGAAAGGCGCACGTAGCGTATATTCCTGGCAAGCAAGTAATAGGCCTTTCTAAAATTAACAGGTTGGTGCAATTTTATGCAAAACGCCCGCAGGTTCAGGAACGCCTAACCATTCAAATATCAGAAGGATTAAAAGAAATTTTGCAGCACGAAGATGTTGCAGTGATTATTGAAGCCGATCATTTATGCGTAGCATCTCGTGGCATTAATGATACCAACAGTGTAACAACAACATCTGAATTTTCGGGTAAGTTTGAGCAAGAAAGTATTAAACAAGAATTTTTATCACTGATTTATAAAAAATAATTTATGTCGCAAATAGTAAAAATTAAATCTATTGAAAAAATCACACACGATGTGCTTAAAATAGTAACAGAAAAGCCAAATGGAATAAAATATAATACCGGACAAGCAGTAGATGTTTCAATAAATAAAAAAGATTTTGAACAAGAGTTAAGAGCCTTCACATTTACTTCTTTACCTGACGATAATTTTTTAGAATTTATAATAAAAACATACCCCTTGCATAAAGGAGTTACAAATCAATTGCGCTCATTAACTATTGGAGATGAGTTAATTATTGGTGGTGTTTTTGGAGATATATCCTATAAAGGCGAAGGTATTTTTATTGCAGGAGGTGCAGGCATTACACCCTTTTTAGCCATTTTTAAAGAGTTGGAGAAACAAAATATAATAGGAAACAATAAACTAATATTTGCCAATAAAACTAAAGCAGATATAATTCTTGAAAACGATCTAAAGCATTTACTAGGAAAAAACTATGTAAACGTACTATCCGATGAAAAGTTTGATGGTTACGAACATGGATTTATTACGGCAGAAATAATAAAAAAACAAATCCATTCTTTTACAAACTACTTTTATTTATGCGGTCCGGAGCCCATGATGAATGCGGTTTTAAATCATTTAAAAGCATTAGGCGTGCCGGAAGAGTTTATTGTAAAAGAAGCTTTTTAGTAAAGCTTTTAATTTAAATTAATAATTATTTGGTGTAAGAAGAGCGTTAAAATTTATAATTTTGACGCTTTTTTTATGAAAATTATTGAGCTAATATATTCTGTAACCACTAATAAATGTCCGCGTTGTCATAAAGGAAAAGTTTTTAAAAACAATAATCCTTATGCAATTAAACAGCCCTTAAAAATGAATGATAGTTGCAGTGTATGTAACTTAAAGTATGAAAAAGAACCCGGCTTTTTTTATGGAGCTATGTACGCTTCGTATGCAATTACATCAGGGTTATTTATAATGTGGTTTGTTGCCGATTTAATTTGGCTTCACTTAGCACCTTTAAAGTTATTTGTTTATGTGAGTTTAACTTTAATTTTAGGCTTTCCATTAATATTTACGTGGGCGCGATTGCTTTGGTTAAATTTATTTAATAAGTACGATAAAAAATATTAGATTAAAATTTTTCGCCTTCTAATTTTGCAATAACAGCACTGGCCACAGCATTTCCAACAACGTTAGTAGCACTTCTACCCATATCTAAAATTTGATCAACCGCAAGCAATAACAATAGCCCTTCGCCAGGTATTTTAAAAGTAGCAAGCATGCCGGCAATTACAACTAATGATGCTCTAGGAACGCCTGCCATGCCTTTGCTAGTTAAAAGTAAAATCAACATCATTTTAATTTGATCGGCTGTGCTAATTTCAATGCCATAACTTTGAGCAATAAAAATTGTTGCAAAAGTCATGTACATAATGCTTCCGTCAAGATTAAAACTATAACCAAGCGGCAAAACAAAACTAACAATGCGGTTGCTTATACCGTGCTTTTCAAGCGCTTCAATAGTTTTAGGCATTGCACTTTCACTGCTGGCTGTGCTAAATGCAAGTAAAATAGGCTCTTGCAAATCTCGCATTAGTTTTTTGAAATTTATTTTAAACAAAACAGAAATTCCAAATAAAATAATAAAAACAAAAAACAGTAAGCCTCCAAAAAAACAAAGAATAAGATAAACATAGCCTTGTAAAACATCAATTCCTTGTTGAATAACAACTGCTGTAATAGCTCCAAACACACCAATTGGCGCAAAACGCATCACAAAATCAGTTATTTTAAACATGATGTGGCTTAAGCTTTCAAAAAAATCAATTACAATTTTTGAAATACTACCAATGGTTGCGCAGGCAATTCCAAAAAAGATTGAAAAAACTACAATTGGCAACACGTCGTTAGATGCCATAGAGCGAATAATGCTTTCGGGTATTACATGATCTATAAAATTTTTAGCGTCTTGTGCTTTTGTGTTTACCCCCGTTGTTGAATTTGAGTCGGGTAGGGGCAAATGCATTACTTTGCCTGGCTCAAATACATTAACTAAAATTAAACCTAGTAATAAAGCAATAAGTGTAGCCGAAGTAAAATAAATTAAAGTTTTTAATCCAATTCTTCCAACACTTTTAAAATCGCCAAGTTTAGCAACACCAACAATTAGCACAGAAAGCACAAGGGGAGAAATAATCATTTTAATTAGATGCAAAAAAATATCGCTTAAAATTGAAAAATAGGAAGCTGTTTTTTTCTTTTGTTCGTTACACTGCTTTACTTCATTGTAATGCAAAATATTATTACTTGTTTCAGAGGGGGTTAATTGACTTTCAGGTTTTTCAATTTTTTTAGTGATAACATAGTCAGATGTTATTTTTTTATTTATAATAAACCCTGCTATTAAGCCCAATATTAAAGCAGAAAATATAAAAAAGAGTAATTTGTTTTTTTTCAATTTAAAAAGTATTAATGAATGTTTTTTCTGATAATTCCAAAATTAGCTAAAGTAGTTTTAATTTCAGTTTTAAAAATAAAATAAACAAAAATGCAAAATATGCATAACTCAGTTACGTAGAAAGATAAACTATAAGTTTTTGAAAATTGAAACTGCACAAGATTTATTGCAAAAAACGTAGCGGGAATTAAAAATATTTTTACAAAGTTAAAATCATAATTAAATACATTTTTTGTAAAAATAACAGAGAGTACACATTGTAATATTTTAACGATAAGTGCCGCATATATAGCGCCTGTTAAACCAAAAAATAAAATAAAATAATATGTTAAAGGCAACTGTATAATAGTGTTAACTACAAATATTTTTAGTAAAACATTTATTTTTTTTGAGTATAAAATAGTGCTTAAATAAAAATTAATGATACTTCGGGTGGCGTAACCCGCAGCAATTATGCCAATGTAAGGTAATGCTTGAAAAAAACCTTCTTTTTTTATTATTAAAGGATAAATTATTGGAATAAAAATGCAAAATAAAATTAACCAAAAAATATTTAATACAGTAAAAACATTAAAATACCTATTGCTTTCCGGTGTTGTTTTATTTGATTTGTTTTTTGCCCAAATTTCAAATAGTTTTGGATAAATAACAGCAGATAGTGAGTTTTGTAAAAATTCTATACCAAAAAAACACTTCATTAATAAGTCGTATGAATTTAAGTAAGAAAGGTTTATGTTGTTTTGTAAAACATATCTATCCGCTTGCGACAAAAACCAGCCACACAAAACATAAATAAAGTATGGAAAACAAAAACGGATTAACTCAGGTAAAAAACTACTATTAAGTTTATATATTGAATTGGCATAAAATATAACTTGTGCGAGTATAAATATAATAAGTCCAGAAACTAATCTTCCATAAATAGGACCAATAATGGTGTTAGGAAAAATTTGTAAGCCTCCAACTGTAATGCCTATTGTTGCAATAAAATTAATAAGATTAGTTGCCAAAAATAATTTTGATTTTTTTTGATAAATTAATAAAATACTCGCAGCTTTAAAGTATGAATTAAAAAACGCAGTTAAAATTGAGTAAAAGCCATAAGGCCAAAACTTCATTTCAATACTTGTGGCGTATAATTTTGAAAATAAAATATTCCCAAAAATGGCTGATAGTAAAATAATAACCCCGCCAATACTCAATAAAAGTATAGATACAGTGCCTGTAAACTTTTTTTGAGCACTTTCGTTTTCAGAAAGTTGAGTATATTGCACGCCAAAGTATGAATCAACTGAAAAAGAGAATAAAATTTGAAATAATAATGAAACGCTGATATAAAATAAAACCTGAGTATATTGTACATCGCTTAAGTAATTGGTATAAAAAGGAAGCATTAAAATGCTGGCAAGCATAGGTAAAGCACCCCCAATGGTAAAAACAAACGACGATTTTGCAAACGATTTACTTATCATTTTAAACGATAAATGTATAAATTTGTAATGAGAGGATAAGCAATCAACAAAAATTAAAATTATTTAAATAAATGACAAATAATAATCATGCCACCGGCAACGAAGTAAAATCGTTTTACAATAATTATAAAATACAGCAGCAATCAATAGGAGTCAATATTAGGCACCGAACTATTTTTAAAAACTTGAGGAAAGAAGGGTTGCTGCCAACGCATAAAGTGCTTGAAATAGGTTGTGGAATAGGTACTGTAAGCGGTTTAATTATTAACTATTTGAGCCAAGGCTTTTTTGTGGGAGTAGATATAAGCAACGAAAGCATTGAGTTTGCTAAAAAACGTTTTTCAACTAAAAACAATGCTGAGTTTTTAGTGAACGATATGTCGGCTTTTTCCCACAAATTTAAATTTGATTATATAGTTTTGCCCGATGTGCTTGAACACATACCGGTTGAATTGCACGCCGGTATATTTAAATTATTAGAAAGCGTATCGCATAACGACACGCAAATTCTTATAAATATTCCTGAACCGCATTGTTTAAATTGGATTCGACAAAACCATCCTCAAAAACTTCAAATTATTGATCAATCGCTTGACACTGCAAAACTAATAGGCGACGCCAATAATGCCGGCTTTAAGCTGTACTCAATGAACTCGTATGGCTTACAATACCAAGAAAACGAATATACCAGCTTTGTGTTTAAGCGTAACTTGCAAAAAAGTAATTATCATTTAAAACCCAAGTATAAACTAGCTTCAGAAAATTTATTAAGCAAACTATAATGTCGCGTTTATTTTTATTTACTAATTTTTTTCCGTTTGAAAAAAGCGAACCTTTTTTAGTAAATGAATTTGAATATACTAAAACAAAGTTTGATAATATTGATTTGTTTGCGTTGTACGGACATACACCTAATTTAAAAAACACAAGTCAAATTACCGTAAACAATACGGTATTTAAAAGCACAACATCAAAAATTAATTTACTTTTAAAAGGTGTTTTTTGCTTTTCGCCTTGCCATATACATATAGCAGAGTTTTTTAAGAAAAAAATATATTTAAGCGCTAAAAAATCATATTGGTTTTTTGTAAATTTATTAGTAGCCCGTTCAATAATGGCAAGCAAATCATTTAAAAAAATTAAACAAGCAATTGCCTCAAATGAGCCGGCTTTATTTTATTTTTATTGGGGCGATAATTTTACAAGCATTATTCCATATTTAAAAGTAAACACATCAAACACAAAAATTATTATACGCTTACACGGCTCAGACTTGTACGAAGAAACAAAAGCTAATTATGCACCCTTGCGCGAATTAATTTTTAAAAATGCGCATAAATTATATACGGTATCTTGCTTTGGCCAAAAGTATTTAACTGAAAAATATCCGGAATATACGTCAAAAATAATTGTAAGCCGTTTAGGTGTTTCTTTTGTAAATCAAAAAAAAGAGCTAGCGTTAAATAAAGCTGAAAATTATACAATTGTTAGTGTTTCAAACGTTGTTGCCTTAAAGCGCGTTGATAAAATTTTTGAAATAATAAACAGACTGCCCTTAAACATTACTTGGCATCACTTTGGTGGTGGCGCTTTGCTTAGTAATTTGAAAAAAAAAACAGTAAATAAATGCGAAAACGTAAATATTATTTTTCATGGACATGTTGAAAACAAAGAATTAATTGCATTTTATAACAATAATTATGTAGATGTTTTTATAAATTATAGCACCACAGAGGGAGTACCTGTTTCTATTATGGAAGCCTTTATGTTTGGGATACCTGTTTTTGCCACAAATGTTGGTGGAGTAGGGGAACTTGTAAACGAAAATAATGGTGTACTACTAAACAAAAATACTACTGTAGAAGAGGCCTCAAGTAAACTAAAAAGCTTCCTGCAAACATCTAAAAGTCAAGAAATAATCAAACTGCGCGCTAATGCTCAATACACGTATCAACAATGTTGCAATGCACAAGTAAATTACACCAATTTTTATGAAAATATTGGCGAATAATTTTAATAACAATGTGTTAACAAGTTATAAACTTAAAATTTTGTTGAATTAATTTTTTTCGTTTACTTGCGCTCTGTTAATCTATTAATGGCTTATTTTTATCGATAAAATTAAAATTATGTACGGAAATAAAATAATATTAATGTTTACAGTTGCAATTGCTTTAACGGCATGCAATGGCGAACAAAAAACAGATGTAAAAAAAGATGAAATTGTTGAAACCCCTGATACAATCAAGGCTTCACAATTTAATATATCGGGTCAATTATTTAGCGTGCCATCGCCTGTTCAAACAGCCTTGCTGGTGCAAAAAAGCGGCGTTAGCTATGATAAAGCGCTTTTGAATCAACCTAGCAAAGTAAATACGTTTAATACTGATTTTGCAAGGTCGCTTAATTTAGGAATTTATGGTGCAGATTTAGGCTATGTGTCGTTATACAATCAAACACAAGACGCTTTAAGTTATTTAGGCTCTGTAAAGCAATTGGCTGATAAATTAGGTATTACTGCAGCGTTTGATTCAGGAACAATTGAGCGCTTTCAGAAAAATATTTCAAATAAAGATAGTATGATGGTGTTAGTAGGAATTGCTTACCGCAGCAGCGATGCTTATTTGAAAAACAATAAAAGAAATGATGTAAGCAGTTTAATATTAGCAGGTGGCTGGATAGAAAGTTTGCACTTTTCAACATCTGCATACAAGCAAAAACCAAATGAAGATATTAAAAATCGTATTGCCCAACAAAAACAATCTCTTACAAGCATTATTAAAGTGTTAGAGCTAAACAAAACACCGGAAGTAGAAGCTTTAGTTAAGGAATTAAACGACTTGGCAAAGGTTTACGAAGGTATTCAATTTAAATATGTTTTTGCCGAGCCAGTTACTGACTCAATAAAAAAACTAACCTATATTAATAGTACAACAGAAGTAACAGTAACCAGCGAGCAAATAACTCAAATTACTTCTAAAATAGCTCAAATTCGTAATAAAATTATTTCAACACAATCGTAGTATTTCTAATAAATTTATAAAACACTTAACCCATAGTTTTACAATAAACAAATATTTATACAATGAAAAAAATATTAGTAACATTCTCAATCATAGCGCTTACCATTGCAGCAAATAAAGCCAACGCACAATGCGACTCAATAGCAAGTCAATGTGCAAAGCATATTATAGCAAGCTTTATTTCCGATGGGCAGCAGTATAGGTCATTGCTTTTAAATTCTGAAGAAACAGCAGAATTTCGCACTACTTTTTTTGGAGAAACAACTTATCGTATAGCTGCTTGTAGCGGTAAATCCGACGGAAACTTAATATTTAATATTTACGATCAAGACAGGCATTTGTTATTTACAAATCGTACGCAAAAAAACGCTCCTTATTGGGATTTTAAAGTTAAATCAACCTTAGAGGTAATTATCGAAGGACAATTAGATGCCAATAAAAACCCTGGCTCAGGTTGTGCAGTTATATTAATTGGCTTTAAACAAAAGTAATTCTTGTAGTTAGTAAAAATTTTAAATTTATATTAGAATTTTTAACCATAGACCTTTTTTTACTTAAATCAAAAGCGATTATAATACTTTAATAATTCATAAAATCAATTAACGAATTATTCACTGAAGATTATCCAGTTTTTAGTTGAAATTCAAAAAATAATTGAAATTATTAGGCTGGGGTAGATTTTTTTTGATAGCCGTGTTATGTGATTTAAGTAGGTTCTAAATTTCATCAGCAGTAGATTATCAAAAAAAACAGGTGTGGCGAAGAATTATACCAAGTTCAAATATGTTTTAGTCTAAAGATGCTTACAACAGTGAACTTGTGAGTGAGAATCGAGATGCTGAAACAGTTCAGCATAACAATCAGGGCCATTCCGAACCTGTTTCGGAATCTGAAATAAAGACTCTGAATCATTCCAAAATAACAGTGGGCTTGTGGTTTTGGGGTGAGATGCTGAAACATTTCAGCATGACGGTAGGCTTGTTATCATCTACTCAGCATCAATTTATCTGCTTTTAATAATGTATAGCGATATTGCGCATCTAACTATATAAATTCATATCAATTTTGAATTAATACATCAATCATTTTGATATTAGCTTAAAGTACACCAAATTAGTTGTTAAAATCTGAAATAATAATTTATTTATTCTAAAAAATAATTATATTTGTAGCCCAATTTAAAAAAATAGCATGTTAATTATTCAAATAAAAGAAGGCGATAATATTGAAAAAGCCTTAAAAAAGTACAAAAAGAAGTTTGAAAAAACTGGTGTTGTAAAACAATTACGCGAACGTCAAAAATTCACAAAACCATCGGTTGCCCGTCGCCAAGAGATAATTAAGGCAAAGTATCGTCAAGCTTTACAAATTGGCGCTATTGAAAGTTAATATTTGTTTATAATATTTTAAATCCTCAAATTAAATCGTAATTTAGTCTGAGGATTTTTTTATGCCCGATGTTTTAGTAAATGATTTTTTAAATTACCTTTTTCTGCAAAAAAGGTACAGTTCTCATACAAAAATGGCATACTCTAATGATTTAAAGCAGTTAAATGCCTATTTAAATCATAACAAAGCTTGTTTACTCCACGAATTAAGCGCTAATACCCTTCGCGATTATTTATCACACCTGGTTTCACTTGGCACTTCTGCCAGAACAGTTAAGCGAAAGTTGAGTTGCTTTAAATCATTTTTTAAATACCTCCAAAAAAAAGAAATTGTTAAGATTAACCCGGCAACTAATATTAAAGGGCCAAAAACTCAAAAACGTTTGCCCGTATTTATAAATGAGCCTCAAATGCAGCATTTAATTAACAATACTGGCCCAGAGAGTAATTTTGAAGCCTGCCGAAATTACTTAATATTTGAGTTGTTGTACCAAACGGGCATTAGAAGAGCAGAGCTTTTAAATTTACAGGAGACAGACATAGACTTATTTAACCTTCAAATTAAAGTGTTGGGAAAGCGAAATAAAGAGCGAATAATACCTATAAGTTTACAATTAAAACGAAACCTTGAATACTATTTAGCCGTAAAATCTAAAGAGAATTTAACGAATACGTTGTTGTTAGTCAATAAAAAAAATAAGACTTTAAGTACCACTTTTTTGAGCAAACTTATTTCAGAAATGCTTAGTGTGATTAGTAATTTACCTAAAAAAAGTCCACATGTGCTTCGCCATACCTTTGCTACACATTTGCTTAACAATGGCGCAGATATAAACGCCGTAAAAGAATTATTAGGACACGCTAATTTACAAGCAACACAAATATACACACATAATTCAATTGATAAATTAAAGAAAACATACGCCAGGGCGCATCCACGCTCGGGTGAATAATAACAAAAATAAAGGAGGAATAAATCATGAAAATCAACATTCAAAGCGTGCATTTTGATGCAGACAAAAAGCTAATTAATTTCATTAATGAAAAAGTTGTAAAATTAAACTCATTTTACGACGGTGTGATAAATACAGATGTTACATTACGATTAGATAAAAATAACCTTAACGCAAATAAAATTGCTGAAATAAAAATACAAGGAAAGGGGCAAGATTTTTTTGCAAAAAAGCAATGCGAAACATTTGAAGAAGCAACCGATTTAAGTTGTGAAGCCATTAAAACTCAATTAAAAAAACATAAAGAAAAAATTAGAGAAAAATTTTAAGTCTCATTCCAAAAAAGGCTGCCACATAAAAGGCAGCTTTTTTTATGTTACAAAATCATAACAAAAATTTGCCAATTAATTTGTTAATTTAATCTTATAATTTGTTTAAAAGACAAAAACAATAATTATTAACTTGCTACTCTAAATAGTTTAAATTATGGAAGTAACAGGAATTTTAAAAGTAAAATTTGATACGCAAAAAGTAAGCGAGCGTTTTAGCAAACGAGAGTTTGTTTTATCAACAGAAACAAACACCCCCTATCCTCAGCACGTTAGTTTTCAATTAACGCAAGATAAATGTTCAAACCTAGATAGTTATAATATTGGAGATGAACTAAAAATACAATTTAATTTGCGTGGAAGAGAGTGGACTAACCCTGAGGGCAATGTAAAATATTTTAATACACTTGAAGCATGGCGCATTGAGAGAGGTCAAAATTCAAGTTCACAATTACAACAAGCTTCGCCGGAACAATCCATTTCTAACAATAGCCCTGTTTTTACCGCTAATGTTGAAGGAAACGACGATTTGCCATTTTAACGCACTGTGAAAGCGAAAAATACTAAGGTTTTACTTATTTACACCGGAGGCACAATTGGCATGATGCAAGATGCCAAAACCGGCGAGTTAAAGCCTTTTAATTTTAACGCCTTAAAACATCAAATACCGGAGTTAAACAAGTTTAACACCGAGTTACATTCAATTTCATTTGAAAAACCTATTGATAGTAGTAATATGCACCCAAAAACTTGGGTGCGTATTGCTGAAATAATTTCAAAAAATTACATTAAGTATGATGGCTTTGTAATACTGCATGGTAGCGATACCATGAGTTTTACGGCATCTGCACTGAGTTTTATGCTTGAAAATCTTTCCAAACCTGTAATACTAACCGGCTCGCAATTGCCTATTGGTATTATTAGAACAGATGGAAAAGAAAATTTGATAACAGCCATTGAAATAGCTTCGGCAAAAAGAAATAATAAACCCATTATTAACGAAGTGTGCATATATTTCGAATACAAGCTGTATAGAGGTAACCGCACTTTTAAATATAACTCACAACATTTTGATGCGTTTAAATCTCCTAATTTTCAATGTTTAGCAGAAGCCGGCGTGGAGATAGTTTACAATGAACACGCTTTTTTAAAACGACAAAATAAAGCATTAAAAATACATACCGTTTTAGATAATGACGTGGCCGTTTTACGTTTATTCCCTGGAATTAGTAAAAAAATAACCTCTGCCATAATAAACACAAAAGGTATAAAAGCAGTAGTGCTTCAAACATTTGGAGCCGGCAACGCCACTACAGATACTTGGTTTATTGATTTATTAAAACTTGCCATAAAAAAAGGAATTTTTATTGTAAATCAAACCCAATGCGTAGAAGGGAGAGTTGTGCAAGGACTTTATGAAACAAGCACTCAATTAAAAAAAATTGGTGTAATTAGCGCAAAAGATTTAACCTTTGAAGCAACAATAACCAAGTTAATGTTTTTACTTGGAAAAAAATTAAACTCAAAACAACTTAAAACAGAATTTCAAAAAAACATTTGTGGCGAACTCACAGAGTAATTGCCAATAAATTATTTAAGTACATTTTCAGGTTCTTCAACAACAATTGTGTTTTGCTCTTTAGACATTTGTTGTTGCTGCTTTTGTTTTATCATTTTATTTAAAAAATAAAACATAAAGGCTGCAAAAATTATTGAACACGCTACAACATACCCCAGCGTATCATAGTGTTGTAAATTGCCATTTGCTTCTTGCACCACAATCATACCTGCTACTGCCGAAGCTATGCCACCCGATATTTGTTGCACCGATGAATTAATACTCATAAATGCACCTCGATCTTCGATTTTTGGAACAGCTGTAAGCAAAGCAGAGGCTGATATCATTCGCGCTGAAATACCAATAAATAAAATTACATTCAGCAAAATTACGAACCACAGTGGCGACGCACCTAAATGTGTGTATATCAAAACCATTGCTATTGTAATTACAGAGCCAAAAATAAAAATAGGAAACTTACCAAATTTATCAGCAAGCTTACCGGTGATTGGGCCAAATAAAATTGAGAATAATCCAGTTACTCCATATAGTATAGGTAAATCCTCCATTTTTAATTGTAAATTATTTGTGCTAAATGCACTGCCAAATGGCATCAGCATAAAACCACCTGTTGCCATTAATACTGTTGCCAAAAAGCCTTTTAAATAACTTGTGTTAGAAATGGTTTTAATTAAATGCTGAATGGGATTAATTTTAGTTTGCAATTTTAAATGTTCGTTTATAGGCTTTAAATAAAAAAGTATAAGCAAACCTATAATAACCCCAAAAACTACAATCATCCAAAAAGTAGAATGCCAACCATAATTATTTGCTAAAAGTAAACCAATAGGTAAGCCAAGTATTTGACTTGCCGCAAAAGCCATTTGAACAAAACCCATCACCCTGCCTCTTACTTCCATTTTAAATATATCAGTAATAATGGCAAAGCTTATTGAGCCAATTACTCCTCCAAAAATTCCGGTTACTATACGTGCAATTAGTAAAAATTGATAGGTTGGCGCAATAGCGCAAAGCACGGTTCCGAGTATAAAACCAACGTAAAAAAACATTAAAAGTTTTTTTCGATCATACTTATCGGCAAATCCTGCTGTTAACAGCCCTGATGCGCCCGCACTAAAGGCATACGCAGATACAACCAAACCAAATTGTTTTGGCGTAATATTTAACTCTTTAAGTAATATTGCGCCTAGTGGCGACAATACCATAAAATCTAATATTATTGTGAACTGCAAAATTGCTAAAATTGCAATCACAAAAATTTGGTATCTCGAAAACGTTGTGGTTTTTGGTTTTTGGGGTTGAGTCATTTATATAATTATTTTGCTCGCAAAAATAACATACTATAAACAATAAAAAATTATTATTAGGTAAACACGTTATTTTAGCGGTAAAAGCAATAAACAAGTCGGTTAACGTTACGTTAAGCCTCTTCTAAATAACCAAATTTTCCTACATTATAATCATTAAACGCCTGTAGTATTTCACTGCGAGTATTCATAACAAATGGGCCATGCGCTACAATAGGCTCGTTAATTGGCTGACCCGATAAAATTAAAACTTTAGCGTTTTGGGTTGAAGTAATAGAAAACTCTTCACCATCATTTTTAAAAACAGCTAAATGATCGCAAGGCACATCTTGATTGTTTATTTTTACATTACCTTCTATTACTAAAACAGCTGTGTTATAATTAGCCGGTAAATTAAATTTAGTATCTGCTCCTTCATTCAGGCTTACATTAAATAGGTTAATAGGCGTAAACGTTGTAGCCTTTCCGGCTGTATCATTATAATTTCCGGCAATTACTTCAACAATACCGCTGTTGTTTTGTAAGATAATTTTAGGAATTTCTGCATTTATAATTTCTTGGTATTTTGGGTTAGACATTTTTTATCAGCCGGTAAATTAACCCACAGTTGCACCATTTGAAAATCACCCCCTAACTTGCTAAAATTTTCTTCGTGATACTCTTTATGCAAAATACCGGAGGCTGCCGTCATCCATTGCACGTCTCCTTCGCTTATTACACCACTATTTCCTGCGCTGTCATGATGAGCCACCTTTCCCTTGTAAGCAATAGTAACAGTTTCAAAACCACGATGCGGATGTACATTTACACCTCTTGGTTTTGCGCTTGGCGGAAAATAAAATTTAGATCCATAATCAAGCATTATAAAGGGTGTCATGCGTTGCATAGTTATTTCGCTTGGAATAAAATTATGCACTCTAAAACCATCTCCCACAAAGTGAGGTTGGCGAGGTGCAATTATTGTTTCTATATTTTTTACGTTCATAATTGTGTTTTATGGGTACAAATTTACGAAGGTTATTTTTCAAGAAAATTGATGTATGATAAGAAACAAATCAAAAGTTTTTAAAATTTTTATTTGCTAATTCTTTTCTTACTCTGCTCAAGCTTTCAGGCGTTATGCCCAAGTAAGATGCTATCATTAATTGTGGCACTCTTAAAGACAAATCCGGATATAGTTTAATAAAATCCATATACCGTTGCTCAGCATTTGCTCCAAGTAAAAAACTTAAACGGTGCTGTATGTGCCTAATGTGGTTATGTAATAATTTTTCAAAGTATTGATTAAAACCGGCATTAATTTCAGATGCTTTTTGCATAAACTCACCGCTAATATGTACTACTTTTGAATCTTCAATGCTGTCAATAATAAATTCAGAGGGTTGATTAAAAAAAGTGCTGCTCCTATCCGTTACAATCCAATTTTCAGGTGCAAATTGTATAATATGCTCTTTCCCGGCATCGCTTATTGAGTACAGTCTCAGTAAGCCTTCTTCAACAAAAAATGAGTGGCTGCAAATTTCGCCTTGATTAAGGAGTAACGTTTGCTTTTTTACTTTTGATGTTTTTAAATAATTTGATAAAATAGAAAACTGCTCGTTGCTTAAATTAGTATGATGTTGCAAGTATTCTTTAAATTTTTCCAAAAAATAATTTAAATCTAAAATTGTTTAAAACATACCGAAGGTAGTATTTTTTTAAATCTTATCATACATCAACAAAAATACTTTTACAAATGGTACTTTTGTTATTAAAATGCAGCGTATTCATTTTATAAAATTACTTGCTTCACTTCCTTTAACTACAACTTGTATGAATTTAAATGCACTTAAACCTATTTTTGATTTTGTTACTGAAGAAAATAAAATGCCTGTTTTATTTTTAGGACATGGTAGCCCTATGAACGCTATTGAAGACAACGAATTTGTTGAGGGGTTTAAAAAAATAGGCAAACAATTAAATACCCCTAAAGCAATCATTGTCATATCTGCTCATTGGGAAACAAAAGGTACTTTTGTAACAGCAATGGAAAAGCCGCGAACCATTCATGATTTTGGGGGCTTCCCTGATGAATTATTTAAAGTGCAATATCCTGCTCCCGGAAGCCCTCAGTTAGCAAAAAGCACAAAAGAAATTATAACAAAGACAGTTGTTAGCTTAGACGAACAATGGGGCTTAGACCACGGCACATGGTCAGTTGTAAAACATTTATACCCAATGGCAAACATACCTATTATTCAACTAAGCATTGATTATACTAAAGACGCTCAATACCACTATGATTTAGCAAAAGAATTATCGCAACTTAGAGAAAAGGGTGTTTTAATAATTGGTAGCGGTAATATGGTACATAATTTAGGATTAATAAACTGGCAAAAATTAAGCGCAGATAATTACGCTTACGATTGGACTATTGAAGCGAGCAGTAAAATGAAAGAATTTATTTTATCGGATAATCACGCAGCTTTAATAAACTACAAACAGCAAGGTAAAGCCTTTGATTTATCAATCCCCAGCCCAGAGCATTATTTACCATTATTATACGTGTTGGCATTAAAAAATAAACAAGATGCAGTAGACCTTTTTAATGATAAGGCTGTAGCCGGTTCTTTAACCATGACATCAGTAAAAATTGGCTAATTTTTATGAATTGACTCGTATTGCTCAATGATTGATTTTACTAATTTATGTCGAATTACATCAGCATTATTAAGTTCAATAATACTTATTCCCTCAACGTTTTTAAGCAGTTTAACGGCTTGTAATAATCCGCTGGTTTGTTTGTGTGGTAAGTCAACTTGAGTTGCATCACCGGTAATTACAAATTTTGCATTATTTCCCATACGGGTTAAAAACATCTTCATTTGACTTTCAGTTGTGTTTTGAGCTTCGTCTAAAATCACAAATGCATTGTCAAGTGTACGACCTCGCATAAATGCCAAAGGTGCAATTTGAATGATGTGGTTTTCGATGTATTGATTTAATTTATCTTGCGGAATCATGTCGTACAGTGCGTCGTAAAGCGGCTGCATGTAAGGATCTAATTTTTCTTTTAAATCGCCCGGTAAAAAACCTAAATTTTCGCCCGCTTCAACAGCCGGACGCGTTAAAATAATTCGTTTAACTTCTTTGTTTTTTAAGGCTTTAACTGCTAAAGCAACTGCTGTATAAGTTTTTCCGGTACCCGCAGGGCCAATGGCAAACAACATGTCATTTTTAAAAATGCTGTTTACAATTCTTCTTTGATTGTCTGTTTTTGCTTTAATTACAAGACCATTGTTTCCAAATAATATAACATCGGCATTTGCTCCATCAAGTTGTTGTTCAATTATGTTGTTGCCTGTTTGCCCTAAAAGCCGCTCAATTACGGCATCGGTTAATACACCATTTTTGTGGTAATATTCAACCATCATATTTAATTTTTTTTCAAAAAAATCAACATCACTTATTGCTCCCATGGCTTTTATGGAGTAACCGCGAGCAACTAATTTTAATTTTGGAAAAAAGCGCTTAATAATATTTAGTTTAGAGTCGTTTACACCATAAATCTCAATAGGCTCAATAGAATCAAAGGTTATTATTTTTTCAAGCATAATGCAAATATAAGGGCAATCGTTTAAGCATAACATTGTTTATAAAATTCTTATTTAGAAATTTTAAAATATTTTTTTTCTTATATTTTTATACTTTATAATGCGTTTTATTACATTAACTAGCGACATGGGCTATACCGACCCATACAGGGGTATTGCTGCAATGGAGGCAAACCAAACCGGCCTAGATATTAAAGTTATTGAATTAGCTTGTAATTTATACGACAAATCCATAAAGCACGCCGCCTATGTACTAAAATCAGCTTTAACGAAATTCCCTGAAAATTCAATTCATTTATTTGCTGTTAAAAATATGGAAAGTAATTTACTTTCTAAAAACGACTTACAGCAAATTGACAACACGCGTTATTTAATAACAAAGTTAATGGGGCAATACATTTTAACTCCTGATAATGGCCTATTTACATTACTGGATAAAAATTTTAAAGAAGATGTGTTTCAATTGTATTATAGCGAAGAAAAAGTACATCAATTTTTTTTATTAGATGTTTTTATTCCTGTCGCAAAATTAATTATACAAAATACGCCGTTACACGATTTTGCTTCACTTACAAAAAATTACTACAAAACATTTGAATTTGAACCCTATAAAACAGGTAATATATTGAAAGGGAGAGGAATTTATTATGACGATTACGGTAACATAATTACCAACATTACTAAACAAACTTTTGAAAATGAAATTGGGAACAACTCTTTTAAAATTCAGTTGCCAAGAACTGAAATTATAAACATTAGCAACACGTATAACGATGTTGAGTTAGGAAAAGCACTTGTGTTATTTAATACAAATAATTATTTAGAAGTTGCTATTAATGGTGCAAGTGCCTATAAAATGCTGCATCCGCGCGAAATTGGAACTAAATTTGAATTTAATTTAATGATAGAAATAGAAGAATGATTCAACGTATCGTAAAAATGGGCTTTAAGCCTGAAAACACATCTGAATTTTTAAATTTATTTAATAGTAGTTATGATAAAATAAAAAACTTTGAAGGCTGTAAAAGCCTTCAATTACTTAGATGTATTGACGATCCCTCTATTTTTTTTACTTATAGCACATGGGATAGCGTAGAAAGTTTAAACAACTACCGTAACTCTAATATTTTTAATACTATTTGGAGTAAAACAAAACTATTATTTAACAGAAAGCCTGAAGCGTGGACTGTTTCGAACACTGAACCTATCAGATTGTAGAGTACAGTTTTGTTTACTTTTCTTTTAAAAGAAAAGTAATGAAGAAAAATACTACCTTTAAATAATGGCAAAGTTTAATATTTGTTTAAACAAACTCGGCATGGGCGGCTACGGCATTGATGTTTTAAGTATAAATAAATTTACAAACCTTACCAAGAAAGTAAAATTTGTGCTTTAAAACAAATCAAAAATTTTAAGTATTTTTTTTAGTTGTACTTCTAATTCAGTTAAATTACTGGTTAAAGGTGGGGCAATGCGCATGGCTGTTGAGCAAAACAAAAACCAATCGGTTATAATTTCATTTTTAATGCATTCTGATATAATTTTAAAATTTAATTCTTCGCTTTCAAAATCAATAGCGCCAATAGCCCCATAAACCCTTAGCGATTTTATAATCCTGTGCCTTAATGTTTTTTTTATGAGTACTTCTATTTGTTTTGCTTTTTCAGTTAAATTCTCATCAATAATTACTTTTAATGTAGCCCTTGCTGCCTCAACACATACTGCATTACCACCAAATGTATTTATATGCCCTAAAATTGGGTTTTCAGTAAAGCACCCCATTAATTTTTTTGAAGCAATTACGGCACCAATAGGAAGTCCTCCGCCCATACCCTTTGCAATAATTAAAACATCGGGGCTAATATTATATTGCTCGAACGCAAACAAACTACCTGTTCTTGCAAAGCCTGTTTGAATTTCGTCAACAATTAATAAGCAGCCTGTTTCATCACATTTATTGCGGAGTAGGGCAACAAACTCTTTGTCAGCAGCAATCACACCGGCTTCTCCTTGAATTAATTCAATAAAAACAGCTGCCGTTGCGCTTGTAATATTATTTAAATCGCTAATTGAATTAAAGGTTAAATGCGAAATGTTTGGGAGCAAAGGCCGGTAAGCTTGTTTAAACATTTCGTTTCCCATTAAACTAAGAGCTCCTTGTGTACTGCCGTGGTATGAATTTTTAAATCCAATAATTTCGCTTCGGCCGGTTGCGCGTTTTGATAGCTTCATTGCTAATTCAATACCTTCACTGCCACCAGTAGTATAATAAACTGAGTTAAGGTTTTTTGTTAATTTTTCAGTTAGTTCAAGCGCATAATTTACTTGAGGTGCTTGGTTAAATTCGCCATAAACCATTAAATGCATAAACTTTTTACTTTGCGCATCAACAGCCTCTACTACTTTTTTATGACAATGCCCAATTGAGCTAACAGAAATACCACTTATTAAATCAAAATATTTTTTTCCGGAAACATCGTATAGCCATGATTGATAGGCTTTTTCAATATTAATATCAAAACCCATGAGTGGATTTTTGCTTGTTTGCGCTACATGATTTAAAAAGAGTTGTCGTTGCGAAAAATACATTTAACATCAAATGTAATAACAAATTAATGTACCGTTTATAATATTATTAAATTTGAAGAAATATTTTTAAAAATTTTTAGCACTAATACAATTTATATAAATGAAAAAACTTCGTTGGATAATAATTATAGGAACATTACTAATAATTGCCGTTGTAATGTATAAATCCATGCAGGGCTCAAAGCCAATTGAGGTATATACCCAAAAAGTTATAAAACGAACAATAATTGAAACAGTAAGTGCAAGCGGTAAAATTCAACCAGAAACAGAACTTAAAATAACAAGTGATGTAAGTGGCGAAATTGTTGAGCTGTATGTGAAAGAAGGCGATCAAGTGAAAAAAGGCGATTTGCTTTGCCGCATAAAACCCGATGTGTATGTGAGTGCTATTGAACGTGTAAATGCGAATGTAAATAGTACTAAAGCAAATTTTAATACGGCTAAAGCTCAGTTAGAACAAGCAAAAGCAAATCTTGCAAACAATGAAGCTATATTTAAAAGAAATCAAAAATTATTTGAACAAGAAGCTATATCGCAGCAAGATTTTGATGCAAGTAAGGCACAGTACGAGGCATCTAAAGCAAATGTGCAAGCCCTTGAAGCGGGTGTAAAAGCAGGCGAATTTAATATACAAAGCAGCGAGGCATCGCTTAAAGAGGCGAATAATAATCTTGAAAAAACATACATTTATTCGCCGGTTGATGCTACTGTTTCAAAATTAGTATCGCGCAAAGGCGAAAGGGTAGTGGGGGTAACCGGCATGACCGGCACAGAAATATTACGCTTAGCTAATTTAAACGAAATGGAGGTTAGTGTTGACGTAAATGAAAACGATATAATTAAAGTACATAAAAATGATACAGCACTTGTTGAAGTTGATGCGTATATAGATAAGGCCTTTAAAGGTATTGTAACCGAAATAGCCAACTCTTCTAACTCAAATGGCACAAGCATTGACCAAGTAACAAATTTTACAGTAAAAGTGCGCTTACTGCGATCGTCGTACAATTATTTAATATCTGAAAAAAACACAGTTCCATTTAGGCCTGGAATGAGTGCCAGTGTTGATATACAAACGCGGCGAGTATCTAACACGCTTAGCTTACCAATTCAAGCCATTACTACAAGAAATAAAGATTCTCTTAAAACTAAAATTGTATCAGATGAAGATGAAATTGAAGTGAAAAATGAAAATATTGATAAAGAAAATGAAAACAATAGTACCGAAAAAATTAAAGAATTCGTTTTCATGATTGAAAAAAATACAGCAAAACAATTAGTAGTAAAAACAGGTATTCAAGATAATGATTACATTGAACTAATATTGGGCGTAAAAGAAGGACAAGAAATTATTTGCGGGCCATATAATGCAGTTTCAAGGAGCTTAAAAGATAAAGATATTATTAAAGTTGTAAAAAAAGAAGACCTTTTTAAAACCGAGCAATAATTGGCCTTTATACTAAATATTGAAACCTCGTCAACCTTATGCTCAGTGGCTTTGTTTAACAATGCAAATTTACTGTCTTTTAAAGAGGCTGATAATGGCTATACCCATGCCGAAAATTTACATGTATTTATTAACGATGTAATGCAAGAGGCGGGGTGTTTAATGAGTAACTTATCTGCAATAGCAATAGGCAGTGGCCCGGGTTCATATACAGGGTTACGCATAGGACTTAGTTCAGCAAAGGGTTTGTGTTTTGCATTAAACATTCCATTAATTTCAGTAAACTCGCTACAAATAATGTGTGCAGGTATAAAAGTAATTCAAAACTATCAACATTACTGCCCATTAATAGATGCAAGAAGAATGGAGGTTTATACTGCTGTTTTTGATAATGAATTAAAGGAGATAATTAATTCGCAAGCACTCATTTTAAATAGCGAATCGGTAAAACTAATCACTCAATTTAGCTCAACTTGCTTTATAGGCAACGGTGTGCCAAAATCACAACAGTGGATAATAAATGAAGCTAAAAATGCTAAATTTATTGAAAATGCGCCGAGTTCGGCAAAACAAATGGGGTTTTTATCCTATCAAAAATATCTTAAAAATGAGTTTCAAAATGTTTTAACTTTTGAACCAAATTATTTAAAAGAATTTTATACAACAGCAAAAATAAAATTACAGTAGTAATACCAAGTTCAAATACATTGTAACCCAATCTACTTGGTATAATTGTGCTTTGTAAAAAAATCACATTTTATCTGAAATAGCTTTAAATAAAGCTTCTGAGCGCTCTTGAATATTATCAATATTAGTTAAGGGCTTGTGATCAATTGTTAAAACACCGTCTTCAAATTTAAAAGCATTTTCGGCATAGTAAATATCATTTTCGTTTTTTATAACAATTTTTTTAAGCATTTTTTTTAAAGAGTTTCTTCCTAGTTCATCAATTGTAACTTCTTTAAATGCATTTATAATAGGCGTAAAATAAACTTTAGTAAAAGCTTCTTCGTACAAATGGCCATAATCAGGCTCAGCTAATTTGTCCCAATCAATTTCAAATACAAGCTTAAAGCCTGCTATTTTATTAATTTCATTAATAAGTTTGGTATAAGTTCCTTCCTGGTAGGCTTTAACAGCTCTTTTTTCGACTAGTCCCATTTTTTTGTTGATTAGTTTGCTTCAAAGATACACAAAATAGCCCAAGTTTCCTAAATAATTTTAGATTTTTTTATTAATTAATAAAAACATAATTAACATTATGTTAAGTACAAAATACTATTAAAAAATTAGCTACTTTTGAATAGACAAAAAATGAAATTTACTCTAATTATACTCTCATCAATTATTTTACTTTTAACTTTTAGCTACAAAGCACTTAGTTATAAAAAATATGAGTGGTATCCTACCGAATCCGGACCAGAATTATTTCCAATATGCATTGTTTCTGCTAAATATGAATTAACTGACGGGAATATTGTAGATGTACCGGCTAATAGTAATATAGCTAATGGATGGGGAAAAACTGGCAGACTCCAGCTAATTGGTGATGAAAATAAAGCAGTACCAAGAAAGTTATTTGCTTTATGGTTTTCGTACACCGAAAATAAATTTTATAAAGGCGAATTTGACCTAAATGCAGATGCTTTTGAAAAAGCTTTTACCGAAGGGTATATTGATGATTACACGCTTAAAAAAGATTCCTACAAATTTATTATTACCGGCTTTGCCCCATCTGGGTACGTGGCAATTTGGCTAAGCGGAGGCCAATCAACAAAAGAAATTGCATTTTTAAAAGCAAAAGAAACAAATTACGATTGGGCTAAGTTTTCGCAAAGAGATGATGTGTCAAGAAAAGAATATATTAACGGAGTTCTTAATAATATTTTAGATTCAAATCAATTAAAAATAGCTTTAAATCCCTTAAATTGGTTGGGAAAATATGATAAAGATTACAGAGAAGTATATTCTTTAAACATTACTAATACCATTGAAAAACAATGCAACAGCGTTTATATTAATTACTTTGATGGCGCAAGAGAATTTCATGTACAGCCTCCCCTATCTACAAACCAGGATTTTCATCAAACAATTCCGAAACAAATAACATGGAAATGGAAAACTAATTCCGGTAAAAAAATATTTAGCGAAATTACTTTTGACGAAAACGAAATTATTACCGCTTTTAAAAGCATACATAAAAAATATCCAACAGAGCAAATTACGTTAACAACTGAAATAACTCCCGCTACTTATGCAGTATCTGTGGTGTTAAATACCAAATATTCATCTTACACTTTTAAAAGTTGTATTATTCAAAATACTCGAGATTAGAGTGTATTTACATTTTTTATTGATAAACAACTTTACGTCTGTATTTAAAGTGTTTTTTCCCGTTGTGATTTGCTTTCAAATTGTATCTTTGACGTATTGATAAACAACAAAGAAAATGAAGCCAACAGATGATATTAAGTTGTGATTTGCTTTCAAATTGTATCTTTGACGTATTGATAAACAACCAATACAGTATAAACAGAGGTATTATAATTGTTGTGATTTGCTTTCAAATTGTATCTTTGACGTATTGATAAACAACAATGTCTTTAGCTATAAAGAGGAAAGGCTTGTTGTGATTTGCTTTCAAATTGTATCTTTGACGTATTGATAAACAACTGGAACTGTTGTAATTGCTAAAACGCCTTGGTTGTGATTTGCTTTCAAATTGTATCTTTGACGTATTGATAAACAACTTGAGCAAACTGTTGAGCCGTCTGTTGAGGTTGTGATTTGCTTTCAAATTGTATCTTTGACGTATTGATAAACAACTAGTAGTAGTTGTAACAGTATCAGTTTTAGTTGTGATTTGCTTTCAAATTGTATCTTTGACGTATTGATAAACAACTTTCGTTGGTGTCTTTTTCGTAAACGTAATGTTGTGATTTGCTTTCAAATTGTATCTTTGACGTATTGATAAACAACCGCCCAGCTTTTTTTGCGATAGGCGCAAATGTTGTGATTTGCTTTCAAATTGTATCTTTGACGTATTGATAAACAACACCAATTTTCGGAGCGTTCGCGATTAAAGTGTTGTGATTTGCTTTCAAATTGTATCTTTGACGTATTGATAAACAACAAGCGTTGGCAATGTTTCTAACGGACTTGTGTTGTGATTTGCTTTCAAATTGTATCTTTGACGTATTGATAAACAACAGTGCAAAAAGCATATAGCGATGTAATTAAGTTGTGATTTGCTTTCAAATTGTATCTTTGACGTATTGATAAACAACCTGGAGGGCTAACTTTTTTAAATCATTAGGGTTGTGATTTGCTTTCAAATTGTATCTTTGATGTATTGATAAACAACCATAATTAATTGTAAACGTTCGATTGATGGTTGTGATTTGCTTTCAAATTGTATCTTTGACGTATTGATAAACAACAAGCGTTGGCAATGTTTCTAACGGACTCGTGTTGTGATTTGCTTTCAAATTGTATCTTTGACGTATTGATAAACAACACAGACGCGTATTCTAAAGTTTTACCTGATGTTGTGATTTGCTTTCAAATTGTATCTTTGACGTATTGATAAACAACCTTTCAAATCAATAATACCTAACTTGTCTGGTTGTGATTTGCTTTCAAATTGTATCTTTGACGTATTGATAAACAACAGTTTGTGCAAACTTGAAACATCCTACAAGGTTGTGATTTGCTTTCAAATTGTATCTTTGACGTATTGATAAACAACGAATTACTTATTCTTAAACGGAATAGTTAAGTTGTGATTTGCTTTCAAATTGTATCTTTGACGTATTG
>JAFDYB010000074.1 GCA_018267655.1 Bacteroidota bacterium
CCGAAAATCAATTGCATATCCTGAAACAATACCCCATTTGGATTGGTGGTATCAATTACTTCGGTAACAGCTTTTACATGCACTCCATATTTTTCACGAAGTTCATCTGCAATAGCAATGGCTTTTCCTCCAGTTCGGCTAAAACGGGTCATTTTGTAAACCAAGATAGTTCCGATTTTTCCTTTACTTGATTTGATAAAATCCAACATGCGCTGAAACTCCTTCCTACCGTCTGTTTTGGCACTTTCATAAGTTCCACCAAATGAATGAACTATACTTAGGTTATGCCTTTGAGCGAATTCTTTGATGGCATTTGCTTGCGTGTCAATAGACATATTCTTGTCGTACTGCTCTTTGCCCGATACACGAGTGTACATTACGGCAAGATTGCCTTCTACTTTTTTAATCGTAGAAGGACTATACTTCCCAAATCGGGATGCTATTAATTTTTCCTCTGAGGTCATCTTTGCTCCTTTCCTTTATTGTTGTTTATGCTATTTTTTATTTTAGTAGTTGCTTGTTTTGCTTTGCTTTTTTCTGCTTTTATGTCTTTGTCTTCCTGCTTGCCCTCCTTAGTTAACTCTTTTTCCTTTTGCTTTGTATTCAAGTGTTCATAAAACATCACTGCCAAGTTTCTTACTGCAAAAATGATTTCCTGTGCTTGTTCTTCCGACACATTTTCATAGTTCTTCATTTTTCGTAGTTCGGCAATGCTGAGTCTTCTTCTTTCCGTTTCCTTTTCCCCCGCCATATAACCTCCCTATTCTTTAACCGTGATTACTTTAAATTTTCGTTTGGAGTTAGGGTCGTCATTTGGCACTAACATTTTTCTTTCTTTTACAGGTTTAGGTTCATCCTTGTCGGATTCTTTAATCCTAAATTCTTTGTTCTTTTTGTCTACCAAAATAAACTCCTTGTACTCTTTCTCTCGAAGTATGCGTATGAGCTGTTCCTGCGCTACCTTACTTTTCTTAATTTCGATTGGCTCATTTTTCTTTGACTTAAATAGTACAAATACTTTTTTATAATCACCTTCTTTAATATAGTAAAGTAGTTTGCGTTCCTTTGGTGTAAATAAATGCAGGCCATTTAAATACTCAATTAAGTAATCATCCAAAATGAAGTTGAAAATCAAATCGGTTATGTTTACTCTTATTTGAGAATGAAACTCTTTTTTATACAACAACTCATCCGAATACAAATGTTCGTTCTCTTTTATATAAGGAAACCACTCTCCGTCTTTAAATACAATTATGGCTACCGATTTTCGGGAAGCGATAATTTCTGTAATTAGCATTTGTAAAAAATTAAACTTGTACGGAAAATCGCTCCAGTCTGCTGTTTTGTATTCGTCCGATTTAAAGAACTCCAAGAAGCCCTCTTTATCTTCGCCCTCAAAGTCTTTAAACATGTTCGGATTGCTCTTAATAGTTTGAGCAAAATTTTCAAAGACATCTTTTACCGGAAGCTCTGTGTAAATTTCATTTGCCATTTTTTGAATAACAGGTAAGCTCACTCCGAATGTACGAAGCTCATTTACAATCTTAATCCAAATGAAATCTACAAAGCTGTATTTGCGATTGCTGACTTTTCCTTTTCTCGAATAGCGGATAATACCTTTTTCATCCCAATGATTAATGACTCTGTAATTTACACCTGTATCTCCCGCACTTAATTTCTCTTCAATTAATAGTTCGTGCAGTTCTCCCAACTTCTCGAAGTTTTTTGTGTCTATAAACTCCTCTAATTTTATTGAAATCATAATTTCCTCCTTTTTTTGTAATTGTACACAAATGTAAGATATAATGTTTCAAACTTCCAAATAAAAATTCAAACATTTTTGACTATAATCGGAAATAATTGCTAATAATCAGAAAAAAGAACAAATATATAATCAACATTGATTATCAATATATTATAAAAATATATAAATAATATTATGATTGAAATGATACCGGGATTATTCAAAATGAATGTGAATTTAATGCGGGATAAATTGGGGGCGATTGACATGGTATTAAGAACTTTATAAGAATAATATAAGAGCATTGTAAGAGAAAAGTAAGAACTCCGTAGTATGAAATAAAGAACTCTATAAGAACTTAATTGCGGAGTGATTGTAGAATGACTAAATTTGTACGTTTTTAATAGCTAAAAGTATTGAAAACGTTGAAAAATGAAGGATTTAGCCATCAAATATCTCGAAAGATTAGTTCTGCAACATCAAACTAAGGAAGAACTGATTAATAAAATTATGGAATTGCAGGAACGTGATAAGGAATTGGTGGATTTATACTCAAACCTTTATAAATCCAAGCGTGAAAGTGATAAAAGCCATCAGGAAGATATTAAGGAATACAA
>JAFDYB010000075.1 GCA_018267655.1 Bacteroidota bacterium
TTACCGAAATGAGTGTTGGACGAATTTAATTTTATAACCTGTTGCAGCCAATCAACAGCAGTAAAAATAATTCGGGAGACATTGCATTTTGTCCCTACCACAACTTGACGCGCTTTTTCTGACAAGGTCAAGTTTGTTCTTCTCAATTTGTTTTCAACTAATCTTCGTAATTAGTGGAAAACATTTAATTTATTTGTTTGAATTTTATTACATTATTCGCTTTCATTCATTCATCATCCTCAAATTCTTTTGTTTTTCAATCAATTTTGGATGTCATTAAACGGTATTTTCACAGCACTATTTGCACACATTTCACACCTTGTTTTCTTTGTTTTCAGCACCCGTTTGCATGCAGAAATGTCAATTTTATCAACAATTCGATTTGCTGACAATAACTTTTGGTATCACGTTTGCAACACATTGTAATGCAGCGTTGAGTCAAAAATACGTCATTTTATTGCTGTTTTTGCATGCATTTTTAACACACATGCACGTGCAATACAGTGCCCAAAAACATGTTTTTATGTGTCATTCATGACCCCCATCAACACACCATCAATGGTTTTCATTATGGTTAAAATCAAAAAACTTCGATTTTTTCCCCTTTTTTACCCCCTCATCCATGCATGTATTTGTTGTATGCATGTCAATACACGTCAATATCACTTATGTTCACATGTATATGCTATATTTTGCTTATGTGTACATGCATGAACACATTGATGCAACTTTCATCGCTCAATTCCTCGTATTGATGATGATGTGTTTTTTCCCCCTATTTTTCCCTCATCTTCTATGTGTGATGATGTTGTATTATCACCTACACACGTCAAACACATCGATATTTCAAAAAACACAACATATATGACATCAGCGCAACGAGATGAACAAGATGATGTATGTTTCGATGATTGAATGTGCGTCGTCATGTTTTTCGTGTTTTTCTCGACGAGGAAAGCGAGTTAATTGTTCCTATTATCACTTTAAGACTTAGAAAAATTCAGAAACATAAAAATGAAATTAGACTTAGAAAATATTTTCAACAATTATGTGTGAATGTTGCATCATTTCTCTTGTGTAGCTTCATTAGCTTTGTGTTGCAGGTTCAAACCTTTTAACAGTAGCTGATCATCATCATAACACACAACATTTCATATATACAACATCATCATCATCAACACCAACAACACATACACACATAACAACAACAACCAGCAGCTGCTGCACACATTAATGATTCATGTATCATTGCTTCAGTGATCACTCACCATTACCAGCACATGATATACATGCTCTCGTAGTGATGTCACATCATTAGCATTCATCATAACACATCATACACATGCTGCAGTGATGTTGATTGTGGTGTGTGTAAGTGTGTGTATGTATGTGTGTGTGGATGTTGTTGTTGTGTTGTTGTTATTGTTGCTGTTACTTGATTGATTGTTTGTTTATTGATCGAATATTATATTTAATATATTAGTTAATATATCTGTCACCTTCAGGTCGATGTAGGGCCTCTCCATCACGTATTAATGATGTGTGTGATATGGTCGGGTTGCTTTCTACGCGACGTCGCTTGTCGTTTCTTATATTTTTCTTATACGGTCACGTGACTTTTTCGAGTCGGAACGCATCTTTTTTTGATGCGCTTCCGATGCCGGATGTGTATTCCGACATCCGACATCCGATCCACAACTTGTTGTGCATGCTCTCAGTTCACGACGTTCAGCTCTCCGTTCAAACACACCGGTTGCAACGCCGCAACTAAACCCACCCTCGTTTTTGAAGCCATTTCAAGCGTTCAGAGACTCATCTTAGGGCTGCCATGCGTATTTTGACGAGGAGAACACGATGCACCTATCGCCCAGTCATGATTCGAACAAAAAAGTGCGATATTTGCAAAATCTCATACATTTGTCGATTTTTGTTTGTGTTTTATAGCACTTTCAGCTCCAACAAACAGTGGTGGTTCAGCAGCGACTATCAATAGTCGTCAAGCTTCTCGGTCTCGATCCAGGTCTCATTCACCAGCACATGCTTCACCCTTAGCATCTCGCTCGCCTTCACCTTCACCGGAAAGGTCTCACAAAAGGTATGATGTTCGATCATCATCACCTCCCAACAATAATAACAGCAGCAACACCGCTGTTGATAACAATAATAATAATAACAATAATAATAGTTATGATGATTGCAAAAGCATCATCACTTCTCGTCTCATCAAAGCCTGTGCCGAATTGAACGGTCCCGCTTTGCCTGCTGATCCTTACTCTCGATCAGCTCGTGCAGCATATGTCTCATTTCTCAAGAACGCTGCAGACACCACACCAATCATTGATTTCATCAATCAAATCGAGCAACAATACAGTATTGTTCACTCACCACCATCATCTGGCTCATCCGCTTCTCGATCTCGAGCTCGATCATCAAAATCTCGCTCTCGATCTCGATCCAAGTATCGACCATCATCATCAAGCAGCAGCAACAGCAGCAGCAGCAATAATAATACTAAAGCTGCTAGCAAGAATAATGATGAAATGGACATTCAAACACCTTCATCATCCTCACTATTATCTTCATCAACATCATCATCATCATCATCAAATGACATTGATGTTGAGACTGCTGCTCACTCACTGCAAAGTCATCGAAGCAGAAGCAGAAGCAAAAGCAAGACCAGATCGTCTCATCATCATCGATCTCGTCATTCATCATCACATCGTCGTCATCGATCACGATCACGATCACGTTCAAAATCACCTCATCGAAGACACAAACGTCACCATCATCATCACGACAAAAGCAAAAGTCGTCGTCGATCCCGTTCACGATCAAGATCACGTCGTGAGTCATCTTCATCATCATCCTCCTCTCGTTCACGAGACCACTCTCGTTCTCATTCATCTCATTCTCGATCTCGATCACGATCTCGATCTCGTTCTCGATCTCGTGAAGCATCTCCTCCTCGTGCACCATTATCCGTACCTGATCCTCTTCAATTAGATTTTAGACCACTGTCCAACAAAGTATTGAAGGAACTAGCAGAAGGTACAACATTCATACACATGAACAAACTCATTCGTCAACCTGTTTTGTCGTCAAATCCTGCCGACAGACGATATGAAACAAAATTAGCAGATGGGGTCATCATCTCTCATGCTAAACGTCCAAAGACTCGTATTGTCGAATCTCAACTCGACTGGTACGAAGTCATTCATTCTTCCATTTTGCCTTCAATGGCCCAACGCATTTTAGAATCATCATCACTCGATGATGTCAAAATCATTGCTACAACACTCCAACAACATATTTGTTATGTGTTACATGCTGTTACGATGTTTAGACAATATCCACAATCGTTTGCCCAAGTGTTCAAATATCTCGAATCACACCGAGAACAATGCATCACACGACAAGCAAATGTTGCACAACCTGATGCACTCACACTACAACGACTGCAACAAAACATTATGAGTCATCACTCATCATCATCAGCATCGTTGTCATCATCGAACACGAGCAATCGATCATCAACAGCATCATCATTCTCGTCTTCAACCTCATCAAAAGCTTCGTCTGGATCTACCTCTTCAGGTAGTCGAGGTAATCGATCGAGGTCACAGCATGATTTCGCACACTGTGGTAATTTCAATTCACGTGCTGGATGTAACTTCGGCAACGATTGCAAATACCCACACATTTGTCGCGAATGTAGATCAGCAGAACACAGCAAAACCGTGTGTCCACTGTTTCTGCAAAAACAAGCAAACAAAAATAAATCAAACAACAGCACCTCAAACAACAAGAAATGAGGGTTGCAGCTAGAGTTAGTACATGATGCAATAGAAGAAGAACCAATTAATTTCAGCATTGAAACCACGCAAAATGAAAATAAAAACCATGATTTTAACACACCACCATCTTCTTATTGCAAGTACTACTCTAGCTTACCAACTTCATTAAGCAGCAGCAACAACAGCATCGAAAATTACCCTATCAAACAATTATTCGACGCTGCAAATGAGCCAGTTGCTGTCTGCCCCATCACCAAGTTTGCAATCTCTACACCATTCAAGGCAATGGCATGGGCACAAAGACTTGCAGCAACTCGATATCCAAATCCCGCTGCTGCTGTTACGTTAGTCAAATGCTTACGGCGAGGTGTAGACCTTGGTTTCTACGGCAATAGGGACCGTGTGCAAATTGGTCCTAATCTGGAAAGCGCTACAGAACATCCTGCAGCTATAGACAAAAATATAGCTGATGAACTTGCGAATGGAAGGCGAAAAGGACCTTTTACAAAAATGCCGTTCGAAAAGTTCTATTCGAATCCTCTAGGTGTCGTTTTCAAGAAACGAAGTGCGAAACCAAGGGTCATTCATCACTTAAGCTGGCCACGTTCTGTAGCGAACACCAGCGTCAATGCATCCATTTACACTTTCGAAGTGAAGCTGGATGCCTTTGATAAAGCTCTGATTGCAATTAGAGAGCTGGGTAAAGGTTGTTTGATGTCGAAAATCGACATTGAATCAGCTTATCGCTGTATTCCAGTACGTCCCGAAGATTGGCCACTTTTAGGGCTTCAATGGCAAAATCAGTACTATTTCGATATTGTGATGCAGTTTGGAATCACTTCTGCAACTGCAATATTTGAATGGTACTCGTCAGCAGCTCAACACATTGCTCAACGTAGTTGTGGATTGAAGTACATCGTTCATTATGTGGATGACTTCATGATACTGATTCGTGGCGTATCTGCATCGAAACTAGCTCTAGAAACGGTTCTTGCACTGTTTTCCGAGCTCGGAATACCGATATCGATGAAAAAACTAGAAGGTCCAGCAACTTCTATGATTTTCTTAGGTATTCTGTTTGATTCTGACTCAATGACTATTCGTTTAGACGATGACAAGCTTTCTGCAATTCATGACGAGCTTTTGTTATGGTCGGAACGTTCTACAGCATCAAAAGAACAACTACAATCCATTATAGGTGTTCTATCATTCGCTGCAAAAGTTGTAGCACCTGGTCGTACTTTCTTACGAAGAATGATCGATCACATGAAAAGCTTACCAACAAATACTGATTGTACCACTCAACATCCGTTATCTAAGTCGTTTCACTTAGATTTGCAGTGGTGGCGTCGTTTTCTAACTCAATGGAACGGCGTTGGTATCATTCCTGATACACAATGGACACCAGCCACTGCATTGTCCATTTATACAGACGCATGTGTTACTGGCTATGGTGCGGTATTTGGTTCGCATTGGTTTGCTTGTACTTGGACTGTTGAGGAAGAACAACAGGCATCAAGAGACAAACGTGACTCCATGCCATTCAAAGAGTTGTATGCACTTACTAAAGCTGCTACAACATGGGGCTCACAATGGTCAGGACGGAAAATATTGTTTCATACCGACTGTCAACCGAACGTGGATGCATGGCGAAAAGGAGATTCACGAAAACCACAGATCAGTCATCTCATTCGAACACTTTTATTCATAGCTGCCACACATCACTTTAACATGAATCTTGTTCATATATCAGGTGTTAACAACGTTTGTGCTGATTTGTTGTCTCGTGGTCAGGTTCAGCTTTTTCTGGAGTCCCCAGGTCAGCACGACCCTTCTCCAACCATCCCTTTGCCTCTTCCAATCCAAACCTGGTAGTATTGGCTCAAAACATACTAGCAGCAGCTTTGTCTGACAGCACAAGGTCATCATACCGATCTGCTGTCAATCACATTGCCAAATTCCATGAACAACAAAAATCTAATTTCACTTTCCCAGTTTCATCCGACACTCTGTGTCTTTGGATGGCGAGCAGCATCGACAAACTCACGTATTCATCCATTCGTAATTACTTGCACGGTATCGCTACCACTCAGATGGAGCTGGGTTATCCTAATCCATTAACGCAAAGTCCTTTAGTGTGGCGCATGTTCAAAGCCATCAAACGACTTCAAGGCCAACAAGTAGTCCGCAAACGACTACCAATAACAGTAGCAATACTGTCTCAAATCAACTCATTCGTTGACACAAACAATGAGTTGGATTTGTGTATGCGAGCAGCAATGTGGCTCGGTACCTGTGGCTTACTCCGTGCAGGAGAGTTCGTCCGAAAACCAACCACAAAATACAGTCTAAAGCTGCAGCATCTCACCTTTCATGATAGTAACAATAATGTGTTAGATCCATTCGATCTGAAAGGCGAGACTCCGTTTTACATGTCGATTAAGTTGGACCAATCGAAAACAGATCCTTTTCGACAAGGAACCAATGTCATCGTCGGCAATCCGCAAGCTATTGAATACATGCTTGCCTATCTTCGCCGTCGTAACCAGCGTCTTGCTCGACTACCATTGTTTGTAGGCAACGATGGTCAAGCTCTAACAGCAAGCGCATTGGTCAAGTTCACACAATCTCTCATCGAGAAGGCTAACATTCCCAATGCTCATCTCTTTTTGGGACACTCATTTCGTAAAGGCGGAGCAACATCTTTACATGAAGCTGGTCACCCTGACTCATTAATCAAGACAATGGGCAGATGGGCTTCCTTCGCCTTTGCAACTTATGTTCACACACCGGTTCGCATGATTGTTGAAGCTGGTCAATCATTACGGAAAGTAGTACATCATCAGCATGTCGTAACAAAACCTTCCTCTTCTTGGGATGTAAGCAACTTGCAGCTCTAGCCACTGCATGTTTGATCAGCTGCAGGACTTATAGCGATTTTGTTACCACATGTGCTTGTTGTGGATCCACATCTCAACGCTGAGACATGTATCACAACAACATTCAAACAAATAAAATCTACTTTCCCCAAACGCGCACTTAATATAATTGTATATTGCATCTTCTTGATGAATAAAGACCTTTACCGAAATGAGTGTTGGACGAATTTAATTTTATAACCTGTTGCAGCCAATCAACAGCAGTAAAAATAATTCGGGAGACATTGCATTTTGTCCCTACCACAACTTGACGCGCTTTTTCTGACAA
>JAFDYB010000076.1 GCA_018267655.1 Bacteroidota bacterium
CCGAAAATCAATTGCATATCCTGAAACAATACCCCATTTGGATTGGTGGTATCAATTACTTCGGTAACAGCTTTTACATGCACTCCATATTTTTCACGAAGTTCATCTGCAATAGCAATGGCTTTACCTCCAGTTCGGCTAAATCGGGTCATCTTGTAAACTAAGATGGTTCCTACTTTCCCTTTGCTAGATTTAATAAAATCCAACATGCGCTGAAACTCTTTCCTGCCGTCTGTTTTGGCACTTTCATAAGTTCCACCGAAAGAATGAACTATACTTAGGTTATGCCTTTGTGCAAATTCTTTGATGGCATTGGCTTGTGTGTCAATCGACATATTCTTATCATACTGCTCCTTGCCCGATACTCGTGTATACATTACGGCAAGATTGCCTTCTACTTTTTTAATTGTAGAGGGACTGTATTTACCAAATCGTGATGCTATTATTTTTTCCTCTGGTGTCATCTTTACTCCTTTCTTTTATTGTTGTTTTTGCTGCCTTATTTTTTTTACTATCTTTTTTGCTCAGTTTGTCCGCTTTGCTTTTTTCTGCTTTTGTATCTTTGCCTTCTCGCTTTTCCTCCTTTGTTAATTCTTGTTCCTTCTGCTTTTTATTTAAGTGTTCATAAAACATCACTGCCAAGTTTCTTACTGCAAAAATGATTTCCTGTGCTTGTTCTTCCGATACATTTTCATAGTTCTTCATTTTTCGTAGTTCGGCAATGCTGAGTCTTCTTCTTTCCGTTTCCTTTTCCCCTGCCATATAACCTCCCTATTCTTTAACCGTGATTACTTTGAATTTTCTTTTGGAGTTAGGGTCATCATTTGGTACTAACATTTTTCTTTCTTTTACAGGTTTAGGTTCATCCTTGTCAGATTCTTTAATCCTAAATTCCCTGTTCTTCTTGTCTACCAAAATAAACTCCTTGTACTCTTTCTCTCGAAGTATGCGTATGAGTTGTTCCTGCGCTACTTTACTTTTTTTAATTTCGATTGGCTCATTTTTCTTTGATTTAAATAACACAAATACTTTTTTATAGTCGCCCTCTTTGATATAATAAAGTAGCTTGCGTTCCTGTGGTGTAAATAAATGCAGACCGTTTAAATACTCAATTAAGTAATCATCCAAAATGAAGTTGAAAATCAAATCGGTTATGTTTACTCTTATTTGAGAATGAAACTCCTTTTTATACAACAACTCATCCGAATACAAATGTTCGTTCTCTTTTATATAAGGAAACCATTCCCCATCTTTAAATACGATTATGGCTACCGATTTTCGGGAAGCGATAATTTCTGTAATTAGCATTTGCAGAAAATTGAATTGATAAGGAAAATCGCTCCAGTCTGCTGTTTTATATTCGTCCGATTTAAAGAACTCCAAGAAGCCTTCTTTATCTTCGCCCTCAAAGTCTTTAAACATGTTCGGATTGCTCTTAATGGTTTGAGCAAAATTTTCAAAGACATCTTTTACAGGAAGCTCTGTGTAAATTTCATTTGCCATTTTTTGAATAACAGGTAAGCTCACTCCAAATGTGCGAAGCTCATTTACAATCTTAATCCAAATGAAATCTACAAAGCTGTATTTGCGATTGCTTACTTTTCCTTTTCTTGAATAGCGGATAATACCTTTTTCATCCCAATGATTAATGACCCTATAATTTACACCTGTATCTCCCGCACTTAATTTCTCTTCACTTAATAGCTCGTGTAGTTCTCCCAACTTCTCGAAGTTTTTTGTGTCTATAAACTCCTCTAATTTTATTGAAATCATAATTTCCTCCTTTTTTATAATTGTACGCAAATGTAAGATATAATGTTTCAAATTTCCAAATCAAAATTTGAACATTTTTGATAATAATCGGAAACAATTGGCAAAATTCAACAAAAAGAGCAAATACATAATTAGTATTGATTATCAATATATTATAAAAAATATAGAAAACATGAAGGACTGAAATAATACCGGGATTATTCAAAACGAATGTGGATTTAATTCGGGATTAATTGGGGGCGATTGACTTTATATTAAGAACTATATAAGAATAATATAAGAGCATTATGAGAGAAGAGTAAGAACTCCGTAGTATGAAATAAAGAACTCTATAAGAACTTAATTGCGGAGCGATTGTAGAATGACTAAATTTGTATATTTTTAATAGCTAAAAGCATTGAAAACATTGAAAAATGAAGGATTTAGCCATCAAATATCTCGAAAGATTAGTTCTGCAACATCAAACTAAGGATGAACTGATTAATAAAATTATGGAATTGCAGGAACGTGATAAGGAATTGGTGGATTTATACTCAAACCTTTATAAATCCAAGCGTGAAAGTGATAAAAGCCATCAGGAAGATATTAAGGAATACAA
>JAFDYB010000077.1 GCA_018267655.1 Bacteroidota bacterium
CCTTGTTGCATTTAATATTTCGTGCGGTTGTGTATGTGTTTCAATGGCTTTTTCTAAGCTGGTAATGTTTAGTAAACTCATAATAGCGCCTGGAACACCGTGACCTGTGCTGTCGGCGGTGGCTATGGCAAAGTTCTCGACTGCGCTCGAACTGACAATATTAGCTGCCCAATAAAAATCACCACTTACTACGTCTTTGGGTTTGAAGAATACAAAGTAGTTGTCGGGTCGAGTTTCTTTTTGGGAGATGTCAGGTCGAGCGTAGTCGAGACCTATTGACTTCTCGACCGCACTCGAAGAGGCAGAAAAGTTCAAATTACTATCCAACATTTCTTTGGTGGCTAAAAAACTGCGTTGTATGCGCTCGGCGTAATTGATGCTGTCGGTGATTTCTTTGTGACGATCTTCTATTACATGTTTTTGCTGTTCAACAATTGTTTTTTGTTCGCTAATAATTTTATTGACTTTTTGTTTGTTGCGGTAACTGCGAAACACAACCCCTGTTAAAAGTAGCATTAATACAAAACCAATAATAAAACCATTGCGTTGCAAAGTTTGTTTTTTTAATTCTTCTTTGGCTAAAATATCTTTCTTGTCTTGTTCGGCTTTTTGTAGGGCTTCTTTTTTTTCAAAGTCAAATTCCAATTGCATACGGAGGGTTGTTTCTTGGGCAAACTCAGTGTATATAGAATCTTTTATGGAAGAGTATATCAAATAAGTATCTGCACTCTTTTTGAAATTACCTTGTGAATAATACCATTTAGACAACTCATAGTAACACCCCTTTTGATTATTTAAATCTTTAATGGTTTTACTCATTTCTATTACTTCTAAAAGAACTTTTTCGGTTTTTTGGTTTTTCGTTTGCGCATATAAACACCCTATAGCGTATAGAGTAGAAACTATGCCATAAGAATCATTTATATCTTTATAAAGGCTTAGTGCTTTATTAAAGCATTTTTGGGCTTGAATAGTATCGTTTTTAAAGCTTTTAATTTTACCAAGATTTAATAGGTTATTAGCATAATAGGATTTATTTTTTAATTGTTCGTTATAAATTAGAGCCTTTTGCATATATTCTTCCGCAAGCACATAATCCTTTATTTCAGCGTATATGTTGCCAATACAAACTAAATTAATAGCAATGCTTTGATTGTATTTATTATCTTCGTTTATTTTTAAAGCTGCTGTATAAAATTCCAATGCCTTTTCATTATTTTCAAGTGAATTATAAATGGCACCAATATTCCCCATATAGCCCGCCACATTTTTCTTATTATTTAATTCTTCATTTATCTTTAAAGCTTTTAAAAAATACTCTAAAGATTTTGAATAAAACGCCGTATTATAATAAAGCATAGCGCAATTGGCATAAGTATTTCCTTCATCTTGTTTGTAATTGTGTGTTGCAAAATATTTCGCAACATTTTCTAAAATTAATATAGTTGTATCAGAGAAATCTTTTTTATTGTAAACTTCTCTAATTAAATCATTATAGTAATACTCGGCTTTTGAATAATTTATTTGTTTACCTAAAGTTAGTATCTTATTAGCTAATATTAGAGTTTGGTTGGAGTATTCAACTCCAAGATTAGTATATTCGAAAGCTAAAAAGTATAATGTTTTTACTTTATTAGTATCCATTTTAGATGCGCTAATTACTGCTTTTAACGAATCAACTTTTTTATTTTGGGCAAAAAATTGCAAGGCAATAAAAAACAAGGTTAGTAAAAAATATGTTTTTATATTTTTCAAATTAGCACTAAGTTATAAATAATTTGTAAAAAAAACGAGGCGATGTATTAAAAACGCCTCGTTAATTTTGAAAACATTTATACCAAGTTGATTAAATATTTTTTCATCTGGTATTAAGGGGTATTAGATTAAAATTTAGTTGTGCTTGGTATTATTCTTATAAAAAAAGCTATCTCATTTTTGAGACAGCTTTTTTTAAATAACGATGTCAGAAAGATTATTTTTGTATCGCTTCTATATCAATCTCGATAGTTGCTTTGTCTTTATCAATTCCAAAATCTTTGCAATTGATTTCAACTTTTCCTTCAAAACCAGCCACATTAAATTTATAAGAATTTCCACTCGCATCAAATTCTTCAATTTCTTTTTTTCCTATATAATTAAAAGGAAAGGTTATTGCTTTAGTAATACCTTTAATAGTTAAATTGCCTTTTGCAATATAAGCATAATCACCGCCTTCAGTATTTGCTACAATTTCAGAAGCTTCAAATGTTGCTTTTTTAAATTTGGCCACATCAAAAAATTTCTCTTTTTCTTTTAAATGAGTATCGCGCATTGAATTTTGAGTATTGATAGTATTCATGTCAAGTTTTACGAAAATTTTTGTTGGTGCAGCCTTATCAAAATTAACATAACCACTATCAATATTAATTGAGCCTTTAACTACAGATATTACGTGCTTTACGCTAAATGCAACTGAACTATGTGAATCGTCAATTTTATATGCTCCCGTTAATTCAGCTATATTTTTTTTATTTAAATTCATTATACTGTCGCATTGCGATTGACTGCCACATGTGTACTCTTTCCCATCAACAATACATTTGTGTTCTTCTTTTGCAGTAGTTTCAGATGTTTTTACAGTGTCATTTTCTGAGCTACCAATTCCATAAATATATGGAGCTATTACTAATGATACTATACTCATTAATTTAATTAAAATATTCATCGAAGGACCCGAAGTATCTTTAAATGGATCGCCTACAGTATCGCCTGTAACCGATGCTTTGTGAGGCTCTGATTTTTTATAAAACGTTTCGCCGTTAATTAACACTCCTTTTTCGAAAGATTTTTTAGCATTGTCCCAAGCACCACCCGCATTGTTTTGGAAAATACCAAGTAATACACCACTTACGGTAACACCTGCTAATAAACCGCCTAACACTTCAGGTCCAAAAATAAAGCCAACAACTACTGGAGTAATTAAAGCAATCGCACCCGGCAACATCATTTCACGGATAGAAGCTTTTGTTGAAATAGCTACGCATTTTTCGTATTCTGGTTTTGCTTTGTATTCCATAATCCCCGGAATTTCTTTAAACTGGCGGCGAACCTCTTGTACCATATCCATCGCAGCGCGTCCAACAGCGGCAATTGCTAACGAAGAGAAAATAAACGGAATCATAGCTCCAACAAATAAACCTGCCAATACGTTTGCTTTGTAAATATCTATTTTTGAAATTCCCGCTATGCCTACAAATGCTGCAAATAATGCCAAAGAAGTTAATGCCGCCGAAGCAATTGCAAAACCTTTTCCGGTAGCGGCAGTGGTATTACCAACTGCATCTAAATTATCGGTGCGCTCGCGAACTTCAGGAGGTAACTGACTCATTTCGGCAATTCCACCGGCATTATCGGCAATTGGTCCAAAAGCATCAATTGCCAATTGCATAGCAGTAGTTGCCATCATACCCGCAGCAGCAATTGCAACACCATATAAACCGGCAAAATGATACGAGCCCATAATTCCTGCAGCCAATACAATTGTTGGAACAACAGTACTTTCCATACCAACCGAAATACCACCAATAATATTTGTTGCGTGCCCGGTAGCCGATTTTTGTATAATTGAGTTAACCGGACGTTTGCCCATTGCGGTGTAGTATTCAGTAATCCAACTCATAATTGCGCCAACAATTAATCCTATAAATATGGCAACAAATACAGAATTTGCAGTAAATGTGTAGCCCCGCAACGAAAGTTCAGCAGGTAACATCCACTTTACTAAAAAATAAGAAGTTATAATTGTAAGTATAATTGATGACCAGTTTCCTAAATTTAATGCGTTTTGAACAGAATCTTTTTCGCCTTTAACGCGCACAAAAAGCGTTCCTACAATCGAAAATATAATTCCTAAACCTGCAATTACCATTGGTAGTAATATAGGAGCTAATCCGCCAAAATTATCTTGCGATTTAATTTCTTGTCCAAGTACCATGGTTGCTAAAATGGTTGCAACGTAAGAACCAAACAAATCTGCACCCATACCAGCTACGTCGCCCACGTTATCGCCCACATTATCGGCAATAGTTGCAGGGTTACGTACATCATCTTCCGGGATTCCGGCTTCAACTTTACCAACTAAATCGGCACCAACATCGGCAGCTTTGGTATAGATACCACCACCAACACGTGCAAATAAAGCAATACTTTCAGCTCCTAACGAAAACCCTGTAAGTACTTCGATAGCAGTTTTAATTTGATTTTCACCCAAATGACTAAACATAGCTAAAAACACAATAAACAATGCGCCCAAACCAAATACAGCTAGTCCGGCAACACCAAGCCCCATTACGGTTCCGCCGGTAAACGAAACCTTTAAAGCCTGTGCTAAACTTGTACGAGCAGCTTGTGTTGTGCGTACATTTGCCTTGGTAGCAACTTTCATTCCTATATACCCGGCAGTTGCGCTAAATACAGCACCAATAATAAATGCTAATGAAATTAACCAATGCGAGTGAATTTCGCGCCCGCCAATTTGATGCACAGTACCGCTAAAGGCTAATAAAACCGCACCTATTAATACAAATATGCTCAATACCCTCCACTCAGCTTTTAAAAAAGCCATAGCGCCATCGGCAATGTAGCCGGCAAGCTCTTTCATATTTTTTTCGCCGGCATCTTGTTTATTAACCCAAGCGCTTTTAATTGCCATTACAAGTAATCCTACGATACCTAAAAGAGGTACCAAATAAATAACGAGTTCGTTCATAATAATCTTTAATTTTTAGGGGGGCAAAGCTAAAAATAATTTATGAAAAAGACAAGTTTATAACCCATTGATTTTCAGCACGCAAATTAAATAATTCATTTATAAGATTAAGCATTACTTTTGGCAAAACATTATGGAACATTTTGATTTAGTGGTAATAGGTGGCGGCCCTAGTGGCTACGCAGGCGCAATGCGTGCAATTGATTTTGGTAAAAAAGTTTTGTTAATTGAAAAAAAACGAATTGGCGGTACAGGAATTTATGATGGAGTGTTGACTTCAAAAACGCTTTGGGAGCAAGCTTTAAAAGTAGCTTCGATTCGTGAAATAATGCCAAACTATAAACCTGATTTTGATGCAATAAATAAAATTGTAAACGAAGCCGTTTTTGAACGTAAAACACAAATGACGGTTCACATGCAATTACTGCAAAATCAAGAAAATCGTTTATTTTATTACGAAAAAGGAACGGGGTATATTTTAGACAAGCACCACGTACAAATAAAAAAGGAAGATGGTACTATAAAAAAAGTTTTTGCCGAAAATATTTTAATTGCTACCGGCAGCCGCCCTCGCAAACCAGCAAATATCGATGTTGACGAACATATTATTTTAACGAGCAACGGAATTAAAAATCTAAAGTCCTTTCCAAAAAGTATGGTGGTATTAGGGGCAGGGGTAATTGGCTGTGAGTTTGCTACAATATTTTCGAGTTTTGGACAAACCAAGGTAAGTTTAATAGATAAAGCCGAACGGATTTTACCATTTGAAGACGAAGACATTGCTGAAATAATTGAGCACAATCTTGAATCGCAAGGAGCAAAAGTACATCATGGCGCCTCGTTGGTTAGAATGGAAAAAATTGACAACGAAGTAGAATATGAATTAGAATATAAACACGGAAAAAATGAAGTGTTTAGAGTAGAAAAAGCTCTAATTTCAATAGGCAGAACAGCTAATATAGAAAACATTGGATTAGAAAACGCAGGAGTAAAAATAAATGAACGAGGCTCAATATGGGACAATGATACTCAAACAAATATAAGTAATATTTACGCCGCAGGCGATGTAACTACCGAAATAGCCTTAGTAAATGTAGGCGAACGCGAAGCCCGACACGCAGTTGTGCGAATGTTTGGCCCTATAGTTAAGCCGCTCTCCTATC
This sequence comes from Bacteroidota bacterium, assembly GCA_018267655.1. Taxonomy (GTDB): domain Bacteria; phylum Bacteroidota; class Bacteroidia; order B-17B0; family Aurantibacillaceae; genus Aurantibacillus. Next base: position 5,911 of record JAFDYB010000077.1, read on the forward strand.
AAAATATTTCAACCATTATGTTTTTAAATCCAGAGGTGGCTTCAGTAGGCATGAGCGAACAAGAGTGTAAAGCAAAAGATATTCCGCATAAAGTAGTAAAATTAGATTATAGTACCAATGCACGGGCTATTGCGATGCGAAAAACAAAAGGATTTTTTAAAATAATTGTTACCAACGATAACGGCATGAGAATTTTAGGAATGAGAGCTGTTGGAGAACATGCCAGCAGCGCCATACAAGGCGTTGCCTATTTAATTCATACCAATCAAGGTATTCGCGAATTAGCAGATATGATGCACCCTCACCCAAGTATTATTGAAGGAATACAAGAGTGCTTACGAATGCTTTTAAATAAATCTATTTACAAACCATCTATTTTTAAAGACCGATTGAAATGCTACGTATGCGAAAATGGTATTTGCACACAGGTAGAAGCATTAGTGTAATTTTTTTGGGTTAATTAAAAAGGGTTTATTAATTTTAGAGAAAATTTTATTATGTATAAAGGGATATTACATTCACATTATTTAGTAGTTACGTTATTTTTATTACTGTATGTTATAAAAACAATATTGCTTATTAGCGATAAAATTGAATTATTTGAAAAATTTTCAAAAAAAATGCGAATTCCGGAAATGATTATCAGTGCATTATTTTTAATTACAGGTATTTATTTAACTACTCAGCTTTCGTTTGGAGGCAAATATGATTTTTTATTTTGGATAAAAATAATACTAGTTTTTGCCAGCATACCAATTGCAGTTATTGGCTTTAAAAAGAAAAATAAAATGCTTGCAGCCTTAAGTTTGTTAATGATTACAGGTTCGTTTGGCTTAGCCGAAGTATATCACAAACGCAAAGGCATTGCTGCTGAAAGCTCTCTTGCTACTAATGATGCGGCTTCAATTTATAAATCAAATTGTGCATTATGTCATGGCGATAATGGTAAGCTTGGTGCTAGCGGAGCAAAAGATTTATCACTTACAACACTTAGTAATGAAGATATAAAAAATATTATTTTACAAGGTAAGGGAGCTATGCCAGCAGCCCAAGTTAATGCTGAGCAGGCACAAGCCGTAGCTGAATACGTTCTGTCAAATATTAAAGGAAAGTAATTTCGTTGAAAAAAGCTACATCTACTGCATTTGTTACGCCTACTGCCATTTTAATTGGCGTTATTAATAAACAACAGCCCGAAGATCAAGCCGCTGAGTATCTTGATGAGTTAAGGTTTTTAGCAGAAACTTATGGTGTTGAAACTAAAAAAATAATCACACAAAAACTCGAAAAGCCAGATAAAGCAACTTTTATTGGAAAGGGTAAGTTACAAGAAGTAAAAGATTTTGTTGTTGAACATAAGATTTCACTTATAATTTTTGATGATGAGCTTTCGCCTTCGCAGCAACGAAATCTTGAAAAAGAATTAAAAATTAAAATTCTCGACCGTACAACATTAATTCTCGAAATATTCGAACAAAGAGCCCAAACAGCACATGCTAAAACACAGGTACAATTAGCGCAATATCAGTATTTATTGCCACGCTTAACAGGTATGTGGACTCATCTTGAACGGCAAAGAGGCGGCACTGGCACACGTGGTGGGGCAGGGGAGAAAGAAATTGAAACCGATAGAAGAATTGTACGCGATAAAATTGCTCAACTAAAAGAAAAGCTTAAAATAATTGACCAGCAAATGGCTACTCAGCGTAAAAACAGGGGAGAAATGGTGCGAGTAGCATTAGTAGGTTATACAAATGTTGGAAAAAGTACAATAATGAATTTAATTAGTAAAAGCGATGTGTTTGCCGAAAATAAATTATTTGCAACTTTAGACACTACTGTACGGAAAGTAACGTTAAATAATTTGTTTTTTTTATTGAGTGATACAGTTGGTTTTATTAGAAAATTACCAACACAATTAGTTGAAAGCTTTAAATCAACATTAGATGAAGTTCGTGAAGCAGATGTATTGATTCATGTAATTGATATATCGCACAAAAATTTTGAAGAACATTTAAACGTTGTAAAACAAACATTACATGAAATTGGAGCTGGTCAAAAAAACACTATACTGGTATTTAATAAAATAGATGCGTTTACCTATGTTCCTAAAGAAGAAGATGATTTAACGCCAATAAAAAAAGAAAATATTTCACTCGAAGAAATTAAAAACACTTGGATGAAAGGCTTGAATGTAAACTGTGTGTTTATAAGCGCACAAAACAAAATAAATATTGATGAATTTAAAACTAGCTTATATCAAATCGTAAAAGAAATTCATATTAAACGTTACCCATATCATAATTTTTTATTTTAAAGTTTTAAGTCAACAAAACATTATTAATTATTTTTTGATCTGTTTATTTTATAAATAAGTGATAATTGAAACCGGTATTGATTTAGACCTAGCTCAAAAAAACTATTGTAGCTTTTAACGTAGTAATTAGCTTTTTGGGTTGACCTTCAATCTGGAGTATTAATGCCGAAGTTAACAGAAATAGATGCAATTTTTTCGTATAAAATAAAAGTCCCCAAAAATTTTATTTACTTTATGAATAAAGGAGAAAATAATCGCAGGCGATCTGTTTTTAGGCAAAGCCTTAACGCTTCAAATTAGTTTTTTCAATCAGTAACTCCAGTTATGGCATTGGCGGCGGTGGCGGTACATTTACAAACAATGCATTTAATTCGGGTTGGCTTTCGGCATTTGCCCAATTTGCCATTCCTGCTTTCCAAACCATGGTAGTTCGCGTAAGTTGCCCTGATGTTGACATGGCCTGCAATTGTTGTAAGTTAAAAGGGCCAGCTTGTGCACCATTAACTATCACATGAAATTGAATGAGTGGAGGAGGAGGAGGGACTTGCATGTTATTCATATTTTGTTGATTACCTACACCCATTTGATTAAACATGCCTGTCATCATATTTCCCATACCCATACCAACGCCCATACCTATGCCTGCACCTCCTAAGCCTTGGTTATTAGCAGCATCTTTAATTGCATTTGCGGTATTAAATTGGGCTAATTTAGTAGTATCAATAGCATTAAGGCGAGAGTAATTA
>JAFDYB010000078.1 GCA_018267655.1 Bacteroidota bacterium
AATTCAAGGTCGCTTCGCGAAGGTTATTTTCATTTTGCAAATGCATAGAAACATAGTATCTTTAAACAAGCTTTTCGGTAGACAATGTTTCAAACCGCACTACTGGTAGCTTGAAACCGTTATGTCACATGGTAAAAGTATTCAAACATTAGGGCGTTGTTGGGTAGTTGCGTTGTTAACGTTGGTCTTAATCATTCAGGCTTAAGTTCATCTCGACAGATGTTTGAGCCTTACCCAATAAAAGCAATTTAATTTGCGGTTATAATTTTAAACCAGCCCGCACAGTAATCATTGTCGACCATGAGAAGCGCACACGGCCAAGCATAAAATTATGGCAAATTGCATCCTTTTATTTGGCTTGGTGGGTTTACTTTTACCACGACTACATAACAGCACCCTTGCGCTATTGGGGAAAGTTCAACGTGTTGCTTCTTTCAACTTTATTGCCGTAATTGGTGTGATAAATTAAACACATTTAAACCCAACAGTCGCAAGGCTGCCGACCGTTACCAGCCATATTAAAGACGACAGAAACGAATGGACAATAAAGAAACATTTTCAAGACGACAAGGACTTTTTTCATTAAAGGAAAAAGAGATAACTGTTCGTGAAGACGCTCCAGAAGGACTTCGTGGTTTTATAAAAATGGCATTTTACGACCTTAACAAGAATCCTTCTGACCTCAGGAAAATCACTTCAAGAGTTTTAAAAACTCCACCTGACAGTAATAATTGGTCAGAATTTCCAAACATTGACTGGGAAGTCGGACAGCATTTAGAAAGCTGTGAATGGTATTTAGTATATGACATAATTGAAGTCATAATTCAAAAGCTGAACCCGAAAGAAAAAGAATTATTCACCAAAGAAATTAACGAATACTTCATAACAAACGGAATAGGTTGGAAAATTATAAATGGACAAGTTGAAACACGTGGTGACGAAGTGTTTGAAACAGCCGTTAAGACAGTAGTTTCAGTCCTTGACGTTGCAAAATTACAAACAGCAAAAACAGAGATAAGAGAAGCACTTAACGACTTATCTAGGAGACCAACTCCTGACATTACAGGTGCAATTCAGCATTCTTTGGCTTGTTTAGAATGTGTGACAAGAGAATATACAGGTGACAAAAAATCAACACTTGGTGACTTAATGAAAAAATATCCTGGCGTAATTCCTTCTCCACTTGACCAAGCTGTAACAAAGATTTGGGGTTTTACTTCTGAACAAGGCAGACATTTAAGAGAAGGAGAAGCACCGGAATATTTAGAAGCAGAATTAGTTGTTGAAGTAACTTCTGCAATTGCAACTTATTTGGGTAAAAAACTCGCTGGAATTAATCCAATAGTAGAAAGCGGTGACCTACCCTTTTGAAAAAAACATAATCTGATATTAGATTAAAATGATAACAAAAATGAAATTATTTAACTGGTTGCTTCTCACGATAATTGCGATTTTAATTTTAATGTCGCTTATAGCATTAGTGACCATACATTGGACACTTGGTATCAAGTATTCATTCTCTTTTTCTCCCGATGGTATTGAGACCTATTTAATTTCATTTGGAAAATACAAAACATTGTTTACTGCTACAGTAGCGACAATTGCAGCGTATTTTGGTCTTCATAGATTAAAGGCTGCAACAGATGCAAACAGTGATAAGTTACGTCAAGACAGGTTTTCTGAATGGAAAACAGTCCTTGACATTAGGTTTATCGAAATTGAAAAATTTGACCCTTATATGAAACGGGAATTCGTAAGAGTAAGGTATAATTTGTTTCGACAACTGTACGACCTTAATTTCTCAATAGAGAATAACGCACAGTTGACACAAATCTTTCAATCAACATTTCAAGACCTTGCTCGATTTTTTGAAGAACAAAATAATAAACATATTGGTATGGGTGGCATTTATCCAAATAACACCTATTCATACTCTTTTGATAGCTTTCGATTTTTACTTTTAGGTTCAGTTGACAATATCTACGCTGACATTGTTAGAGATTTACAAATCTTGTATTTAGCTTCAATTGACCCAAACCGAATGATAGATGCCAATATGTATCAGACTGCTCAACTAAATTATAGACCAATATAATGATGGAAAATGTGAGCAAAATAAATACGGCTGGTAACAGGCGTTTGGCTCAATGGCGGGTGACGTGGTTAATTGAACATTCTACCTCGCATCAACTTTTGTGGTGTATTGATAGTTTTGTGCTCCGAAATCCGCCACTGCGCCAAGCGCCAAAACGTTATAGGCAAGCGTAACAGACGACACAACAACCATAAACAGACAGAAAATTATCGAAACATCAAGACGACATATAAACTTAACAGCGGACTTTTTTCCGACACGACAGCCCAACGCTTCGTGTTTTATTTTTTTTGCCAACCCGCATTTTTTTAAAACAATTTTAGCCAACCGCACAAATGGCACATTTGGTTTTGCCCGACACACAAGCCGACCCTTCGCAATACCAAAAGAGCCATTTTTTGCCAACGCTTTTAACGGCACTTTCATTAACATTATACATTTGACGGACTAAATGCTTTTCAATAAATATCAATATAACCAATTTGGCATTAACAAAAGAGGCTATTCGCAAAGCTCACTTGCCTTTAATGAAGAAGGTAAAGAGTTTTGGGTTAAGTGGATTTTAGGAATTGAAAAGAACGACACAAAAGCAAAAATTTTAGCGGATAAACTTCGTCATTTGCAAAAAGCCAGACATTCTGCATTACCCGAAATTATTGAATATGGCTATGATGAAGAACAAAATGCTTTTGCCATAGTCTATGAACTTTTAGAAGAAGTAGAAACTTTTGAAACGAAAGTTTTTGAACTTAAAACACAAGGTGCAATTAGCGGACTTCTTGACCTTGCAGATTGCTTGAAAGAATTGCATTTGAAATTCAAAATCAATCACGGAGACATCCACCCTGCAAATATTCTAATCGACAAAAACGGGCAATTCTACCTTGTAGATTTTGGACTTGCAGACATCACAAAAACTTTAAGCCAAACAAAAGAACTTGAAATTTTTGCAAGAGGTTTTGCAGCACCAGAAAAACTGAACAAACTTGTAAAGGGTTTTCCGTTTCAGGCTGACATTTTTTCAATCGGTAAAGTTGTTGAATGGTTTTTTGACGAAAGGCAAATGGCACTTGCGGAGGAATATGCTTTTCAGCTTCAAAGGTTACTTGCAGAAAACCCTGTTGACAGACCGAATTGGCAACAAGTTATTGATACATTAAAAAACTTTGCCGTTGCTTCGGAAACGGAAGCTGTTCAAGTTGGTTTTCGTTCTTCCAATGGATACGAAATTTTAGACCTACTAAATTCATCGAATCCAATTTTTGATATTTCACCAAAGGAAGGAGCAAACTATTTGCTTGACGTTATTATTGGTAATTGGCTTTGTGAAGGTGTTATTTGGGTAAAATCAGAAGATAAGTTGCTATTCAACAGCATAAAACCACTTAATTCACTTGATAGTAAAATTGTAGAAAGAAAAATTAAGGAAGGTAAAAAATTACCTTTCAAATTCGTTTACACCGTTGACCATACACATAATAAGGCAGATCTCACACCCCATTTCCAAAAATGGTTTGAGCAAAAGAAAAAGCAGGTTTCACTTCGTGAAAACCGCAAAGCTGTAAGAGAAGAACTAAATTTTTATCGTGAACTACTTGAAAAGGAAAAAGAAGTTATTGCCAAAAATTCTTTGCGGCTTCAATACTCAAACTTTGAAATCAAAGGTGATGAAATAATTTTTACAATTAAACAAAACGACAAAAGTAGTAGCGTTGGTTTTGTTTTAAAGCATATTGAGGACGGAAATGACGCAAATTCAGAAGGCTTTGAATATGTTGTTTCCGCTAATTCTGACAGAAAGCAAAACAAAGAAACAGTTGAGTTTGCAGGGAAGCCTTACGAATTTCATACAAAAGATATGCTTCTTAAAATCAAAGATTGCGAACGCTTGAAAAAAGACAGCATTCCGCAATCGGGATTTTTGTTTGAAAACACAAACAAAAAAGAAGAAGAAAAAAACAGGCAACTTGATGCAATTAGAAAAGTTGATAAAAACGAAGTTCAAAACCCCGACTTAATTTATTTTCTTTTCAAACCTGACGAATTACCACCTATTTACAATAATCATTCGGACGATTTGCTTGTATTTCAGAAAGACACAAGCGGTAAACCGCTTATTTATTCATACAATCAAAAACGTGCTATTGAAAATGCTTTGCATCGTAGTCCGCTTTCAGTAATTCAAGGTCCACCTGGGACGGGAAAAACAACCGTAATTACAGAAATCGTTTTTCAAATTCTTGCACAAAAACTCGAAGCAAAAATTCTTATCACTTCGCAAACAAACAATGCGGTTGACCAAGTGTTGGAAAATCTTTTGAAAAACGAAATTCCAATTTTGCGTCTAAGTGGAATTACAAAACCAAGAATACAAAGTATTCGCAAGCATACGTTAGACCGAAAATTGGAAGGTTGGAAACAACAAGTTCGTGAAACAGCCGAAAAGAATTTCAAAAAAGAAGAAACAAAGTTTTTAGAAAGTTTAAAGGGAAAAAATCCGTTTGCTTTTTCAATAACTGAAATCATTTTTAAACAAAGCGATTGGAAAAAGGCAAAGCCAAGCATTGAAAATATTGTTGGAAGAGTTCAAAACTTGAATCAATTGCACAATTTGCCAACCGAAAGAGAAAGTGCAATTGAAAAGATTGAACAAGTTTTGCAGATTGACTTGTCAACTTTTTTGAAGTTGCACGACTTACACAGAGATTGGATTGTTACAATAAATTCTTTGGACGAAAAAAGTGCAATCAATCAAAAACTCATAGACAGCATTCGTGTAATTGGTGCGACTTGTAACCATATCGCAGCTAAGAAATACGCCAAATATAATTTTGAGTTTGATTATGTGATAATGGACGAATCAGGTAAAGCAACAACTGCCGAAGCTCTTGTTCCTATTATTACAGGCAAAAATCTAATTTACGTTGGCGACCACAGACAATTACGTCCAATGCTAACAAGCACAAGAGAAGTTGAAAGTTGGTTGCGTGAAAAATTTAAGAAAGAAGCAGGGGAATTAGAAAATTGGGAAGATTATTTCAATCGTCCGAGTTTGTTTGAGCAAGTCATTACAAATATTGATTACGACTACAAAGCACAATTAACAGAGTGTAGGCGTTCATCAGCCGACCAAGTAAAACTTACTTCAAAATGCTTTTACGAACCCGAAGGTGATGAGCCGATTGAACCTGTTAGCAGAGAAATTTCAGCAGAACACAATTTGCCTTTAGCAATTGATAGTTCTTTATTTTTTATTGACATTGGAAGTCATTACAAAAATGAAAAAGACAACAATTCATCGTCTTTGAATAAAGAAAGTGCGACAATCATTCCCGAAATTTTGGAGTTGTTGAACAAATACGAAAAGGTAAAAGATTATTCTATTGGCGTAATCACAGGCTATACAGCACAATTCCGTGAACTGAAAAAGAACATTGATAAAAAACGTTTTCAAGGTAAAATTAATTCGGTTTGTAAATGGAACAAAACTGAAGATAAACTTACAGTTTCGGTCGTTGACCGTTTTCAAGGTTTAGAACGTGATATAGTAATTGTGGACTTAGTAAAAAGCGGTGCGGGGCTTGATTTAGGTTTCTTGGAAGTTCCAAATCGTATCAATGTTGCGTTATCACGCCAAAAGAAATTGCTCATAATAGTTGGTGATTACCACGGTATTATCAATGCAAAGACAAGACGTTTAAAGGGCGAAAAAGCCGCTTTGCAAAACTATTTGGAACTACTGAAAAAAGATTGGATTGTTAAATCCGAACAACTAAACGGACTTTTTAAATGACAGAGGTAGAAGCATATAAACAACTAAAAGATAAAGCCCCGACAGGTTACAGACTGAACGAATTAATTCAGTTTAGCTACCCTGTTCGGAAAATTAGATTAGACGTGCTTGTAAACAAGCAGCCAGACGGCTCTTTGGTAAAAGTTTACAATGTGCTTTTGCGTGCAATTCAAGCAGGTTTTTCATCACAAGACAAATTATTTACGTTTTTAGGTTTGGGACAAACAGACGAATTTGTTTTGCGTGAATTGTTTACGTTACGTGAAAAAGGTCTTGTTGATTTGGTTTCTGAAAAGTGGATTGTAACAGAAGAAGGCGAAAAATTTATTCAAGACGAAAAAATACTTCGTATTGAAGAAAAAGAAGAATTTGAGTTTTTGATTGACGGAATTTCGGGTGAAATAATGTCGGCACGACAAAACAGAACTGAAAAGAAACTACTGAAAAGTTTAGACCCAGAAGTTAAACTGTCAAACCGAAACCCCGAACTTATTGAAGGCAAATTTCAGCAGTTGGCAGACACTTATAAACAAGACAATGAAAACAAGGCGTATTTGATAAGCTACGCTTCTGACGACATAAAATACGACTCTAACGATTGGTGTAATTTTGGGCTCATAGAATACATTCCTGACAGAAAAAGCAATCAAGAACCAAAATTAGAAGTTAGGAATTTTGAAACGCTAAAAGAAATCAAAAGTTTGACTTCCAAATTCAATTCTGAATATCGTCATTACATTTATTCGCTTAGTAGTTCTGAAAGGACAGAATTTGAAGAAATTACCATAATTCACGAAGAATCAAAAGTTCAATCACAAACAGACGATTTAAGCACTTTGACAATTTGGGAAACTAAACAGAAATTTATTGAGGCGTTGAATAACGTAAAAGAAAAAATTCTGATTGAAAGCCCTTGGATAAAAAGAGCAACACAAGAATACATTCCGCTTTTTGAAAAGCTTTTGAAAGACAAAAAACAACTAACAATACTTTACGGAATTAGTGAAAAAGACGAACACGACATTTATACATTGAGAAAAGTTGAAGCATTACAAAAGCAACACAAGGACAAGTTTAAACTTATTCACTTGCCGACACACTTTGCAGAAATTCACTCAAGGCTGACAGGAACGCACAGAAAACTTGTTATCAAAGACAACGAGTATTACATACACGGAAGTTTTAACTTTTTGTCATTTGGTAAAAACGAAAGACAACAAGTTGCTAATGAAGAATCTCTTTTAATTTCAAAAGACGTATCTAAGAAATGGGAACAAGTAGCAAAAGAATATTCACTAAATCTATGAGCCAACTCAATTTGCAAGCACAATTAAAAACCGCACAACCCGACACTCGACCCAAGTTTTTAATAGAGCTTGCAAAGCCGACACAAAAGAAAAATTGTTTTTAAAAAATTTCCAACGCTTCAAAAAAAAATAAAACACCCGACACACAAGCCAGACAAAAAAGCACTCGACAAATGACACAAACGGACGACATAAAAATGGTTGTAACCCACGACAGACAAGAACGCCAGCCTATAACAGCACCTACAAGAAATTGGCGGTTCAGTGCTTCGTATGACAGTTTTGTGGTTAATCAAACATTCGTTCTTCGTATGAACATTTGTGGTAAAAATCGCCAACTTCTTGTAGCTGCAAACCGTTAGCAGTAATTGTTAGACAAATATAAATGAGACAAATATTAATTATCCTCTTATCATTCCGAATTGCTGTTGCACAAGACCTAGTATTTGAAGACGGTATTTATGTTGAAAAAGCAAAACCA
>JAFDYB010000079.1 GCA_018267655.1 Bacteroidota bacterium
CCTTGTTGCATTTAATATTTCGTGCGGTTGTGTATGTGTTTCAATGGCTTTTTCTAAGCTGGTAATGTTTAGTAAACTCATAATAGCGCCTGGAACACCGTGACCTGTGCTGTCGGCGGTGGCTAAACAAAATAATTTTTTTGTCACGCCTAGCGGAGTTGAGGCGTTGATAGTACCCTTGTCGTTCTCGACTTCGCTCGAACTGACAAGATTAGCCGCCCAATAAAAATCGCCGCTTACTACGTCTTTGGGTTTGAAGAATACAAAGTAGTTGTCGGGTCGAGTTTCTTTTTGGGAGATGTCAGGTCGAGCGTAGTCGAGACCTATTGACTTCTCGACTGCACTCGAAGAGGCAGAAAAGTTCAAATTACTATCCAACATTTCTTTGGTGGCTAAAAAACTGCGTTGTATGCGCTCGGCGTAATTGATGCTGTCGGTGATTTCTTTGTGTTTTTCTTCAATAATATGCTTTTGGTCGCGAGTTTCTTTTTCCTTTAATTCAATAACTGATTTTTGTTTTTGAGTAAATTTAAACCTATTGTAAATAAAAACAGAAAAAATAAGCACTACAATTAATAAAGTAGTTACCGATAAAATAACAATTCGCTGTTTGTTCTTTTCTGCTTTAGCAAGATCATCTTGCTTACTCAGCTCTAACTTATGTTTCACATCTTCAATTGCTTTTTTTTGAGAATATTCAAAATTTGCTTGCTGCTCAATAACCAATTTTTGAGCATCAACGTTGTTAATACTGTCTCGCATTTTAATATGTAAAGTAAAATATTCTAATGCTTTTTGGTAATTATTTATTTTTTTATAAAGATTGTAAAGAGTTTTTGCTGACTGGTCAATTAAACTCGGAAAGGCAATTTTTTCAGCGATAGATAAGCTCTTATTTGCATAAAATATTGCCTTATCGTACTTTTTATTTTCTTGGTTTAGAACTGCTAAATTGTTATAAGAGTACGACAATCCATTTAAATCGTTTATTTTAATTTGAACTTCTATTCCTTTTTCTAAAAAATTAGCTGCCTTGTCGTATATTTTCATATCGTGATATACAACGCTAATATTATTATATGTAAGAGCCAGCCCTGGCATATCATGTACCATTTTTTGAATTTCTAAAGCCTTTGAATTAAAAATTAACGCTTCGTTTAAGTTGTTCATTTTCCTATAAATAATTGCAATAGTGTTGTAGCTCTCAGCTACATTTATTTCGTCATTATTTTTAAGTCTCAATTTTAAAGCGTTTTGATAATATTTCATCGCTTCATCAAGTTTATTTTGTGTTTCATAAATTCCACCTATATTTCTATAAAAATTAGCAATTCCCTTATTGTCATTAGTTGTACTAGCTATTTTTAACCCATCTAAATAATATTTTAAAGCTGAAACATAATCACCTTTGTAATCACTTATTAAACCCAAAATGTTTTCAGCTTGAGCTATTAATTTACCATGTTTTATTTTTTGTGCTTCTTTTAATGATATCTGTGCATAATAATTTGCTGTATCTAATTTTCCAATATTTAGGTAATACGAGGCATAAAAAACATAAGCATTTGATAAAACATCGAAATTTTTCAACTGCTTTAGTATGGGAATAACGGATCTATAAATCTGGGCAGCCTCATTCATTTTTCCTATAAGCATATAAGCATAAGCAAGGCTTAATTGAGTGTTTGCAGACAGAAGTTTAAAATTGTATAGAGTTGAAGGATTTATATTTTTTATTTTAAAATTTTTATTACAAATAGATTGACAAGCAGTCAATGTTTTTATAGCTGAATCAGGATTTGAATCACAAATTTTAGAAACAATATTTAATAGCACTCTTACGCGAATTGTATCGTGACTTGCATTCTTATAAATCACTATTAACGAATCGTTAATTTGAGATTTTAAATTTAAAGTTTCTAAAAAAAAGAAAATTATTACAAATAAACGAGTTAAGGGAAACGACTTCATGGTTATATTTTCTATTAAAGATAGTAAAATTAAATTTTAACCCCAATCACCGTTACATCATCTACCTGCTCTGCATTTCCAATCCAATTTTTAAATGTTGTTTCTAGTAATACTTTTTGCTCCTGCATTGGCAAGTGAGCGTTTTTTGCAAGCAACTCACGCAAATTTTTACTCATAAATTTTTTGTTATTCTCACCGCCAAACTGGTCAGAAAAGCCGTCGGTGAGGGTGTAAATTACATCGCCTTTTTGTAGTTGTATTTCGTGCAGGGTAAATGGTATATCTTGCTTATCATGTTTGCCTACGGGCATTTTATCAGGTTTTATTTCTATTACCTCTCTGTGGCTGAGCGGAGCCGAAGCCACACTTGCATCGTTCGTTTCTACTTCGCTCAACAAACGATTGCGCACTATCCACACCGGATTATTAGCAGCCGCTATTTGTAATTTCATATTAACAAAATCAAACACACACAAGCTACAATCCATACCGTCTTTACCGCCTTCGGCGCTACCATCTCTTTTTAAGCGCTCTATAATAATTTTCCTTGTTGCATTTAATATTTCGTGCGGTTGTGTATGTGTTTCAATGGCTTTTTCTA